>CAMCOS010000089.1 GCA_945876565.1 Lautropia mirabilis | reverse complement strand
CCGTGGCCTTGCTCAGTTGGTGATTGAATCTGCCGCTGTGGAGGCGAAAGCCTGCGAAGCATCGGTAAATAAGGCGCAAGCCGAGGTCGGGTCAGACCTTCCTGCAGAGGGAATCCTTGCTCTTTAGGGCGAGGAGGTGATCAAAAGAGGTTTGTCGGTTGTATCAGTGCGACGGGTACGATTAGCCGACTTTCTGCAAGTTTCCAATCTCAACTTGCATGCGGGTTGGCCTTTGCATCAGTTCAATGAGCACCATGGCGCGCATTTCGCCATCATCCATCTGGTAGACAGCCTGAAGCCCTTTGAATGGCCCGTCTTTAATTTGCACCAGATCGCCTGGTTGATACTGGGAAACTGGCGACTGGGCCAGTGCGCTTTCCTGGTTTCGCAAAATCTCGATCAGCCCGGGGTCCACGCGTGCAGGTTCAGTGCCAAATGTAACGAGTTTGCTCACGCCCAGGGTAGAGCGAATGGGGGCCCAGCTTTTACCCGACAAAGTGGTGTCGAGCTCGATGAACAGGTAGCGCGAGAACAGCGGTTCAGCAACAATTTCAAAAGCTTTGCTTTTGACTCTTTTTACTGGGATGGTTGGTAAAAAGCATTCAAACCCCTGGCGCTCTAGATTCAAGAGCGCGCGGGATTCTTGTTTGGGCTTTGTGTGGACAACGTACCAATACATGTTTATATTCTGGTGCACGATGGCAAAATTCAGGGGTATGTTAGCAAGAAAATTTTCAAGTGCTTTGATCACCCATCTAATCGAGCGTGTATCGGTAGTACAAAGCAGGACCGACAAGCAACCGGAAGGTCTGTTGTGATTGCTTAATGGTAAAATTTGAATGTTGTTTAGGCGAATAGGGAGATTTAATCATGCATCAATTTGAACGGTTGTGCCGAGCCAGTGGCTACCGAGTCTGTCTGGGTTTGACGGCGGTGCTGATTGGCACTGCATCGTTTGCTCAAGGCTTGCCGTCCGGCACATTTGCGACGGTCAACGGTCAGCCCCTCAGTGATGCTTTACTAGAGGTCAACGTACGCGCCAATGTGGCTCAAGGGCAGGCAGACAGTCCTCAGCTGAGGCAAGCCCTGCAAAACGAGCTGATCGGGCGTGAGGTGCTTGCTCAGGAAGCACAGAAGCTTAAGTTAGAGCAGACAGCTGAGGCCCAGACTCAGTGGCAACAGATGCAGCAAAATTTCTTGTCGAATCTGTTGCTTAATCACTATGCCTCTAACAATCCCGTGACGCAGGATCAGATCGCCGCTCAGTACCAGACGTTTCTGGGCGACGTTAAGGGCGAGAAGCAATATAAACTTAGCTTGATCGCGGTGCCGACTCAAGAGCGCGCGCGACAGATCATTGCCGAATTGCAAAAGGCTGATGACCCCGGCAAGCTCTTTTCGCAAATAGCCGCCGAGGAGTCGACCGACCCTAGCAAAGATCAAAACGGTGCACTCGATTGGCTCTTGCCCCAACAAATGGTGCCTGCGGTGGGCACGGTCGTGGTGAACTTGGGCAAGGGTCAAATTACAGCGGCGCCGCTGCAGACACGCCTGGGCTGGAATGTGGTGAGAGTCGATGATATCAGGGACTACACCCCGCCCGCGCAAAAGGACATTGAAGGTCAACTGCGTCAGACAGCCGCTCAACAGCAGTTGTCAAATTACATTCAATCCTTGCAAGAAAAAGCCAAGATTATCCGCTAGGCTCAATCTAGTAGGTCATTTCGCAGTTAAAACGAGGCGCATCAAAGCACCATTCGGTTGTTGTGAGCGCCTCTTTTTAACGCCCCATGGCGTAAAACTCGTCGTTTGGCCGCATCTCGGTAGCACTTGCCAGTCGGTTACTCATCGCAAAAAATGCGCTGATGCTGGCAATGTCCCACAAGTCTTCGTCTGATAGCCCAGCCGCTTTGGCTGTATTGCGATCAGCTTCGGTGAGCTCGGACGACTCGCGCGATACTTTCATGGCGTAATCGAGCACCGCAAGCTGGCGTGGTGTGATGTCGGCTTGTCGGTAGTTGGTGGCAACCTGGTCGGCAATCAGAGGGTTTTTAGCGCGGATCCGCAAGATCGCGCCATGTGCCACAACACAGTATTGGCAATGGTTAGCGCCTGATGTGGCGACCACAATCATTTCACGTTCGGCCTTGCTTAGCCCACTGTCGCCCTCCATCAACGCATCGTGGTAGGCCATGAATGCCCGAAACTCAGCAGGGCGTCTGGCGAGCACCCGCATCACGTTGGGGATGAAACCGGCTTTTTGTTCGACGGTTTGCAAACGCTGCCGAATGTCCTCAGGTAAAGAATCGATCTCTGGAACGCTAAAGCAAGAAACGGGTTTGGGTGATGAATCAGTCATGAGAAGCCTTCAGTTTTCTGTATGTTTTTGATGTGTTTTTGATGTGTTTGTGATTTGTTTCTTATTAGTTACTGGCTAGCGAAATGTGCGCTTATCCAAGCATAGCGGGTGCGCCCGCTTATGTGTGTGATCGACAGACGGGATGATCCCGCGAATCCTGCGCTACCATCTCGCTGGTTCATTCAGGAGCTTGGTGTGCGAACTTCAACCCTGTCGATGTCTTTGCCGGTGGCCATGGGCTATGTGCCACTGGGGATGGTGTTCGGCTTTTTATTTGTGCAGGCTGGCGGCGCCTGGTACTTGGCCTTGGCGGCGAGCCTGCTGGTTTATGCCGGTGCCTCACAGTTCGCCATGATTCCGATGCTGGCGGCTGGTTTGCCTGTGGCTTCTTTGGCGCTAGCGGCATTGGTCATCAACCTTCGACATGCTTTTTACGGTTTGTCCTTGCTAAATGATCAGCCAAGCAGTCGATTGGCGCGTCTGTATTTGATCTTTGCCTTGACCATCACGACAAGCCCCGCCGTTCAGGGCGGGGACAAACGGTCAATAAGGTCGGTTTTGTTCTTGAATATAGCGCTTGAGTACTTCAATCGAAGCCCCGCCTGTGCTGCTCGCGAAGTAGCTAGGGCTCCAGAGCGAGTTTTTTGATTTAGCCACAGACCAGAACGATTCAATTTCAGGGAACTGTTC
>CAMCOS010000088.1 GCA_945876565.1 Lautropia mirabilis | reverse complement strand
ATGGCGTGGCGCCTAAGCTGGGCAAACATTTCAATCAAACTTGCCAGGATATTGGCGCGACTCACAAATTTGTTGTCTACGGTGGCGATGAGGAGTTTGGTGTAGGCAATGATGTCACCGTCATCTCGCTGGCACGGTTGCTTGACCGGTTGCTGCAAGCATGATTACATCCCCGCCTGAATGGCGGGGCTTGCCGTGATGGTCATTGGTGTTTCAAAGCACCAAAACCATTAACCATGGTCCCGAATAGTCTCTTAAGCTGCCGTGATGTTTTTAGTGATGCCGGTTGCCAAGCGTTAGAAGTGCCCAGTCCGCTGCACGCTTTTAGTTCCCCATGGCGACGGTCGGCCTACAGCGAGCGCAGCGCTAAGGGCCATCGCGCTCGTGAGCCTGCCCATTAGCCTTTTTCGACTTTTATTCACCTTAATGGAAAAGTCGCGACTTTTTTCGATTTTGATATAAAAAAGTCGCTTGAAACGCTATCTGGATCACCTCATTGAAAAAGACTTGCACCGCAAGATGGTCATCGTCACCGGTCCGCGCCAAGTCGGCAAAACCACGCTATCGAAGCATCTGCTGCCTGCCGCACTTCCCGAATGCCCAGTACTTGAATTGGGATGTGGCTCAAGATCGTGTGGTTTTAAACCAGCAGTCCTGGCGATCGGATGCACAACTGCTGGTGTTTGATGAGATCCACAAGATGCCTCTCTGGAAAAATTGGCTCAAGGGCGTATTTGATGGCCGCCGCGAGCATCAAGCGATTTTGGTGACGGGCAGTGCACGTATGGATTCATTTCGCTACAGCGGCGATTCCATGGCGGGAAGGTTTTTTGCGTTTCGGTTGCATCCGATTTCAGTCAAAGAATGGTGTGATGTCACGGCTGCCGCGCCTGGCGCGGCACTAAAGCACCTGATTGATTGCGGTGGGTTTCCCGAGGCGTGCTTGGCGCAAGATGAAGTCGATGCCCAGCGCTGGCGCAGCCTGTATCTAGATAGGATGATTCGCGATGACATCCTGGAGCTTTCGTGCTTAAGGGAAGTCAGCACCATGCGGGTACTCGTTGAACTGTTGCGCGGTCGGGTTGGGTCACCGCTATCCGTGGCATTGCTTGCACGCGATCTCGGTGTCTCGCATGGCACGGTCTCAAGCTATCTCGAGATCCTGCAGGCACTATTCATCATATTTACCGTTCACCCCTGGCATCGCAACGTCGCGAGGGCTTTGTTGCAAACACCCAAGGTCTACTTTTATGACACTGGCCTGGTGCGCGGTGACCATGGCGTGAAACTAGAAAACGCAACGGCAGCGATGTTGCTCAAACACGTGAACTTCCTAAAAGACAGTCGTGGTCGTGAAACTGAGGTGCACTATATCCGAACCAAAGACGGCGCCGAGGTTGACTTTGTGATCAGCGACGAACGCGAGCTCACTGATCTGATCGAATGCAAGGCCGCTGATACCAAGCTGCATCCGGCACTTAAACGTTTTGCGGGTCAATTCCCGAGCGCCAAAGCGGTTCAAATCTTGGGCGACTTGCGCCAACCCCAGACCAAGGACGGCATCGAGATCTCAGATGCCGCGCATTGGCTAGCGCAGCTCTCGGCCTGAGCTGGCATGGTCAACATGGCTGCGCCTATCGGAGGCATTAAGCGGGCATGCGGTCGATCTGAAGCCTATCTTGTTGAACCACGCGTTAATCCATATAATGGGGCTTTAAAGCCACAGTATAGGTATTATGGGCGCCGCTGATATTTTGTTCACGCCGACCGTTCAGCGCATCTTGGCAGTCACGCTAGCGCATCCGGATCGCGCCTACACGCTGCAGGAGTTGATTGCAGTCGCTGCAACAGGACGCGGCAGTACCCAGTTGCAGATTGAGAGATTGCTTGAGGCTGGCGTGCTCATTGAAGAACCACGGCGTGGGCGCGAGCGACACATCAAGGCAAACATTCACCACCTGCTGTATCCAGAGCTTTGCAGCGTATCACGCAAAACTTTCGGCTTGGCAGAGCCGCTAAAGCGCGCGTTAGAGCCATTTGCAGACCGAATCGAGGATGCTTTTGTGTTCGGGTCGGTAGCTAAAGGCACGGACACCGAAAAAAGTGATGTGGACTTGGCCGTGGTAGGCACAGTTGCATTGATTCCCTTGGCCCAAGCAACCCATGTTGTCGAACAGGAAATTGGTCGCACGATACACTTGCACCTTTATGAACAGCAAGAGTGGCGCGATCTAGTGGCGAACGATCCTGTCGTTCACCGGATAGCTCACGGCGATAAACTGCAATTATTGCCCAATGAACCGACCCCCCGAATATGAAAATCTCATCAAGACCCGAGCGTTGGAACCAGTAGAGCCCACCGAAGGTGCAGTTGCAGGATATCTGAATAATGCGCAGGATTATTTGGATGTGGCAACTAGCCTCGATGCCGCGCGCACTTTGCAGGTTTTCACGCTGGCTTATGAAGGTTACTTCGCGCTTGTACAGGCCATCCTCGAGTTCTATGGGGTGAGAACCAAAGACGCTGGACGTAATCTTGCTATCCAACGAGTCTCTCAGGATCTACGATTATCAGCAGGTGAGTTTGTCATCGTAAGTAAAGCGCATGAGCGGCGCAACAACACATCCTATGTTTCGCCATTTCCACCGGTTTCAAAAGCCGAAGCTGCCGCCATGGTGGAGCTCCTCAGAAAGTGTGTGCCAATTGCGAGACGACTTACGGGGCTGGTTGTGGACGATAAGCCCTCATAGCCGTGTGTCTGCAGCCATTGGTGCCCGAGTTCCGCCAGACCATAACGTTGCTCGCAACTGTGCGGTTTGTCTGGCACTGTCATTTCAATAAAACCTTGCGCCAGTGCTGGTTTTGATAGACGGCTCTGCAGTGGCCTTCATGTTTCAGACCCAAGGCGGTCTGAAGTTTCTGCCTTGGCATTTCCCCCCGAAGCAAAGCCAGAGTTGCCAAACTCGCTAGCTTGGCAACCCAGTACGAAACCTCTTGCATTCGCCGCTTAGGATACTTGCTAGATCGTTTTGGGCACGCGCGCAGCGCCAGCGCATTGTTGCCGTTTGTCGGTCAGGCTAAGTCGTTTGCC
>CAMCOS010000087.1 GCA_945876565.1 Lautropia mirabilis | reverse complement strand
CTGTCTGCGCTAGACATGCCTGAACTCATTGCTGAAAGTCGTGAAGACTACCGTAAGAAGGCGATAAGTCTGGCGACTAATCCAGTACTGTTGAAGCAGATCAAGGAAAAGCTTGATCGAAACCGCTTAACCGCTCCTCTGTTCAATGGGCAACTGTTCGCTAAACGCCTCGAACAAGCATATGTTGGAATGCATCAGCGTTATGTCAACGAACAACCGCCAGATCATATCTACGTTACGGATTGAAGGTGATTCTGGAGCAGGTAAATAATTCGGTGTAATGTTGATCTATTAGTCATTGATGACCAGCGAGTAAAGGCTATTAAGCACTGCGCGCGCAGTCCTCATATGCGTGCTCATTGTGCATCCAAGCACCCTTCGATGCCAATCATTTGCGCACCGGCGCGATCCCGGCCCTCATTGCAATCCAACCACCGAAAACAATCGGGGGGCGTTTCACCTTCCGCTGTGTTCGACGATCAACGCCCCTGATTGAAAACAAACAAAACTTCGAACTCGTCTAACCTCAAATGAAACACTTAAACGCCGTCAAAAAACTACGGAAACTAACTTATGCCAGTATTCGGCCTCACCCCCCAAAATGCGCTGGCTAAGCACCGCTGTTTGTTCAAAAAACTGGGTCAATTGCTCGATGCTATCGAGTCTTACTTCGTTCATGTCGATCATCAGTCGGTAATGATCGACGACGAATGACAAGGCGCTTCAGACGCATCTCATGTTGGAACAGGCTAGTCCTGGGACAGGTAAGTTCAGTCCTTTCTAATATGTACATGCTTCTAAAGCTGGTGGCTGGCAGCCTGTGTTGATGTGTGCAGCCACCGGGCGGTGTAGAGGTGGTGGGTAACCCATCAGGCGTTATCCACGAGCTCTGCACGGCAAGCGCGTAGCGCTTAGGTGGGTACCCGGCTTTTGCCGGGCTGTGCGCATCTGCACAGGCTTTTCAGTTGCCCCATTCACGCGCTTGCGCGCTGTCGTCGTTGGTTAATTGCTTCAAACATTGCAGCCCGCGCTTTTTGCATTCGGTCTGCGGCCTCATTATCTCTCATGCTCAAGGCATATTTGGTCGGCTCCTCCAGGGTGACGCCAGGCTTCAGATTTCGCAGATCCGCATGCATGCTGCTGAGTTTCTCGAATGGCGTTTGCGTCCTGTTTTGCGGGTAGGTTTTCCGCCTTTTGCCCTTTTTGTCCACCACCTCCAGTGGGAAGTGGCAGGCACGGTGGTAGCTCAAGTACGGATTGAAGCGCTCGCGATGAAACACGTTCATCAGCTCGGCATGCCGTTGCGGGATATGGCTGTAGCCCAGAAACTTAAGGATGACCACGCCGTTTTAAGCCTCTACCAGCGCATTGTCGTTTGAGTGCCTGGGTCTGGACTTGGTGAGCTCGATGTTGAGCTTGTCCAGCAGCTTTGCCACTGTCTTGTTGATGTATTCCGTTCCGTTGTCAGCGTGTATGCCGAGGATTTCGAACGGGAAAGACTCGATGATTTCTTCCAATACCGGTAGCAGGTAAGCCTCAGAGATCTTCTCGCAACTAGCCACAGTCTCCCATTGTGTGACGCAGTCCACTGCATTGATGTGATGGACGCCCTTTACGCCGTCGTAATCGCCCTGTTGCACGCTGCCAATGCGGATAAAGCCCGCACGTCCCTCGGGTTCGGGCGCTTTGCGCACACCGATCGCCACAGCTTTGCTTGGCCTCGTGTGTCGCCACTGTACGCGCTGGTCTTGATAACGGTCGGTGGCACGCAGGCTATAGATTTGTGCCACGGAGATGTTTGATAGCCGTTCAAAGGCTTTATCCCCAAAGACTGTGTACGCGCGCTTTAGCAGGTGTTTGATGGCCTGGCCGCTAGGCGTGTCATGTAACTTGTCCATCTGGGCCAGCAGCAAGATATCTGCATCGGTGTAGCGCCGGTTAAAGCCAGCTGCTGGTGATTTGCGCTGCCCTAAGGGTTGCTTGCCCGTGAATCGGGCAACCAGTTTGGTTAAGTGCTGGTTGCTGTACCCCGTGACGTGCACCAGATACCGCTTGACCACTCCTTTGTCAGCGCGGCCTAGATGGGGGTAGTTAAACCGCGATAGCACCCGCTTAACGTGGCTCTGGCGCTCGACCTCACCCCCGAAAACGCGCGGGCTAAGCATCGCCGTGAGTCCCAGATACTGGGCCAATTGCTCGATACTATCGAGTCTTTTTTCGTTCATGTCGATCACCATTTGGTAATGATCGACGACAAATGACAAGGCGCTTTAGACGCATCTCATGTTAGAAACACGAGACACCCCTTAGACGCATCTCATATTGGAATAGGCTAGTTCTTGACAATTTAAGAATTCACCTTCATAATTGACGGTTCTCTTTTGGAGGGGTGCCCGAGTGGTTAAAGGGGGCAGACTGTAAATCTGTTGGCCTTGCGCCTACGTTGGTTCGAATCCAACCCTCTCCACCAAAGAGAATACGTTGTTTGGGAAAATTGACTCATGCGGGTGTAGCTCAATGGTAGAGCAGAAGCCTTCCAAGCTTACGACGAGGGTTCGATTCCCTTCACCCGCTCCAGCCGCATCAGGTAAATTGCCCTGGTTAGGCTGCTAATAGGTCGGTGAAGGTCCCAATGGCGGTGAGTGTTGTTGTGCGAGTAGTTGTGTGAGTAGGGCTAAACTCAGGTTTGGCAAGGCCCATGTGGCTCAGTGGTAGAGCACTCCCTTGGTAAGGGAGAGGTCACGCGTTCGATCCGCGTCATGGGCACCATAATAAAATCGCCTAGCAGGCATAGTTAGGCGCGGCAAGTGGTAGCAGTAAAGTGCGTAGTTTTTAAATCCTAACAGCTTCCATTCAGGTCTAGGAGTTTGTAATGGCAAAAGGCAAGTTTGAGCGTACCAAGCCCCACGTGAACGTGGGCACGATTGGTCACGTGGATCACGGCAAGACGACGTTGACGGCGGCGATCACGACGGTGTTGGCGCGCAAGTTTGGTGGTGAAGCGAAGGATTACTCGCAGATTGATGCGGCGCCCGAAGAGCGCGCACGTGGCATCACGATTAATACCGCGCACGTGGAGTATGAGACGGCGAACCGTCACTAC
>CAMCOS010000086.1 GCA_945876565.1 Lautropia mirabilis | reverse complement strand
CACAGTTACAAAAAATCGATCGATGGAGGGCCCTGATGCGCTATATCATCGCGGAAATTATCGGCGCCAAGCAACCAATTGCAGCCCGTTACATACCCCAAACACCGCCAGCACTCGCCTCGCCGGCCGGGTAACAGAGGAATTTAGGTTCAAGCCAACGGTGCGACACCACAGCGACTTGGCACTTAGATCGTCTGATACGCGCTGACAAAGATGATCAGTGATTTTGGTGAGTTCCTCTCGATCGTGGCGCACATGCAAGTTACGCTCAAAAGTAGTCTCACGACTCAAGGATTTAGGCTCACGTTCGGTAACCAATGGTCTGTCATCAATACCGTTGGCAGCTTGATGCAACCAATGACCGTAGTGCCCACCAAATTTCTCCTGCAGCATTCGCTCAGAGGCTTGGGCCAACTCACCGATGATTTGAATGCCAAGTTCGTTGAGCTTGCGCGACGCTTTGGGGCCGATGCCATTGATCTTGCTGACCGAAAGCGGCCAAATACGGGTGGGTAAATCCTGCATGTACAACACCGTCAAGCCATCGGGCTTATTGAGATCAGAACAGATCTTTGAGAGTAGCTTGTTTGGCGAAACACCAATTGAGCAACTCAAACCAGTGGCATCCCGCACGGCCTGCTTGATGCGCTTGGCCAACGGCTCAGTATCTTCTTCAATGTCGGTCAGGTCCAAATAAATTTCGTCGATGCCACGGTCTTCAACCACATCAACCACATTGGCAACCGCTTCTTTAAAAAGCCTCGAGTAGTGCTTATAGGCCTCAAAATCGGCTGGCAGCAACAACGCATCCGGCGCGAGCCTGGCACTTTGCATTAACCCCATCCCCGAGAAAACACCAAGGGCGCGCGCCTCATAGGTCGATGTCGTCACCACACCACGGCCCACGTAATCCCCAAGGCGTCCACACGCATACTCACCCGACGCGTTCAATTGTGGCGAGGGTACCCGCCTGCCGCCCACCACCACCGGGCGGCCTTTTAACTGTGGGTAGCGCAACAACTCAACCGACGCAAAAAATGCGTCCATGTCTAGGTGGGCGATTCGACGTTGAGTCATATTCAGCGAGAGATCGTCTGTAATGCGTATCGATTAGTGTGGCTTTCCGATCAAAGTGTATCGCCGCTGAAGAGCCGCAAAGAATACTTATAATGAGTGGGTGATGAACTTTGCGATGTTTCCATGTCGAACTTGCCTGAAGATGTGTCATTTGTCCCGGTTGTGCTTTGTGGGGGTTCAGGCACTCGCCTGTGGCCGCTCTCGCGCAACGGCTACCCCAAACAGTTCCTGGTACTACAAGGCAACGAGAGTCTGTTCCAGCTTGCCGTGAAGCGGTTGCGTGATCTTGCTGGGCCGGGCCTTAAAGCCGAGCCGACACTGATTGTGACCAATGACGCGCACCGATTTCTGGCAACTGAACAGTTGCGCGAAATTCATCACGACGACAGTGTGCAGTTATTACTCGAGCCACAAGGCCGCAACACGGCGCCTGCCATTACACTGGCCGCTTTGGCAGCACTAGCAAGCGGCACAGATCCCGTGATGGTCGTTTCGCCGGCTGATCAGGTTGTCACAGATCGACCCGCATTTACAGTAGCACTGAAGGCAGCCATCGCGCGGGCAGACAAAAACGCACTAGCTGTGCTTGGCGTGCCGCCAACCCATGCTGAAACCGGCTATGGGTACATTCAGCGCGAAAAATCTGACCGCCCGTGCGCTAGCACCCCGGTGATCCAGTTCACTGAGAAACCCAATCTCGAAACCGCACAACGTTACCTAGCATCAGGAGACTATCTCTGGAATGCCGGTCTCTTTGTCGTCAAGGCCAGTATCTGGCTAGAGGCCATCCAACACTTTGCACCCGGTGTGTATGAAGCCGTCCATAAAGCCTGGGCTCATCAGTCTGTTGACCATCAGTTTGTTCGACCCGCTGCTGACGAATTTGTCGCTAGCCCCTCCATTTCGGCAGACTACGCCGTCATCGAGAAGTGTCCGGGGAGCCAATTTGCGATTGATGTGGTTGAACTGGCCGCCGGCTGGAGCGACTTAGGTGCCTGGGATGCCGTCTGGCAAGTCGGACAAAAGGACGGTCGTGGCAACGTCACCCATGGCGACACCATCACGATTGAGACTAGCAACTGTCTCGTACACGCCAATCATCGTTTGGTCGGCACCGTCGGGGTTGATGATTTGGTGGTGATTGAAACAGCCGATGCCGTGCTAGTTGGACGACGTGACCAGGCACAGCGTGTCAAGGAAATCGTCCAGACCCTATCAACTGACTCACGCTCTGAGCCCGAACTTCATCGCAAGGTTCACCGACCCTGGGGCTGGTACGACAGCATTGATGAAGGCGACAATTTCAAGGTCAAGCGCATCATGGTCAAGCCTGGCGCCAGTATCAGCCTGCAAAAGCATCATCACCGTGCCGAGCACTGGATTGTGGTGCGTGGACGCGGACAAATCACCTGTGATGATCAGGTGCTGGATCTTGGGCCTAATCAGTCGACCTACATTCCGCTTGGGTCAGTGCACCGGCTTTCGAATCCTGGCCAAGAGCCGTTAGAGATCATCGAAGTCCAGTCTGGAAACTATCTGGGTGAAGACGATATCGTGCGGTTTGAGGACAACTACGGGCGGGCTAGTTAGAACGTGGCGTCTGTTTGACGTGAATAGCGACATTATTCACGCCAAAAATAGAGGTTTTTTGGCGTGAATAAGCGATACAACCACGCCACGAGATGGATATGGCAACAAGCTGACTGGCCGAATTTTCGGTTTGACCAAACCACGATTGGTGATCGGGAACAAGTCTTTCAAAAGAGCTCAGCGCGCTTGGCTGGCTTGTTTGAGGCACTGCCCATTGCCTCGCGTGAAGATGCGACCATCGATCTAATGCTGTCTGAAGCGCTTAAAACAAACGCGATCGAAGGCGAGCATCTGGATAGAACATCCGTTCGGTCATCGCTTTTATCGCTGATGGCTTCAGACTCTATACCGGACAGCACGGATCAAAAAGCGGCTGGAGCTGCCTGCCTTCTGGTAGACGTGCGTCAAAACTCGGATCAACCCCTGTCAGACGACTTGCTGGGCAAATGGCAGTCAATGGCCGTACCAGACCAACGCTACAAACTGATCATAATGGCAGCCGGTGTCAGGTTGAGGGCTCGAGCCGCCCCCTGAAAGCTGCCCTCACGCACGACCGCAGACAGCGCTTGGATTTGTTTGGGATCTAACATTGATTAAATAAATATTAATTTGATGAATTAATTTTTACTTCCATTTAATTTTAGTGGCATTAAGTTGATCACCTCCTCGCCCTAAAGAGCAAGGATTCCCTCTGCAGGAAGGTCTGACCCGACCTCGGCTTGCGCCTTATTTACCGATGCTTCGCAGGCTTTCGCCTCCACAGCGGCAGATTCAATCACCAACTGAGCAAGGCCACGGGCAA
>CAMCOS010000085.1 GCA_945876565.1 Lautropia mirabilis | reverse complement strand
TGACCCAACTCATGGGCCAACGTAAAACGCTGCCGGTCACCGGGCCAGTGTCGGCCAACAACGATGATCGGTATTGCGTTATTTTGTCCGCCCTTTTGCCCACCTACCTTAACGGTTGCCTGTGCTGCCAAGCCATCAAACTTTTTGTCGGCATCAGCATCCACCATAAAAACCCGGATCCCGCTGGTTTCAAACACATCGACCAGATCCGGGATCGGATTGAACCCGAGTTGCCACGCCAGACGCACCTGTTCGGCCACCTCTTCAATGACGTTTAGGTTTTTCACCATACGAGGCAAGCCATCAATGGAACGAAATGACTTGACTGGCGGCTGTGGGAACAACGATTCCAATTCAATTCGCCGCTCTATCTGATCAATGACTTCATGCGTGATGGCATCAAGGCGTTTTTTAGGCAGGGAGCCATGTTTGCGGTACTCAACGCTCTGAAGCGCCAACGACTCAGGCCGAAAAAAGTATTCGGCGCGCACCTTCAGCGCGCCAGAAAGGCGAATCAGAACGTCGGAAGATGGCATGGCTACACCGTCTTCATACTTCTTAATCGCAGCATGAGACAAGCCAACCATCTCGGCTAGCTGGCGTAAAGACAAACCAGCCGCTTTACGGGCACGGTGCAAACGAATGCTGAACATGGTTGAACTCCCTAATCGCCTTCGCTGCGAGCTTGCGCACAAGCGTGCGAGACGACAATCAAACAAAGCCTATATGGTTTACATTTATTAATTTTTTATATTAACTGTAAACCAAACAGACAAATCCAGCATCACTAAATCACTAAACCTCCTGAGTCGCCATCATGGCAGCAAGGTAGTGCCACCACCAATCGCCGACGGTCTCATATCAATCGGTAGGCAGGGATGCCGATGATGAGTTTCCACACATCGTCCCTGTCGCCCACCTAGAGGGCCACCTCATCCAATATACCCACTGCATCCACTGTATCCACCTCACCATCGAAGAAGTGGGTCGTTGTAACTCGTGACTCGTGACTCGGGACTCGGGACTTGAATGCCCTCGATGTGAGATATCGACAAAGCCCCCTTGGAAGTTACGCCCTAAAGCGACGCATGCAACACCCAAGACGGCACCAAAACCATCCGGGCTTTTTGTTCAGATTAAAGTAGGTGTGTAGCCGCAAATGACTGCGCCAAACCACCGCAACCAGACACCTACGCCCCCTACGGCACCACCGGCATCGCCACCTGCTGCCCGGGCATCACTTTCTCAGGCCTGCCATCAATCAACCAGTCCGTCACCCCGGCCCCTAAACACATGCCCACCAGCGTGATCCAGGCCGTCACCGCAAATATCGCCCCACCGGTAATACCCGCCCCCACCGCACAACCACCAGCCAACATCGAACCAAACCCCATGAAGACAGCACCCGCAATGTAGCGACGCATGCTGTAACCATCTTTAAAACCTTCCAACTTCAGATCCTTACCCACCCAGGCACCGATGAGCGAACCCAGAAACACGCCTGGCAACATACCCGCATCAAACCCAAACTCGGGCAGTGGCGTGTCGACCACTCGCATGAGCCACTCTGCCGATGGGCCACTAAAGGTCAACCCCTGAATCTGGATCGCATCAAACGAGTAATTCAGCACCAACTGCGTAAAGCCCCAAGCAGCAGCGACCATCAGTCCTGTACCAATGCCAGCGATCCAGACCCACTTGGAAATATTTCGATTCAAACGAACAAAATAGAGTGCCGCAATCGCCCAAATCACCCCAAACACCAAACCAGCGACGTGGTTGAGCTCCAAGCTCGCCAGAATGTCACGCGCCACACCCCCATCAATCGTCCGCCAAGAGGCCATCTCTTCTCTCAGTGGCGAGAGCACTCCACCGAGTGAAGCCTGCGCCGTGACTGCAAATATCAACCCCGCCAACAATGCCCTCAAATTGCCATTGGCTGACAACACCAAAAGCCTGCTCGCACAACCCCGCGTCAGAATCATCCCCACACCAAACAGGATCCCGCCCAGTAGTGCCCCAGACAAACTACCCGTTGCCGAAATCTGGCGGGCGTTGTTGCTCTCGAGCCACCCCATCAACACCATGACTTGAACCGCAATTACCGCCGAAGAAAACGTCAACAACCATATCGACAGCTTTTCACCAAAGCGCATATGCCAGAAGTCAATCACGGCTGCTCGTAAACAGAACTTTGATCGTTGCGCAAAAAACCCAAACAAAATGCCGACAATCGCGCCACCGCCAGCAAGTACGGTGCTTGCGCCGTAGGTTTCAACCAAGGATTCAATCAGTGTTCCGAGCATGGCTAGCCTGTGTGTATTTTTTCCGTATCTGGGCGTGCCGGGGGTAACTGCCCCTCGATGCAACCTTCAGCATCGCTCGGATCGTGTTCGTTAATGTGAGCTAATTGGTGACAAGTAAATGCAGACAAATGAATGCCGACAAAAAGTTGCAGACAACCAAACAGTCACACCGTGCTAGAACGTTTCATTAAAACTGGAATTGATTGGAATCAATAATCCCTGATTTTGTCGGGCGTCTATGCCGCAGCAGTTTCATCAGCATTGTTTAACTCCACCGTTAAGCCCTTGCTCAACCAGTACTGAGCCTTGGTCAACTGTTGCAGCGCTCGCCGCTCATTGCTAGCCCCTCTTAATGCCCGCTCCATGCGCTCGAGCCGCCAGCGCCCATCAGCGCCTGCCTGTAGCATGGCATGCTTTAAGGCCTGGTACGCTGACTCATAGGATTTGACTTCTTTAAGCTCAATTTGCTCCCGCACTTGCTCCCGCACTTGCTCCTGCACTTGCTCTCCATTGACCTGATCTGCAGGAACCATCGGCTCTATCGGCTCCATTTGTTCCATCTGCTCAATTTTCTTCATTTGCTCGGCTTGCTGCGCATTCTCTAAAGGCTCAGCCCCCATGGCGGTGAGCCACGCCCTCACGCTTTGCAGGTAGTTGCCATACTCAACTTGCAAGCTCGACATCTGAGCGAGCTCCTTACCCAACACCATGGCCTCAGCCTCACCCTCAACGACATTGTCCAGATAGCGACGTACGCGCAGCAGACAAGCCAGGCGCTCCCCGGTGTCAGCATCCATGGCTGCCCGGTTCATTTGCTCAACAAACTCTTCACTGGCCGCAAGCAACCGCTTTAGATCGTGCCTAGCCTGCACAGCCTTTTGTAGGTTCTGTTGATAATCGTTGGGTTGCGCAACCGACGTGGGCAAAGCCCACCAGATCGAATCACGTGCGAGCGCCAACATACGCTCAAGCTCTGAGGCCAAAGCCCTAACCGCCAGCCCCGGCACAGGCAAGGTTGTCCGATCCAGATACCGCGGTCGAGCCCCCGCACTCACGTCCCCTGAAAAATGCCTTTGCAACCAACGCGTCATCACAGGGACCAGCGGCCAAATCAACAAGATACCCAAGGCATTGAACAGGGTGTTGAAAATCGCCAGTGTCGTTGCCGGCACCTGACCTGCCCCCAACCAGGCAATCACATGAACGATCGCGGGAATCAGCCAAGGCAACACCACAAACGCGGCAACTGCCGTGATCACGTTAAAGAGCACATGGGCGCCAGCTACCCGCTTAGCATTGGGTGTGGCACCCAAACTGGCTAAGACAGC
>CAMCOS010000084.1 GCA_945876565.1 Lautropia mirabilis | reverse complement strand
GTTGGCATGGTTACCGCAGCGAAAACCGCTATTTGGTGTTTCAGTCATTGCAGCACACTCTGCAATGGCCATCTACAAAATGGAGGGTCATCGACCACGCACATCGCAAACGAAACCTCGCAGAATACGAGGGGTTCCTGGAGATTGAGGAATCTTCCGTCGCGGAGCTTCGAGAACTCGCGGCATCACTGATTAAGGATGTGGTGCAGTTGACTAGAAGTTCAACTCCCAACTAAAACCGGATCGTAGCCAAGCATTGACCCCATGTGGTTGACCTTTGGCTTAAGCTTTGTAGCGATCTAAATCCCGAATACCTCTCAAGATTCGGCAAAAAATACATTGAAATCAACAGCCGTGGTGCCCGGAACAGGACTCAAAAGCCGCATGAATACTAGCTTTGCGTGAGTTTGGGGAAAAGTTTTTGTTCCCCACACAAAATTTCACTTCGGTGTCAGCAGGGCACAACAGGGACAAACCGGTCAACGAAGTGAAACCGGTTCTGTAGCGCTGAGTCCGGAGCCCTATAAGCAGTAGTATTTCGTTCCATCAATATAGTTACATCTTAGAGCATAATGGTCATGATACTTTCATGTTTCCTGGGAGAGAACGATCATGGCCAGAAAAACCAACCGCGCCCCTTTGGTACTAACTGCTGAGCAAAGAACGATGCTCACCCAACTGGCGGGCTCCCGAACGGCATCCATCAGAGAAGTGGGGCGCGCCAAGATTCTGATTGGCTATGCTGATGGATCATCCATCAGTGATCTTATGCGTCAAATCGGTGTGGGTCGACCCATGATCTACAAATGCATCGACAAGGCCCTTGCTGCTGGCGTGAGCGCTGGCCTTAGAGACACGTATCATCGACCTCATGAACCAGAGATCACGGATGAGTCAAAGGCGTGGGTTGTTACTCTTGCCTGCATGAAACCGAAAGATATTGGACTGGCAGCCGAGCTCTGGACAATCTCTGCGTTAGCGTCATACGTGCGAGGTCATGCACAAGAGCAGGGGCACCCTCGACTGTCGAAAGCAGGCAAGAGCACCATCTGGCGAATCCTGAATGAGAATGCCATTAAGCCGCACAAAGTTCGCTATTACCTTGAAAAAAGAGATCCAGCGTTTGATCGCAAGATGCAGGAGGTGTTACTGGTTTATCGCGAGGTCTCGCTGTATCGGGATCAAGCTCAGACGGGTTCAGTCTACACCGTAAGCGTTGATGAAAAGCCGGGGGTGCAAGCACTGGAAATGACAGCACCGGACCTACCACCGGTGCCAGGTAAACACGCCACCATTTCCCGCGACCATGAGTATGTTCGACATGGCACCGTGTCAATTCTCGCAGGCTTGGATCTACATACTGGCCATGTCTTTGCACGCACCGAAGACCGTCATCGCAGTGTCGAGTTCATCGGCTTACTGAAAGACCTTGACGATCACTATCCGCCAGAGGCAGTCATCCGATTGGTGTTGGATAACCATTCGTCACACATCTCCAAAGAGACCATGGCTTACTTGGCCACGCGACCTGGTCGGTTTGAATACGTGCACACACCAAAGCATGGCTCGTGGCTCAATCTGATCGAAGGCGTCTTCTCAAAAATGGCTCGCACGTTCTTGCGCCACATACGGGTAAAGTCTGTCGATGAATTGAAAGCCCGAATTATGAAGGGTGTCAAGGAGATGAATGAACAGCCCGTGATCTTCCGCTGGAGCAAGTTCGATCTGGGGCTGACTTAATTTGTATTGTTATTGATGGAGCGATGCACTAGGGACAATCGGGAAAAGCAGATGAAATTTTCTTCGTGTGATCCAATTCCCAAGTTAATGCAGTGACCAGCATTGACGGTACCACTTCATCGTCGGGGTTTTGCACGGCCACGGTTTCTTTCCGCGGACAGAGTTCGCATATGATGCCAATTGTTTTTATTCCTAGAACTCAGCTGGAGCATTTTGGATGAGTCGCTACACAGTTCATGGTGATGAGGGTGAGTTTCAACCTGGTTCAGAGGGCTTGGTTTTACGCAACAGGGTCGGCATCGTTTCTCTTGATGAGATGAATGAATTGGAATTTGAATTGCTGGCCCAACTGTACGAGAGCATACTTCTTACAGATTTCCCAAATCGTGTTTTATCAATCGAAGATATCAAATCCTGGCATCAACGTTGGTTGGGTAACGTTTACGACTGGGCTGGACAAGAGCGATCGGTCAACATGTACAAAGGGGGATTTGCATTCGCCGCGGCAGGACAAGTTCCAACATTATTGGCGCAATTTCAGAAGGATTGCCTTGAGCGTTGGACCCCATGCGTTAGCTCGTCCGGCGAACATTTGGTCGAAGCAATTGCTGTGACCCATGTGGAGCTAATACTGATCCACCCGTTCCGGGAGGGTAACGGTCGCCTCTCTCGTTTATTGGCAGATGTAATGGCTGTGCAAGCTGGCCTTGAGCCCTTGGATTACAGCTATTGGGATGCCAACAAAGACGAGTACATCAGTGCGATCCACCAAGGCATGGCGATGAACTATGAACCGATGAAACAATGTGTGAGGTTAGCTATGCGTCAGAGTTCGGCGGCGACTACATAGCCAACTTGATGTTTACAAAACGACGCTTGGTAGGGTCTTTTAATTTTTGCTCGAGCGCTTGGATGTTTTGTCCGGTTTCAACAGCAGTAGAGCTAGCAACGGCACGACGAACCGAGGCGAGGCTTGGCTTCCTATAAGTTGAGTTCGATTTTTTTCCTGATTCCATAAAACGAAGTGTACCGAATATTTAGGCTCCAGCGGTAATCCTATATCGAATCACCGGCTGAACCGACCGAGCTTTGAGCGGATCACACACGCCAATCAAACTGAAATTGAACTAAAAAAGTTCAATAAAATCAATTGGTAGCAAGCCGTGGTGCCCGGAATTGGAATCGAAAGTCTCGTGGATAAAGGCTTTGCGTGAGTTTGGGGAAATTAAATCGTTCCCCACGCAAAATTTCGCTTCGGTGTTAGCAGGGCGCAACAGGGACAATCCGGAAAAGCTGGCTGGATTGATCGTGTATGCCTGTTTTTGACATGGTGTCGATTTTGGCGGCACATTGGCGCCATCGGTTCTGGCAGTGGCCGTATCCACGGCGATAGTTGGCACAAACATTCACGGTGTTCATGTCGTTAAGAACTCACCCATGAGTTTGCAATCATGAGTTTTAGGTGGGGTGTGGGAGGCAGACAACCGCCCACACACAGCTTACTAAAAATTAGTAGGATCATGCTAATATTTAGCGTATGTCACTTAAAGACGCACTGTTTACGAACAGCCAAGCTAAAGTCTACGCGTGGATATTTGGCCAGCCTGATCGTAGCTACCATCTAAGCGAGTTGACGAGGCTAACAGGCCTTGCCAGCGCATCGCTACAGCGCGAAGTTAATCGGATGGCGCTAGCCGGGCTTGTGACATCTGAAATGGTCGGTAACCTGCGTCGTATATCTGCGAACAGGCAAAGCCTGGTTTTCGAGGAGCTATATCAACTCACTCGCAAGACCATGGGTGCAGAACCCTTGCTTCGTGAAGCACTGCGTCCACTGTCTGAAAAGATTGCACTTGCCCTGATTTACGGCTCGGTTGCGAAAGGTAGCGATACGTCCGCAAGTGACATTGACCTTTTGATCGTCGGCGACACGGTTGGGCTCGGTGATGTTCTCGACCATTGTCACAACGCTGAGACTCAGCTTGGCCGAAAGGTCAACCCGAACTGTTACACCTTGGCGGAGTTCAATCAGCGCCGTCAGGAAACGGACTCATTTGTGCAGCGCGTGCTGGCCCAGCCCATCGTTTTATTATTTGGAGAACTGCATGCCCATCACAGCACTCGCGAACCTAGAAAAAATCGGACAATTAAAAGCCGAAAAACCTAACAGTGCCGAGATCGAGCGCATG
>CAMCOS010000083.1 GCA_945876565.1 Lautropia mirabilis | reverse complement strand
CTCGAAGGAAGCGATATCGACCTCTTAGTTGACGCTCTGCCAGGCGCTACCTTATTTGATCTCGGTGGTTTACAGGACGAGCTCGAATCCATGCTCGGTGCTCGCGTAGATCTGTTGACACCGGCCGATCTACCGGCAAAGTTTAGGGCGAACGTACTTGCCGAAGCTCAGTCGGTATGACGCAAACTAGGCTCTCAGACTACCTTGAGCACATACAACAAGCGGCATCAGATGCTTGCAGTTTCGTTGAAGGACTGTCTAAAGAAGATTTCATTTAGGACAAACGGACTCAGCAGGCTGTGATCATGAGCCTGATCATTGTGGGTGAAGCCTCAACAAAAATCATGGCCGGATTCCCTGAGTTTACTCAAGAGCAACCGTCGGTGCCATGGCGTAGTATGCGTAGTATGCGTGGGATGCGCAACCGGATCGCCCATGGATATTTCGACATCAACCTTGATGTTGTCTGGGAAACAGTTCAAACAGCCTTGCCGGATTTGCTCAAGCAGTTGGAACAACTTCGTTAACACACTCCCCGCCATGAAGGGTCGGCTCACCGATTTTCTCGATGAACTCTAGACCTAGTCCAGCCGCACCATTAAAATGTGTTCAATCCCAGCTTCCATAAATGGCTCACCCTGAGCAACAAAACCAAACGCCAAATAGAAACGCTCAGCATCCCGCTGGGCATGCAGTTTTAGGTGTTTCACCCCCAATCGTTGGCCATGTGCAATGAGTGCCTCTAAAACAACTTTGCCCAGACCTTGACCACGATGTGACTCGGCCACAGCAAGCCTGCCAATCTTGGCCGAACCGGGCTCGGTCAAGACCAAACGACCGGTGGCGAGCGCTTGAGCAGTCGAATCGGTGACCACAGCGTGTGTTGCAAACTCATCGAGCTCGTCTTGCTCCAGCTCAATTGGCACGCCCTGCTCTTGCACAAAAACCGATACCCGCAACGGCAAGGCCAATGGCTCCAACTCGGCCCAGCGCCCAATACGAACCGACCAATTGTTTGCATTCATTCCACACAACACCCCAAACGATGCCCCACACAACACCCCGGACAACTCAACGCACACCTAACCGCGCAAGAGTAAACTGCACCATCTGAAGATTTTAGCCACAGGTCTCGATGTACGCCTCCGTAATCAACACCGTTGTGCCCGTGTTTGGCTTGATTTTGCTGGGCTGGGCGTGCGGCAAAGGCGGCCTTTTCAATAGCACTGCCACCGATGCACTGAATCGTTTCGTCATCTATTTGGCCCTACCCGCTCTGCTCTTTATTGCGATGGCTCGAGCCGATCTACAAGCGATGGCTGAGATTGGATTCGTGGCTAGTTTCGGACTAGGCACTGCGCTGACCATGCTGATTTATCTATGGATGAGTCGACGCGACCACCTGCCATACCTGCCGCGCATGATCAATTGCTTAAGCTCCGGCTATTCGAACGCCGGCTACATGGGCATACCCCTGATACTGCTGGTCTTTGGCGAACAAGCGCTGCCTATCGCTGTGATTGGAGCCGTCATGACTGTGGTTGTCCAATTCAGCATCGTGATTGTGATCATTGAGATACACCGTGCGCGAGAGCGTAGTCTCTTGCCCGCCTTAAAGAAAATCGCGCTGTCTTTACTCAAAAACCCGATCTTGGTCTCAACCGCAATCGGAATAACGGTATCTGCGCTGAACATTGAACTTCCCGCTGCCATTGCGGGCGGCATCGACCAGCTAGCCAAAGCGGCCACACCCTGTGCCTTGCTCACCATCGGCCTGTTTATCGCACAGACCAAAGTCCACACCGGCGGTCACGCCGTGACTCAAATCGTCGCTTTAAAGCTCTTGGTGCACCCATTAATCGTTGGCGTACTTGCCATCTGGGTTTTCGATCTGGATCCTTTGTGGGCCTGGTGTGCGATTCTAGCGACGGCGCTACCCGTTGGCACCGGACCATTCATGCTGGCGAACTTATACCAAGAAGAGGCGGCCATCACCGCGCGCGCCATACTGATCAGCACGTTTGGCTCGGTCATCACGCTGACAGCACTGATTGCATGGGTGAATTTACAGGCAGTCGGGTAACTTTCTGCTATCTTTCGCTAAATCGGTAAAACAACGCCTGAGACACAGGAGTGCGGAGACAAACCATGCTGAGCAACCATCTGCCACCGTTTCGTGGCCAATTCGCCGTATTCTGGGGCGTATTTTTTCTAAGTTTTGTGTTCCCCGTGCTAGCGGTGATTTGGCACAAGGAATGGTGGCTTTTAGCCTTTGCGAGCTGGGGCTTGCTGGTCCTTGGTTTGTATGACTTGAAACAAACCCACCACTCCATACGCCGCAGCTATCCCATCATTGGCAACATGCGGTACATGCTCGAGTCAATTCGGCCCGAGCTGCGTCAATATTTCTTTGAGAATGATCAGGATGACACCCCGTTTTCGAGGGCAAAGCGCTCACTGGTCTATCAACGCGCCAAACAACAGATCGACAAGAAAGCTTTCGGCACAGAAGAAAATGTTTACGCTGAGCAGTATGAGTGGATCAACCATTCGATAAAGCCCGCGCATATTCAAGACAAGAATTTTCGGATTCGCGTCGGCGGCAAGGACTGCACGCAGCCCGTTGACCTGTCTGTGCTGAACATCTCGGCCATGAGCTTCGGGTCCTTATCTGCTAACGCTGTACTGGCACTCAACGAGGGCGCAAAAATTGGCGGTTTTGCACACGACACTGGTGAGGGAGGGATCAGCGAGTATCACCTGCGCCCTGGCGGTGACCTGATCTGGAACATTGGCTCGGGTTACTTCGGCTGTCGAGACGAACACGGTCATTTCTGCGAAGAGAAGTTCACACAGAACGCCACACGGCCTGCCATCAAAATGATTGAGATCAAACTGTCTCAAGGTGCCAAGCCAGGCCATGGGGGAATTTTGCCTGGCGGCAAGGTCACCCCGGAGATTGCGGCCGCCCGGGGCGTGCCGGTCGGTCAGGACTGCAACTCACCAGCCGCACATTCTGCATTCGACTCCCCGGTTGGCTTGATGCACTTCATCGCCAAACTGCGACACTTATCAGGTGGCAAGCCCGTGGGCTTTAAGCTATGCATCGGTCATCCGTGGGAATGGTTTGCGATTGCCAAGGCGATGCAAGAGACCAACATCCTGCCCGACTTCATCGTGGTTGACGGCGCTGAAGGTGGCACTGGGGCCGCGCCAGTCGAATTCATTGACCACGTAGGCACACCATTGAGAGAGGCGCTGCGGCTCGTGAACAACACGCTGGTGGGCTTGAATCTGCGGGACCAAATCAAGCTGGGTGCATCGGGCAAGATTGTCACGGCATTTGACATGGCTCGCATCATGGCGCTCGGCGCTGACTGGTGTAACAGCGCCCGTGCTTTCATGTTTGCAATTGGCTGTATACAAGCACAAGCCTGCCACACCGGCCGATGCCCGACTGGCGTGGCCACGCAAGACCCCCTGCGCCAGCGTGCTTTAGTCGTAGAGGACAAGGCGCCCCGAGTGGCCAACTTTCATCGCAATACCCTGACGGCACTGGCTGAGTTGCTAGGGGCAGCCGGGTTACATCACCCTGACGACTTGAAAGCTCACCACATCGCCTGTCGCTTATCGGCCAACCACGTCACCTTATTGTCAACCGTATTCCCAGAGGCCCGACCTGGGGAAATCCTGGAAGGTGACTTGCGCTCGCGCGTTCTTCAGCTCGGTTGGCCCATGGCTGATCCTCATTCATTCGCCCCGGCCGGTGATTTGTCAGCGCAGCTCAACCGAATGAACGAAGCATCATATCCTTACACCGTATAGCAGCCACAAAGATGTATCTAGCCCGAATTTTGCACAAAAGAGGGTGAATCTCGTTTAACTCATTGATATAATTGAGTTTACGCCAGTAACGCTTCGTACGAAGCTTAAACGAGACCACCCATGAATGATTCTACCCCAACCCAACTCCGTTTTCCTGCCTTGGCC
>CAMCOS010000082.1 GCA_945876565.1 Lautropia mirabilis | reverse complement strand
GCAGACTGCTGCTTGCAGCCATGCCACCAGCGTACTCATTGATCCGATGGCATCAAGGGTTCACTTCGTCAGGCTTCGCCTGCCCTTGACCCCATCGGATCAATCCTGCTAAATCTACACCGAGCCCACTCAAATTTCAAAAGAGGCATACTGCGCCACATGGGGTCCAGTACAAAGTCAATGCCTTCACGCCGGGCTAGCTTGGCTGCTGGCACAAAGTCGGCATCGCCGGCAACCAGAACGATCTGGTCTACCTGCTTTTTGAACACTAATGACGCCACATCAACGCCAATGCGCATGTCCACACCTTTTTGGCGTACGCCCGGCATAACGTCTTCTGAAGTCAATGCGTCAAACGCTGCCTTACCAGCCAGTAAGTCCGCAACGACTCTGGGCTTGATGATCCAAGGCACGTCAGTCGACAAATGCCCCAAACGCAAAGCCAACTTCCGCTTTGACAGCAACCGTTGGTGCAAGGTCAATCGAAAGACAGCTTCATCCGATTTGCTGAAATCGATGGCACGCTTTGAAATGGGGTTGTGAGCTTTTTTCAAAAGTGGCGGGCAGTCGTAAAAAAGATGCGATACAACTCCCGTCTGTCTTGTCTGCGTGCTTGGCCGCCACCGTTACCGCGCGATGATGACAGATGCGCCACAGCCCAGCGAAAAATGCAATCTGCAGCTCGCTCGGCGTTGTATGCGTTATGAGGCTCCAAGGCTCCAAGGCTCTAAAACGCTTGATGAAATATGCGCCATCAATCAGTATCGCGGTTGACATTTTTCTCTCCAAAAAACAAAAACGCCCTAGGGTTCGGCGTGTCCTGAATGGGTGGACAGCGTACTGCCAAGGGCGGTATGGCTGAGTTTATAACAAAAGCTAATCCGGATGGTTGCTGTTGGCCACTTGTCTATCACTGCGATGAGCTAGGACTTGCTAGGTGGCAGTAGTTGTACGATCGCATCAAATCAGAAAAGGGGTGAAAGGGTTCGTTAGGCGTACTTCGGTTCGATGGTTAGCCCGGTGTGCCTGTCGTGTCGCGAGGTGGGTCGCGTAACTGCACGGTGTGCCACTACTCGATCGTGCAATGGCGGCGGTATTTGATCTTGCGTGTTGGGGGCGGGCTACTGTCTGACGATCAGATTGCTGACATGCCGGGCGTGTGCAAACCGCTAACTCGTGTCACTTGTTCTAGCCAATAATTTAGATGTTCAGCCTCCCTTGATCTTTAAGGGATAGGTTTTGGCTTGGCTTGATGGTGTCTTTGTTATCGTTTTCGGTGTTGTCTTCGTTGTTGTCATGGCCCTGTATTTCAGCCCTCGCATTGACTCCGTGATTCATTTTCTGGATCTCGTACCCCATCGCTTTGTAGCCAGCCTGGCGTTTGCGCCACATGCGTACCAATGATGGGTGTGACTGATCAATGAAGTCAATCACCAGGATATTTGTTTTGTTGGCATGCTCGCGGTGCAATCGACCCACGTACTGCTGTAGTGTGCCCTTCCATGAAATCGGCATGGCCATTACCAAGGTATCCAATGGCGCATGATCAAAACCTTCACCAATCAGTCTGCCAGTGGCCAATAGAATCCTTGGGCTGTCTGGCGCCAGGGATTGAAGGCGTTGGAATATGTCAGCACGCTCGGATTTCTTCATCCGACCATGCAGCATTAAAACCAGTGCTGACTCTACTGACTCCGCTAGCGTCCTATGAATCATCGCCTGCAGCGTTAATAAGTGATCGGTGCGTTCGGTTAATAACAACACCTTTCTGCCTTGACGAAACTGAACCATTGCATGGTTCACCACGAGTTCGGTTCTGACCGTGTCTTGAGCCAGTGCATGAAACACAGCTTGTATTGGCTGGCTGGTGTGATTAGCAGCGAGATATATGTTTTCTGCTTTCGCGCCGAGATCGTCCACACAACCAGCGTCCACGCGCCCACATTCAGCAGTCACGCATTCTGCTACAGCAATTTCATATGCGTGTACCTTCAGTGATGTGGGTGTCGTTTCGGCACGCGATGCCCGGTGTCTGATCGGACCACATTGCATCATGATGATCGGTTGCAGGCCATCGCGGCGTATGGGGGTGGCTGTCAAGCCGAGCACGTATCGGGCTTTGACAGCTTTCAAGATTTGTTCAAACGACACTGCGCTGACATGGTGACATTCATCAACAATCACGTGACCATACTTTTCAATGATTGGGTTGATAGTGCCTTGTCTGGTCAATGACTGCACCATGGCGATATCAATCAGTGTCTCCGCGACCGGGCGTACAGCAGCCAACATATTTCCTTTTGTATGGGATTTTTTGGCCTTTACCGCTCGTCTTGTGACCTTGCCGCCGCCGATCATGCCGACTTCGCTTTCACTGAGCCCCAGAAAACCACACCATCGCTCTTTCCATTGATCAAGCAACTCGGTTCGGTGCACGAGAATGAGTGTGTTCACGCCACGCGTCGCAATCAGTGCGGCTGCGGTAACGGTTTTACCGAATGCAGTGGGAGCGCAGAGTACACCGTGGTCATGAGCCAGCATGGCGTTAACCGCTTTGTTCTGTTCGTGCCTTAGCTTGCCATGGAACGTGATCGTAGGTACCTCGGCAGGTTCATTGGCAGGTTTAGTGGCTGTTGCAGTGTCAGTTTTAGTGGCAGGTCTAGCGGCAGGTTTAACGGCTATTGGTTCGTCAGCAGCTGTCAATGCTTGGGCTCGATGGGGGTTGCGTTGCCGGGTTCGACGATTATGGGTTTGGTAACTGGCCTCCAGTATCCTTGATTCAACCGTTTCAACGAGTGGTCTGCCGCTTTGTCGTTCATCCTGAATCTTGGCTTGGATGTTGTGCTCTGCTAGCACGCTGATTGCGGCATCCAAACATCCGCGTGGCAGGCCAATGTGGTTCGGAAAGTTCTCTGCGCATGCAATGATCCTGGGCTTATTCCAAACTGGTAGTCGCAGGGCTTGGGCTTTGTAGTGCTCGGGATTCTGAAATGCGGCGATACGAATCAGGCGATTGGTCAGTTGCGGTGAAAGTTCAGCCTTGGGCAGATAGATCAAGTTTGATAGGGTCAGGGTGATTGTGGTTGTATTTCTGTTTGCCGAATTGGCGGGCAAATTGGTGGGGCTGCTACCTGAGCCGGTAGTTTCCAAGGCAGTCTGCTGCTGCCACGGGGCATCGGGATCGAATGCTTCTAACGTGAAATGACCGACATCCAATGCGTTCTTGCTGCCCACGGCTTGTTGGATCAGGTTGTTGATATGCTCCGTCAAGGTGCTTGCCATGGCTTGGGTCGGACGTGCAGCAACGCGTTCCCCGAGATTGTCTGCGTTACCACCATCATCGCCACCGCCACTGTTCTTCTCAGTGATGCGGTCTGGTAGAGAAAGTGGCTTGATGCTTGCTAGATAAGCCCATTGATTGGGGTAAGGAACGAAGTCGTGATCAACAAACACGCTGTGACCTTGAGCCCGCGGGTGTTTTTGCAGGGGCAGGGCGATTAGGTTGCCGAAGCTAGTTGCAGATTTATTGCCAGTGTCAGTAGAGGGGTGGTCACCAGCACTAGCACCAGATCCCAACCAAGATGCCATTGGCAAGATATCTTGGTTGGGGAACATGCGGTCGTAGGAAGACAGTTTGAGTTGTTGGCTGTTTGGTCCGGCACCGGCACAGGTGTAACTGATGATGGCAGCCCCCAGGTTTCTGGCTTGTTTGGCCGAAACAGGCTCACTAAAGAATATCCATGCATGCGCACCGTTGCCAGAGCGTGAAATTTCAATGGCACAGGGGATCTTCAGTTGTTCGCAAGATTGTCTAAAGGCATCGGCATCAGCCTGCCAGTTCCCCTCATCAAAATCTACCGCCAGAAAATGACACTGATCGTCGCCTATCATGGGATAGATGCCGATGACGTGTTTGCCAGCAAGGTGGTCGTAGATCACTTGGTCCGTGACCGATTTCCACGCTTGGTTCGAGCATTGGCTGCATTTGATCGTAGGTTTGCCACAGACACCAGACTTCCATTCGTTGTGACAGGCTGGTGAATAGCCTGACCTGCCGGCGTTGTTTTCCCAGCGGATG
>CAMCOS010000081.1 GCA_945876565.1 Lautropia mirabilis | reverse complement strand
GTGCTGCTCGCACGGGCTGGCTCGTGAGTAAACGCGACCTTAATGAGCCTTGATTATGGCATGTGCACGGCATCCTTACACCGGTTGGCGCATTTGTGTCAAAGCAAATTGGCACAGATCATGACCGCACGTCGATTGGCGTTGTGCCTAGTGAGACCTCGACAGTGGATCGGCTTAAGCACGACCAAACCTAATCAATCCAAATCAAGCCAAATCGTCATGTGCGCGTGTCATGGAGCAAGCAATCACTGAATCGGTGTAAACAGTGACAGAATCTCTTCTTCGCTCATGTCCATGTTGTTGCCTGAGTCTGGATCAAACACCGAATCCATCAGAGCCTGTTTACGGGCCTGCATCTGAGCAATTTTCGTCTCCACGGTGCCTTGGGCAATCAGTCGATGTACAAATACGGGCTTATCTTGCCCAATGCGATGCACCCGGTCCATGGCCTGTCTTTCGATGGCAGGGTTCCACCACGGGTCATACAAAATGACCGTATCGGCAGCCGTTAGGTTTAAGCCAACGCCGCCGGCTTTTAAGCTAATCAAAAATAGAGAGGCCTTGCCAGACTGAAATGCGTTGACCAGTTCGCCGCGTTTTTGTGTCTGGCCGGTGAGCATCAGGTAGTCCCAGCCACGGGCTTTGACGTCGGCTTCAATCAAATTCAACATTTCCACAAACTGCGAGAACACGAGCACCCGTCGGCCTTGCGCAAAGAGTTCCTCAAGCATCTCGATGAGTCGGCTGCGCTTGGCACTGGTCGTGATCTTGGCTGCACTGGCAAGCTTGACTAACTGAGGGTCAGAACAGGCTTGTCGCAGCTTCAAGAGCGCATCGAGTACCGTGATTCTGCTGCTGGCCAGGCCTTTTTGCGCCAGGGCTTGTCTGACCCGTTCATGCATGGTGGCACGCACGGTCTCATATAGGGCACGCTGTGGCCCCGTCAGTTCGATGGATTCAATCATCTGCGTGCGCGGCGGCAAGTCAGTGACCACCTGGTCTTTGGTGCGACGCATGACAAAGGGCGAAATACGTTTAGAGAGTGCCGCTTGCCGTGCGTGGTTGCTTTCTTTTTCGATGGGTTTGCGAAATTTCTCCCCAAACGACTTGCGGTTTCCTAATAGTCCGGGGATAAGCCAGTCAAAGAGGCACCACAATTCCTCCAGGTTATTTTCCATGGGCGTGCCAGTGAGCGCCATGCGGTGCCTAGCCGCAATCTGGCGGATAATCTTGGCCACTTGCGAGGTGGGGTTCTTTACGTACTGGGCTTCGTCCAGAATCACCATGTCATACTCCTGAGCAAACAGCGCTTCGCTATCACGGTGCAGCAAGGGGTAGGTGGTGATGATCAGATCGTGTTGGGCGATTTGATCGAAATATTGCTTTCTGTCCAAGCCTTGCAAGGCCAACACTTTCATGTCAGGCACGAACTGCGCCGCTTCCCGAACCCAGTTACTGACCAGCGAGGTGGGCACCACCAGAAGGCAGGGCAGTTGCGACTCTTCTGTGGTTTGGGCTTTTTGTTGCTGATCACGCTGGGTAGCTAGAAATGACAGGGTCTGGACGGTTTTGCCCAAGCCCATGTCATCCGCGAGAATGCCGCCAAACCCGGTGTCTGAGAGTGCCAGCATCCAGGCCATGCCAGTGACTTGATAGGGCCTTAGCTGGCCCCGAAAGGTAGCTGGGATGATGGGCTGTCCGGCTGGTGCTGGATTTGAAGACAGCAGTTGCCTTAAACGCGAACCAAGCGCTAGCAGTCGCTCGCTGCCGGTAAACGGGATGCCACAGCCAGCCAGCGCATCCGCGAGTTCATGCACAGCGCCTGCTTGGGCTACATGTAACTGATCATGCAAGTCGCGGATAAACCGCAATGCCGGGATGAGCTTTTCTAGCGGCAGTCGTGCATATTGCCCGTTATTTAGTCGGGTCACGAACGGGGTGTCAGCCAGTAGGCTCGTGAGTGCAGTTTCGTCTTGCAGGGCATCTTCGGGTAGGGATTGCACGAGCTTGCTCAACACTGGCATCAGATCAAACTCCTGGCCATCAACCTCATAGTGCAGCCCAATAGAAAACCAGGAATCGTCCTGTTGCGTGATACCCCCACGAATTTCGGAGGAGCCCTCGTAGATGCGGCAAGGCCAGGAAGGATCGACAATCACATGCCAACCGTCTGATCTGAGCGCGGGTACCACCTCTTCGATGAAACACAGGGCCTCGTGGCCACCCCCCCTTTCTGACAAAGGGCTTTCACCGTTAAACGGCCACAACACCAGATCTGATGCTTGGAATTCAGTCATGTCAGCATCATCCGTGTAGAAATCAACTGGATGAAATCCAAGTTTCCCAGCGTAATCCATGAGCGTCTGAAGGTGCTTGGCCTCAAGGCCTGGGTCTCGTGCGATCAGTTTCAGTTGCCCGTCACTGGTGTGATGCGTGATGGTGTCCGGTGCATCGAGTGCGATCCGATGCCCGTCGTAATCAAACGACAGTCTGAGCATTGGTGCGATTTCATGGGTTTGGAATGGCAGCTTGTAGTGCCGAAACAACTCATATCGTTCATCGCGGGCTTTGATGGCGCCAAGGGTTAACACTGGCTGGGGTTTAATGTCAGTGATCCATTGCTGAGCAACTGGGTTGGGGCGTGGCAGCTTGATGTTGGCTTGCGACATGGCGGCCAGTACTTGATCGGCTTGTGTGGCCGGCACCGGTGGCGCACTGGCTAGCCACCTGAGCTCATGTGCGGTGTGCTCGGTTTGCAGCAAACCACAAGCACCGGTCTGAGGATCGAGGTACCAGGCTGGCGTTAATGGCAAGGCCTTGAGCCACTCGGTCGCGTGTTCCTGATCCTCATTACCGGCCTCGGCCTTGATACTCTCGGACTTGATCATCAGCTGCTGCGTTTGGCCACAGTGACGCCAGACGAACTGACCACTGCGCAGACTGCCTGGGCGCAGTAAAAGTCCATCGGCATCCTCCCAATGCGCCCGTCCACTCTCTAGTACCAGGCGAAACAAGGTCTGTCCTTCCTCATTGTCTGGGACCGTCGGTCCATACCTGCCATATTCCCGCGGGGACATGCTCAGCAGACGGAATATCCTCATGTCAATGGGCAACACAAACCTGGTCCGGCTCTCATCACGAATAATCCGAAAATCGTACCGCTGCCCATAGCCGTTGGCGCTTAGACTGCCGTTTTTACGCAATGTCACTTTCATGGGGGTGATGCTGATGTGCTCGCGATTTTGCTGAATCACATATCGGATCCTGTCTTTGACCGTGGCTGGGTATTCGTTTGGATCAACGTCTGCCAGTGACTTTGACATCGGTGCTGCCGGCCTGGGGTGTTGTGTTAGCCAGTACTTCAGCGCATGATCCAGTGTCGGTGTTGGCAGTGTGCGTGTTGCTTGAGCAGTGTCTTGTTGGTCCGATGTTTGTTGCAGTGCCCGGGTTGGCGTCGCAACCGGGTCAAGGCCCGCGCCCGGCAGCGCATTAGCCGCATGCGCCACCAGGACAGCGGCTGCGACATGTTTGCAGTTAAAGTCCATTGGGCAAGTGCAGTGGCCATACAAATGCGTTAATGCACCAGATGTCGACCAGGCGAAATGAATTTGCTGATGGTAAGTCTTACTGCCGCGTACCACGGCATTCATGGTTTTTTGGTCTGGTTCAACCTTCCAGGAAGTCACACGTCCCGCGTTGGCATAGGTTTTACCGCGGCTGACCGTGGTTTGACCGAGATGGCGTTCGAGCGCGGTGATCAGGGCGGTGGACATCTGAATTTTGGTGTCAAGTTAAGTTTTTGTAGGTGCGGCTTTTTGCTCAGGCAGCGACCAACTTCGTCACCCGAGTATAAGAGATGCGGGCGCGCTAGATGTGCCTCGGGCGATGTGCCTCGGGCTAACGTAGCGACCATGAAAGGCAGCTATGAAGTCTAGTGCCCGTGTCAAAGTGGATTTAGCTTAAGCACTCGATTTTGGCTGAGGCTTTCGTCGGATTAGGGGGTTATTGTTGTCTCACTTTGCCGCTGGATTTCAAGACTGATGCTTACACCAAACCTGAATGTGCATAGTATTGGCGCATTGGTGAGCCTGTTGGAGCTCGATTGGCGCATCGATGTCGATGAACTCAAGCAATTCGAACAAGCATTGGTTCGTGACATCATGCAAGCCGGCTTCAAAGCTCGGGTGTTGGGATATTTGTTGCAACTGATTGGAAGTTAA
>CAMCOS010000080.1 GCA_945876565.1 Lautropia mirabilis | reverse complement strand
CGGTCATCGCATTTTGTACCGCCTTCGCCACCGCAGTCGGCTCTAATTTTGACTCACCCATTGGGTGACTCTCCCAATCATGTGCAAACCCCCATCAAATCACGGTTTGCGCTGTATTGTGAAGGGGTCAACTGAGGAAAATAGGTTGATTTGCCTTAGGCGAATCAAACACCTGTAGCCGCTTTGGGTCCGCCCGAGGCGGCTTTGTCGTTTCTGGAGACCCATAGTTGCAAAATTCAGTCACACCCCAAATCGTTGATGGCCTGGCACCCCAAGTCATAGAGCCAACCCATCCCCCAGCTGACTACGATGCAGTGCATCGCGATATCGTTACGCTACTTGAAAGTGCCCGTCAAACTGCAGCGCGCAGCGTGAACTCAATCATGACTGCCACTTACTGGTTGATTGGTCGGCACATTACCCTGCACGAACAAGGCGGGCAAGCCAGAGCCAATTACGGTGAGCTTCTGATCAAAGCCCTTGGAAAAGACCTAAGCCGGCAGTTTGGACGTGGGTTTGGTTGGCGCAATCTCACGCAAATGAGAACGTTCTACCATGCATGGCCCTTGGATCAGATTTTGCAGACACTGTCTGCAAAATCACAAACGAAAAAAAATTACACCGGTTTGGCAGACGCGCTCTTCACAAACACCAAGCAACGGGTGCTTAGCATCTTGTTTGGCCGACCGGAGCGCAGTTTTTACGCTGGCGAAATCATCAAGCTAGCTGGCATCGGTTCTGGCAGCGTGCAACGAGAATTAGCTTTACTCTGCGCGAGCGGTCTTATTGCCGTCAAGAGTATCGGCCGTCAAAAGCACTATCAAGCCAACCAAGCATCCCCCCTATTTGCCGAGCTGTCTGCAATCGTACAAAAGACGGTAGGACTTGCGGAGCCGATTAGAAGAGCCCTGAGTGATGTTGCCACACATATCGATGCAGCCTTCGTGTACGGCTCCATTGCCAAAAAAACAGACACGACTTCAAGTGACATCGATTTAATGATCATTAGCGACGACATTGACTATCCAACATTATTTACCGAACTTGAAAAAGCGAGCGGGGAACTAGGTCGTACCGTGAACCCAACCATCTTAAGCAAACAAGAGCTCAAACAACGACTTGTAAAACAAGACGCATTCATAACTAAAGTCTGGAACCAACCCAAGATCTGGATAATCGGAGACACGATTGATATCGGCATTTGAAAATCTCGTTGGCCCACTAGACCGAACAAGCCCCTGCGCGAAGATCCCTTCGACCGCGCCGAGTTTGAGGGACTACGATAAGACTTTTCCGCGCCCTACTTACACGCCCGACTTACCGTTTTTTGAAGTCTTGCGTCGAGGAGCAGCCAATAGCTCGGACCGCCCTATGGTCACGCGTGGGGACTCGGCTCGGTCTGCCTCTGAAAACCCCGCCGCTTCGATCGCACTGCTCAGACCTTTAAAAACCAATTTTTTTTTAGGGTCACGCAAAGATGCCATGCCATCATTCCACGCATGCAAAATTTGCTTAGCTACTGTGCGCCAGCGCCGCTCATTATTAGATGCCTCAATGAGCTCATAACCCACCTCAACAGCCGATTCACAAAGCCTTTGAACCATGTCATTAAACTGACGCGGTGCAATTCCAAGTCGTGCATGAAAGAATCGCTCTAGTGTTTTCCCGGCAACCCAACTTTGTCGACCGCTAACAGGCAAAGCTGGCGGATTGTTTGCAAATCGAGGATACGCTTCGGTGGTAACAATATCGTAAACGGGGGAGAATTTTACGTCGTCTAAGTTTGTGTAGTAGAGAGCAATATTCTTTGCATGACAATCCGCATTGCGTACCACATAGCTTGCCAACAAATGCCAGCCAAATTGCTCCAACTGTTCGAGGGAATCAAGCGCCGATAGGTATGAGCGGGTCGCATTGAGCACTTTCTCAGTTGTGGTGGCGTATTTCTCGTGAGGAGGTAGACCAAGCAAAGAGCAAGCGTCTTCTACGCCATAGACTGGAAGTCCATTATCGTTGACATCAAATCTCTCCACTACCAAGACACGACCATCTTCAGACATTTGCGTACGAGCAACTGCCGCCACGTCTAGGCGCTCCAACACTCGCATACTGTAAAACTCGTTAAAGCCAAGATACGGCGTACTGTCGTCTGACCCCTTTATGATGTGCTTGTTCGTGCGCAACGTTGGTTTTCCTACCTGCCCTGAGACTGGTTCGGAGATCTCTTCGGGTGCAATAAACTTCGGTACCATGCCGGAAATTGACGAACGTGCATAGCGACGAACTAGTCTGGCAAAGTGCTCTGTGGTGTTATCTGCTTTTAGAAGATCCTGAATCTGCACCGGGTCGTCTCTTGACTCAGTAACAGCGCCTTCAGGGACGACCGTGACCCGACCGATACCATAGCCTCCCACAACAGCGAGCAAGGAAAGGTCGGTGCCGTCCAGCATGGGACCAAACTCTTCTCGGATAATGCTTAACAAGTAACCTTCCGGCAGATTTTGTCGGAAGAAAGGGTGAAGGTCCCGCGGCCAACGCCAAGGCTGCTCACGCACTGGCATCGTTAGGCTGACGAAATCAGTCGCATCAACATCAGGCAAGTATTTCAAAACATACTCGTCGCGCTCTCTAAAAAGTTGAGCGACTCGCGTACCACCTACCCGTACATCAAGCTTCATGCCTATTCACCTCGACGCTGCTCATCCAAAATATCTTCAATGGTGCGTGTGTGACCGCGCTTAACCATTTTCAAGTCATAACCAGTGGCTGCTAGTAAACGCACCAGCGCCGAAACGCTCATGTCGGCTTGCGCTAACGTTTCCATACGCGCCACAGTGGGACGCGACACACCAGCTTTCTGAGCCAAAGCCGTCTGGCTCAGCCCCGTTTCACGACGAGCCTGCTTTAGCATTTCAGCAATGTCATATAGTGTTGTCATTGTGTCGTATGTGATACATAAAGTTCCATATTAGCCAAAATTGTATCATATTTGATTCAAAATTAAATAATATAACCAGTGATAAAGGCCTTGATTTAGTAGTGACTCAACATCAAAAACCTAGTCTCTGCCAGTTCGGCACGAGTTTGCTTCTCAAACCGCTTGCTACAACACTCGTGCTACTTTAGCGGTCAAAGCCGCACCAGTGCCACCAGACCCAGACTCACGGAGCCTTTGCTTGTCGACCGTCAACATTCCGCTGTTCCCGTTGTCCTCGCCGCTGTTTCCCGACAGCCGCATGCCCCTGCGCATCTTTGAAGTGCGCTATTTGCACATGATCAAGCAATGCCAAAAGGACAAAGAACCATTTGGCGTGGTAGCACTGCGTGCCGGTGGCGAAGTACAGAAACCCGGTGTCGATGAGTCCACCCACTCAATTGGATGCCTGGCCCACCTGACCGATGTCATTGAGGTTCAACCCGGACTTTTGATGATCGACAGCACCGGTGGCAAACGGTTTCACATCCAAGCCAGTGAACGCGGCGCGTACGGCCTGTGGCACGCCAAGGTTCAATTACTCCATGAAGACATGGCCGTGGACATTCCGCCGGATTTACAAGCCTTGGCTGACAAGCTCGGTTCACTCATTGCCGATGCTCAAAAGCAAGGCCTGGAGAAACAACTGCCACTGACCCGCCCTTATCGACTAGATGAGTGCGGCTGGGTCGCCAACCAATGGGCCACGTTGCTGAACATCGATGCGGCTGTCAAAGTGGATCTACTATCGGAAGACGATCCATTAGCTAGGCTCACCAAAGTGAAGTTGCTGTTGAGTTGAGACTGCAGCCAGTCCGGGCAAGTCACCAAGGCCACATTCAGAGGTCGCGACAACGACACTCAAGCGGCCAACCCCGCCAACCAAGTCGCGGCATCAACAACATCAATCCCGTCACGTGTTTGAGGTTGCCGAATATCGCCCACAATTTGCACCACGCGAGCATCAGGCCACTGACCCCAAAACCGCTTGAGCGAAGGATGCAGCGCCGTATCGCTGGCTTTGCACTCAATCAACTGCACAACATCACGCCCATCACTGATCGCAAAATCGACCTCGGCACCATCCTTGGTCCTGATGTAATGCAAATCCGTTTCGCGCCCTTGGCTATCTTGCAGAAACTGCACGTGCTTGAGCAACATGCCCGCCACAGCGTTTTCTAGTTTGACTGCGTATTTCACCACCAACGTGACCGGCATTTCACGGTGAACGTGAACGGTGTTTCACCGTGAACGTGACCGCGATTTCATCCTGAACGTGACCGATTTGTATCTGTAGTAAGGGCTAACCGAAAGGGGTAGCCTCGTTTCCTTTAACC
>CAMCOS010000079.1 GCA_945876565.1 Lautropia mirabilis | reverse complement strand
CCCAAAGGCAAAGGAGGTCGTCCTCCGTACGCGCTTGAGACGATGCTTCGGATTCACTTCATGCAACAGTGGTTTGCGCTGAGCGATCCTGCGATGGAAGAAGCACTCTACGACATACAGTCGATGCGTCAGTTTGCAGGTCTGTCGCTGACCCGTGGCGGCATTCCAGATGAGACCACCATCTTGAGCTTTCGGCACTTGCTTAAAGAACACAAACTGGCTAACCGGTTTCTCGAAGAGATCAACGCGATGTTGGCCGAGCGCGGTTTGCTGCTCAAGCAAGGAACCATTGTTGACGCCACTTTCATCGAAGCCCCCACCTCGACGAAGAACGCCAGCGGCAAACGGGATCCCGAGATGCATCAAGCCAAGAAGGGCAATAACTGGCACTTTGGCATGAAAGCTCACATCGGTACTGATGCAGAGTCTGGTCTGGTTCACCGTGTTGAAACAACACCTGCCAACGAGCATGACATCACCGTGGCACACAAGTTGGCGCATGGGGAAGAAGAGGCTGTCTTTGGTGATGCTGGTTACACCGGTGTTGAGAAATGCGAAGACACCCAACACATCAAAGCCACCTGGCATGTCGCCATGAAGCCTTCCAAGCGCAAAGCCATTGAGAGCGAGTGTAAACGGATGAGCAAGACCGTCGAAAAACTCGAGTACCTGAAGGCTTCGGTCAGATCCAAAGTCGAGCATCAGTTCCGAATCATCAAATGCCAGTTTGGCTATCGCAAGACTCGCTACAGAGGACTTGTCAAAAACACCGCACAAATCGTGACGCTCTTTGCGTTGAGTAACGTGTGGTTGGTGAGAAGTAAGTTGAGGTCGACAGGATAGGTGCGCCCAAAAAGGGCGCAGCACCCCAAATCGGGGTGCTAAACGGGCTGAAACGCCCGAATATCTATCCATATTAGCCAAAAAAGTAAACATTGCTTAAGCAAAAAATTGAGAGCGCGGAAAATTCCGCTTTAACCTGAATTATTCAGACCTTCCCTAGGTACACGCATCGCTTGGCGGCATAATCAAAGCTGTTCCAGAAAGCTCAGCAACGAATCCGTTGGTTTATAGCGCGCCGGGACGACGCCACTTGGGTTGGTGTGGGCAAGAGCCTTTTCTTTTAGCCCTATGTCGGCATGCAGATAAATTTGCGTGGTCTCGGTTGACTCGTGACCAAGCCAAAGTGCAATCACGCTCAGGTCCACCCCATGCATGAGCAAATTCATGGCGGCAGCGTGACGCAAGGTGTGGGGTGTGACTTTCTTCTCCTTGAGCGAGGGGCATTTGACGCTCGCCGTGGACACATGGCGGGTCACGAGTTTCTGAAGGGCATCAGAGCTCATTTGCCCACCCCGTGAACTGGGAAACACAGGATCGATGTCCTTGCCGGGTTGATAACGTAACCAAGCCTTGAGTATGGCCACGACGTCAGGCCTCAGTGGCGTACATCGCATCTTTCTGCCCTTGCCAAAGCACCGAACGTGAGCGCCTGTTCCAAACACGAGATCTTGGCGCTTCAGTAACCTTATTTCGCTGTTGCGCAAACCGGTCTGGAATGCCAGAAGTAGCAGCGCTCGATCGCGACTGCCCACCCAAGTCTGAGTGTCGGGTGCGTCAATCAAGGCCCTCGCTTCATCCTCGGTCAGGAACTCCACCGTACCTTGCTCATAGCGCTTGGTAGGGATGGCAAGGATGCGCTGACATTGCAAACCCAATGCGGGCTCTTGGGTTGAAACAAACTGAAAGAAGGCATGCAAAGCAGCTAGCCGTGCGTTGCGTGTGCGGACCGAGTTGCCGCGATCGCGCTCAAGGTGCTGTAAAAACTGTTCGATCACCTCAACGTCGAGGTCTTCGATGGTCAGCTTTGACGGGGCTCGTTCAGTTTGCTTGGTCACAAACAACAGTAACAATCGAAAGGTGTCTCGGTAGCTGGCAATGGTGCACGGACTGACACCTTGTTGCTCAAGCAAACGTTGGGTAAAGAATCGTTGCATGAGTGCAGGCAAATAAATGGTGCTCATCATTGACCCCCCACACATTTGGTTTTACCCAAATACTTGGCAGCCAGATCAAGAAGTTCCGGAACGGCTTCGACATACCAGTAGGTCAGACCTACATCGACGTGTCCAAGGTAAGTGGCAAGCTTCGGCAACTCTAACGCGACATCTTTGCCTTCGCGGTACCACTGAACCATTCGATTGGTGGCAAAGGTATGCCTGAAGTCTTGCAACCGAGGACCACGACCGTCACGTCCGTCCGGCGAGGTAGGACGCAAGCCTGTTGCTTTCGACAACCGGACAAACATGCGTCGTGTTGAGCCGGCGTTTAGTCTTCTGCCATGCTCGTTGATCAAAAATGCATCGCATGCACGCTGACGGCAAATTTTGTTTCGCTTATGGACGTAACACACAAGGGCTTGACGCGTTGACTCATGAATCGGCACAAAGCGCGATTTACCGAACTTGGAGTCCCGAATCGACAAGATGCCGTCGTTCAGATCCACATCCTTGTCTTTCAGCGACATGGCCTCACTCGGACGCAGTCCAGTGGCCACCAGAAGACTGATGAGGGTGGAATACGACAACGCTCGCATACCTGTTGGCGAAGATAGTGCTGATGCTGTACGCAACAAATCCTCAATTTCATTCTCCGTGTAAATATGAGGTGGGTTGCGCCGCCGGCGCGGCCTCAACAACCCTGGTGCTGGCACTTCGGTTCGATAGTCAATGGCTGCCATCCATCGCGCAAATCCCCGAACTTGCCCAAGCCGGCGAGACCAGGTAGCGCGTTGAACATTACTGGGCTGCATCGACCAACGCAAAGCTAAGTCAGCGGTAATCCATTTGGCCTGCTCGGCTTGCAAAAAGTCGACGAAGTGACCCAAAGACAAAGCTGGTTCATAAAAAGAGAATCCCAACGCGCGACGAGTGGCCACATACTGATCAAGGCAATCACGGATCTTGCTCATGATAGGCCTCCAACGATTGGCCATGGTCTAGCGACAGCACGCAGGTCTTCGAATGCAACCTTGGCGTATGTCGCGGTCGTGATCTCCGAACGGTGCCGCATGACTTGAGCAATCTGCGCCATGGAGGCACCTTGACGAATCATGCTAGTTGCCAATCCGTGGCGAAACAGATGGGATGCTCCCCGGCTTGATGGTTTGAACTTGATGCGCGTGAATGCACGCCGAACAATGTGCCCGATTGTGGCTGGCCCGCTCAAACCGACATGAGGAGCCCATCCACTTAAAAACAACCGTCGGCTAGGGGCATCCTCCCTGAAGTCGTGAAGATAAGCGGCAATGGCCTCACCGATATCCGACAAGAGCGGAACTCGCTCAGTAACCTGCCCCTTGCCATGAATGGTGATTTCGGCTGAATGCCATCGGATGTCATCGAGGGTCAGACTAACGATCTCACTAGCCCGTAGACCAAGCCTGGCCAGGAGCAATAAGATAGCGTAGTCACGAGCGCCGGTACGAGTCGATCGATCTGTTGCGACAAGAACGCTCTGCACCTGCTCGGGCGTCAGATAGTTGGGCACGCTTGCCAGACGATACTTGCGAAATCTGGGGATGGTCTCAGACAAGTCGGAGTCTGTGTACCCGCGCAGAAAGAAAAAGTGGCACAACGACCTGAGCGAGACCACCATTAGCCGAATGTACTCGCCTGATCTGCCTTTGCTGTGCTCCAGAATATGCGCACGCATCGTGTTTACATCGAAAGTGCGTTTTAAGACCTGACTGCGCTTGCCGCACTGGGTGGCCAGGTAGTTACGGGTATAAAGTGAATAGACCAGAATCGAGTTTCTTGCCAATCCCTTCTCATCGCGAAGGTAAGCAATATAGTGATCGTGCAGCCCGATGACATCAATCGGTTGCCGTGATGGCTTTGAGGGTGGCCGAGAGTTGTCCGCACCATCAGTAGCCGGAACGGATGCTTGGTTGCGAGAACAACAGCGAGAATGTTTCATATGATTTCTCCTGACCAGCCTGATTGCCAGTCTGAAGAAATCATACGAACGGATTATGCCGCCAAACGAAACCTATCTTTAGAGCAGGAATGCCGGCTTGCTGGCCCAAGTCGGCATAATCCGGAAGTCGGCATAATCAGGCAGAAAGGGAGCTGCGCCCTGCGGTGGTGGGACGCAAGAATTACTACGGTTCGGGCAGCCCAACTAGCGCTCAATTGGCCGCCACCATGATGAGCTTGTTTGCCACACTTGATACCTGGCGCATTAACCCTCGGCGGTGGTTGACCGAGTACCTGCATGTCTGTGCGATTGCCGGTGGCCAACCGCCAGATGACTGTAGTAACTTCATT
>CAMCOS010000078.1 GCA_945876565.1 Lautropia mirabilis | reverse complement strand
GTCATCGCATTTTGTACCGCCTTCGCCACCGCAGTCGGCTCTAATTTTGACTCACCCATTGGGTGACTCTCCCAATCATGTGCAAACCCCCATCAAATCACGGTTTGCGCTGTATTGTGAAGGGGTCAACTGAGGAAAATAGGTTTAATCGCGAACTTAACGGCTGACAAAGAGAAAATTGTCATTCCGACTCCTGTTCTGAGTGAGGTGTTGGTGCATGCACGCAACGCCATGCATCCATATCTCGAGGTCCTAAACGGCCAAGCCGCTTTTCGGATCGCGCCATTTGATCAGAAGGCCGCAATCGAAGCAGCACTTGCCATGAGTGACGCTAACAGGCGCGGTGGATTTCGCGTTGATGCAGCCAATCCCGATACGTCTAGGACAAAGATTAAATTTGACCGTCAGATTGTCGCTATCGCCAAAGCTGAAGGCGCAAAGGCAGTTTATTCCGATGATGTTGATGTGCACAGCTATGCCAAGCTTGCAGGTCTGGACGCCTACCGGACCGTTGATCTCGACCTACCACCCGAAGATCTTCTGTAAGACTTGGCATTCGACCTCGCTGTGCAAGATCTCTGAGCCAAGTAAGCTAGGATTTGAGCGCGAACGGTTTTTGGTCTGCAGTCTACTGTTCGTCCCAGTTAAAAATGGGGGAATTACCTGGTGATGAACGATGTTCCGACGATTACTAAGATGAGTCCAACAGAAAAGTTGCTGGATCAGATTGAAACGGATTCGGCCTTATCGGCCCGTTGCACAGCCTTGTTTGAACGCGAATTCGCTGTCGAAAACACCGTCAAGCAAATCGTGGCTGCTCTTTCTGCAACGGGGGCAGTGCGACCATGAAGGTTTTCGGCGCCAACTACTTAAACGAGCTGACTGCGCAAGCGGGAAGCCAAGCTCAATTCGCAAGATGGCCAAATTGTTTTGTTTGAAACGGTTATTGTTTTTTTCAAAACAAATGGATATACTGGAGCCCTGACCTGTACACAAGAGGAGTTGACCATGGGAGCTGTAGCTGAACGAGAAGTGACGGCGTCACAAGACCGTGGCGCGCTGGCCAAGATGGTCATGACTTTGCTTGACCACTGGAAGTTGAGCACCGAGGACCAGGCGGCATTGCTGGGCATTGCCAGCAGCAACCGCGCTGCGTTGTCGAACTACCGCAGCGGCAAGCCCATCGGTACCAGCCGCGACCAGTACGAAAGAGTGGGGCACTTGCTGGGCATCCACAAAAACCTGCGCTTGCTGTTCCCTCAGAACCGGGACTTGGTTTACCGCTGGATGAGCACCCGCAACAAAGCGTTCGACAACTTGACGCCTGTTGAGGTGGTCAAGGAGTGGGGCTTTGCTGGCCTGCTGATGGTGCGGGGCTACCTCGATCGCGCGCGGGGCGTTTGAGCTGAGCGCGCCGTGAACTCCCTTTTTGCACAACTCACACTCGCCGACGTTCATAAGGATGTGGCACGGAACATCGTCTCCCTGCGCGAGTCGCAGGATTTGTTTGATGACCTGACCGAGGGCCCGGCCGAGTGGATGCTGGCGCAGAGGGTGGAAGACGAAGTCAAGCCGCCGCCGTACCGTTCCCGCACGCCGCTGATCGATCGCCCGTTTGAGGACGCCGAATGGTTCAACGCCATCGCTTGGCCCTTTAAAAACTGGCAGGCAAGCAGGTTCTCAGATGGCACGTACGGGGTGTGGTACGGATCAGAATCGGTCGAAACGACGGTCTATGAGTCGGCCTACCACTGGTACAAAGGCCTGCTTTGCGATGCTGGGTATGAGCGCCAAGTGGTGATGGCCGAGCGCAAGGTTTACATGGTGGCCTGCGGTGCGGCGCTACTCGACTTCCGAAAAGCAAGTCACAAACATGTGGATCTTCTGCATCCTTCGGACTATGCGTTTTGCCAGTCGTTGGGTGCCAGGATTCACCGGGAGGGGCACCCCGGTCTTTTGACGCCATCGGTTCGTAGGCCTGCTGGCGAAAACGCGGCGATTTTTAACCCCGACGTGCTGTCCAACCCAAGGCTCAACTGCCAGCTGACTTATCGCCTAGATGGCGATCAGATCATGGTGGAGAAGCAACCCGGGGTGGCATGGCTCACCTTGGCTGTGGCGAGCTTTTCTTAGCACGGACTTCAATACCGATTTTTTGCGCGAAGTGCCTAGAAAATAAGTATGGGAGCGTTGAGTACGGCTGAGGGTTTCACGGGTTTCCCGGAAAAGTCACCGGGGTTTACGGCAGAATGTCGAAATACCCCTCGCAGCCATCAAGGGCCGTGAGAGTGTTGTTTGACGCGTGCTGTCGAGGCACCACCAAAATTAAGCGCCCAACTGTTCTCAGTTGGGCGTTTTCATTGTGCGCCCAGCATGGGCGCACTCTTGGAGGTGAAAGTCCTCCCGTAAGTTGATCACAGCGAACGAAGTGAAGCGCAACTGCATGAGGGTGACTGATTGTGGGGAGAGCGAAGCGAGGGGCCAAGCGTGGAGCGAAGCTGCGAGCCTATGAACAAGAATCGGATCTAAGGCACCGCCAAGCAGGGCGAGCGGGCAATGAACCGCAAAGCTCTCGTGATCAAGGCAAGGTGGTGTAAATCCGGCGGTTGTGCAATGAAGGAGTGCGTTCTTACCTGGGGAGATCTCGCCTTGATCCTGAAAGGGTAACGGTGTCGAACCGGAGCGAGAAGTCAGCAGAGGTCGTAGTAGCCGTCTAACGGGAGAGCCGGGAAGGCTGAGGGCGAGGCGGTGAAGGGCCGAACGAGAAGGAGTATGACTCGATATGGCGATGCAACTCGTATTGCCTCAGATGACCACGACAGTGGAGCGGATGGGAGTAGGCCGCGGTGAAGCCGCGGGTGATCCTGTCAGCGAGGAAACGAAGGGCCCGCGCCATGGCAATGAGCGTACAGGGTCAGCATTGCTTGAAGCAGCGCTGACAAGAGAGAACCTGCTGCAGGCGCTTAAGCGTGTGCGAGCCAACAAGGGCGCAGCTGGGGTGGATGGTCTGGATATCGACCAAACAGCCCGACATCTTGTGTCAGCGTGGTCCGCCATTCGAGAGCAACTGTTGACGGGTACGTACCGGCCCAGTCCGGTGCGACGGGTCACGATTCCAAAACCAACAGGCGGTACAAGGGAGCTGGGTATACCAACAGTTCTGGATCGGGTGATTCAGCAAGCTCTGCTACAAGTCCTGCAGCCAATGATTGATCCAACGTTCTCGGAATTTAGCTATGGCTTTCGCCCTCGCCGGAGCGCGCACGACGCGGTGCTACAAGCACAGCGCTACGCGCAGGAGGGTTATCGGGTGGTAGTTGACGTGGATTTGGAGAAATTCTTCGGTGCGCCAGGTTAAGCCCGGCGCTTTCAGCGGGTGAAATTCCCGTCCCGGAAAGGGGAAAGAGCCGCCCCACCGGGAATCGAGTCTTGGGCGCATGAAGGTAACGACATGAGTTAAGCGTAGACAGAGCGATGTCCAGGCCGTAACGCAAGTGAAGCGATGGAGCCTCGTTACACATCCGGAGGCCGACAGGGTCGAAAACCTGGAAGGCTACAGTAGGCGACCGTCACGGGCGAGGTCGCTGGAGACTCCGGCGGGGTCTGAGAGCACGGCATGGACAGAAAAGGAGGCGTCATGGCACCTGGGAGATCCATCGTCGTCTTGGTCCGTTTACATGGGACCGAGTATGCCGACCGAAAGGACCATCCTGAGGGAAGCAAATGCGGCGGTGGAAGTCGGACCTGCTGATAGTACTCGGAGCGCGGGAAAGCCGCGTACATGGGGAAGCGGCGGGGCAGGTTGAGTTGCTGGTCCAGGGAAACATTCCCTGCACTCAGAGGTAGGAAAAGGATGTCCACACAACTGGATCAGATCATCGAGAAAGCGAAATCGCACCCGAAAGAGCGTTTTACGTCGCTGGCACATCTGCTCACACCGGAGTTTCTGAAAGAGACCTGGAAGCAAATGAATCGGCGGGGCGCAAGTGGGGTCGATGGAGAAACGACAAAAGAGTTCGAACGAGACTTGGACAGACGGGTTCAAGCGCTGTGCGTACGTTTGAAGCAAGGGACCTATCGAGCGCCACCGGTACGCCGCGTGGAGATCCCGAAGGGTCCTGGCAAGGCGGGTACAAGACCGTTAGGCATACCGACGGTGGAGGATCGCCTGCTGCAAAGAGCAGTCGCACGGATATTGGAGTCGGTGTTCGAGGCGGACTTCCTGGAATGCTCGTATGGGTTTCGGCCAGGACGCAACCCGCATGATGCCCTAAGGGCATTACGCGGGGTGATCGTCACGAAGAAGGTAGGGCACTTGTTCGAGGCCGACATTCGGGGATACTTTAACCACATTCAACACGATTGGCTCCAGAAAATGGTCGCCCATCGGATTGGAGACTCGGTCATCCTGCGCCTGATTGGCAAATGGCTGAAAGCGGGTTTCATGGCCGGTGGCGTGGTGACGCGAACTGAGCAAGGATCGCCGCAAGGTGGGCCGATCAGCCCGATCCTGGCGAACATCTACCTGCAC
>CAMCOS010000077.1 GCA_945876565.1 Lautropia mirabilis | reverse complement strand
AGCGCCACATGTTCGCGACGCGTGATGCTGATGATCTCAAGATCGAAGGGCGTTGGGGCTGACACCGGGTCATCGGTGCTGGCATCGGTCTGTGAGGTGGGCAGGCTGGTGTTCATGCCTGTAAAGATAGACCTAAACGGGCAATGTGTTCAGCATTTTTTACATGATCTAAAAACGCCTACGTCTTCACCGAATATATACGAACTCGAGAGGCCAGTCTGCCGGTCTACCCCGCGCAGGAGCAGGGCGCCGAAGTCGCTGGAGACCTCGCCGCCGTCGAAGTCGGCGCGGACGGTGAAGCCGGCCAAGGCAGGAAAACGGAGCTGGGTTGGGGTAGGATCATTCATGGATGGTCTCGTTTAAGCTTCGTACGAAGCGTTACTGGCGTAAACTCAATTCTATTAATGAGTTAAACGAGATTCACCCTCTTTTGTGCAAAATTCGGGCTAGGTCCATTTCATCATGCGCCGTGATCGTGCGATTAGTATGACCAGCACCCAAGAACTATCCACAACCAAGTGTGGAGTTCCGGGTCCACCGAAATATAATCAATACGGACGTGGCACTTTGGTGGCGATCAAGCGGCATTCAAGTTTCGTCTAGTTGACTGTTAGGCCGCAATCAGAAAATGCTTGATTGTCGTGGAGTACGGATACCAACGTGTGCTCGCCAACTCTCCCTCCAAATAACGGCGTCGATCTTCATCTGACCAAGATGCAATCTCGTCGATATCCTTGAGGTAAAGATCCTTAGCGGGCCCAACCGCTTTGCGCCTCTTGCCCTGCAACGAGCCCTCGTTCAAGCCAAACACTCGTATGGTCTCTTGCGCGATCTCTTGATCGTGTTCACAAAGCCCTTGCCTGACACGCACTTCCCCTGATGAATAAAAATATAGAAAATGCTCGGGATCAACCTTATCAGGCTTGATCAGTTTGTCGGGGTCATAAATAGGCGCACCACTCCGATCCTTGTGATGCCCACAATGCATCCTGGCATCGCAAGATCGGAACAGATTGCTCCATTCAAACGTCAGTTCAGGGTAATGCGATTTATTTTTGCGACGAAAATGTTCAGTGTGCCCACCATCAAAAATTACCCCTTCACAGTACGCACATCGGATATGGTCTTCGGGTGACGCTGGATTACCCTGAAGGCAGACTAACGCTTCTCTAACCTGATTCTTGCAGCTTGGGCCCAGGTCGTCCCAATCTTGATGCTGATAGTCGTAATCAGCTAAACATGGCGGTGCCACCACCGCTGAACGATCCAACTTATGCATATATTTACTTCCCAACGCCGGGTCTACTGAGCTTAAACGCCTGGAAACGTATCAACTGATCCGCGTCACGCAGCACGGCATGGTCGGGCCCGTACAGTTCGATCAGCTTTTGACGTAGTAACTGGCCATCGGGAGTGTCGTGCGCACCTGACTCAATCATTGCCGTGTAATCGGCTACCCATCTAGCCTCCTCCACAGGCGGTATGGGATCAACACCCATGATGTCGTTCAATGCAACCGCGCTCTCCATTCCTTTAACTTCTTGATCAGGTGTAAGAGCGTGCCAAACGCCATCCGGATCACGAAACACTAGGCGAATGCACTTGCTTTGTACTGTGGACAGAACCTGAGGACTGTGGGTACTAACAATGAATTGCATCTGCGGGAACGCGCGTCTGAGTGCACCGATGATGCGTTGTTGCCACGCGGGGTGCAGGTGAAGGTCGACTTCATCAATCAAAATAATGCCAGACGTTAATTCAGCCGCATTTTCCCCGAACTGACCATTAAGTCGAGCACAGCGAAATGCCAAGTCGGCAGCCAAAGAGATCACAGCACGCACGCCATCGCTAAGCATACTCAGCGGCAACAAACCGTGATCCGGATGAGACATCGCCAAATCATCCAATGCAATGCTGTAATCAAAATCAGTCCAGCCTTCATCGAGCATGACGGCGTTGACCACACTTCGTATGCAAGCGAGTCTGGCGTGAAGGTTCATTAACTCAACAGTGGACTTCGCTTGCTGTTGTATGACAGCGTAAGTGGCTTTGCGCAACCATTGCTGCAACTGTACATAATTTGATGATGGCGACAAACAGTCTTCATAGCCCATGGTCCGGCTATCAGTCAGTACACCGCGACGTGTCGTATTTTTATGATTCACCCACAGACGGCGAGAGCTGTAGTAGGCAATGAGCGGAAGTTGGACCTCAGCATCTGATCTAAGCCTTTCCTGCAGATCCTTACCCCACTTTGCCAGCGGCATTGCCTCTTTTGTGGTGGTGCGACTCTTAGCCCCCAAAAGCGCACGCTGCCATTCGATATCGGACTCGACCAATTTTGCCGACACCCGGACAGGAAAATTTGGTTCGTTGTCGTAACCATCGCCAACCGCGCTGTAGCGCACATCGCTTTGCTCTATGTGTCTAGACTTTCCATTATCAAACGCACCGACAAACGGGCCGAACGCCGCCGCAATGGCCTCGAGCACGGTGGTCTTGCCCTGCCCATTGCGCGCAGCAATGACAGTTAACTGTGGATCAAAATCAATGTCCAGTTCCTGGAACCGTCTATAGTTCTTGAGCTTGAGCCAAGCCAGACTGGGCTTGTCGGAATTCATAGGGTTGCCTCTAGTATGCCCGCTTAAGAGCCCGACACTTACGTATTATTTGTGCCTGCCAAGTTGAGTAAAAACGTCTAACGACAAACCCGAAAACACCGGTAGAGACGCAAGACTCTATGGCTATCCAATGCGCCAAGACGTCAAATTCTCATCAGGCTGTATCTTAGCCTGTTTGGAATCGGTCAGGATCTGATCTGACGATCATTTTGCCGATTCGGATTGGCCTGACAATCCAGCAGGATTGATACGCCAAGGCGCCTGAAATTGTCGGTCAGTAGATGAGGGGCAGTTGATGCGGAGCCGACATGCCAGTGGCACAGAACACCGCACGATTACACGAACCTTCTCTCCCGGTACGAGAGGCACATGAGGCAAATGATTGACCACGACATCATTCATCATCCTCGAGCATGCTGAATGCATCGGTTGGCTCACCACGCGCCAAACGATCACAGGCCCTGACAAATTAATGCGCGATTGCCAAGTCTTGCTCATTCCCAATACCTTTTGCCAACAGCCCGCTGATACGGGTGGCCATCTCGTGCACGTAACCGTATTGCGTAAGACCCTTGGGGTTCACGTGCCAGGAAATCCTTCTGCTGGCGTCCGTGCTACTTTGACTCCATGATTCAAATGCGTGAGCAACGATCACCTGTAGCAGGCCTTCATCGGTTTTCGTGTTGCGCTGCCACCAGCCCACGGTTTCTTCTACTTCTCCCCATTGGCGCCATGCAGCCAATATAGTGGCTATCCCAGGCCTCTCTATAAAGTCGTGCTGTGATGAAAACACTGAAAAACGGTCACACCAAGCCTTTTTGATTTTCTGAATTGACTCAGTTGAGCACGTCAAGCTGTAATTCAAACCCCACTGCACCAAAAGCTTGAATCAGACAACTACGGTGCAGACCGGAGGCTTACGAACCGACGGTGCCTTGGCGCGGTTTAAGCACACGCTCAGCAAAGGCGCCCTTAAAACCGAAGTCGACGTCATTTGCCACTATTCCGAGGCGCGCTATAAAAAGGATCGGCGCGAGTTTGACAAGCAAGTGGCTCGCGCCCTGGCGTTGCTAGAAAGAAACGAGCCGGGGCGGCGAGCCAAGTTCGTCAAAAAAGCCGATGACAAAAAGATATTCGAATTCAACGCCAACCTGAAGGCCAAGGCCGAGCGGCTGCTTGGCATCAAAGGCTACGTCACCAACATGGCACAAAGCGAACTGAGCAACCAAGACATTGTGGATTACCACCACGACCTCTGGCATGTTGAGCAGGCGTTTCGAATGAGCAAATCAGATCTGCAGGCTCGCCCCATCTTTCATCGAACCGAAGACGCTATCCGCTCCCATGTGCTCGTTTGTTTCATGGCGCTTATGATGGGCAAGTATCTGGAGATCAAAACCGGAACTTCAATCAAACAGATTCGCAAGCAGCTATGGAAAGTCCACGAGGCTCACTTGCTCAACGAGATCACTGGAAAAACGCGCATCGTGCAGATGGATGCCCGCCAACTCGGAAATCCGCAATTAATCGACTTGCTGGAGCCGACCAAAACGCACTAAATGGCGGAACTCGGGACAAACACTACCCTCACCACCCCTCTTGAGCGGTACAAACAAGCTCATAATGCATCAAAGAGGCGATCGATTTCCTGTTGGGTCTTGATTTGCGCAGCTAACTCATCAGCCGACTGAGGGTCGTAACCAACGGCCCTGGCCAGTGTCTCATACTCGATGGGGAGAGACGAGCCTCTCGGATCCTGCCACTCCGCACAGTGCTGATGGGTCCAATCACGGATTTCCCACTTACCCATCGATCCAAACTTCGCCCATACACCCTTGAGCACATCAATTTCAGCTTGAGACAACTCATCCAAGTCCGTTACATGGATTGGGCGACGTAGCGAAAGCTCATGATCTTCTTTGTCAGAAATCAAATCTTCCCAGCCACCGGGCATGGACTCGACATCACCGTCCATCAGATTTAGCGTCTGCGACAGCACCGGACCGTGCGGCATCGAAACCAACCGATCTCCCGAGATGGGCCAGCCAAATTCGCGCATGGCCTCTCGATCAGAAAGATAAAGAAGTCTCATCAACTTCAAGTGCGACATCCTGCGTTCCGGGGGTTTACCCAGAAAGAATGCCGCCATCTGTGCGACTTTGCGCTCATTGAACATTGATAAACTCCAGCACGATCATGTACTAAAGCTGTTCATAGCCGATCGCCAAAACCCAGTCTCGTTGTCAGCGATAAAGCTACTATTGAAATTTTTCATGGGTATATTTTATGCCTAATATTGCACTCGGCTCCCAGCTTTCTACAAAAAACACACAGTGAATCGCCCCGAGTTTAGATGAGGCGGGTTTGTCAAAGTACTTCGCTTTCCAGAACCTCAAACTGCTTTTGCCTGTAGTAGTTCTGTTCAGCTTCAGCAGGTGGAATATAGCCGATTGAGCTTAACAGGCGTTTGTTGTTGAACCAGGCTACCCATTCCAGGGTGGCCA
>CAMCOS010000076.1 GCA_945876565.1 Lautropia mirabilis | reverse complement strand
GGAGCCCTAGCTACTTCGCGAGCAGCACAGGCGGGGCTTCGATTGAAGTACTCAAGCGCTATATTCAAGAACAAAACCGACCTTATTGACCCTACCTTATTGACCGTTTGTCCCCGCCCTGAACGGCGGGGCTTGTCGTGATGGTCATTGCCGTGGCAGCGGACATTACCTTGCCCCATGCACAAGCGCAGGTGCTGTCTGCCGCACCCCAAGTCGACATTCTCATCACCAACGCCGGTGGCCCACCGCCGGGTGACTTCAGGGATTTTGACAGGGCTCACTGGATCAAAGCCGTTGAACAGAACATGATCACGCCGATTGAGCTTATCAAAACGGTGGTCGATGGGATGATGGCGCGCGAATTTGGCCGTATCGTCAACATCACCTCGACATCCGTGAAAGCGCCCGTTGACGGCCTTTGCCTATCCAATGGCGCTAGAGCCGGACTGACTGGCTTTGTTGCTGGGGTGTCGCGCGAGGTGGCCAGCCGCAACGTGACAATTAACAACCTGCTGCCAGGTAAGTTCAACACCGACCGCTTACGTAACAACATCGCCAAACGAGCAGCTAGCAACGGGCGCACAGTCCAAGAGGAGCTAGAATTTCAGGCGGCGAGCATCCCGGCTGGCCGCATCGGCGTGCCGCCAGAATTCGGTCATGCATGTGCGTTTTTATGCAGTTCGCAGGCCGGTTACATTACTGGTCAGAATCTGGTGATCGACGGTGGTGCCTATCGAGGCGTGCTGTAAGTTCAGCTAGCAAATTCATCAAACGCGATCTGCGCTTCGGCTGCCATCATCACCGACGGCCCGCCTCCCATGTAGATGGCCACTTGCAGCATCTCGTTGAATTCCTCTTGTGTGACACCCATTTTGCGGCAGGCTTGCGCGTGAAATGCCGAGCAACCCTGGCAGCGCATGGCGTTGGCCATGAGTTCTTTGTGTTTGGCCGAGACTGCACCATCAGCGTGGGTAACACCCGCCATCTGCGAGAAGCCCTTCATCGTGTCTGGTATGTCGGCGGAAAGGTCTTTAGTTTTGCGCTGATGTGTGAGGCAAGCGTTTTATAGTCAGTCACGGCACGGCACGGTTCGGCTCCAAAAAAATAGTGAGCCTTGTTTATAGTGTTTGGTGTGAAGCCAGTAACTGATTCAGATCAATTTTTTTTTGCTCTGCGACAGATCGACCACGCTTCATGTTGATCGGCAGCAACAGCAGCAATCCGATCACGAAGAATATAGCCGTCGCCCCCATGGCCAAACGCTGATTACCGTCGCTCGCCCATGTGAGTAAGCCATAGGCCAAGGGCCCGACAATACTGGCCGCGCGGGTGGCTAGTGTCCACAAGCCATAAAACTCGCCAAGCCGAGTGGCTGGCGCCAATAACCCCACCATCGCGCGACCAACCGACTGACTTGCGCCCATGCACAGGCCGGCGATCACGCCAGCCGCCCAAAAACCGCTCTTGGTGGTCACCGAAGCGGCAATGACACAAGTGGCCACCCACCCCACCAGAGTCAACGCAAGAGCAGCGCGATGTCCCAGCACATCTTGTCCATACCCCAGCGCCAAGGCACCAATCACGGCGGCAATGTTGAGCACAAAGACCAGAATCATGATCTCGGCCTCGGTAAAACCAATGACTTGCTGCGCATAAATGGCCGCCAAAGCAATCGCCACTGCCACGCCAGCCATGTAGGACACCGTGCACGTTAGCAGCCACACAAAGTCTCGGTACTGTCGGGCATGCTGCCAAGTTTGCAACAGGCGCTGCCAAGCAGGCGAAACATTGCCGGGCTGACCAGGTCGGTCTTTAAGCAGACTCAGTGACGCAATGGCGGCCAGTGCGAATACAGCGGCGGTCATGAGCATCGTGACCGGCACGAACTCAGACGCAACCTGACCTGCGGCCTGCGCATGCAAGACATAAGCCAAACAAATCCCAAGGGTAAACATGCCACCGATGTATCCCAAGCCCCAGCCCCAGCCGCTTACCCGTCCCATCGCTTCAGGGCGTGCCAGCGTTGGCAAGTAACTCGAGATCAGAGACTCACCCCAACTGAAGAAAACGTTGGAAGCAATGACGAGAACCACGGCCAGCACGACAGAACCAGCACCAACCCAGGACAACCCAACGGTTGCTGCGACACAGCCCAGTGTGGTCATGACCAGCAATCCGCGACGACGTTGCAGTCGATCACTGCGCGCACCGATGAGCGGCACAGTCAGCATCACGATCAAATGCGACAGGCTCAGCGACGCGGTCCACCAGAGCGTGCCCAAAGTGCCATCGCCCACGACCACGCTGACAAAGTACGCCGAAAACACCGCGGTCAGTACAACCGTGGTGTAGCCCGAGTTCGCAAAATCGTAAAGTGCCCATCCGAACACCTCCCGCCGGCAGACGCCGGGGTTTAAAGCAACGCTATCATTGACGTTTCGCATGCAAACCTGTCGGATAGTTAACTGCAATTGAGTTCTACGCTTATATTAAACGCACCGGCGTATCCCCACGAGACGGGATTCAGATCGGATTCAAACCATACGGACACGATCCAGAAACCGATCCAGAAACCGATCCAGCAACCGATCCAGAAACCGATCCAGAAACCGAACCAGAAGCCGATCCAGGAAGCGATCCCGAAACCCTTGCAAATTTCTTAGTTCGTTGCCAAACTGCCAGCAGGTCAGTGTTATTCACTAAAACCAAAGCAAACCTACTGTTTGAATGCGTGAGGTTCATTTTTGCTGCTAGAAGCCATCGGAATCGTTCTCGTTCTGTTCCTAGAACACCCATTCATGACGGCCCTCATGGTGATCGCGCTCGAGATCCCTCGCTACAGCATGGCGATTCTTGCCATGGGAATCACCAGTCTATTCTCACAAAAATCAAGCCCTGCCTCGTTTAAGACCGTGACAGCCATTGTGCCGATGTACAACGGTGGCCCTGATGTGCTGACCACCCTACAAAGCTTACTCAGCCAGAGGCAGCCATTGCATGAAATTATCGTGGTAGACGACGGATCCACCGATGGCAGTGGTGCGCTGATTGAACAGTTCAGCCACAAACACACCAAGATTCGCCTTTTGCGCCATCAACAGCGCGCAGGCAAAAGCGCCGCCATCAATCACGCTGCTTACATTGCCTCTGGTGAACTGTTATTGGTGATCGACCATGACACCTCATTGGATCCAACCGGCTGTGAGCGCCTTGCGCAAGCATTTAACGACCCTGAGGTGGCTGCAGCGTCCGGCAACTTATTAGTCAAAAACCGCAAACGTAACCCACTCACTGCATTGCAGTCGCTCGAATACATGCTGGCGATTCCAATTGGCCGCGGCTTTCTAGATCAGCTCAATGCCATGAGTTGCTGCTCTGGCGCTTTCAGTATGTTTCGCACGCAGGCCTTCAGGGCCGTGGGAGGCATGAATGTCGGGCCAGGCGAAGACCTTGAAATCACGTTGCGATTTCGGCGGGCGGGTTACGCGATTCGCTTTGTCAGTGGCGCTGTGGCACAAACCGCAGTGCCTGACACCGCACGCGCGCTCTATCGGCAGCGGCTGCGCTGGGATGGCGATGCGCTTGCCATTCGGCTTTTGATGTACGGGGAACTGTCGTTTTTTAAGAAGCGCGAAACCCTGGCTGATTCATTACAACGCTTGGACTATATCTTTCTGGAATTACTACCCACTGTTATTTTTCCTTTCTATCTCGCTTTTCTATGGATCAGTTATGGCCATCAAACGGCAGACATACTGATCGCGCTGTACTTGGTGCTTTTCTGGCTGTATGCACTGAACATTATTTTGGCGATCATCATCACAAAACGATCCTTGAGCTGGCTTGATCTGGTTGTGCTGCCTGTCATGCCCCTTTACCAAGGCATCATCATGCGGTTGGTGAGATTTATTGCCATCAGTGATGAGATATTGCTAGCCCGTTCACAAACAGACCCCTATGTCCCTCGGCACGTACGCAAGGCCCTTTATGGAAAGCAGAACCATGACTGACAAGGTGCATCAACCACCCGATCCCGTGCTAAGCCGCAGCGCCAATGCCGGCAGAGCACTGCGTTTTATTTACGCATCGTTCGTGATCGGCTTGGGTTTGTTTCTTGGGTGGCAGCTGATTAAGCCGCTGATCTACACGCAAAGCTCTGGGTCAGTGATGGCACCCTACTACGTGGTTTCTACCCCTTACACCGCACGAATTGTCGATCTGTCCGTCGCGCCCGGGCAAGCCGTTCAGAAAGGGCAAGTGGTCGCCACGGTACGTTCACCTGAAATCGATGCATTGCGGGCAAATCTGCTCAGTAGCGTGGCAGAACAGGTCAATAAGGAAGCCGACCTACGCATACGGCTGCTGGTTGCCACCAGTAGTCTTGAATCAGCGCGGGTTCGCGTTGGTGCTGCGCACGAATGCTCCGCCGTGATCGAGAGAAATCAAGACAGCGTAACCTCTGTATTTAGAGCGCAGATTCTTCGGGAATGCGCACAAGCCGCTTTTGAACTAGCCCGCATCGAAGCTGAGATTTCTGAGACCAGCGAGCAAATTAAAGCCGTAGGCCGGGCTCGCGAGGAAATTGAGGACGTCAAAACCTTTGTTGACAAAGCTTTCAACGAAGGCAAACAACTTTCACCAATCGATGGTTTGGTCGCAAACCATGCTGCCAATCCTGGTCAAAGCGTGACAGCGGGGGCGTCAATCGTACAGATTTACGATCCCACCAAACTGTATGTGCAATGGATCCTCTCGGCAGACCGGCTAATTCAGCCTGCGGTTGGCGCGCCCGTTTATGTGCTCGATGGTCATCGGGTCATGCGTGGCAAGATTACGACGGTTTATTCCATTTCAGAACAAATGCGAGACGGTGCCACGATGTTTGCACCGATTCGCTCAGGGCAGCTAGTGCGTATCGAACTGGCTGCCAACGAGAAGTACCCAGCCTACATGACCGACGTCGACGTCCGCTATAACCCTAAATTCCTCTGTTACCCGGCCGGCGAGGCGAGTGCTGGCGGTGTTTGGGGTATGTAACGGGCTGCAATTGGTTGCTTGGCGCCGATAATTTCCGCGATGATATAGCGCATCAGGGCCCTCCATCGATCGATTTTTTGTAACTGTGGCGCACTTCTCATAACAATCG
>CAMCOS010000075.1 GCA_945876565.1 Lautropia mirabilis | reverse complement strand
GGAAAGAATTATAGGCCAAAATAAAAACTTGTCAAGACAATTTAGTGACTACAAAAGTAGACTTAAAAAAGGCCACTAAAAGCGGCCTTCCCCAGCTACAAGGGCAGAAAAAATGCGAATTAATCGCTCAAAAATAAGAGGAACTTCAGGTTAAGACCAACACGCCAGCCACCACCGTGTTGATGTCAAACACGCCTTCGGCCTGCAAGATGAGGTAACCCACACCGGCAGCCGAACCCAAGTATTCGCCGACCACTGCGCCCACAAACGCCAGGCCAACCGACGTGTGCAAGCTTGAGAACACCCAGCTTGTGGCCGATGGCAGATAAACATAGCGCAAAAGCTTCTTCTTATCTGCACCCAGCATACGGGCGTTGTCCAACAGTGTTGGACTGACTTCTTTAACACCCTGGTAGACGTTAAAGAAAACGATAAAAAACACCAATGTCACTGCCAACGCCACCTTGGACCAAATGCCCAAGCCAAACCACATGGCAAAAATCGGTGCCAGAATCACGCGCGGCATCGAGTTCAATGCCTTGATGTACGGATCCATGATGGCGCTCGCCAGAGGCGACAACCCAAGCCAAAGACCCGCGCCCATGCCCGCAGACGTCCCAATCACAAACGCCAATAGAGTCTCGAGCAACGTAATTTGCAAGTGGAAGTAGATGATGCCATCAACCACGAACCAGTCCCAAAGCGAGTCAACCACACCCATGGGCCGACCAAAGAAAAAAGCCACCTTGGGATCAAGCGATGCGTACTGCCAAGCACCCAAAATAATCGCCAGCAGGGAAATTTGCCAAACGCGCAAAGATAGTTTTGAAGTGGGTTGGATCAAGCGCCACATAGCTTATGCTGCCTTCGTTTTTTGTTGGGCGTAGCCCTTAAGTACTTCATCACGCAACACGGCCCAAATGTCGCTGTGCAGCTCCACAAAGCGGGGAATGTTGCGCACTTCAGCCACATCACGTGGCCGCGGTATGTCAATGACAAACTCGCCTATCGGATGGGTTGCCGGGCCGGCAGACAAGACCACCACACGATCGCTCATCGCAATCGCCTCATCTAGGTCGTGCGTGATGAATAACACGGCCTTGCGCTTGGCCATCCAAAGGTCAAGCACCTCGTTTTCCATGAGCTGCCTCGTCTGGATATCCAGCGCAGAAAACGGCTCGTCCATCAAGATGATGTCAGGATCGCGAATCAGTGTTTGGGCCAGCATCGTGCGCTTGCGCATCCCGCCTGACATCTGATGCGGGTAACGATCCTCGAATCCGCCCAAACCAACGCGGCGCATCCACTCACGGCCACGCTCATCAGCCTCTTGGGGGTCCACACCGGCGAACTGCAAACCGGCCGTGACATTGTCCAAAGCCTTACGCCAAGGCAACAACGCTTCGCCCTGAAACATGTAGCCAGCGCGATGGTTGATGCCCTGCAAGGGTGTGCCGAACACCTCGACACTGCCCTTGGAAGGCGCGAGCAAGCCCGCACCAACGTTTAACAAAGTGGACTTGCCGCAACCGGTGGGACCAACTACCGAGACGAACTCACCTGCCGCTACCTCAAGCGTGGTGTCGGCCACTGCGGTGTAACGCTGCCCCGGATCATCGCGTGAGATGAACGTGCAGGCGATGTCCTTTAATGCCAGTGCAGGCGCTTCGGTATTGAGGTCAGCCATTACGCAAACTTCTTATTGGCCTTCTCGGCAAATGTATTCGTCCATGTCTTGGCCAAGTCAATCTTGCTGGTATCGAAGTCTTTCTTGAACTCAGCCAATGCCTTAAGCGCCGTCTGCGGACCATCGGCGGGCATCATGCCATTGGGTGACAAACCTTCCAGGGACCGCTGTACCGAGAGCTTGTACACCGCGGGGTCACCCAGCAGGTACGACTCTGGAACCACCTTGGCCACACCATCGGCGCCATTGGCCTGAATCCACTTGTCTGCACGCACCATGGCATTGACCAAGGCTTGCGTGGTGTTGGGGTTCGCGGCGATGTAGTCGTTGGGTAAATACAAGCAGCCAGCCGGCATGTTGCCACCGAAGACCTCGATGGTGTCCTTGATGGTGCGGGTATCAAGAATGACCTTGATATCTTTCTTGGCTTCCAGGATTGAAATCACTGGATCGAGGTTGACGATGGCATCGACCTGCCCAGACTGCACGGCCGAGACGGCGCCTGCGCCAGCACCAACACCAACAAACGAAACATCGCTGCCTTTCAGACCATGCTTGGCCAAAAAAAACTCAAACAGCATGCTGGTCGAGGAACCCGGCGCAGTGACACCAATCTTCTTGCCCTTGAAATCCGCTGGTGTTTTGTAATCAGGCATGGTCTTCGTAGAGACACCAACCACGATCATAGGCGCGCGCCCCTGCAAGACCACCGACTGAAACATTTGTGCCTTGGACTGCAGGTTGATGGTGTGCTCGTAGGCACCAGACACCACATCAGCGCTGCCACCGACCACAGCTTGCAATGCCTTGGAACCGCCGGCGAAATTCGACACCTTGACCTCGAGCCCCTCATCCTTGAAGTAACCATTCAAGTTAGCAATGGCCAATGGCAGGTAGTACACCAAAGATTCACCACCCACGGCGATGTGGACTGCTTTTTTCTCCAAGCCAGAGGCCCGCACAAACGTGGGGGCAAACGACAAGGCACTGGTAGCACCAGCAAGCTTCAGAATTTCACGACGAGAAATAGACATGTCAGTCTCCAAGTATTTTTATGTGAGTACTAAATATCTGAACCGAAGTTCCGTTAGGCGAAATGCAACTCACTGTTTATATAACAGAGGATGACAGCAGTCACTTCAAGATGGTTCGGGGTATCCCTAGGAGAAGTGCTGGGTCAGTATCGGTGCCAGGACGTACTGCAACGAACCGATTTCCAGAATCTTCAGAACAACAATTTTGATTTCGATTTTTAATCCTGCGATTGCAGGAATTATTGCGTTTCACATTAAGGACGAGGGTATGTTCCTACGTTCTTAGGAATTTTTGTGAATGGCCTGCTTCCAAGCCCAGAACTCTGCCCGTCGCAACTGGTACCGCGCAGCACTGTGCTCGTGCATCTGATCAAGAATCGAAACCAACAATTGCACAAACCTATCTTGATCGACTGGGTCTGCATGCGCCGCCGCGATGCGTGCCAACACGTCGGATGTGGGACGTTGCTTAGCAAGCACGATTTGCTGCACGGCTAATCTGAGAGCAAATCTGTATTTCAATTTGAGTGGATCAGGCGCAACCGTAGAACGAACCACAGCAAGATATTGCTGACATGAACGCTCGTAAGCCCATACAAACACGTCGCGCATGAGCTCGATCTGATTCAATTCATACACCCCAAGCAACCCTTCGAAATAGGCTCGCTCAGGTACATTCACAAACGACAAGGGACAAAGGTTGTTTGTTATTAGTGGCAAGTTCGCCCCAATGCGAGACACACGTTTATTGACATCCTGAAAAGGATGCAGGTAAGGCAACTGAACCATTAAAAAGAACGCCTGTTCAAACGGATCGTCGATCGCTTGGGCCTTTGCCAAGATGGCTGTAAAGAATTGCTCAACCAACTGTGGGATAGCGAGCGGCACAAACACTGAGCCCGAGATATCAACAGGTCGCCGACGTAAGCGACCCGACGCTTCGCCATCTGACATCAAGTCTTCCGACAGCAAGGCATGTAAGCTCAAAAACGTCGGACGATCAAACCCAACTTCGTCCACACCCTCAACGAGAAACTCGATCGCAGCCTTATGGTTCAGAATCATTTGAGTCTCAGCCGCATCTTTATCGCTCGCCATTTGCCCAAACTCAATCAGATTCTGGGTGTCTAGGCGTGAGTAGGTGTTTCCTTCAAGCCTCGAAGACGCCCAGGAAAGGTCAACCAAAAGACGATTAAGCATATCGCGTGCGTAAGTGCCCGCAGGCCGGGGTTCATTTCCCTCGCGGCCTATCTCATGCAACTGCTGTCGCAGCGACAACGGCAAATAGAAAGTCTTACCTGGCTCGTATAGATCGAGAAACTCGCTTTGGTAACCAATTGGCTGTCGATGCATGAGCGGTCGCCGAATGTACTCCCTGATCATCGCACCCTCAGGCGACAGGGTGACATAGCCCTCCGGTTCCGTGGCGACACGGCCGCGTCATCATGGGCGAAGAATGCCCTATCCCACTGCCGTCCTTTATATGTTGTGGCATGCTCTCAACCCTAAAGGTTTAATTCATGGGAGCGCAAATAAGCTGGGGTCCAGTCAGAGTCTGGATGAGCGATTTGTTGACACGGCGCACTCGGTACTCGACATGGTTAACGTGGCGGGTTTCAGTGAGGCAATTGTGCGTCTTCCGACGAACTAGCAAAGCGGTCGGTCGGACGCATGTATCAAGGCTCAACTACACGGGAACAATGTCAAGGGAAAAATTGACTGTTAAACGGATAACAGATAAAATCTATGGCAATTCAATCATTTGCATGTATTGATACGAAAGCGCTTTTTACAACCGGGCGTTGTCCGCGCTTTGCCAACATCAAAAAAGTGGCTGAACGCAAGTTGGCTCAATTAGATGCAGCACCGAATCTGATGTTTATGAAAGCACCCCCGGGTAACGACTTAAATGAGTATGCGGGCTCGTGGCATGTCAGGATCAATGACCAGTGGCGCTTAACTTTTAAGTGGGGGCCTATTGGCCCTTTTGATGTCTTGATTGAAGACCCACATTGAAACTTATTGGAGATTGCAGCCTTATGTTTAAAAATGGAATGCGACCCGTACACCCCGGCGAAGTTCTGCTGGAGGATTACATCAAGCCCATGGGTGTCAGTGTTCGCGCTTTGTCGATTGCTTTGCATGTTCCTTATTCGCGTTTGCGTGAAATTGTGGATGGCAAGCGAGGAGTTTCGGCAGATACAGCCCTTCGACTCGAGCGCTACTTCGGTAGCGACGCTCAAGGATGGCTTGCTCTGCAAGCGGCATATGACTTGCGGATTACAGAGAAACAAAACGCAAAAGCTATTGCTAGGCAAATATCCCCGTGGGTAGCGGCACCAGCCTAAGTCGCTGGCCGTTAACCACTTGCTCTAGGACTGCTTGTGGCTTTTTGGCCAGACTGCGGGCTACGCAGGGATTGAACCCGACACCCGACACCCGACACCCGACACCCGACACCCGATACCCGATACCCGATACCCAGTAGATGACCATCACGACAAGCCCCGCCGTTCAGGGCGGGGACAAACGGTCACTAAGGTAGGGTCAATAAGGTCGGTTTTGTTCTTGAATATAGCGCTTGAGTACTTCAACCTAAATTCCTCTGTTACCCGGCCGGCGAGGCGAGTGCTGGCGGTGTTTGGGGTATGTAACGGGCTGCAATTGGTTGCTTGGCGCCGATAATTTCCGCGATGATATAGCGCATCAGGGCCCTCCATCGATCGATTTTTTGTAA
>CAMCOS010000074.1 GCA_945876565.1 Lautropia mirabilis | reverse complement strand
TTGCCCGTGGCCTTGCTCAGTTGGTGATTGAATCTGCCGCTGTGGAGGCGAAAGCCTGCGAAGCATCGGTAAATAAGGCGCAAGCCGAGGTCGGGTCAGACCTTCCTGCAGAGGGAATCCTTGCTCTTTAGGGCGAGGAGGTGATCAAGCTGTGCTCGACTCGAATCCAGCCAGCATCAAGCCAATCTAGCAAGCACTGTTGCACCGACTCTGGCATTTTGCCTAAGATCGCTGGCGTGAGCGTCAGCTGCCGATCATTGGCCAGTCTTTTGACCAGCGCGGTTGGCTTGAGGGGCGCGAGCTCGCCGTTCACAAAAAACATGTGACCTCGATAAATCATGCGTGTGCGGCGATCGAGCACCAGTGTGTATCCAGGCTGCAAGTCAACTGGACCGTTGCCAGGATCGAACACAGCCATTGGATTGGGTTCAGTTAACCAGCACCCCAGGAACCTGCTCGCCAGCGCTTGATCGAACCGCAACCGTTTGACCGACTCAACGCAGGCTTGAATCAAGCGCTCAGGCAATAGTGCCGGCTCTACCGCGGCTGGCTGACCCGGATCAGAAAACCTGGCCGATAGGTTCACGCCCGGCAACGGTGGATCAGCCATGGGGCTGGTGGCACCGTGTTCACGCGCGGCGATTTGCTCGGCTGCAGCTTCAAGCATGCCTTGCGCGAGTGTGGCCATGTCTGGCGCTCGAAATCCCACTGATAGTGTCATGCAGTCATTGGACAGCGATATTCCGTCGTGTGCGGCATGGGGCGGTAGGTAAAGCATGTCGCCTGGTTCAAGCACGGCGTCGTCTTGCGGCTTGAAATTTTTCAGGATTTTGAGTGGCAGACCATCGATGAGCGAAAGGTCTTTCTGTTGGCCAAACTTCCAATGACGCAGCCCTTGTGCCTGGATCAGGAACACGTCATAGCTATCGAAGTGAGGCCCAACGCCACCACCTTGGGTAGCAATACTCACCATCAAGTCATCGAGTCTTGCCGCTGGCACGAAGTTAAATCGGTGCAGCAGTGCGCTGGCTGCGTCATCGTGGATATCGAGACTTTGGATTAGCAATGTCCAGTCAGGCTTGTTGGCGTTTGGCAGTCTATTGAATGGGCCATGCTTGAGCTGCCATTGGCCATGCTCTTGCCAGATTAGGCGTGATTGAACGTCGTCGAGTTTGCTGAGTTTTTTGAGGTCTGATGTACTGACAGGTGGCTTTAGACCTGGAAACGCTTGCTTAACCAGCAAAGGTTTCTTTTGCCAGTAGTCGCGCATGAACTCAGTGGCAGTCAGCCCGCCAAGCATCTCTAGTGGGTTGTGTCTCATTGGCTAAGTTTCGATTTCAAGGCATAGAGCGCATCGAGCGCTTCACGAGGGGTCAGTGTGTCAGGGTCGATGGCAGCGAGTTCATCGACAATTTCCTGTGCAAGCCCGGATACCGCTGTTGGCTCAGGTGGCTCTTGGGCGACAGAGAACAGTCCGAGTTGTGGCGATGGGGTGCCCAGCGCTTCGAGTTTTTGCAATTCACGGGTCGCCTGGCGGATCACCGCAGCCGGAACTCCCGCTCGTTGCGCGACTTCAATGCCGTAACTGCGGCTAGCTGGACCATCGCGCACCTCGTGTAAAAACACGATGCCAGCTGCCGAGTCAGTGGCAGCCAAATGCACATTTGCCGAACAGGGATTGTCGTTTGGCAGCCGCGTCATCTCAAAATAATGCGTGGCAAATAAAGTCAAGGCCCGGTTGTGTGTGAGCAGACGATTCGCAATCGACCAGGCAAGCGCCAAGCCGTCATACGTCGATGTGCCTCGACCAATCTCGTCCATGATCACCAAGCTATTGGGTGTGCTGGCTGCGAGGATTGTCGCTGCTTCAGTCATCTCCATCATGAAAGTCGAACGACCGCCGGCCAGATCGTCTGCTGCGCCGATCCGGGTAAAGATCCGGTCAATCGCACCAATGCGGGCTCGACGTGCAGGCACGTAACTGCCCACTCGCGCCAGCAAGCAGATTAGGGCGACTTGTCTCATGTAGGTTGATTTACCGCCCATGTTAGGGCCAGTAACAATGAGCATCGAGCGTTGCGTATTTAACAAGCAGTGGTTTGGTGTGAATCGTTCAATGGTGTTTTCTACGGTGGGGTGGCGGCCTGCGTCAATGTCGATGATTGGATCGTCCAGCAAATCTGGCGCGATCCACGCGTTCAGTCCGGCGTGATAGGCCAGTGCGGCCAGCGTATCAATCTCGGCGATCGAGGCGGCGGCAGCGCTCAAAGCACTCACGCTGGTGCTCAGTTGATCGAGCAGGTCTTCAAAGAGCCATTTTTCTCTGGCTAAAGACCGCTCTTGCGCTGACAGGATCTTGTCTTCCCATTGCTTGAGCTCAGGCGTGATGAACCGTTCTGCATTTTTTAATGTTTGCCGCCGACGATAGTCGTGCGGAACTTTATCGAGTTGCGCTTTGGTGACCTCGATAAAAAAGCCGTGCACGCGGTTGTATTCCACCCGCAGATTGGGGATTCCAGTTCTGTCACGTTCCCGCGTTTCGATGTCGATCAAGACACTGCCTTGATCAGCTGAGAGTCGACGCAGCTCGTCAAGGGCGGCGTCGTAGCCTGTGGCAATGACGCCGCCATCGCGAAGCAGGACGGCGGGCTCGGTTGCGATGGCATTTGATAGCAGACTCGCCACACCCGCATCGACCAACAAGCCCTGTGTCAGCTCGTGAAGCTTGGTGTTTGATTCGCTTGTCAGTGTGGCTACCACATCACGCAAAGCCGGCAGCGCTTCTAGCGCGTCACGCAGGCTTGCCAATTCACGCGGCTTGATCGAGCGCAAAGCGACTCGGGAGGCCATGCGCTCGATGTCTGGCAGGGCTGATAGTTGTAGCCGCAAGCGATCAAGCGCACCGGTCTGATTGCCTTGGAGTAACTGGGTGATGGCCTGCTGTCGATCAGTTACTGGTGTTCTGTCGCGCAAGGGGTGGTGCAGCCAGCGTTTGAGTAGCCGGCTCCCCATGGGGGTGCCACAATGGTCGAGCAAAGAAAACAGCGTTGGTGATGCTTGACCGTATATCGTCTCACTGATTTCAAGGTTGCGCCGGGTGGCTGGGTCCATCAGCATGAATTCGCCCGCACGCTCTGCAGTCAGTGTTTGGACGTGCGGCAATGACTGCGATTGTGTACGGATAGCGTAGCGCAATAGGCCGCCCGCCGCGCAAATGGCGGCATCGAGATCACCGACATCAAATCCAGCCAGCGACGTGACGTCAAAATGCCTTAGTAATTGTTGCTCGGCATCTTTGCGTTCGAAGTGCCAAATCGGAATGGCTGTCACACTGCAGTGGCGCACGTCTGGTGCGGGCTGGTCTTGGGCAACAATCAATTCGGCGGGGTTAATTCGGTCCAAAGTTGCGCCCACCAAATCGCCGCGACATTCGGTGATTCGGAACTCGCCGCTGGCCAGATTCAGCCAGGCGATGCCGGCTGAGCCCATGGGCTTGCCGGCACGGGTGGGTTGCCAGAATGCTGCCAGACACCGATCAGATTTGCTGGGCAATAGTGCCGCGTCAGTTAACGTGCCTGGTGTGATGATGCGCACGATTTGGCGTTCAACGGGCCCTTTGCTCGTGGCTGGGTCACCGATCTGCTCACAAACAGCAACCGACTCGCCCAAGGCCACTAGCTTGGCCAGATACTGATCCACGGCGTGGACTGGTACGCCAGCCATGGGAATCGGGGCGCCGTTGGAGGTGCCACGTTTGGTCAGGGTCAGGCTTAGCAGCCGCGCCCCTTTTTCTGCGTCGTCGTAGAACAGTTCGTAGAAGTCACCCATGCGATAGAACAGCAACATGTCACCGGCTTGTTCCTTGAGCCGGAAGAATTGCTGCATCATGGGCGTGTGCGTAGACAAGTCTTCTTTTTCCATTATGATCAATTATTTATATTGTTTTACAATTTTTATTGGGGCAAATTTGGGGCAATTTGAACGAGTTTTTTCATGCCCTGCCAGATGCGCCCCAGCTCTCTGGGGGACTCCGAATCTATCCAGCGGCCATAGACTTTCACGAGCATCGAGTAGTCACTGTGCCCCATCTGGTTGGCGATGAAGGCAAGGTTGCCCCGCGCGGTGAGGTTCCAGCAGGCGTAGGTGTGGCGGGTCTGATAAGGCGGGCGATGCTGTACCTCGGCGCGCCTGGTCAGGTTGCTCCATTTTGTGTTCCATGCGCTTGGCACGTACCACGCATTTACGTCGGTCTTGCGTGCCTGCGTCTTCGGCGACAACAACAGCCGGGCGCGATCAACGCGAGACTCATGACGATTCAGCCAGACTTCCAAGTCCATCGCATCGCGCGTCAATGCATCTTCTATTAGTACCTTGAGTGCAGCTTGAGCCGGCGGGAACAGCAGGATGGTCCGTTCCTTGTTCGTCTTCGGAATCTTGAAGGTCAGCGACTGTGTGACCGAGCGCCTCACCGTCAGCTTGCTCAGATCGGTGGCAATGTCCTCCACAGCGAGCCCACACAGCTCGCCCGGCCGCAGGCCTGTGTAGAACGCGAGTGTCACCGAGGCTGCGTCCACTGGGTGCAGGCAACCCTTCGTGATCAGCGCGTTGTACTCCTGATAAGTGAACGGGTCCGGGTCCTTATTGCTCTTTGTGAAGCGCGTGCAGTTCTTGGCCAAGCCTTCAGCGCAGAAGTGGTTCTGCTCGCACCAGTAGAGAAAGCCCGCGAATGTTGCGAGGTAGTGATTCACTGTCGAAACTGCGCGCGTCTCGATCAGATCGACTCGCAACTGTTGGATGTCGGCAGGAATAAGTGCATCGGCAAGCCGGTTCCTGCCGATGGTATTCAAGCAGGCGTTCAGTGCCACCTCGTAGCGATTCTGTGTTTCGGCAGTGATGTCCACGGCCTTGAGCGGCATGTACCGTTCGTACAGGTCGCCGAGACGTTTGCCTGCCGTGCCGGCTTGATCGCCTTGCCTCGAATGAGGGAAAAACTCAGACTCGTCGTAGGCCCCCGTCTTGAGCGCATACATGGCGGCGCTGCGAAGGCGAGACGCATGTTTCAGGTTTGCCTTGGTTGGTTCGATACCCAGCGTGTGGCGATGGCGCACTCCCTTGTGCATGAACACCATGCGAATCGACTTTCCATGCACTTCGATGCCTGGAAGATTGCTGCTTATTACGGTATCCATCTGCGCCGCCATCATCACTCTCCCGAAATTACTCCTGGTTGTTTCTGTCGCTGGCTTGTTGCTTGCGTTTTTCTCGTCCGGTCTTGAGCTTGAACAGCTCAAACAGTCCAGGGTGCATTTTTCGATCCCCGGCCTCCCACTGCTGCCAAGTACGCAACGATGCATGCACCACGTCACCGGCTTCCGTTTGCGTTAAACCCGCTGCGGTTCTGGCCGCACGAATGTCATCAGGCTCGGGGGGCGTGGCATTTGTCGAAGCCGAAATGTTGTTGCGTCGGTTGAGCGAGCGTGGCATCGCGTGATTCCATGTGCGCCATCACGCCTCGCAGGACAAGGCACCTGCGCCGACTGTTGGCAGCTAGCGCGATGATACGCTCATTGAGCGTATGGAGCAACGGTATCGCCGCAGGACTGCTCCAAGCAGAGAAGAGCACAAAGGGGCTAACGTAAACGACTGACCGGCATCAACCTAAATTCCTCTGTTACCCGGCCGGCGAGGCGAGTGCTGGCGGTGTTTGGGGTATGTAACGGGCTGCAATTGGTTGCTTGGCGCCGATAATTTCCGCGATGATATAGCGCATCAGGGCCCTCCATCGATCGATTTTTTGTAACT
>CAMCOS010000073.1 GCA_945876565.1 Lautropia mirabilis | reverse complement strand
ATGCGGCTCGCAACATTCTTGCCCGTGGCCTTGCTCAGTTGGTGATTGAATCTGCCGCTGTGGAGGCGAAAGCCTGCGAAGCATCGGTAAATAAGGCGCAAGCCGAGGTCGGGTCAGACCTTCCTGCAGAGGGAATCCTTGCTCTTTAGAGCGAGGAGGTGATCAAATTAGTTAACGTAGCCAACCGCTAACGGAAACCAGCAGATGCAGAACACGGTAGAAACCCCAAACACCCTAGGCACCCGAAGCTGGGGCCCTGCCAAACCCGATGAACGCACAATCGTCAGTACACCACTGCTTGATATCGAGGTGATGCAGTGGAACCCAGATGGCCAACGCAGCATCATTCTGGCCCACGGGTGGCCCGACAGCGCTGACGGTTGGGGCGCAGTAGCAGCCGCCCTAGCCCACGCGGGCTGGCGCGTGATCGTGCCGTCATTGCGCGGATTTGGGCAAACAACGTTTCGCAACCCCGACACGCCACGAAGCGGACAGCTCAGCGCGCTGGGGCGCGACATGGTCGATCTGATTGGCGGCATGGGCTTGAAAAAGCCCGCGTTAGTTGGACACGACTGGGGTGCTAGAGCCGTGGCCAATGCGGTCGGGCTTGAGCCTGACATCGCTTCGCATCTGGTGCTCATATCGGTGGGCTACGGCACAAACTCGCCCGACCAAGCCATGAGCATGGAGCAGACACGTCGCTACTGGTATCACTGGTTAATGGCCACCCCTCGTGGAGAAAAAACCGTGCGTGAGCAAGGTAAAGACTTTGCCCGAATCATGTGGAACACCTGGTCGCCTGAAGGCTGGTATTCAGAAGCCGAGTTTGAGCACGCCGCCACCGCATTCACCAACCCCGACTGGGCCGACATCACGCTGCACTCATACCGCCACCGCTGGGGCCATGCTGAAGGTTTTGCGGAATATGCGACAGAGGAGCAATGGTTGCACCCCGCGCCTGAAGTCCATGTCCCCACCTTGATCCTGCACGGGGAGCAAGATTACTGCAATGTGCCTGAAATGTCGGCAGGCAAAGAAAGCTATTTTGAAGGGCGCTATGAACGGGTCTTGTTACCCGGTGTGGGGCACTTCCCACAACGCGAAGATCCTGTCAGTGTTGCTCGAGAGATCCTGCGGTTCTGTCAGTAACTTGATCTACTGCCAAGCGTGTTGTAGAAACATGGTGTAAGAGGGTTGACATGCTTGACGGAGGATAGACATGGCAAACACCGAAAAACCCACACACTACACAAACTGTAACTTCGCAAGGCGCGCGTACATACCTTGCTGCCCTTGCGATCCACCCAGCGCCATCAATTCCTGATGGGTTCCTTGCTCCACCAGCTTTCCTTCATCAAGCAACAGAATCCGGTCAGCGCTCAACACAGTCGCCAAGCGATGGGCGATGGTCAATGACGTTCTGCCGGGCAACACCAATTCGAGTGCCCGCTGCACCTCACGTTCTGACTCCGCATCGAGCGCGCTGGTGGCTTCGTCGAGCAGCAAGATGGGAGGGTTCTTCAGGATTGCCCGCGCAATCGAGATGCGTTGCTTTTGCCCACCAGACAACCGCACGCCACGCTCACCCAGAAAGCTCTCGTAGCCTTGAGGCAGTGCTGAGATAAACCCATGTGCATGTGCAGTTCGTGCTGCTTCAATAACTTCCTCGTCGGTGGCGTCGAGCTGGCCGTACCGAATATTGTCCATGGCACTCGCGGCGAATATCACCGGCTCTTGAGACACCACACCAATTTGCTGACGTAACTGTTGGACTGACCAATCAGTCACACCCCGACCAAACACCATGATCTGCCCACTTTGCGGCTCATAGAACCGCAGCAACAAGGCAAACAGCGTGCTCTTACCAGCGCCAGAAGGCCCCACCAAGGCATAACGAGCCCCGACTGGCAAGCTGAAACTCAAGTGATCTAGCGTCAGTCGGTCTGGTTGTGACGGATAAGCAAACGAAACCTGATCAAACGAAATGGCAGGTGTTACTGGATTCAGAGGAGTTACTGCATTCAAATCATCCATTTGCCTATCTTCGGGCACTACGACATCCACCACACCCACCACACCAGAAGGTTTCCTGCCGGCTAGCGCAGGCTTGGCCTGCATCAGCTCAACGAGCCGCTCAGTCGCACCAGCGGCTCGCTGCAAATCACCCCATGTCTCAGACAAGGCTCCGATGGAGCCGGCGATCAGTACGGCATAAAGAACAAACTGGGCCAGATCTCCCACTGACATCTGGCCACTTGCCACATCCCGTGCGCCCATCCACAATACAAACACCATGACAGAGAACGCCATCACAATCGTGACCGCTGCCAACATCGCACGCAAAGCGGTGCGTTGTTTGGCTTGCGTGAACGCGATCTCAACAGCGGCCGCGTAACGCTTGGCTTCATGCGGCTCACGCACAAAAGCTTGAACGGTGGTAATCGCGTTTAAAACCTCACCAGCCATGGCACTGGTGTCAGCTACTTTGTCTTGGCTGGTTCGCGAGAGCCTGCGCACATACCTGCCCATGGCCCATAGCGGCAATACCACCACCAGCAACAGCACGATCATGATGCTGGCAAGCCAAGTGCTCGTGACCAGCATCATCACCATGCCACCAACCAGCAACACGGCGCTGCGCAATGCAATCGAAATGCTAGAGCCCACCAGCGTTTGCACCAGTGTTGTGTCACTAGTCAGCCGTGACAGCACTTCTCCTGTCTGCAACGTTTCAAAGTAATCCGGGCTTTGCCGCAGCACATTCTCAAACACCTGCTTGCGAATATCTGCCACCACGCGTTCGCCCAGCCACGACATCACGTAAAAACGAGCGGCAGTAGTAAGCGCCAAGACAACCGCCACCGTCAACAAGTCGAGAAACTTCTGGTTAATCGCCGGGCTAGCCAGCCCAGTATCGATTAACCCGCGAAACGCCAGCGGCACGGCAAGCGTGGCAGCCGCCGCCAGCAGCAAAAACACAAACGCCAGCAGCCATTGACGGGGGTAGCGCGAGAACACGCGATAGTCACGCCACCAACGGGTGAGACTACCTAATGACTTAGTGGTTTTGCGCGCACCATTGGGCGCGGTTTGTGCAGAGGGTTTTGATGCAGGGGTTGTCATGCATTGGAGTGTAAGGGCTAGCCATGCAATTTGTTTTCTAGATGCCGGGCCGTGTGTTGGTTTGCCCTGATATGTGGTGTTTGCGAATAGAAAAGCCCGTTTGCCTCGGGCACAATGACGGCCCTTTCGGTTGCCTACAACCCATACACAATACGCAACCCTTAACCACCTTCGATGCGACGCGGATGATACAACAGGGATTCACAAAAGTCGTTCAATGAACTACAATTCACCATTAGGTTTAATAGTTAATACTCACATTGAGTTTGAGTGGGATCCCGAGAAAAGTGAGGATTGTTACGAGGAGCGTGGCTTCGATTTTTCCTATGCAACTCGCGCTTTCCTGGACCCTAATAGGGTGCAAGTCAGAGATTGTCGATTTGAGTACGGGGAAGATCGGTACCGTTTGATGGGCAACATTGAAGGTCGCCTGTTTGTCATCGTTTACACCAAACGCAATAACTCTTATCGGCTCATTTCCGCCAGAAAAGCAAATCTTCGTGAGGTGACTTTTTATGAAAAAACCCGTTCGTCTTAAGCTCGATCTTAACAATCCACCTGCCAACCCGTTTGGACGTATAGACAAAACGCACGTGGACCGAACAACCGAACAAGACATCGCACAACAGGCAGCCGAAGACGACCTGCAGGCCATGCTTGACGCAGCAGAATTCACACGACGCGTACGCCAACGACTCGGATTGACGCAACGCGAATTTGCGCATCGCATACACGTCTCAATTGACACCATCCGGAATTGGGAGCAAGGCAAAAGATGCCCTACCGGCCCCGCAAAAACTTTGTTGGTTTTACTGGATCGTCTACCACGGTCGTCACTTCGCGTACTGCAGTAGTATCCGGATCCCACACTTGAATGATCAGCCTGACATGCCTCTGAGATATCCGATCGCCATCAAGCCTGGCAAAAAAATCCGCGCATTCAGTGTTGTCGTGCCAGATCTAGCTGGGTGCTTTTCTGCTGCAGATGACAGTATTGATCAAGCCATTGATCTCGCCAAAGAGGCTATTGAGCTGTGGATTGAAACTGCCTTGGATCGCAACGAAACGATCCCATACCCAAGCAACATCGGTGACCTTCAAAAAAAACGCGAGTTCAAAGGCTGGGTATGGGCGATTGTCGAAATCGATCCTGCGCTGTTGTCTAATGCCATCGAACGAGTCAACATCACTTTGCCTAAACGGATACTGGCCAAACTCGATACAGCCGCCAAAGCCCAAGGCACTACCCGCTCAGGACTCATTGCTGAATTAGCGCTAAGTGCCTGAGCACACGCGTAAAGCCCCCCTGCCACACGAAAAGGCACATGAGACAGACGACACCGCCTGCTAATTTCAACGTCGGAGCACTTTTTATAACCATCCACGACATTACTCCCTGCAAACTACATCACCCAAACTCGACTTATGCTGTTCAACAGTAACGTTCTGGACCATCCCACTGTGCAGGCGAGTAGCGATCGCCATGAGCCCACCCCACTGGCAAGATACGGTCGATCGCTTTTAACTCATCCCTGCTTAGTTCGCGCACCGCCCCCTCAAGCAGTTGATTTAAGTGTGTCACGCAACGTGTACCCGGGATGGGAATAATGTGCTCGCCTTGGGCCAAGAGCCAGGCAATGGCTAGACCCGCTGCCGAGATTCCAAGATCGCTGGCCAGTTGCCTGAATGCATCGGTGGCACGGATGTTAGCAGCGTAATGGGGCTGCATAAAACGCGGATTCTTCACCAGAAACGGCAACTCCTGCGCCACCTCAAAACTCAACGGGGTATCAGTCAATAGCGATCGCCCCACTGGCGAGAAAGCGACTAGTGCCACACCGAGCTCAGCGCAGGTCTGCGTCAAACCCAGTTCAGGCGCACGGGTAGAAAGCGAGTATTCCGATTGCACCGCACTGACCGGATGCACGGCATGTGCTCGCTTAAGCGATGTTGGCGCAATCTCTGAGAAACCGATGGCCTTAACTTTACCTGCCTGCACGAACCCGGCGAGCGTCTGAGTTACCTCTTCAATCGGGATCGATTGATCTCGCCGATGAATGTAATAAAGGTCAACGGCTTCCACCCCAAGGCGTGTCAGACTTTTGTGGAGCTCTGCTTGAAGATGCTCGGCAGTGTTGTCAAAAGCGTTGCCTGTGCCATCGGGCTTGCGTGTAATGCCACCCTTGGTGGCAATCTTGAAAAAGTCTTTGGCAGCGGGGTTGGCTTTGAGATAGCGTCCGATGACCGCCTCCGACTCACCCTGACCATACACATTGGATGTGTCGATATGGTTTACACCGACTTCTAACGCACGGTCCAGAATCGCATGGCTTGCGGCCTCATTGGTTGGTCCATAAAAATTGCTAAACGACATAGCCCCAAAACCCACTGGGTGTACAGCGGGTCCGGCCTGTCCAAGCTGGCGAGATTGCATATCTGTCTCCTAATGATTGGTATGGCAATGTAAAACAGCGGACAACTCTGTTTCTTGACTCAGTATTGCCCCGCAACACATATCCTCAAACTGTTTAAGGCAATGGCGATCAACACTGGCTGGATTGAGTACGCTCTTCTTCGATTTCACTTGTTTAAGGTTTGATCACCTCCTCGCCCTAAAGAGCAAGGATTCCCTCTGCAGGAAGGTCTGACCCGACCTCGGCTTGCGCCTTATTTACCGATGCTTCGCAGGCTTTCGCCTCCACAGCGGCAGATTCAATCACCAACTGAGCAAGGCCACGGGCAA
>CAMCOS010000072.1 GCA_945876565.1 Lautropia mirabilis | reverse complement strand
CTGCGAGCTGTGGCAATAACTCTACGCGCCGATCGAACTCTGCTGCCTCGCTTGGGTTGCTTTGGTAGTCACTGGCATCGGGTCGACCAGCTAGCGCAAAAATGGCGAGTTCGTAGTTTTCCTTGAAGAAATCAACGTATGGCGCATAGGCACCGGTCTCGTAATAATGCAAAGTGGCTTTCTGGTATTTCCCAATCAAGGTATCTTTAAACAGCAACGGCAACACCTGGGCACGGGTTAGCGCAGCGGTCTGCATCAGACGTGCTGTGCGCTTATTGCCGTCGCGGAAATACTGCAAGTAAGCCAGATTGCAATGCAGATAAACTGCCTGCTCAAACGGATCTGAATACTTGCCTGCCTCGGCCAGCACGAACTTAATTTCAGTGCGCAAACGAGACGCATCCGATAGTGGCGTGTAAACCGAGCCAGTGATGTTGACGTCCGATGAGCGACCAATGCCCTGCTCGTTGATTGGCAATAGATCCCTCATCAGTATCTTGTGCAAGTCACACAGATAGTCAAGATCTAGATCTTCGTGCGTCTCAGTGCCGATGACGCGCTCAAAACCATTGCGCAAATTCACTAACATCACCGCATCCGAGTAACGCTTGCCGCCAGCGGTCACTCCGAATCGCAGCAGGTTATCTGTATCGATACGGTCATAGGTATTACCTTCGATCTTGGCAGATGTATATACAAAATCAACCACCGTCTCTTCATAGTGACGGTGGTCACTTTTAAAACGCGCCAATGGATAAATCCGTGTCATTCGATGCAACCACTGCCGATCTTGTTCTGACAGGATTGGTCGAAAGCCAACAAATGATGGATCAAATGATGGATCGTATGGCATGACAGGGGGTGGTCTGGATACGGAAAACACTAGTTTACGCTGACCTAGTGACGACCATGGCGACACCGCTGAGCTCAAGCTTAACAATGGCATTACTCTGATCTGCTTTGCTTTCGCACGCAGGGGCAACAAAGCAAAACAGTTTTACGAACGGATTGACGCATACTTGGCTATCGCTATTGAAGTTCCGGCACAGCACCATATGCGCCAGCGCGATAGCGGGCGCTGAAATTTTCTCTTACTGCCACACCGCGAATGTCTGATAGTCGAACGACTTCGCTGCTCGCGTCCAATTTGTCGACCAAGTAAATTTGTGTCTTGTGCAACAAATTCATGAACCAATCAGCGTGACTGGTAAACAGTAACTGAGCGTCATGTGGGTTCGATGCTGGTTGGACAAACAGATCAATCACGGCTTCGAGCATGTGCGGATGCAGGTCAGCTTCGAGCTCGTCAATAATGGCCACGCCACCATCGTTTAGTACCGGCAACACAATTGAGAGTAATGAGAACAACCCAACTGTGCCCGAAGATTCGTTCAGGATTGACAAACGCGCTTGCTGGTCAGCTAACTCGTGAATGCAATACGCCATCCAATGGCCAGCGCCGTCGTCAGCACCGGGTGCTGCCCCGTCTAGTCGCTCATACACCACATCCTGTATGCCGATGTCCCAGCGATTGAGCTGGGCAACCATGCCTTTCGACAGCTCTGGATTGTTGCGAAATGTGTCAATGGCATCAATGGTGTTGTAGAGGCCTGGCATGCGTGGACCTCTCGGTGTCAAGTTGCTTCTGAATTGTTTGAAGTACTGAACGATGCTGACCGCCTCTGGGAGATTGTGCTGTGCAAGCCAAGCAAGCCAAGACACATTCTTGCGCAGGTGGGCCGATCGTTTTTCTCCAAGACCCTGAACATGGTATTGGCCATCGACCCACTGTCGCTCAAACACACGGCTGTATAGCTTGCTGCTTTTAATGCGCAGGCGCTCATACCGAACAGCCTGTTCGACAATCTCAAGATCATACCGATAGCAGCTGGACTTGCCACCGGCTGCGTCGTTGACGACGAATTCAATGTGCACACCCACGGGCGCATCCGTGTGGAAAAAGTGTGGCCGAAATGGGGTGACGTCATCAAGCTTGTAACTGAATGACTCGCTGATGAAATCCGCCAGCGCCGACAACACTCTCAGTAAATTGGTCTTGCCTGATGCGTTAGCACCATAGATACCAGCGATCTTGGCCACCCGGTTTTTGCCGCAGGCATTGTCAAGGAAGTGATAGTTATCCGGTGCAGATATACCCACAGCCAGATCCATGGTGGATCCCTCGGCAAAGGATAGATAGTTATTAACCTCAAGTGAAGCGATCATTTTCAGGCGTGGAAATTATTTTTCAGCATTTTAGTGCAATTTATGTATTTCCAGGTAACTTTTTTTCGCATCAATAAACGCTTTGGATAGCACGAAAGGCCGTCGTGCAGCCGAAGCGGGCGATCTTGACCCGCTGGTGACATTCGTTGGCGCTTGAGAACTAAAAAATCGTGATGAATTGTGACTGAGGGGTAAATATGCGAAAAGGACAAGTCGTCAAACGCAGCGGTAGCGCAACAGAGCGCCAGAAACAATGTCGCGATTCAATCAGAGGCAGTGGCCTACATGGAGATGGACTCATCTTCCTTCACGCTCGTGCGCCACTTGCCGCGGGACTCGGTCACGACGATTTTTTGCTTGACTAAGCGTTCAACGGTCTTGATGCGCTCCACGGCACTGGCGATCGGTTCATTACCCTCAGCATGAGCGGCGTATAACAAACGCAAGAGTTTGTCGGCCCAGCGCGGAACCTTGCTACTTTTTTCCCAGCGAGCAACCGACTGCCCGTCGATACCCATCAGCCTGCCCAAGGATGGCTGTGAAAGCAACATCCCGGCACTACGAATATACCGAAACTCAACACCAGTAAGCTTGGACGATTTGCGCGTCAAGGCCAAACAAATGCAACGAGTCAAGCCATCGAGGTTGTGAAACGCCACGCCCTCACCGTAGGGAGTCTGTTTGATTTCGTAGCCATTTGCGAGCCACACGTTGCGCAACCCGCCGTCTGTATAGTGGTACATTTCAGCCCCTCCGAACATCAATCACGGTTACAACAACCAAATCGGTTTGTGGGTATTCAACATACACCACAACTGCCACTTCCTTGCCTGCCACGAAACGTTGCACTCGGCAAACTAGGCCACTGCGCCTCAGGTCAGGTTCTGGTGGCAAAGCAAACCTGCCCATTCGCAAAACCTCGAGGACCATCGGATCGTTAATCCGCCGCTGCCGCATGCGCTGTTGGGCATGTCTGGTGAAAACCACATTGGCGGAATCCTTTGCGCACCGCTGTATGAATAGCTCAAGCTGACGAACAGATGAAAACCCAAAATATACAACCTATTATTTTGATAGGTTGTATTATGACATGCCACCGACCCCGGGGGACCCGAAACTTTTTTGTAGCCTTGAATGCACAAACCCCGCAAAAGCGGGGTTTGTGTCATAAAACGAGACAACGCTGACTACTCAAATCCATGGTACTTCTTGCCGTGCGCCACCGTGGCGGCAAACATACCAGCCTTACTGCCACAATCGTAACGTGTGTCCTCGTAACGATGCGCAAAGACAGGCTTTTCTGCCATAAGCGAGGCAATACCGTCGGTTAGCTGAATCTCACCGCCCGAGCCTGCCTGCGTGCGACGCAGGTGATCAAAAATGGCTGCATCAAGCACATAGCGACCCACCACGGCCAAGGGCGACGGTGCAACATCGGGCGCGGGCTTCTCGACGATGGCATTGACACGTTCCGTGCGGTCATCGACCCTGGCGCTAGATACGATGCCGTACTTGTCTGTGTCTTTGCGCGCGACTTCCTGCACGCCGAGGATGCTGCCCTGATGGGTCAGCGCTGCATCGATCAGTTGCGACAAGACAGGTTTGTCCGCGTCAATCAGGTCATCAGCCAGCAATACGGCAAAGGGTTCATCGCCGACAGCGAGTAAGGTGGGCGTACAATACAAGAAAGTCAGCCTTGTAGCCTTTTGTCCAAACTCATTCAGAGGTCAGGGTCGGCATCAACGGTCGCCGGCAGATTAGGGCGGTTTAATAACGGTTTCGCGCGTATAACCCGATAATCTTGGTGGAACATTCAATGGATAGGATCATTCTGGAGCCTGGCAAACGAGGAGGCAGACCTTGCATCAGAGGTTTGCGCATTACCGTTTATGATGTTCTCTCGATGCTTGCTAGTGGCATGACATATCAGGAAATTTTGGAAGACTTTCCTGAGCTTACCGTCGAGGACATCATGGCTGTATTGGCCTACGCTGCTGATCGAGAGCATCAGGTTTATTCGCTGAGGGTTAATTGAAGCTGTTACTCGACGAAAACCTCTCTCGCCGATTGGTTCCATTTCTTCAACAAGACTTTCCGGGCACATCCCAAGTTGTTCTCGCCGGCCTTGAGTCAGCCAGTGACCGGGAAGTTTGGGATCACGCGAAACAAAACGGCTATGTAGTTGTGACTAGAGATGCAGATTTCCAGGAACTTTCTTTGGTCTGGGGTACGCCACCCCAGGTAATCCGCCTAAAAACACCTAATGTTGGCCGAGGCGCTATCCTAAAGCTGCTTCTAGAAAACAAGGATCACATATATGAGACGCTTGATGATCAAGGTTTGGCTTGCATAGAGCTACTTGCCTAGCCCCCGAGAGTCGTGAAGACCGTTCAGTTTTCGGTGGTTTGAGTGCGTGTGACTATTTCGGGCAACGTTAGTCGATTTATAAGTTTGGTTTGTTTTTTAATCAGGGGTTTTTCACGTCGTGAGTAGCGAGGCGTGAAACGCCCCTGATTGCTTGGCGATGAGATACTTGTTGGCGTTTACGCGCCGGCTCGGTGGCCTAGGCTGGCATAAGCGGACGGTTGAGCGTGCAATCGGCCTGCATGTATGTGTATGTGTGCACGCAGGCGCGAGGTCATCAAACTTGATCACGCGCATTCGACCGGTCTTGACGAAGACATGGCCGATGCTATCGGTTCTCGAGCGTGCCACGGTCGAGGTCGGTGGTGCATCGATCACCGTTTGGTGAAATCAACAAAGCCCACGGGAAAGTAGAGGCATATCATGTTCCCGCTGATTACCTGTGGACTAAACACATCACCTGATTACCGGCAAGCCGCCGCCTGCGTTGGATCCATGACCCCAAGCGTCAATTGTCGATTGCATCAGACAATCGGTCGGTATCAAATGGGTCCGGTGCCAGTTCGCACTGCGCAAAAGGTCTGTGGCAAAAGATCGCTCGCCAAGCACGCGCAAATGCAATGCCCAGACCAAGATTCAGTCTGCCTGAAAAACCATACCGTCACCAATCCGTTAGCTTACGAATTGACACCCGGCCTTTTCGCTCCATTGAATGTGGCGCACCTTAAATCCGCAGAGTGATATTTACAAATCAAAAAGCGTTAGTCACGCGTAGCGCCCAACGAAAGGCCGTCGTGCGGCCGAAGCCGGCGATCTTGACCCTCTAGTGACATTCGTTGGCGCTTGAGAACAAAAAAAATCGTAATGAATTGTGACTGAGGGGTGAGCAAGAGAAAAGGTCAAGTCGTCAAACGCAGCGGTAGCGCAACAGAGCGCCAGAAACAAGGTCGCGGTTCAATCAAAGGCAGTGGCCTACATGGAGATGGACTCGTCTTCCTTCACGCCCATGTGCCACTTGCCGCGGGATTCGGTCACGACGATTTTTTGCTTGACTACACCTAACAATCATGGGAGTGGCGCGCACCCCAGAAGATGAAAGAAACTATAGGGTGGAAGGCTAAGAGGTCAAGATCGTGAAAACTGATGGCGGCTTATAGACCCCGCAACTAACATGATCTGCCGCACTGACTCGTACCCCGGATTGCTTCCTTAGAGAGCGAACAGTAAATAGGCCGTTGGCACTTGTGCCTCCAGGTTTATTCAGTGCCGGCACCTCCAGCCTTCCACACCTTTAAGTTTATCGGAGTGGATCATGCAACTGCAAGCCATACATCGGCGCGTGATTGGACTAGATGTTCA
>CAMCOS010000071.1 GCA_945876565.1 Lautropia mirabilis | reverse complement strand
ACATGCAAAGTTTTCGTAGCCGTAGTTTAGCTCTATCTCTTTAATTACTTTATTGATATCATATTCGGTGAGTTGAGGCCGAAAATACCACGCATAGATACCGGACCTCTCGGGTGCCTGCGACAATTCGGACCAAGACAGGACATTTTCGTGCATAGAACCTATAAATAAAAAATTTGTATTCAACTTGCGTGAATTAAACAGTAAATCGCCCTTAGATAACGCTTTGTTTCCAATATTTATGAAGCTAGCTAGGCTAGTTTACTTCTTGCAAGTCACCACAACACCTATATCAAGCAGTTAGAAGATAACGCTTATTCATTGGCTTTGCAACAAATACATCTGGGCTGCCCAGCTCCGATCAGTTAGCACTAATTTTTGGTATCAGATTACTGGAAAATAATATTTGCGTTTGTTAACTGATTAATTTACCTATTAGCTTCCTACACGACGCCACATTCTTAGACCTATCTATCTGACCTCGGTTCGGCAGCTGATCCATGGCTACTGGCTCTCCCGCTCCGACCAATAATCCGCCTTCTGCGGTATCAACCAGCGGACTCCACCTCTGGGGTCTTCAATATCACCCTGGTATCTGGGTATCAAATGCATGTGCACATGCGGTACGGTCTGACCCGCTTGAGGCCCATCGTTAATGCCAATGTTGTAACTGTCTGGGCTGAACTCCTTATCCAAGATGATCTTGGCTGCCTTAAGCAAAGCCAGCATGGACTGAGCCTCTGCTTCATTCAAATCAAAGAATGAGCCAACGTGCCGTTTAGGAATGACCAAGGTATGGCCAGGCGACACCGGAAACCCATCACGGATCACCAAAGCCAAATCGTTTTGATCAACGATACGGTCTTGGGGCAAAGTACAGAACGGACAGGGTTTCGAAACCATAGTTACTTTTACCGTGAGTGGTGTTTCATGCCGTGAGACACCAGATCAGCAAACTGAGGCTGATGACAAGCGTCACTAAACTACAGTCAGAGTCTACCTTGATCTTGTATTCGATTGAAAGGTTTGTGGCATAGCCTGATTTCGTCTACTTGATTTGGCTAATTAACGGAGAACGACATGTACCCCATCGACATACCCGAGATCGATGATGAGTTTGTCCGGTGCTGGCAGGCTGCGGGCATTCACCTTGAGAACCAGGCAGGCGGTCAGATCAACAGTTGGTTACGCGCCCACCTGATGCCACCCTTTCTGGATCATCTATCGTTTCGTCTTGGCAACCAGTTGTTCTTCATCCGGGTAGAAGATGTAAACGATCAGTTGAAGACTCCAGGCATCCTGAATGGGTTACTGACCCTTGCCGATGGCTGCCAAGGCCACGCCTGTGTCATGCCCATGGAACGTGTGAGTGGCCAATATGGGGGGCAATCCGGTGGACAATGGCAACCAACTGAACCTGGCTGGGGTTTACTAGACGCCAGAACAAGGCAAGCCATCAACCCAATTGCTCAAATCACTGACGAGCTGATTGAAATGACAGACTGGGAACTACAGGATTTTGCGGTCCAAGTCGTGCGAGACCATTTGGCACGCGAGGGCCGCGAGATCATGTCATGCAATGGCAACCCGGGTGTCCAGCCATCACTGTGGTTTGTCGGGGATAACGGCCCCGAATGGGTCAGCGTAGGGGTTGTGCGATACCCCCTTAACGAAGCGCCGCTGCCAGCTAGTCTCTTTGAGCTACAGACAACATTCAATCGATCGGGCCATCCAGGCCACTTCGCCTCTGTCGCAGTGGCTAACGCCGAAGACCCGTTTGATCCGATGGCTGCCAGCAACGGCAACTATCTGCCGCTTTACCGCGGTCACGGCATGCACGTGAGCTTCAAGGGCCTAGAACCGATCGTGTCACTGCGAGAGTAGTTGCTTGGGTGGTTGTGTATTCGGATACTTGTTTCTCTGGCTGACTGTTGTTTTCTCGATCTGTTCTCACTGTCTCACGCGTTGAGACATCGGGCGCCGCAAACTGTGTGTTCCGCATTCAAGCGGCTTCAACATCACAGCGAGGTCAACATGAAACAGCGTCTTTTGTCTTTTGCTTTGGCACTTGGTCTGGTACTTTCAGCCGGTGTGGTCTATGCATCGTGCACAACCACGACCATCATGATTGATGGAAGAATGACGATTTGCACCACATGCTGTTACAACGGCAACTGTAACGTGACCTGTTACTGATCAGTGCGCTGTTGTTCATTGTCCGGAGAGTAGAGATTGCAAATTGTTATCAGTCATCAGCCGAAGGCTATCGCTCGGACATTTTTGGTATTTCGGGCATTGGCCGCCGTCTGCATTGCAGTTTTTTGCATTGCAGTCTTTTCTAGTGCTGTTTTCTCGGTGGCGTGGGCTGCTGATGCATCCCTCGATGACTCGGAACGTCATTTTCAGGTAGACAATCGGCACATCAAAATCTTTGTCAACGCCGACGGCACATCGGTGACAGAGTCATACGAGGTCACCACCCTGCTTTCTGAGACTGGCATCGACTGGTACGGCGAAGAGACCGTGACGTTTAGTACCAGCCGGCAGGATCTTGAGATTCTTGATGCCTACACCGAGCACCCCGATGGCCAGCGTTTTGAGTTGCAGGACAAGGCCATCCGTCTGGTCGAAGCAGATAGCGCGGGGGATTCCACTTACAGCGACAGAAAGTCGTACGTACTGATCTTTCCGAATCTGAAGCCTGGCGCAAAGACACATTACCGCACACGACTTGTCGAGCACATGCCACAGCACGCCGGCCACTACTTCGACACGTTCCTGTTCTCAATGGGCATCTTTTACGGTGAGGTGACCATTGAGTTAAGCCATGACCCCGCCATTGATTTGCAAATCGAGGTACCCGACCGAAAGCCTGCCATCACGGTTGAAAAACTGCCCAATGGACCTGACGGCACGATTCGGTATCGATTTCAGTACGCCAACCACGAACCCATCGAGGTTGAGAGCGATGCGGTGGCCGCACTCGATATTGCCCCTTATGTGCGCGTTTCTTCTCTTGGCTCCATGCTGGAAGAGGCCAAGCTTTATCAAGCCGCTGCCAACGACAAAGAAAAGCCTTCACCTGAGATCCGTGCACTTGCTGATGAAATCACGCTTGGCATCAGCGACCCAAAGGATCAAGCCCGCGCCATTTACAACTGGGTAGCGACACAAATACGGTATGTCGGTATCTATCTTGGCAACGGCGGCATCATCCCAAACGATGCTGATGAGATCCTTCGCAACCGCTACGGTGACTGCAAAGATAAGAGCACCCTCTTGGTGGCCTTGCTGACCGCCAAAGGCATCGAAGCCGAATCCGCGATGATTAACGCGGGTGATGCGTACACCCTACCCAAGCTTGGCGACATCTACCCCATCAACCATGTCATCACGTATCTGCCGGCATGGGATCTATACGTAGATTCCACTGATCGCTACGCCTCATTTGGCGTACTGTCCTATGACACCAGTGACAAGCCCACGGTGCTCGGCAAATCTGAGCGCTACCATCGCACACCCAAGTCGAGTTCTAAAAAGAATCGGATATCTAGTCACGTCGACATGTCTATCTCCGACAATGGTGACATCTATGGTGCCGCAACCATCAGTGCTACTGGATCAGCAACGCCTTCTCTTCGTTCATACCTGATGGGCTACCAAGGCCCTGACAAAGACCAGATAGCAATATCCCAACTTGCGACATTCGGTCAAGTGGGCACAGGTCAGTACGAATTCCAACCGATGGGTGATTTGGACAACCCAGTGGTGTTTGAGACCAGTTTTGTGATTGATCCCATGACCAACTTTCCGGGCCCCGGTGCCATCTGGGTGCCAGTGGGACTCGCCCCCGGCCGAATCGAAAACAAGCGTTGGCAGTCACCGATGCCACCGCAGACTTTCCCTTTCGTGTGCCGGTCATATGCCCACGAGGAACAGTACGAGATAACGTTTCCAGCCTCAGTCACCATCAGCCATCTGCCCCAAGCAATCGAGTTCTCGGAAAACGGCCACAGCTACCGGGCAAGCTACAGCCTTGACGACAATGTTGTTCGCATCACTCGGGCACTCGAAATCGAGACACCCAGTGATGTCTGCCAACCCGGCGATGAAGAGGCCTACAACAAACTGCTAGGCGTGGTGCAAGCCGACTTACGCGGCCAGATCCTGTACGCACCAAGCAAAGACATCGCAAGAAGCAGTTCCAGCACCCTTCAGGACAAACGATCGGGGGGGTCATGACCGCGCAATTTAGTGAATCCCTGATTTACGAAGGCAAATCACTGTCTATGCAAACAGAGCCGCTAGCGCCGTATCTGGATGCCATGCCCTTCCCACCAGAGTTTCAGGACTTTTGCACAGCATGTTGGCGGCGCTACGTCGGTCACTGGGAAATCAAGAACAATCGACTTTATCTTCTCTACATCAAGGCCAATTGGGAAGATGGCACACCGGTGCGCCTGCATGAACTATTTCCTGGACGCTTTGAGAAGATCTTCGCCAAATGGTTCACTGGCGCCATCCGATGCCCACAAGGTGAATTGCTGAATTACGTCCACATGGGTTTAAGCTCAACGTATGAGCGGGATCTTCTGCTCCATATCGAAGACGGGGTCTTGGTCAACACGCAGGTCAGAGACAATACTGAGTCTGCCAAACCTGAAAAACGATCCTGGAAATGGTGGCGTCGCTTTCAGGGCAAGAGCTAATCCGTCAGAATATCTGGTGGCGTGACCGAGATCTCAGTCCCTCGACAATTCGGACATCGCCGAATCGCGCCCTCCTTCCACTCCGGGATCATGGTGCCGCCACAAGCGCACGGTCCCAACAGTTGTTTAATGATCTCCTCCTCACTTGGCTCAAACGTTGAGCCATCTTTGGTCCAACGCGATTTGTCAGCAAGGTAGTCCGACAATTCCTCTCGCGTCATGGTGTGATTTATCCCTCTCGGTGCTCGACGAGGTGCGCTTTTAATGTTGCCGCATTGATCGCACACCAAAAGATAGTGAGTAAACCCGCCACCCTTTGACATAACGAATTGGTGCGAACACGATTTGCAGCAGGCGTTGTAATTTGATCCCACAACCTGAATCCTTATGTCAGCGCTCGTGGCTTTAAAAACGCGAGAAGTGCTGTCTTTAGCCACTGATTGCCAACAGGATAAGGCTAAGGTGATTTAAGGGTCAAGCCGTGTAACAAAACTACCCGTTCCGCCCTGGCTCGGACCCTCGGTAACGGACCCACCTACCCCCCCCAACCCCACTAAAAACTCAGGGCAACGCTGATCGCAAAACCCTGGACGTTTTCCCCGAAGGCATAACGGCCAACAATACGGCTCTTGCTAATCCAGTCGTTGGTTGCACTCCAGTCCAGTTCAATACCAGCACCAATAGAGCTCAAGTAGTTAAACCCAAGCGCATCGCGTTGATCACCTAAGTAAACCGTCGATGCCGCCTCGAGCACGTAGCGCACCGGTCGATCCAAAAACGTCACACCAATCGGCGCCCGATAACGGCCATAGACACTGACAGTTTCTGCCAGCGCAGAGCCACTGACCACCTTTTGTGAGTTAAAGGGCTTAAGCGTGATGTGGGTGTAACGCAATTCCAGGTCAACTGACTTGTCCATCTTCTCGAGCGTGTAGTCCAGCATGAGTGAACCACCCAGACCATAGGCATTGAGCGTGCCATTGTCCAGAAAGTCGATTTCCGGGTTTGCGGTACCGCGTAGCAACGGACTAGGTAACTGCAGGTCAGACGACAAATGACCATAGGCCACATTCAGAATCGGCCTAAACACCAGATTGGGCAGCACCTCAAAGTCCCAGCCCACACCACCTGTGGCTGACAAGGAACTCCAGTTGGCCGAAGACTGTTCTTGGCTATAGCCCGGAATCACAAAGCTCGGGTCATAGTTCATGTAGGCCAGTGACCCTTCAAGATAGATCGGGTACTTGGACTTCAAAGTCATACCGCCCCCGATCTGGGTCATGCCCAATCGGGCTTGACCCGCACTGCCACCGTCAAACGACAGCACACTGGCCGTCAGATCAGGCACCACCGTAAACGCCATCAAGGTGAGCACCCGATCAACGCTACTTTTGACTTGCTTGGTGGGTTCCTCCGACTGTGCCAAAGCACTGGTGGACCACCCCAATAGGAGCGGCACCTGCAGCAGTGCCCAGGCTACCCCCAGGCGGATTCGAGACAAAACAATCATCAGACAAATGCCTCTTTTGAAATTTGAGTGGGCTCGGTGTAGATTTAGCAGGATTGATCCGATGGGGTCAAGGGCAGGCGAAGCCTGACGAAGTGAACCCTTGATGCCATCGGATCAATGAGTACGCTGGTGGCATGGCTGCAAGCAGCAGTCTGC
>CAMCOS010000070.1 GCA_945876565.1 Lautropia mirabilis | reverse complement strand
CTGTAAACCACCGAGATCAAATAAGGTAGCGCCTGGCAGAGCGTCAACTAAGAGGTCGATATCGCTTCCTTCGAGATCAGTCCCATGGAGCACTGAGCCAAAGACTCTTGGGTTCGTGGTGTGGTATTTCCCAACGAGCGCTCTAATCTGCAGTCGCTTTGCATTAAGAATGTGCGACGGTCTCATTAGATCTCTTCCTTTCAGCTTTGCGCTTCTATGTTAAGCAATCAGAAAAGCAAGCGCAATACACTGCAGAATCACCGCAAACTAGCGATCTTGTTGCGCGAATCTCAGTAAAGGGTAACGATTCAGCCTCACCCCGAACGGGCTCTTAGGCTCAGAGTTTTTGGAAGCAGTTCCCCCCACTTGTTCCCATGATGGGACAGAACCCGAAGGGAAAAACTAAAATTTCAAGCACTGCAATTTCAAGCACTGCAATTTCAAGCACTGCAATTTCAAGCACTGCTTTGGTGCCCAGGAGAGGACTCGAACCTCCACACCTTGCGGCACATGGACCTGAACCATGCGCGTCTACCAATTCCGCCACCTGGGCACTGCGTCAGGCATAATGTAAAACAAGACGCAAATTATATACGAGATCGATCCCTTGGCAATTGAACCCCCGAGCCGCCGTACCCGCAAGCCCCAAACCATGACGGCTGCACCGACTGACATACCGGACTTTGATCCCGATGTGCCAACGCGCGAGTCGATCTTGCTTGAATTGCGTCGTGCTAGTGTGCCGCTGACCCCGGCTGAGCTCGCCGATCGATTGGGTGTTGAGCGCGATGCCACTTGGGTTGGGTTTGATCGCAGGTTAGCCGCCATGGAACGGGATGGCCAACTCATGCCAAACCGTAAAGGGGTTTTACTGCTAGCCAAAAAGCTGGACTTCATTGCGGGCAAAGTGCTTGGACATCGAGATGGGTTCGGCTTCTTGCAGCGTGATGACGGGCTGCAAGATGTATTTTTGTCGCCGCGCGAGATGCTCAAGGTGCTGCACGGCGATCGAGTTCTCGTCAAAATCAGCGGTGACTATCGTGGCAAGCCAGACGGCACCATTGTCGAAGTGCTTGAGCGCCGTACCAATCGTTTGGTGGGAAGGTTTCTGAACGAACGCGGCGTGACGATTGTTGTGCCGGAAGATCAGCGAATCAAGCATGATGTCTTGATTCCGCCGGCTGAAACGGCATCTGCTCAGCATGGTCAAGTCGTGACCGTCGAAATCCTTGAGCAACCGACCCGGCATACCCAGCCAATGGGGCGTGTTGCCGAAATCCTGGGCGAAATTGATGACCCGGGCATGGAGATCGAGATTGCGGTGCGCAAGTTTGACGTGCCAGTAGACTTTTCTGAGAAAGCACAGCGTCAGTGCGACAAATTGCCCGATGAAGTGCGCCGTCAGGACCTGAAAGGTCGAATCGATTTGAGAGATGTGCCGTTGATCACCATTGACGGCGAGGATGCGCGCGATTTTGATGATGCAGTGTACTGTGAGCCGATCGAGCTAGACGGTGCGCGCGCACGGCCTGGCTGGCGTTTGTTGGTGGCGATTGCTGACGTGGGTCATTACGTCAAGGATGGTGATGCGCTCGATGATGATGCGCGAGAGCGTGGCACGAGCGTCTATTTCCCGCGCCGTGTGATTCCGATGCTGCCAAACAAGCTCTCCAATGGCTTGTGTTCGCTTAACCCGCACGTTGACCGATTGGCATTGGTTTGTGACATGGTGATCGCAGCCAATGGTGCCAAAGCGGGCGATGTGCTCGCCTACCAGTTTTACAATGCAGTGATTCACTCGCATGCCCGCACGACTTACACGCAGGTCTGGGAATCGCTGCAGCAGCCCACCGGACCCGTGGCCAAGCAGCTTGGTGCTGTGTTGCCAAATATTCAGAACCTGCACGATCTGTTCGGTTTGCTCGCAGATTCGCGTAAACGTCGCGGTGCGATCGACTTTGAGACCGTTGAGACTAAGATTGTCTGCAATGAGCTCGGTCGCATCGAGCGCATCGTGGGCATGGTGCGCAATGATGCACACCGTCTTATTGAAGAGTGCATGCTCGCGGCCAACACATGTGCAGCAGACTTCATGCGGCGCAGCAAACACCTCGGCTTATATCGGGTGCATGAAGGCCCCACGCCTGAGAAGCTGCAAAGCTTGCGCGCTTTCCTAAAAACATTGGGCCTTGATTTGGCCGGTGGCGATGAGCCTCAGGCGAGTCACTACGCGGCACTAGTCGATAAGGCGCGCAGCCGCCCGGATTTTGATTTGCTGCAGAGCATGTGTTTGCGCTCGATGCAGCAGGCCATTTATTCTCCAGACAATGCAGGGCACTTCGGGCTTTCTTACGCCGAATATACCCATTTCACTTCGCCGATCAGACGTTACCCTGACTTATTGACGCATCGAGTGATCAAGGCCCTGTTGGCCAAAGATCGTTACGTGCCTGCTGCGCCAAGCCACGCGGTGGTGCCGGGGATGACGCGTAAAGAGTATGAGCACGATGTCTGGGAGAAGCTCGGTATTCTGTTGTCAGCCCGTGAGCGCCGCGCTGATGACGCCTCACGCGACGTTGAAGCATGGCTCAAGTGCTGGTTTGTTAAAGAACGGGTCGGAGAGGTCTTTAGCGGCCGCATCACCGGTGTGGCAAGTTTCGGTATCTTCGTGACCCTTGATACATTGCATGTGGAAGGCATGGTCCATGTATCGGAGCTTGGGACTGAGTACTTTCAGTTCAACGAGGCCATGCACGAGTTGCGCGGTGAGCGCACGGGCATGCGCTATCGGCTGACTGATTCGGTGCAGGTGCAGGTCGCTCGAGTAGACCTTGAGGCTCGCCGTATCGAGTTTAGGTTGGTCGCGGGCACTTCTTTTGCCTCGCTCAAGCGCGAGGCCGCTCGTGCTGGGCCGGTATCTTCCCGGCATGTCAAAAAAGCTGCCGCAAGCAAACCAGCTGAGCTCAAAGGTCAAACCGCCAAGCAGCGACGTGCCCAAGCCAAGCGCGGGGCCAAGGTCGAAGGCACGGTTGCCAAGAAGCCGGCTCGGCGTTCTTCTACAAAAACATCTAGCCGCAGACGCTAGTTTTTAAGCTGAGTTTGTCCGAATGAGTCAATCGAAATTGCTAGCGGGGTTTCATGCTTTGGTCGCGCGCATGCGCCAAGCGCCCGACACGGTGCGTGAAGTGTATGTGGACGGAGCTCGGCGAGACAAGCGAATGACCGCCTTGATTACGCTTTTAAACGATCATGGTGTGCCTTGTCACATGGCCGATGCGTCCAGGCTTGATCAAATCGCCGCTGGCGTGCGTCATCAGGGCGTGGTCGCCATTGTCGAGCAGTTGTCCCTGGCTCAAGACTTGGACGATGTATTTGACGGCATGAAGGCCGCGCCTTTCTTGCTGGTGCTTGATGGCGTCACAGACCCTCACAATCTGGGCGCTTGTCTTCGCACGGCTGATGCAGCCGGTGTCGATGCGGTCTTCGCGCCCAAGGACAGGGCAGTGGGTTTAAGTCCCGTGGTGGAGCGGGTTGCTTGTGGCGCGACTCAGCATCTGCCTTACATCATGGTCACGAACCTTGCCCGTTTGTTGCGCGACCTCAAAGATCGGGAGGTCTGGTTAATTGGCACCGATGAGCGTGCGCCGGCCACCCTTCATGAGGTCGAACAGACGGGGCCGATTGCTTGGGTGATGGGCGCTGAAGGCGCTGGGATGCGCCGCTTGACACGAGAATCATGCGACCATTTGGTGCATATCCCGATGACCGGTTCGGTTGAAAGCCTGAATGTGAGTGTGGCTACAGGTGTGTGTTTGTTTGAAACTGTGCGGCAACGCCGTGCGGCCCCACAGTAAACTGCGGTCTTTAATGTCAATCGTGCGCGAGCAAACATGAACGCCAACGGCAAGCCTAAGGGCTTCACCACAAAAATCCTTCACCATGATCGTTTGCGCGGTACTGAGCACGGTGCTGTGCATCAGCCTATTCACACGTCATCTCAATATGGCTACGCTGATGCGCGAGGCTTGGTTGATGTGTTTCAAGGCAAGCCCGGGTTTTCCTATGCGCGCCAAGGTACGCCAACCACCGTTGCACTGGAAGCCAAGTTAGCGCAAATGGAAAATGCGGTGGGTGCGATCACATTTTCTACAGGCATGGCCGCATTGGCGGCGGTCTTCACCACGCTTTTAAAGTCTGGCGACCATTTGTTGGCGAGCCAGTATCTGTTTGGCAACACCAACAGCTTATTTGGCACGCTGGCGCAATTGGGCATCGAAGTGACTCTGGTTGATGCAACCGATCTGGATCAAGTCAAGGCGGGGGTTCGTTCCAATACCCGCATGATTTTTGTTGAGACCATTGGAAACCCTGGTACACAGATTGCTGATTTGGCTGGCATCGGTGAGTTTGCTCGAGCCAATGGTCTGGTGTACTTAGTGGACTCCACCCTGACTTCTCCGTACTTGCTGCAAGCCCGTGGCGTTGGCGTGAGCCTGGTGATGCACTCGCTGTCTAAGCACATTGCTGGTCACGCTCAGGCGCTTGGTGGTGTGGTGATTGACACGGGGCTATTTGATTGGCAGTGCTATCCCAACATTCTGGATATTTACCGCAAAGGCGATGCGAAAGGTTGGGCGCTTACTCAAATCAAGAAAAAGGGCCTGCGTGACATGGGCGCAACATTAGCCGCTGAACCAGCACATCGCATTTCGCTCGGCGCCGAGACGCTTGCCTTAAGATTGGAGCGTGCATGCGCCAATGCGTTCGCGCTTGCTCAAATGCTCGACCAGCACGATGCGGTTGCCAAGGTGGCTTATCCAGGCTTGGCTCACCATCCGCAGCATCAGCGTGCGAGTGACCTGTTTGGCGCACGCTTTGGCACGCTGCTGTCTTTTACGCTCAAGCCGTCGATTGATTGCATCGAGTTCCTCAATAAACTGACGATACCGGTGCTAGCCACGCACGTCGGGGATACCCGAACCTTGGCGCTGCCTGCGGCGCTGACGATTTATCACGAGATGGGCCCGACCATGCGGGCTAAGATGGGGATTGACGATGGCTTGGTTCGCGTATCCGTGGGCATCGAAGATACCAATGACCTGATTTCTGATGTTAGCCAAGCACTTGATGCTGTTGTTTGATGTTGTTTTGATTGTTGGTCGCGGGTTATAGCGCACTTACTTGGATTTTCCAATGATCGTTTACCGCGGTCTTCGGGGCAGTGTGAATTAGGTCACACCCAATGAATATGCGGGCTTTGGCGTTATTTTTTGCTTGACAGGCCGCGTGTCTGAAGGCTAAATACTCACATGCGACGCAGACACGTGATCGCGTTACGAAACACACCACGCGATGGCTCGCTGTGGGAAATGATTAACTTGAATTTGCAAGGGGTAATTCTGATATGAACAAAACCGAATTGATCGACCACATCGCCGGCAAGGCTGACATTTCGAAGGCAGCTGCTGCGCGTGCCCTCGATGCGCTGATCGGCGGTGTTAAGACCACGCTCAAAAAAGGTGGCACGGTGACTTTGGTCGGTTTTGGTACTTTCGCTGTTTCTACTCGTGCTGCCCGTACTGGTCGTAACCCACGTACCGGCGAAACCATCAAAATCAAAAAAGCAAAGGTGCCGAAGTTCCGTCCTGGCAAGGGTCTGAAAGATGCCGTGAACTAATCACGAGCGCATTTTGCAGTATCGCTTCGGTCCGCTATAATGCGGACCGCTGCTTTTTAAATGTGCGATCTGAGGTTTTCAGTGAGCACCACTTGCAGCAGGTTTACTTTGTAGCAAGCAGTAAGGCACAGCACGAAAACAATCTTCGGTCTGTCTGTTGCCCAAGTGTTTTCACCACCGTGGGTGCTTAGCTCAGCTGGTAGAGCGGCGCCCTTACAAGGCGTAGGTCAGCGGTTCGAACCCGTTAGCACCCACCACGGTTTTGTAAGTAGTTGAAGTTTCTTTGAAAAACGCCGTTTCCCGGCGGGAAGTACCGAAAGCTAAAAGCGTCGGTTCTTTTCGAGGTGTTTTTTGGGGTGACTCTCATGTCAAAGTCCTTCCCAGATGCGATGCAGATCGCTATTGCTAACTATCAAGGTGCCGATGCGTGCTACGCCAGCCGCTTGGGTTTCTTTGCACAACACTTTGGTGATCGCAACGTCACCGACATCAAAACTGAGGACATCCAGGACGCCTTGGATGCGCTCGCTGCCCGAGGCGAGCTCACGGTCAAGACCACAAGCGATGGCATCAAGATGGTGCCAGCCAACAAACCTTTAAGCCCTGCAACACTGAACCGCCATCTGGCCGCACTTGGCACCATGTACCGGGATTTGCGCCGACTGCGCATCACGCCTCGCGGCTTTGTGTCACCGACCCGTGGCGTGGTGCGTCAACAAGGGGATGCGCCTCGCACCGTCCAAGTCACTGTCAAAGATGTGCAGCACTTGGTGGCCGCTTGCCGCCTATCCCGCAATCGCACCTTGGCAGTAATCACAGCCATCGCCTGCACCACAGGTTGGCGTTTAGGCAACCTTCAGGCACTACGCTGGCGGGACATTGATCTGGTGGGCGGTTATGCCGATGCGCAGCGCACCAAGAATGGCACTGCGCACCGGGCCGTGTTGTTACCGTGGGTGGTCGATGAAATCAAGCGCATCGAACCCGAGCATAAGCAGCCCGATGATCTGGTGTTTGGCAAACGAAACTTCCGCAAGACGTGGCATCAAGCATTGACCTTGGCCGACTTGCCCACCCTGGTCAATTTTCAGTCGGCGTCAACAGGCAAACGGTCTGGGAATAGCGATCCCCGGTTCTATTGGACCTCAGTCTTAATCCCCTGAATAACGGGGCGTCAATTCGTACGGCAAGCGTCTTGTGTCGCAGCAAACTCAGCTGGCGTCTTAATCCCCTGAATAACGGGGCGTCAATTCGTACTGGAGTTTATTTCGCGGAAGAGCCGCGCAAAACCGCGTCTTAATCCCCTGAATAACGGGGCGTCAATTCGTACGTGAAGCTATCAATTTTTCCGCTATTGAGGGGTCAAGCGTATTTTCCTTTCATCCTATTTTCCTCAGTTGACCCCTTCACAATACAGCGCAAACCGTGATTTGATGGGGGTTTGCACATGATTGGGAGAGTCACCCAATGGGTGAGTCAAAATTAGAGCCGACTGCGGTGGCGAAGGCGGTACAAAATGCGATGACCGA
>CAMCOS010000069.1 GCA_945876565.1 Lautropia mirabilis | reverse complement strand
AGGATGACTAGCTCATCGCGATGTGCCTGCAGAAACGTTGTAGGGTCTCTAAGCTTGAGCAGATCCGCTGGCGCCTCAAGATCAAGGTACACCGATGGAACTTCGCGACCAATGGCTTTAGCGACCGTCGTTTTACCCACCTGACGCGGGCCAAGTAACACGACTGCCGGCACGTGGTCGAGCGTTTCTGACAAATGCTGACGAATAAGGCGATCTAACATACCTTGTATTTTAGGTTTTAAATCCCGAATTTACAAGGTATATCTCAATGTTTGTATATCTCAATGTTCCCCCCACCACTACAAAAAAGTCTTCGCACTGACCCCAAACCGCTTCGCAAGTGCCCGAACCTGACGCAAGTTCAGCTCACGATGGCCCGCAAGGATCTCGGAGACCACGCCTTGGCTGCCGATTTCAGGCAAGTCTTTTTGTTTTAGACCATGCTGCTGCATGAGAAACGCGAGCACGTCACGAGGCTTGCCCGCAGGCATCTGCACGTGGTGAGTATCGTAATGCTCAAGCAAATCCGCCATGATGTCGATCAGATCCTGTGTGGCTTGCTTTTGCTTGCAGTCAGTCGTGTGAGTCTGTTGGTCGAGTAGCCAGTGCAGGCACGCGTGCACTCGATCGTAGTGCGCATCGTCACGAATTGGGCCAAGATGCAAAGTGTCGTGGCACAGCTGCCAAGCTGATAGCAATCGGGTTATGTCAAATGGTGCGTTCATGTTCGCCATTTTCCTAGGTCATACTGTCGGTGCGTTAAAACTGCGTTAAAAATGCCTTGACATAGACAACCTGCCGCTCAAAACTGACATGAGCAATCAATCGATACTCATTGCCGCTCATTGCCGCCAACATTGAATACCGTCAGATCATCCACTTTATCGACCGAATTCAGCGATCTTTTCAGGTCAGCCCAACAGGCGAACTGATTTTGTTCAATTGTTTTACGCCAACCACGCAGCGGTGATACGGCCTCGGGATTTAGCGAAGAGAAGTCGCGCAGCATTTTTAAACTGATGATTCTCATTAGTTTATCTCAATTTGAGATTATTTTCAGCAACCGTATTAAGTCATGGACAATTGACTTGCACTCAATGGTCACAAACGATTCGAGACAAACGCCTTTAATCGAGGCGAGAGAAATGCACCTTCATTTGCCAAACTTCGAACCAAACCAAGGTCAGCATGCTACCGATCAAGTAGCAACATTTCTGTTCGCAAAAACACGCTAAGCCAATGGACCAGTAACCGCCCCGGCACGAACCCCGCGCCTTTCTGATAGCCTTCCATTAGTTACTATGCCTGTCACCAGAACGTGCCACCAGAGCATCCAACGACGAGCGGCACCAACCACAATAAACTTAGGGGACAACCGTGAATCTATACGCCAAACTGCAAGCGCGCGCAGCCCAGAACAAGCCAATTCGTGTTGGCGTCATTGGCGCGGGCAAGTTCGCCTCCATGTATCTGGCGCAGGTCCCCAAGACACCTGGCATCCATCTGGTGGGCATTGCAGATCTGGTGCCAGACAATGCCAAGCGCAACCTCGTGCGCGTGGGCTGGCAGCCTGAACAATACGCAGCGAGCTCTCTGGATGCTGCACTGGCCCAGGGCAACACGCATGTGGGTGATGATTGGCTGGCATTGGTGAAGAACCCCGCCATTGACGTGATTGTCGAAGCCACCGGTTCGCCCATTGCGGCGGTGGACCATTGCCTCGGTGCCTTTGCCAACGGCAAGCATGTGGTGAACGTCACGGTGGAGGCTGACGCCCTATGCGGACCGATGCTGGGTAAACGCGCGCGCGATGCCGGTGTGGTCTATAGCCTCGCGTACGGTGATCAACCGGCGCTGGTGTGCGATCTGGTGGACTGGGCACGTGCGGCTGGCTTTAACGTGGTGTCTGCCGGTCGTGGCCACAAGTGGAGACCACATTTTGCGCAATCTACACCCGACACAGTGTGGGACAACTGGGGATTGACGGCGCAAGAGGCTGAACGCGGAGGCTTAAACCCCAAGATGTTTAACTCGTTTCTCGATGGCTCGAAACCCGCGATTGAATCAACCGCCATATGCAACGCCACAGGACTGGTGGCACCCCCTCACGGTTTGACCTACCCACCTGCCAGCGTGGATGACATCCCCTTTGTCTGTCGCCCGATTGAAGAAGGTGGCGTGCTGCATCAGAAAGGCCAAGTCGAGGTTGTGTCTTCGCTTGAACGCGATGGGCGCGTGATTCCGTATGACATTCGCATGGGTGTCTTCGTGGTGTTTGAAGGTGAGACCGACTACATCCGTAACTGCTTTAGTGAATACAAGGTCAGAACCGACCCCAGCGGTCGTTATGCCTGCCTCTACAAACGCTGGCATTTAATCGGGCTTGAAGTGGGCATCTCGGTTGCCTGCGTGGGCTTACGAGGCGAAGCCACGGGCAGCCCCATTTGTCTAAACGCCGATGTGGTGGCCACCGCCAAACGCGATCTTGCGCCGGGAGAAATGCTGGATGGTGAAGGTGGCTACACCGTGGTGGGTAGGCTCTTTCAAGCCAAGCAGTCCAAATCGATCAACGCCCTACCCCTGGGCCTGGCGCACAACCTCAAAGTCACGCGCACAGTCAAAGCCGGACAACACTTAAGCTGGGACGATGTTGCCGCCGACACCAGCCTAGCGGCCTATCAACTGCGTGATGAAATGATGCGAACGCTTTAATGCGCTTCTCAGAGGAACTGGCTTGAAACCTGCCGAACTGTATTTTAGTGTCGACGTTGAAGCCGATGGCCCCATCCCCGGCGTGAACTCCATGCTCTCGCTAGGATGTGCTGTGTTTGATCCGGATGGCCATGCACTGGGCACCTACAGTGCCAACCTAAAGCCCTTGCCCGACGCCACGCCAAACGAGAAAACCATGGCGTGGTGGGCAACCCAGCCCAAAGCTTGGGAAGCCTGCCAACAAAACCAGCGCGAGCCATCGGATGTCATGCCCGAGTTTGCCAAGTGGGTGTTGGCGACTGCCGGCGAAAACGTCAAGCCCGTGTTTGCCGCCTGGCCCGTTGGATTTGATTTCACCTACGTCTACTGGTACTTGATGCGGTTTCATGGGCACAGCCCATTTAGTCATCATGCACTGGATATTCGAAGTTTTGCGATGGCGTTCATGAACCTCACCTACCGTAGCGCGCACAAGTCCAAGCTACAAAAGCGCCTAAAAGACCGCTTAAACCTGAGCCATCATCATGACCATATCGCGCTGCACGATGCGATTGAGCAAGGCGAGCTACTGGTAGCCTTACTGGCGGCAAACCGGGATCTGCATGCCCAACGGGTTGCTCACGACGTTTGATGGGTAACACCAAGCAAGTGGGAATAGACACTGGACTAATGACCCACAGATCAAGTTGCTTGCCTGAGCCAAAATCGCTAAACACTTTGTTGCAAGCCAACACTAACCTAAACAGGCTACCCCTACACCTTAAGCGCCACCTCACCCGGGCGCAGCAACCGCGTCAGTGCCGTGACCTGTGCGTAATCCTGGTAGCCGCAACGTGCCATGGTCTGGGCTTTGACAATATCAAACCGACCATTGACCAAATACTCATCGGCAATGTGCACCCCAACGACTTGACCAATCACCATGAATCGGTCGGTGGGTTTGCCGTCGATATCAGTCAGTTCGGTAACCGCCGTCACCTTGCACTCCAGTGCCGCAGGGGTATCAGCCACGCGAGGTGGTTTGACGATTTGACTCGGTGCAGCGCCCAACTTGGCGAACTCAAACTCGTTCTCGCCAGGCTCCAGTGCGGCTGATGTGGCGTTCATGGCTTGCATGAGCATCGCACTCACCAAGTTGTAAACAAACTCGCCTGTTTCCTGCGCGTTGCGAACACTGTCTTTTAAGCCTTCGCTTGTAAACATGATCATCTCTGGCGCACCCGACACGGCATTAAAGAAGCTGTAAGGGGCTAAGTTTGGCCGACCCTGTGCATCCACGGTTGATACCCAGCCAATCGGGCGCGGAGCGATGATGGCCTTGAATGGATTGAACGGCAGGCCATGACCCTGATTTGGCTGGTAGAACATGACGATGGCTCCTTGGTTTGTTGTCGGCTGTTTTAGTCAGTCGAAGTGATTGAGCACGTGCAATTGGTGCAATTGGGTTCGAGGCTTTTGCATACCCTAGCCACATGGGCACGGAATTTGCATAGCTTGTTTGGTCTGTGTGTGCGACGGTGCGATGACTATAGCAATTGGCAAGGCTCTCGGTATGTGCCACTAGATGATTCCCCGGGACTGCCCAAACGAGCGTCTTGGTGTAAACACCTATATGGTGCATTCGCGCGCTTTGATGGGCTTGTAGGCACAAACCTTGTGCTGGCGTGGGTTTTAAGGGCATGATGACTTTTAACCAAGGGAATATATTTATGTGGCGAATTGTTGTATGAAGAGTTGATTGTTGTTAATCTTGATCACCGCTTTAAGTATCCGTTCAGTTAACACTCAATCACAAACCTGACCTATAAACTTGGAGAAACGACATGAAATTCACTAAAAGTCTGGTCACCGCAGCAGCGCTTGCGACCCTGTCGTTTGGTGCCGTTGCGCAAACCAACTGGAACATGGCAACACCCTACCCAGAGTCTGAGTTTCACACCCAAAACATTCAACAGTTTGTGGCTGATGTCAACAAAATGTCTGGCGGTGACTTGAACATCAAGGTTCACTCGGCACAGTCGCTCTTTAAGCACCCCGAGATCCCACGTGCCGTGCGTACCGGCCAGGTTGAAATTGGTGAAACGCTGATGGCGAACCTGTCCAATCAAAGCCCCATCTTCCAAGTCGATGCCATTCCCTTCCTGGTCACGGGCTACCCTTCGGCCAAAAAACTCTGGCAAGGTCAGCGTCCGTTTGTCGAGAAGTATCTCGCTGACAACGGTATGCGTTTGGTATACGCGATCCCATGGCCAGGTCAGGGCTTCTACACCTCGAAAGAGATCAAATCGCTTGCTGACATGGAGGGTGTGAAGTTTCGCACCTACAACTCCACCACGGAGAAAATGGCAACACTCATGAAAGCCGTGCCCACCACGGTCGAAGCAGTTGAGATCCCCCAAGCCTTCACTGCTGGCATCGTTAACGCCATGGTGACCTCAGCTGCCACCGGCGTGCGCACGGAAGCCTGGACGTTCTCGAACTACTACTACGACACCCAGGCTTGGATGCCCAAGAACATGATCTATGTAAACGAGGCAGCATTCAAGCGCTTGAGCCCCAAAGCTCAGCAGGCACTGATCGATGCAGGCAAGACTGCCGAAGAGCGCGGCTGGAAGCTCAGCGAACAGGTCTTTACCGAGACCACCAACACGCTCAAAGGCAAGATGCAGTATCGCGAGCCCAATGAAGCACTGACCAAAGCCCTGGCACAAATTGGCGACGTGATGGCCGCCGAGTGGGCCACCGCTGTTGGTCCTGACGCTAGCAAGATCCTGGCTCCGTTGCGTTAACCCGACCATGGTGGTCACAAAGCCGGCGCCAACCGCCGGCTTTGTTTTTACCGGAACAAATAACCATGTTCAGTAAGTTTCTAGATCGTCTCTTTACCTGGAGCGGCTATCTGGCTGGCGTTTTTCTGGTTGCCATCGCCGTGCTGGTGACTGCGCAGATTGTTGCGCGACTGATGGGCAAGCAAATCCCCTCTGCCGACGAGTTTGCAGGCTACAGCCTGGCGGCAAGCAGCTTCTTGGGCTTGGCCTACTCGTTTCGGTCAGGCTCACACATTCGCGTGACTTTGTTATCGGCCCGCCTATCTTCCCAATGGCAGCGAGTTTTGTTGCTAGTGGTGCTGCTGTTCTCGGTCACCATGGTTGGCATCTGGGCCTATAACTCGATCGGACTGGTGTGGGAGAGTTACGAGTTCAAGGAAATGTCCACTGGCATCTTGAAGTATCCGATCTGGATACCGCAACTGAGCATGGGCATTGGTGTTTCGCTCTTTTGTCTGGCAATTCTCGAAGACCTAGTGAACGTGCTGCGCGGCAAAGAGCCGAATTTCGAGAAAAACAAAGAACAAATGGTGGACTAGACCATGGATGTCTCAATGATTGGTTTGATCGTGGCGGTCATCATGCTGGTGCTCTTGGCATCGGGCGTCTGGGTTGCCGTCACCCTGATGTCGGTGGGCTTAATCAGCATGGTGATGTTCTCCCATGCACCAGCGGCCACCATTCAGTCCACCGTGATCTGGGGCCAAAGCTCAAGCTGGGCCCTGACTGCACTGCCGCTGTTTATCTGGATGGGTGAGATTCTTTATCGCACCCGCTTGGCCAAAGACATGTTCGAAGGCCTAAGCCCATGGCTGGCCGGGTTTCCGGGACGGCTAATCCACATCAACGTGGTCAGCTGCGGCATCTTTGCAGCAGTCTCGGGGTCGTCCGCTGCAACCACGGCGACAATTGGTCGGATCACCATTCCGGAATTGCTCAAGCGCGGCTATGATGAAAAAACCACCATCGGCAGCTTGGCTGGCTCGTCTACCTTGGGATTCCTGATCCCGCCATCGATCATCATGATCGTCTACGGCGTGGCCGCCGACGTGTCGATTACACGACTCTTTATCGCCGGTGTCTTGCCAGGCCTGATGCTGATGGTTCTATTCATGGGCTACCTAGCCATCTGGTCAATGCTCAACCCATCCAAGGTGCCTGCGCGCGAAGTGCGCATGCCGATTCTGCAACGCATCTGGGCCACCCGCAAGCTCTTCCCCATTGTCGCGCTCATGATTGCAGTGATCGGCTCAATCTACATGGGTATCGCCACGGCCACTGAAGCGGCCGCCGTGGGCGTGGTTGGCGCCTTACTGATTGCACTTTTTACTGGTTCGTTAAACAAGCAGAGTTTCATCGACAGTGTGCTCGGTGCTACCCGCACAAGTGTCATGGTGTCGTTCATCTTGGCCGGCGCCGCCTTCCTATCGACAGCCATGGGCTTTACTGGAATTCCGAGAGAACTCGCCGCCTGGGTGGGTACGCTTGGGCTAGACAAGTTTGAATTGCTGCTGGCACTCACGCTGCTATTCATCGTTCTGGGCTGCTTTCTGGATGGTATCTCGATTGTGGTGTTAACAGCCGCTGTGATCATGCCCATCACCCAGCAAGCTGGCATTGACCCTATTTGGTTTGGCATTTTTATTGTGGTGGTCATCGAGATGTCGCAGATCACACCACCGGTGGGCATCAATCTGTTTATCTTACAATCGATGACTGGCAGAAACATCTGGCAGGTTGCGGTCGCGGCTTTCCCGTTTTTCTTGTTGCTGGTGGTGGCTACGATCCTTTTAATTCTGTTCCCAGAGATCGCCACTTGGTTGCCCGATACCATTCGGCAGTAATTCGGCAGTAATTCAGCATTAATTCGAGCGACAAAACAAAAAAGCCTCTTTTGAAATTTGAGTGGGCTCGGTGTAGATTTAGCAGGATTGATCCGATGGGGTCAAGGGCAGGCGAAGCCTGACGAAGTGAACCCTTGATGCCATCGGATCAATGAGTACGCTGGTGGCATGGCTGCAAGCAGCAGTCTGCTGCGT
>CAMCOS010000068.1 GCA_945876565.1 Lautropia mirabilis | reverse complement strand
CGGCCAAGGCAGGAAAACGGAGTTGGGTTGGGGTAGAATCATTCATGGGTGGTCTCGTTTAAGCTTCGTACGAAGCGTTACTGGCGTAAACTCAATTATATCAATGAGTTAAACGAGATTCACCCTCTTTTGTGCAAAATTCGGGCTAGCTGACTTGGATGAGTTGTCTCCAGCAGAAATTGAAGTGCTCAAGGGTGTGTGGGTGAAGTTTGGGTCGATGGCTGAGTGGGAAATCCGTGACTGGATTCACCGGCACTGTGCTGAGTGCTACACTGAGCGGCGAGACTCGAGAGGCTCGTCTCTTCCGATCGAGTATGAGACAGTGGCCACGGCCGTTGGTTACGACCCGCAGACGGCTGATGAGTTAGCTGCGCAAATTAAGTGCGTATTTCACGGAACGTGACCGCTGATTTCACCTGAAGATGGCCGATTTGTTTTTTGTAGTTTTAAAGTGGACCCCGAATTATAGACAGGGGTTTAAGCTACTGTTCTGGAGGACAGTAGCATGGCAGAAGGTAAGAAGCGCAAGGTTCACAGTGCCGATTTCAAGGCCAAGGTGGCATTGGAAGCCGTCCGTGACGTGATGACGATCAACGAGGTTGCGCAGAAGTTTGAGGTGCATCCGATGATGGTTCGGCAGTGGAAAAAGGAGTTCCTGGACAATGCGGGCAGCGTCTTTGCTACCAAGCGTGGCCCCAAGCCCGTGGAGCATGCCAAGGAAGACGCTTTGTATGGCGAGATCGGGCGGCTGAAGATGGAGCTCGATTGGCTTAAAAAAAAGTCAGGGCTATGAGTATGGATACCAGAATGGGCTGGATTGATTCTGAGGCAGAGCTGTCACTGGTCAAGCAATGCGAGCTTGCGGGTGTTTCCCGTGCGACTTGGTACAACCGCCAGACTATTAAGCCTGCGAGCAACGATGATTTGCAAATCTGTCGCCTGATTGACGAGGAGTACACCCGTCGCCCCTTTTACGGCAGCCGCCGTATGGTGCTCTTTCTGAAGGGCTGTGGTCTGACGATCAACCGCAAGCGGGTACAGCGCCTGATGGCCACCATGGGGTTAGCTGGCATGGCCCCGGGGCCAAACACCAGTAAAAAGCACCCACAGCACAAGGTCTATCCCTACCTCCTGCGAGGGGTGCAGGTCGTTAGGCCAAACCAAGTCTGGAGCACGGATATCACCTACATTCGCCTGGCACGGGGCTTTGTCTACCTGGTGGCCGTCATCGACTGGTACTCCCGCAAGGTGCTGTCCTGGCGTATTAGCAACAGCATGGACTCCACCTTCTGCGTTGACTGCCTGGAAGACGCCTTGGCTACTCACGGCAAGCCAGAGATCTTTAACAGTGACCAAGGCTCGCAATTCACGAGTACGGCATTCACCGATATTCTGAAGCGTCAAGAGATCAAGATCAGCATGGACGGTCGAGGCCGAGCCTTGGACAACATCTTCGTGGAACGGCTCTGGCGCAACGTGAAGTATGAGGACGTGTACCTCAAGGGCTACAGCAACATGGCAGAGCTCACCATTGGGCTGGCTGAATACTTCGCCTTCTACAACAGTGAGCGGCCTCATCAAGGTATTGGCAACAAGAAACCGAATGATGTCTATGCCACCCGCCAAGGCGGTGGCGCCAGCATCCCGGATCACTTCAGCGATGCGCGGGGTGTATCCCCCGTGTCGCTACGCTCCCCGGGGGATACACCCCAGGAGCAAACAGGGCAGCGCTGTTCCGCTGCGGTTAAAGAAATGGACTTAGCTTAAACCCAGACAGATTCTGTCTTGACGACAGGGTCCACCTTATTTCGGGTCATCAGTTTTGAATTCTAACCGGTCACGTTCAATTTGAAACGCCGGTCACGTTCGCCGTGAAATGCCGGTCACGTTGGTGGTGAAATACGCATTAAGACCCAACAGGAAATCGATCGTCTATTTGATGCGTTATGAGCTTTTGATGCGCTGGCGCAGGTATGCCTGGGCTAGGTTGCTAATACCATCAGGGCCTAGCGGGGATGTGGGTCGAAGGCATCTCTTTATTCTGCTCACCGATCCGTATCCAGACGAGACCGGGAAAAGTGCCGTGCTGTTGGTTTCGATTTCCACAGTCAGGCCAAACGTGCCTCATGATCCCACTTGCATCCTATACCCTGGCGATCATGATTTTGTGAAACGGGACAGTTATGTCGCGAACCAGAAGGCTCGTCTGGAAGGGGCTGACAAATTGCTTCGTGGTGTCAAAAGCGGTGTGCTCGTTGCGCATGTGCCCATGGATGGTGCTGTATTTGCTCGCGTCTGCAAGGGTTTGGAAGAGTCAAGACTAACGCCTATTAAATTTTTGGTGTTCTATCGCAACGCTACCGCTAGGGGCTAGGCACAGGTTACTGCCACGACGCCTGAGCGCTTTTAAACCACTTGACTGAGCATCAAATTGTAAGCATCAAACTGATCAGGATGGTGCGCGATAGTGAATCTGTTATGCACTGGATGAATCGTTACCGATTCCTGCCAAAGCTTGCCGCGGATTTGTTGACACAGCCTTGACATGATTTGTGGTGGGGTGCCTCGAAACAAAATCAATCCCTAAACATTTGACGTGATGTTTGCCGATTCGGTTGCAGGATGGGATTCGAACCGACGACCTTCGGGTTATGAGATTGGAATGTGTTGGCATAACGCGTGACTTTGGATGAGTTGCCAAACGTGATCGGCCTTAAACAATGACACTGGTGGGCGTGACCTAGTAGCGACCCTGATTTTGGTCTGTTCGTCTTCTTGGTGTCTAGGCCGTGGTTTGTGAAGATTTGGGTCAGGGAGCGGAGCAATTGTGAGATTGATTGTCTGGGACGGGGTAGGCAAAGCTTATCCCAATCATTCTGTGGCTAACGTCTGAAACCCAATCGCCGCCAATGCTACCCCAACAAGAAAGAGGCCGAGTGATAGCCAGCCAAGCACCCAAGGTACCCAACTCCGATAATCGACCATCGCTTTATCTGCTTGCAGGACGGTTTTCCATTCGAGCTCGTTGTGCCAGTATTTGTTTGTGCTGTCGACCCAGTTGTCAGTCAAGCTTTGGAGCTTGTGAACGATAAGGGCGTGGGCAAATCCAACTAGCACTAATCCAGAAACAAAGATGAAGAGAACGACGTAAGGCCACGTGAGCTTGGCCAATGTCGTGTTAGATCCGATGAAAGCCAGTATCCCAGCCGCAGCACCGCCGTTGACGCTAAGTAAATATGTCAGCGTGTTCGATGTCGCGCTGCCAAGCAGCCCATTTAGTTGTTGGAATCGATCGTCGTTGTACTTCAGCCTCAAACTTGTCAGCCCTGGTGAGCTGTTCAGGTGCGTATCGGGTGGTGAGGGTAGTGTTTGTTGTGCTTTGTCACGTTTGTTGTGATGTGCTGTGGGGTCAGTCATACGTGTATCCAATTTGAAACGTTTGATAGAGAACACCTGATCGCGGCCATCTCAATGCCCACGTCCCTTGTAACCAGCGGGTGGTGTCTTCACAAAAATGGGTGGTTTACTTGGTAGGGTGGTTTTGAAGGTCGAGGGGTTTACCTCGAACACACTGGCGGCGACTTCAGTGCCCTTCGCTATGGTCACGTGGCGCAAATCTGCAGCGGTACGATCGAGAGGGGTTAAGCACTGAATTGCCGCGCCGTGTTGCGAGGAAACGCTAATCAGCGCCACTTCTTCTCGTAGAGCTTTTTCACGTGCTTGTGAATGTATGTATTCAAGCCACGACCTAGCTCCGCAAGCCGTTTCATTTGATCGATGTTCTGAGTGCCAGTCTTTGAGTTCGTGAACAAATAGTTAGTGCCATCGCAGTATTGGACGATGATCCGATCGATGCCAAGTTCGTATAAAGAAATGCTGGATTCGCCGCTCAGGTTTTTGTATCGATTCATTTGCTGGCTCCTTTACTCAATGGGCATGTTGTTGCTAAATCAGCTAGATCGTGCATCAGCCTTTGGCATTCGACGCCGAAGGTTTATTGTCTTTACTGGCGTCGATTAAGACGATATTTTTCAACCGCTCTAGTTGTAACTCCCGAATGATCTTCACGGCACGTAACCGTTCAGCATCAGAGAAGTAGACGATTACCGTGATGGAGGAGGACGTATCGTTGGCACGCTCATAAATCGGAACCTGACCCTTCAAGTTCGTCTTTAGCTTGGCATTTCTTGCTAGCTTGAATTCAACCAGCGTTTTGTCAGTACTGCCTTTGGAAACCTTGTAGTCAACGGGTCCTCTACCGTTGTTGACTTCGCGGTTTACGTCCATTGACGATGCGAACCAAGTGAGTCGGTAGAGAAGTTGCAGATGAGTTTCCTGTGTCAGAGGCTTACCGTCGATGTAAAAAATTCTCCATCCGTCTTTGTGTTCGATCACGTCTTTCAAAAATTGAACACGAGCCATGCTTTCTGCATAGGAGTCTCCACCGGTGTAAAAGTCGGTGCCTGCCAAGTGGGTTTGTACGAGGTGGTAGAGCCCATCAACGAACAGCGCCTGCGTGTCCTTGACCTTCTTTTCGCTGGCTTTGTGGGCTTGATCAGCATCGTCCTCTTTGCGACGGATGAAGTAATCAATAAGAATCGGAAACTGCTCGATCGTTAATGCTGCTAGCTTCTTTCGATCATCATTTGTCGCATCGTCCTTGAGTCTCGATATAAAGTAAGTATTGATCTGGCTGCGCAACTGTTGGTTGGGAATGGACTGGTAGATATCTTGAACCTCAGCAAGCAGATCCCCTCGATTGATCCACGCATCGTCTCTGGTCAGAATGTCCTTTGGGGTGAGGATCACATGGTCGCCGTTGATATGGGGCAAATCATATCGATCAGGAAGCCAGCGCCGTTTGGTGTAATCGAACGACACTCGATTGACTGCTACGGTCTTGATGTATTCCGGCCGAAGATTGGCCTTGGCAAAAATTTCGGTGTATTCCAACAGGAACCGTTTGATTAGGTTCGTAACAAAATCGCTCAGGTGATCGCGACCAACACCGTCGCTAAACAGACAAAGTTTCTCAATGTGACTACCCTTAGTTATTTTTTCGGTACCAAAGTCGTGGAAAACATGATGGAGATTTTTGTGCAGTGATTTTGCGAACCTTGCGCCTAAGCCGCTACCGTTATTGCCAGTCCGACTGAATCCCAGCCAGTTTTGCTTAACCTCAGAAAAACGGAACCATTGATCGATATCTGCCGATGTCAGTTCCCCTGAGGAAGAGATGTCGCGCAGAAATTTCAAGTAATCAATGATCTCGCCATGCAACGACTCATAGACAGGTTTTTTACTGTCGAAGAGTAAAAACGGATCAATGAATAATGGCAGGTCATTGATAAGGGACACATTGAACGCGCCGTAGTCCTCGAGGACCGCCTTGTCCACCTCGAAAAAGTCTGAGAAGTAGATCCGAACGCGGCTGTTTGTTGTTTGATGATCCTTCGTCATTGGTTCCCTATCGACAGTTTGGCCAAATCCCGCTCTGAGTGGCGCTATTTCGATGCGGCTTCTCTGAATGATCGATCCTCAGTCACGCCGAATTTTGTCAGAGCAATTCGAGCTTTTTTGACGTGGACAGTAGGCTCAAACCCGGCAACTAGTGATTTGATTCTTTGACTGGGAAGGCGGAATCGCGCACCAAGTATGACTTCACGTAACTGCAGGTTGGGCGAAAACGGTACGAAGTGAAGGTTACCTTCCTGTTGCGTTGTACTCAGCTCAATGAATTGTCTGAACTCGTCTTCATAGGCCCAGTCAGAAAACTTGGTGCGTCTCAGTTCGTTTAAGAAATCTTGAACCATTGCCTCATCGACATCATCGGACTCGATCTTAAATCTGTTTAGACCAGACCTGTATCTAACCCGAGTTAGTAGATGGTCTGGAATGTCAAAGCCTAAGGCGACGCCAGTGTGTTTCTCTGCGTAATGGCCCCATATCAGTGGGTTACTCCATTTTTTTGAGAAGCACAGCAGTCCTTCAGTTGAGTGGATTTGCTCCTTTTTTGCCCGCATGCCAATCCGTAAGTCGCGATTGTCCAGATTCACAGCCAGTAATTCGAATGGATCATTTAGATCATCGAATCGGGATACTTTAAGACGGTGAAATATGAGATTGCTGAGTGCATGTTGGGCCGAGGTGAGGTAATAGACTCTCATGTTTGCAAACTCCCAGACCTGAAACTGTGGGCCGTCGTCGATCCAGACGGTCAAAATAAATTCGTAGATCCTGCACATGTAAGCCAGCAGTTTTCCAGTGTTACGAGCGCGAAGCCGACAGAGGCTGGTTTTGGGCACGTATCCGCGTTCAGGCATACTTGTGAGTTAAAAGGATTCTTCAATGGAACGATCTCAATCTTTGACATGCGTGAGGAGTAGTAGGACTGCCTAGTGCGAAGTGCCTGCGTTAAGCTTTGGTGGCGCTAGTCGGCACCGTTTAGATATGCATGCCATTTCGACGTTAATCCTAAATCCGCCAAACTGAATTGAGTTAAGCTTAGCTTGACTGGCCTCTTTGTTCAATGAGAATTTGTTTGAACTGTCTGGTCATCGAAAACCAATCGGTCTGTGCGGAACTATCAACGAAAGGAGCCTCATATGCCAATCCAAGTAGACAAAGTCGTGGTCGGCGGTCACTATCTGGCGGGCAACGAGCAGGAGCGACGTGTTACGAAAATCGAAAATGGCAAGGTCTGGTACGACGCCCGTAGTTACAGATCAAAGAACGAATGGCATCCCGGTCATGCCATCACAATTCCGCCAAGTATCGAATCATTTGCCCAATCCTGCTACAAGGTGCTGGAGGTGCCTTGAGTAGCAGACCCCATGGGTGCTGGTGTTTAACCAGCTTTCGACGGAATTGGATCCTGTTTTCTGCCCATGGCTCCGGCAGGTTGGGGTCCCTCGTCTTTCCGATCCCCATGGCGCCATGTCACCTATACGATTGCTGTAACGCTCAATCTGAAAATGATTTGGGTTCTACAAACTCCTCATTCTAAAACGCCGGTCCCGCAAACCAGCGGCACATAACAGCGAGACTGGCGTTAACCTCGACGGTGATATGAGTAAAACCACTGCCACCCTGCGCTCAACTAGCGGTACCGGCTTCGGGTTGGAAGACCTTTTCCAGTGCGTGCTTCGTGATGAAAGCCTTATTAGGTTAGTAAGGGTAATCCTCCGGTCTGCACCACCTTGTGATCGTTGACTAGATCCAACACCATAGCTGTTCTCTAGTCCAGGAGCTGCAAGCATGAAGGAACCGAAGTCAACCGTACGTAGGCCAGCGCGCAGACTCAGCAGGGAATTCAAGCGCCGTGTGGTGGAGCAATCGCTGGCCGCAGATGTAACCGTCGCAATCGTTGCCCGCGAGAACGGCATTCGGGAGGGTTTGCTCTGGAGCTGGCGTCGCGAATACGATGCAGGCAAATTTGCCACCTCAACTGAGCAAGTCGACTTTCTGCCAGTCGGCATTCAAGCGCCCGCCGATCAAGAGCCACACGTTATCCACAAAACTAGTCACCGGTCTCGACCAATTGTCTAGGGATTCTCTGAAAAAGTCCCCGAATTCAGTGAACTCGAGGCGCGGTTAGTTGTCTGAATAGTATCGCTAACTTTTCCATCACGATCATGAACCAGTTGAGTTTTTCTGACATTGAATTCGATGCCAAGCGTAAGCAAACGCGGC
>CAMCOS010000067.1 GCA_945876565.1 Lautropia mirabilis | reverse complement strand
AGCGGGCGGATCACAAGAGCTGAGCCCCGGTATCCCTGCAGACATATTCATTTCGACAGAACAAAGAACAGTGCTAAGTTTTTTGATGCGACCACTGATCGACAACATGAAGCGAGTGGCAAAGGAAAGATAGTGTGCCGGGGGCGGCTCGGCATGTTGCTCGGATGTAATTGCTTCATCAATTGCTGACTTCTCACGAGCAAGGCTATGATCACCGAAGTTCGATGCGCGCCGTGCAAAGGCAGTGTTTTTATAGTGGGTACGAATCCAACCCGGCAACTTTTACTGCGGCCGGTAGAAATCAGAGCAGTTATCCTGAGTTCTCGGGTTTGTAAATATTCGGTGAAGACGTTACGCGTTTTTCAGGGGGCGTCAATATTGCTCAACAGATTTAAGTTTTAGGGCTGTCTATGCAGGCATGGACTCAGAGAAACAATTCGAAGAAATACTACGGCTCCAGCCCGTGGTACTTCTTGCCATACGCCACGGTAGCGGCAAACATACCGGCTTTGCTACCACAGTCGTAGCGTGTGCCTTCGTAACGATGCGCAAACACGGGCTTTTCTGCCATGAGCGAGGCAATGCCATCGGTTAGCTGAATCTCGCCGCCCGAGCCTGCCTGCGTGCGACGCAGGTGATCAAAAATGGCTGCGTCAAGCACATAGCGACCGACCACGGCCAAGGTCGACGGCGCAACATCGGGGGAGGGCTTCTCTACAATGGCATTGACCCGTTCCGTGCGGTCATCGACTTGCGTGCTAGAAACAATGCCGTACTTGTCCGTGTCTTTGCGCGCGACTTCCTGCACGCCGAGGATGCTGCCCTGATGGGTCAGCGCTGCGTCAATCAGTTGTGATAAGACAGGTTTGTCCGCGTCAATCAGGTCATCAGCTAGCAATACGGCAAAAGGTTCGTCGCCAACAGCGGGTGCTGCGGTGAGCACCGCGTGACCAAGCCCCAGGGGCGCCGTTTGGCGAATATAGATGCAGCTGACGTGCTCAGGCAGAATGTTTTTAACCGCAGCCAGCATCGCCTGCTTGTCTTTTCTGGCGAGCTCCATTTCAAGCTCGGGCGCCGAATCAAAATGGTCCTCAATGGCGCGTTTGCTTCGCCCCGTCACAAAAATCAGCTCGGTAATTCCAGCCGCCACGGCTTCTTCGACCGCATATTGGATCAAAGGCTTGTCAACCACGGGTAGCATTTCTTTAGGCATGGCTTTGGTGGCCGGCAAAAATCGGGTGCCAAGACCTGCAACGGGGAAAACGGCTTTTCTGACGGGGCGCATGGGTTGTTTCCGGAACTATCGTAAATGACCAGTATCATAACCAAATCATGATACTCGTGCCTTCGTCCGTTAAGCGTAAGTTTGCCGCTGTCGTTTTGGCGACGTTGGCGCCTGCGCTGGTTTCAACGCCCACCTTGGCGCAGCCCATGGGGCTGCCCAGCATTGGCGCGGCCAGTGGCTCGGATTTATCGCCTGCGCTTGAGCGCGCGCTTGGCGATCTGATCATTGCTCAAGGCCGGCGCGACCCGACTTACGTGCATGATGCCGAAATTAATCAGTATCTGAACGACATGGGCAAGCGCCTCTCGCGCTATGCAGCCAGCAATGCCGTGCACCTGGACGTATTTGGGGTTCTTGACCCGCAGTTCAACGCCTTTGCTTTGCCTGGTGGCTACATTGGCGTGAACACAGGTTTAATTGTGCAGGCGGACTCCGAGTCTGAGGTTGCCGGGGTGGTTGCCCACGAAATTGCACACGTCACCCAGCGTCATATTGCGCGCGGCCTGACCCAGCAAAAGCAAAGCGACATGATTGCCTTGGCGTCTGTGGCAGCGGCGCTGTTGGCTGGATTGGCTGGCGGCATTAACGTGGCCTCTGGTATTGCTGCCTTTGGCCAGGCAGCCGCGATTGATCAGCAGTTGGGCTATTCGCGCGATGCTGAACGCGAAGCGGATCGGGTTGGGTTTCACATGCTGAGTAAGGCTGGTTACGATCCCAACGGTTTGCAGGAAATGTTTGCCAAGCTCATGAATAACGCTCAGTTCAACATGGGCACGTCGAGCGGCAATGCCTATTTCAGCACTCACCCGCTGAGCATTGACCGCATGACCGACATGCAAAACCGCACCCAGTTGCTTAACAACAGCAAGTACCCTAGCTCAGATGCGTTCTGGTACGTTCGTGCGCGCGCGCTCGTGTTGCAAACACTAGAGCGTCATGATGTCATGCGCATTGTCGATAAGTTGCAAGATGAGGGCCGTCGCTTCAAAGGCGCGCAGCGTTCGGCGGCGTGGCTGGCACTGTCTGAGATCGCTGCGCAGCGTCGTCAATTTCCAGACGCCAAGCGGTTTCTGTCGTATGCGCGCGAAGGTGTTCAAGAGTCGCCCTACATTGAGCGTCAAGCTGCCGCCTTGGCTTTGATGCAGGATGATGCTAACAGTGCGCTTGCCATTTGCCGCAGTGCATTTTCCCGTTGGCCCAATAACCGCGCGATCGCTGAACTTCAGGCGCGCGCGCTGCAAAAACTTGGCAGGCATCTGGAAGCTGCCAAGTTTTTACAACAGCAAATTAAAAAGTGGCCCACCGAGTCGCCCGTTTTGTATCAGCTACTGGCCTTAAATTTGGCTGATTCGAATCAGCCCGCGCAAGCCCGTCAGGCAATGGCGGACTATTACGTCTTAACCGGTGCACTGCCATCGGCCATGGCGCAGTTACAGCAAGCGCGGGAGATGACACAGGATTTCCATGAGCAGTCGCGCATCGATGCCGAAATTCGCAATCTGCAAGCTCGTATGCAGCAAGAAAAAGCGCTCTTGGAAAAATTCAGCAGCTAGGAAGCAAGTGCGTTAGCCAGTTAGTCAGTTACTTTCGTGAATTAAAAAACTTTGCCAGCCTCGAAGGCAGCCAATTTAGCTGGCCCGGGAATGTGCCTGTGGTAAATCCCATGTGCCCACCCTCGGCCGGCTGATGCAGGGTGACTTGTGCACTGGCCTCAGACGGTCCTGGCAATGACGGTTCGGGGACGAAGGGGTCATTGCGCGGGTTGAGGATCAACGTGGGCATTTCAATGCAGGGCAGCCAAGGTTTGCTGGAGGCTTTCTGCCAATAATCCAATGCATTGGCAAAGCCATGCATTGGGGCAGTGTAAGCATCATCAAAGTCTTTCAGTGTCTTTGCGCGCGAGACGCGAGTGACGTCGATCGCGCCCGGAAATCGTGCCGCTTTTTCCATGATCTTTGGTTTCATGGTGCGCAGGAAATAACGGGTGTAGAGTTGCCGACACCACCAGTCTTCGCTCAGGCGCTGACCGGCAGCCAGCAGATCCATGGGGGCGCAGATGCTGGCGGCGGCCTCAATGTTGGCTGTATGCCCGGCTCGCTCACCGAGGTACTTCAGTAGCGCATTGCCGCCAAGCGACACGCCAGCGACGTGCCACCGAGCGTTTGGGGAGCGTTCGATGACGCTCTTTAAGATAAAGTCGACTTCGTCGATATCTCCGGAAAAGTAAGAGCGGGCCAGCAAGTTCGGCGCGCCAGAGCAGCCCCTGAAGTGAGCCAGCGCCACGAGCCAGCCGCGCGCGCGAAAGTACTGCAGGATTGACTGCACGTAGCGACTGTTGCTATCGCCCTCAAGGCCGTGTAGCAGCATAAGTGCCGGTGTATCTTGTTGGCCCAGGATCAGCTCACTGTCGTTGGGTTCAATCCAGCGTATGGCGGCGCTGTGTTTGGGTAGGTCCTGGCGATTGATGCTCCGGTCTTTGGGCTGCAAAACCAGGCCAGGCGCGCTCCAGTCAAAATCCAGAAAGTCGCCATCGGGTGTTCTGACACGCTCACGGATAAACCGTAATCGATTGGCAGAGGCCGCGAGCGCACCATAAAGCGTTTGCAGGTGGCCGCCAGGTAGCCAAAGCGGCGATGGACAGGGGGAGGCGTCGATTTGGGCAGTCATTAGACTCTAATGCAAGGTACCCGGCGCATCATGCAAATCAAACGCGCCGGCACGTTCAGGCGCGGCGCTCGCGTGGTGCATGACCAGTCGCCAGCCCGATGGGCCTTTGTGAAACACGTTGGTGGCATAGCAATAGGCGTACTCGGTGCCTTTGGGGCCCATGGCACGGATTTGTTCGATCACCGAGTGCGACGCGCCCATCATGGTGGCGAGCTCCACCACCTTGGATGTCTGGATATGCAGACCACCATGCTGCAAAATCGATTTCCAGGACTCACGCACAGCCAAGTGGCCAATCAGGCGCAATCCTCCGGGGTGCACACAGACGATTTCCTCATCACCGGCCCAGACTTGCATCAGACCGTCGATGTCGCCTCTAGCAAGCGCATCATAAAAGGCTTGTTCGGCCTCAGTGGGGGTGGCAAACATGGCTGAACTGGATGATTAGTGGCCGTGGTCAACGAGCACTGTGCCTGGTGCAAGCAGATAGGTGGTGCCGCAGTAGGGGCATTTAACTTGACCGGTTTTGGTGACATCCAGGAACACGCGTGGGTGCATGCTCCAGACAGGCGCTTTGTCGCCAGGACAGTGCAAAGGGAGATCATCAGCGGTGACTGTCACAGTCTGTGCAGTCAAGTCCGCGCTAGAGTTGGTTGCTGGCTCAGACATGGCGACTCTCTCGTTAATTAACTAACCGTGATTGTATCAAGGCGGGCGTTACAATCTGAGGAATGTCATTTGCCTAGGGTGTTGCTTGGATGCAAATGCCCATTTTGGAAGCTTGTTGGTGTGTCTGTTCAACCCAATCTGTCGATAGAAGCTGAACGTCGCGCGGCCATGCGCGAGGGTTTGACCGCCGTTCGACCGGCGCTTATCGCCACCTTTACCTGGGGGCTCGTCACCGGTGTGGCGATGGTTAAGTCCGGGCTAACCGAGAGCGCAGCTGGGCTCATGACTGTGTTTGTGTATGCAGGCTCCGCGCAATTGACCTCATTGCCGCTGATTGCCGCCGGTGCTCCATTGTGGCTGATATTTGCGGCTGGCTTGATAGTGAACCTGCGGTTTTTGATTTTCAGCGCGGCGCTACAGCCTTACTTTCAGTCCTTGCCTTGGTACAAGCGGTTTGCGTACGGCTACTTCACCACGGACATGTCGTTCGTCATTTTCATGCCCCGGTTTGGCGAGGCGAAGGTTAAGGGCACCGAGGCCCAGCGGGCTTTTTTTCTGGCTGCCATTGTGCCGGGCTGGATTACTTGGCAGACCTCCTCGATGATCGGTATCGTACTTGGCAGCCTCGTGCCAGCGACCTGGAACTTGGACTTTGCGGCGGTGCTGGCGCTCATGGCCATTACGATTCCATTGGCCAACAGTCGGCCCATGCTGGTGTCCATGCTGGCTGCAGGCGTGACTGCCTGGGTGTCTCAGGGACTGCCGCTGCGACTTGGGTTATTGGCCGCGGTGGTGGTCGGTATTGTGGCTGGCATCTGGGCTGAGTCAGCATTCAGGAAAAAGCGCTAGCCTCAATCGCCAAGGAGAAGGTGCTCGTGGATCAATCGCTAGGACAAACCATTGCCACGGACGGCTATCTTTACGCTGCCATTGCGCTCTTGACCCTTTGCACGCTGCTGACTCGGGCGAGCTATCACCTCTTTGGTCATCGGGTGCCGCTTAGCGAGGGGGTTCGGCGAGCGTTGCGTTTCGCGCCAGCTGCCGCATTGACTGCCATCATTGTGCCGGTTTTATTGCCATGGGCGTCACCTGATAGCATGGCCACCGTGATTGACCAGCGCTTGTTTGCGGCAGTGGTGGCTATTTGGTTGTTTCAAAAAACCCGCAATGTGTTGGTCATGATTGTCGGTGGTATGGTGGCTTTCTGGGTGCTCAGGGCAGTGATTGGTTGGTGGTGAACACGCCACATTGACTCGAATTTGTCATGGTTTTCCCGATAGTTGCAGTACACTGAGGAACTAGTTTGATCGGAATCTTATGACAGAAAGCGATACCTCACAGGCCAAGAGCGCGGCTCAAATGCTGCAGGTCCAAGAAATTTCTCCGCCGACATTTGATGCAATTGGTTTGCATGGCCAGATACTGCAGGCGGTCAAGCAAACCGGATACACTATTCCCACTCCGATTCAGGCGCAAGCTTTGCCTGAGGTCATGGCTGGCCACGACGTCATGGGCGCCGCGCAGACGGGCACTGGCAAGACTGCCGCTTTTACATTGCCTATTCTTCATCGGCTCATGCCACTGGCCAATGCGAGTGCTTCGCCTGCGCGCCATCCGGTTAGGGCATTGATTCTGACGCCCACGCGAGAACTCGCTGATCAAGTCTATGAGAGCGTGAAACGCTACAGCCTCTACACCCCTTTGCGCAGCGCCGTGGTGTTTGGTGGGGTCGACATTGGACCGCAAAAGGAAGCATTGCGCCAGGGTTGTGAAGTGCTGATCGCAACGCCCGGGCGTTTGCTAGATCACCTGTCACAAAATACCGTCAACCTCTCACAAGTGGGCATACTTGTGCTTGATGAAGCTGACCGCATGCTTGACATGGGTTTTTTGCCGGACTTGGATCGAATTATTCGGGCCTTGCCCGACCAACGCCAGACACTGTTGTTCTCAGCCACCTTTAGCGCTGAGATTCGCAAGCTTGCGCGCACTTATCAGAAAACCCCGGTTGAGCTCGAGGTAGCCAAGCGCAACGCCACGGCCGATACTGTGTCGCAGATTGCCTATCCGGTGGCCGAGATCGATAAACGTGCCGCGGTGGTGCACTTGGTCAAGTCCAAGGGACTGAACCAGGTGATTGTTTTTTCCAATACGAAGATTGGTACGTCGCGCTTAGCCCGAGAACTCGAGCGCGACGGTGTCAAAGCTGAATCAATCCATGGTGACAAATCGCAAGCTGACCGCATGAAGGCGCTCGATGCGTTCAAAGCAGGTGAGCTCGAGGTGCTGGTGGCAACCGATGTGGCTGCGCGTGGCCTGGATGTTGCCGGTGTGCCGTGCGTGATCAATTACGACTTGCCCTACAGCGCTGAAGACTACGTGCATCGCATTGGCCGCACCGGGCGTGCGGGTGCCTCGGGTGATGCGATTTCGCTCTACACACCCGCACAGGAAAAGCTTTTGATCGAAGTTGAAAAACTCATCAAGCGCCCGATCGAGCGGGGCGTGTTGTCGGTACCGAAGTCCTCTTCCCGATTGTCAGGTGGTGACCGGGAGCGCGCGGACAATCGGGGGCGTGAACGGTCGCCGGATCGTGGCCGCAGCCGAGGCAGAACCCATGAGTCTGCCAAGCCGCCAGTCGATGAGTTCTTCTTAAAGCCCTATGAGCCGTCTTTGGCGGCAAACGCCACACCCGTCACACAAAAACCGGCGCTTGCGAACCGCAAGGCGGGTCTTGGAATTTTACTCGGTGCTGCGCCCAAGCGCATCGAAGATGAAGCGTCTGGGGCATCCAGTTCTGCTGGTGCTCAAGCCTCGGGCAAATAGTATTGGCCGATTAGCCTTGCCGGCCGGGCACTGCCACTAGGTCAGCAGCTTGCGCACACTGGGCAATTTTGTGGCGATCGCCTCGGTTGCATCATTGTCAGCCATGGTTTTGATGAGGCGATCAAGCTGCTCGATGTGTGGCAACATCGTCCCAAAAAATAGCACGCGGCCCTGTCGTTCAAGCAGTAGCGTGGGAAAGTTTTCAATATCCTCCTCGCCTAGCAACTCAGCATGCTCCTCGATGTCAATCCATACAAAAGCGTGTTCAGGGTGCTTGGTAGCCAACGCATCAAATCGTGTGCGATACAGCGTGCAGGTGTCACACCATGCGGCACAGTAGCAGGCCACAAGCAAGTCAGCCGGTTCGGCCAGGCGTGCCTGTAGCGCTGGCGTATCAGGTAAGGTCACGGTTGCAACGGGCATCTTGGTCAGTCGGGATTCATAGATGTTTATGGGTGTCTTACAGGGTAACGTTCACGTGTAGTGGACGCATCTTGTCTATGATATGCGGGTTCAACGCTAAATTGCATTCGAATTAACTGCTATAGATTCGGCCCTGTGAAGTCTTGATTTTCTCGGAAGCAGCCCCATGTATGGGTCATGGAAAAAGAAGACGCGAGATACCAAACCCTGGAGCAATTGCACGAGAGGCGCAAGCAAGTGGTGCGATTACACAAGAAGGGGATCAAAG
>CAMCOS010000066.1 GCA_945876565.1 Lautropia mirabilis | reverse complement strand
GAACAGTTCCCTGAAATTGAATCGTTCTGGTCTGTGGCTAAATCAAAAAACTCGCTCTGGAGCCCTAGCTACTTCGCGAGCAGCACAGGCGGGGCTTCGATTGAAGTACTCAAGCGCTATATTCAAGAACAAAACCGACCTTATTGACCACCGTTTGTCCCCGCCCTGAACGGCGGGGCTTGTCGTGATGGTCAAGCCTTAATCACAAACGCTCAGCTAATACAGACAGCATCCGGATGGCTGTTTCATTGTTTTGCTGTACACCCTGGTCATTAAACACGCTGACAACCGTGCGATTACCCTCGCTCTTGAGGTTCAACCGATATTGCGTGGCAGCTGGCTGGGATTTCGCACCAAACAGTCTGGAGAATATGCCCGGATCCTCAATCTTGCGACCCGTGTCAGTGTCGACATAGCGCACATAAAAATCACCAGCCGAACGATTTCGGTCGTCCACCGCAAAGTTACCCGAATCCAGTGCCAGACCAACCCTGCGCCAAGCTTGCTCGAATGGTTCATCGATGGTGATGGTGCCATCGCTTGCTACATTGTTTTGAACGGCTGGCTTAAGCGACTGTTCTTCGGCTTTGGCCATCTGTTGGCGGGCCTTTTGTACATCTTCGCCAAGGTAGACCATCAGACGCGCGAGCATGGCGGCGTTCAAGCCCGGGTCTTCCTCGCCACGCACCCACTTCACGTTGGCCTTATCAACACCAACCTGCTCCTCGACCATGTGCTCATGGGAGATAAACACTTCAGTACGGTTGCCATCAAGACGTTCCAGGATTGTGCGGAACTTGTCACGCTCGCCACTATCCCAGACTGTATCGAGGATTGAACCAAGCAGATTGCGAACCCAGCTTTCAGAAATCTTGGCCCGGTTCTCAGCCCAGTTTGTGATCATGATGCCTGCTTTGGGATCGATCACATCAAGGTTAAAACCACTTTCGTACCAAAACTCTTCAATCTTTGGAAACAGTCGTTCGGGTGTCTCATTGATGACTAGCCAGCGTAAATTTCCATCACGCCTGACCTCAATGCCGGGATAACTTGGCAACACCGCGACCTGAGTCAATGCACTTTGGGTGCTCGGAGCCGCATTCTGGTTTAACGACTGAAACTGGGACAACGTCGTCGATCCCGTGGCTGGGGCGCGATAGCGTGGATCTGCCGCTGCTTGGGTCAAATCAGGCGGGATACTCAAGGGATCTACCCGCTTGGCCGACTGGTAGTCAATCGCATTGTCGCCGCTTAAGGTCTCTTTAATGGTACTGCAAGCGGTGAGACTCAGCATCATAAGAACCACTGACAAGGACTTTGCAATGGGTGTCATTTTCATCCCTACCTGCTGTGTCATCACAATAAACCTGCCTCAACAAGCGCTGCTCTGAGCGCGTCATGATGAACTGCACCAAGTTCACACAACGGCAATCTGATGCCACCAGCCATACGGCCCATCTGTGCCAGAGCCCACTTAACTGGAACTGGATTGCCTTCGACAAATAACAACTTGTTCAAGAGTGCGAGCTTGGCATTCAGGTGCCGAACCGTTTGCAGATCACCCTTGGCCGCGGCAACACAAAGGTCGTGCATAGCCCTTGGTGCCACATTGGCTGTGACCGAGATATTGCCGTGTCCACCTAGCATAATCAGCGCGGCAGCCGTTGGATCGTCACCGCTAAATATCTGAAACCCTTCGGGCACATCGCGGATCAGCAAACCACCACGACCGATATCACCGGTAGCATCTTTGATGCCAATGATGCCCGGAATGTGAGCAAGTCTGACCACCGTGTCGTGGCTCATGTCAGCCACGGTACGGCCAGGCACGTTGTAAAGAACAGTTGGCAGGTCAACCGCTTCCTGTATCGCCTTGAAATGCCGATACATACCCTCTTGGGAAGGCTTGTTGTAATAGGGCACCACCGACAAACCAGCGTGTGCCCCAACATGCTTGGCATGACCAGCCAAATGTATGGCTTCGGTCGTGGAGTTAGCACCCACACCCGCAATGACCGGGATCCGACCCGCAGCATGTTCGACAGCAACTTGTATGAGCTCAGCATGCTCATCGATGTCCACCGTGGGTGACTCGCCCGATGTGCCCACCACGACCAATCCATCCGTCCCCTCCTTGACATGCCAATCAATCAGGTTTCGATAACTAACCAGATCAAGACTGCCATCTGGATGCATCGGGGTAACCAACGCAACCATACTGCCTCTGAATTGCGGGTTCTGTGTGGTGGAGGACAACGAGTTCATGTTCAATACCGGACCGTGTTTAACTTAGGCCACGCCCACAACGCTGTCGACGTGTCCCTCTGTGGCGATAGTGTAACGGAAGCCTTCGATAGCAGGCACTTGAGAAATCACCAAAACCACTACAAAAAAAGCTGCACAATCCAGCGCCCGAGTGCCATAAAAGGCTCAAGAAAAGTCCATAAGCTACCGGTCACCAACAGCACGATCAGAATCATCATGCCGTATGGCTCTAGACGCCCGTACTGCCATGCCAGCTGATTGGGCAAAACGCTGTACAGAATTCGACCGCCATCCAGTGGCAGCAGCGGCAACAAATTTAAAGCCATCAGCACCAAGTTGATCTGAATACCAATGACTGCCATCTGAAACCAAAAACTCTCCCTGCCAGCGCCAGCCTCAAGCAGCATACGCACCGACATGGCCCACAAAATAGCCATAAACAGATTAGCAGCCGGTCCAGCCAGTGCCACCCAGCACATGTCGCGCTTGGGGTTTTGAAGGCGGCCAAAGTTAACGGGCACGGGCTTTGCCCAGCCAAACAGCAACGGTGGCCCACCAAAGAGTTTGGACATCAACAAAATTCCAAGCGGCACAGCAATCGTACCGACCGGATCAATGTGCTTGACCGGGTTCAGTGTTACACGGCCCGCGAGCGTGGCCGTGGGATCACCGAACACTCTTGCCACATAGCCATGCGCTGCCTCATGCAGCGTGATCGCAAAAATAACAGGCAAGGCATACAGGACAATAGTCTGAATCAGGTCTTCAATTCCGAACATGGTGTCACCTCACAAACCGATGCTGGCTGGATCGCCAGCACCCAGACGCAGCACCTGCGGCACTGGCCCTGACAAATCAACAATCGTGGTTGGCTGCCAGGGACAGCGCCCGGCATCGATAATCCCAGCAAGCTGTTTACCCAATCCTTCACGAACGTCTGCAGGATCTACCAAAGGGGACTCTTGCCCAGGCAAAATCAAGGTAGTTGCCAACACAGGCGCACCGACCAACTCCAGCAGTGCGCCGGTAACGGGGTGATTGGGTACGCGAATGCCAATGGTTTTACGTGAGGGATGCGAAACGCGCTTGGGCACTTCTTTGGAGGCCGTCAGAATAAAGGTCCACGGGCCCGGTGTGGCCAACTTCAACAACCGGTATTGCTGGTTGTCGACTTTGGCAAACTGCCCAATCTCGGATAAATCACGGCACAACAAAGTTAAATGGTGCCTAGCGTCTAGCCCCCGAAAACGTCGCAATGCATCGGCCGCATCTTTATCGTCCAAATGCGCAGCCAAGGCATAACCCGAATCAGTCGGGATTGCCAGCACGCCCCCTTGCGAGATCAACTCAGCCGCCTGGCCCATGGCGCGCGGCTGGGGGTTGGTTGGGTGTACCGCAAACAGCTCAGTCATGCCATGAACACCAAGGTTTTCTAAAACAATTCAAGCCTAACACAGCGGGGACTTGAATCGGTGGTTAAAATGCCGTCTCCTTGTCCCCGTAGCTCAACTGGATAGAGCACCCGCCTTCTAAGCGGGTGGTTGCGTGTTCGAGTCACGCCGGGGGCGCCACAGCAAAACATGCAAACCAAAGCCAACCAGCGCCAGATCCTACTGTCCGTGCTCGCCGTCATGGTGGCCATGCTCTCCATTGGTTTTGGCGCATCTCTGGCAAAAACCCTTTTCGGCTCTGTCGGGCCGTTGGGCACGGCTGCATACCGGATCACCGTGGGTGCTGCCATCCTGTTGATTTGGTTCAGACCGTGGCGCTGGGTTACCTCGATTGACGACTGGAAGCGAATCCTGCCCTATGGCGTCATGCTCGCCATGATGAACCTGCTGTTTTATGCCGCGCTCGAAACACTCCCCGTCGGGGTGGCCATTGCGATTGAGTTCACCGGCCCTCTGGCACTGGCCATCTTCAGTTCTAGACGACTCATCGATTTCGTGTGGGCAGGGCTAGCAGTCATTGGCTTGGCCCTATTGACACCGATGCTAAGTAACGACAAACCGCTAGACCCCGCCGGGGTGCTACTGGCTTTAGCCGCCGGTGCGTGCTGGGCTGCCTACATTGTGCTTGGCCAGCGAGCGAGCTATTTGCACCCCGGACAAGCCACTGGACTGGGCATGACGGTGGCCGCCATCATTGCACTGCCATTTGGCGTGGCACAAGCGGGGGTGGAGATGCTCAACCCAGCACTGCTTGCCACTGGACTGCTGGTGGGATTGTTGTCTTCAGCAATCCCGTACACCCTCGAGATGCGCGCATTGCGCCACCTTCCCAGCAAAACTTTCGGCGTGACTGTCAGTGTCGAACCCATGTTTGGCGCCATTGCTGGCGCTATGATTCTGGGTGAAATGCTCAGCCTGGCCCAAGCACTGGCGATTGCCTGCATCATGGCAGCAAGCGCAGGTTGCACGGCCACCGCGATGAGCCAAGCCAAGCGTCAATGAGTCCTACGGGAGCGAACTAGTATGTCATCCTCACTTGCCACCTCACTTGCCACCTCACTTGCCACCTCACTTGCCGCCTCACTGGCGACGACATTTGCGCCTACCGGCGTTCTGCGTGCAAGCATTAACGTCGGCAACCCCATTCTTGCCCGGGCTGATGGGGATTCGGCGCAAGGCGTCTCAGTTGACCTGGCGCGTAAGCTTGGCGAACAACTGGGCGTTCGCACTGAACTCATCGTGTTTAAGACTGCCGCTGAATCAGTGCACGCGCTGGAGTCTGGCCAAGCAGACGTCGGATTTTTTGCGATTGACCCCAAGCGTGGCGAACAGATCGCCTTCACTGCCCCCTATATCCTGATCGAAGGTGCCTACCTGGTGCGCCACGACAGTCCACTGACCAACAATGACCAAGTGGATGTAGCCAACCATCGCATCGTGGTCGGACAAGGTAGCGCCTATGACCTTTTCTTATCTCGGCATCTCAAACTTGCTCAAATCGTGCGCTCAAGCTCCTCGCAAACGGTGGTGAGCACATTTTTGGACCTCGGTGCCGATGTTGCTGCTGGCGTCAAACAGCAACTACAGGCCGACAGCACCGACAGACCCGACCTGCGCCTTTTACCTGGCCGGTTCATGGTGATTCGCCAGGCCATGGGTTTGCCTAAAACACGCGGCCCCCAAGCAGCCAGCTTTCTAAGGGAGTTCCTCGAGGGCATGAAATCATCGGGATTTGTGCAAACCGCGATTCAGCGTCATGGCATTGAAGGTGCGCGGGTGGCCGAGGCCGCTGACCCAGCGCTCGATCCGCTTATCGATGTCCAATAAACAATCGCTGCTCAATTACAGCAGTGGCGAAGCCAGCCAGATAAACCGGTTTCTCAATCGCTTCCAAAACGGTCGACTTTCCAGCTCGGCCAAAGTCGCCCGTTTGCCGTCTCGTATTTTGCTGTCAATGCTGGCCGCAATTCGATGAGCCAACTTTCGGTCATAGACCTCTAGGTCGAGCTCAAAATTGAGCCGCTGACTGCGCGGGTCGACATTTGACGATCCAACATAGCACCACTGATCATCCACCGTCATGAGCTTGGAGTGATCAAATGGACCAGTTGCGCGCCAAACATGCACACCACCATGCAACAACAAATCCAACTGTGCTTCCATCGCTGCGCTGACCAGCCTGAGGTTGTTGTTGGCCGGAATTACAACATCCACGGCGACGCCTCGCCGAGCCGCCGTCACCAGGGCCCCAATGAGCACTGGCTCGGGAAGAAAGTACGGCGACTGAATTCGCACATGCGCGCGCGCCACCGACAAAGCCCCGAGCAACATGGATTGATTTCGGGCAATTGCTCGGTCAGGGCCAGACAGGACAACCCTGGCGGGCACACCTGCGTTGATGTAATCCGCTTCAAATGGCGCAAACCAAACATCGCCGTCCAGACGTTCACCAGTGGTGAACTCCCAGTCGTGCGCAAAACTCTCCATCAAGTGGTGAGCCACAGGTCCTTGCACCCTGAAATGGGTGTCGACCGCAACCTTGTCGCCAGCAAACTCACGCGTGAAAGCCTCGCGGATATTCATGCCACCAGTCAGTGCGTAATGGCTATCAACCACCAGTAGTTTGCGGTGACTGCGCATGTTGGCGTACACCAGTCGTATCCCAATGGCCGTTGGCAAAAACCGACCCACCTTAACGCCGGCCTCTTCAAGCATCCGGGTAATTGGCGGACGTGAATACTTGGCCCCCACAGCATCAATCAGCACTCGCACCATCACACCGCGACGCTGGGCGTCGATCAAGGCTTGCGCCATGCGAATACCGATGCCATCGTGGTCGAAGATGTAGCTTTGCATGGCCAAGCAGGACTTGGCCTGCGCAATCGCTTGCAGCATCGCAGGGTACGTTTCATCGCCACCGGCCAACATCTCAATCTGGTTGCCATGCAACAAAACGTTGCTATTGACCTGGTTGCCCAAGCGCCTAAGCGGCCTGATGTGCTCATCGTACCCATCGCCCAGATGCGTGACCTCAAGCCGTTTAATGGAGGCCAATTCCTGCTCGGCCATGCGACGCTGCTCAGTCATGCGCTGTCGTCTGACACGATTAATGCCAGTAAAGAGGTAGAAAGTTGCGCCAAGCAGCGGGGAAAATATCACCACCGCCACCCAGCCAATGGCAGCACGAACGTCCTCTTTGGTCATGGCTGCATGAATCGCGGTGGCTACGCTAGCCACAAGCGAGACCAATAAAACCATGTGCGGCCAGTAAGTCACCAGCAAGTGTCTGGTCTCATCGATCATGTTAATATTTGCGTCCTTTGGTGGCTGTAGCTCAGTTGGTAGAGTCCCGGATTGTGATTCCGGTTGTCGCGGGTTCGAGTCCCGTCAGCCACCCCATCGTTTGCTGGCCAAACGTGTGAACATCCGCATAGCCACTTGTCATCCCCAGTGGTTGTTTGCGCCGAGCACCCCATTGAGCACCCCACCGAGCACTTGACGTTTGCTCGATCATCGCTCTCGCTCAACATTCTCACCCAACCGCACCAAATCAATGCCTCGTTCACACCCATTGGTCTGCTTATCATGTGCGGCCGCCAAACAAGGCAAGCCTCACTAGGTTACATCAAGGGCTTCGGACTTGCCTGAAGCGTCCTAAAACCCGTTATCCCTCTTCCATGACTCAAACAAGGCCAACGTCTGGGGGTCTGTCGGCGGATAAAGCCCCAAAATCGACTTGCCCTGCTTGACGCATATCATCACAAAGTCTTCGAACACCGTCATGTCGGCTGCTTGAACCGCGACTTCGTCTGCGATGGCTGCGGGGATCACAATCACGCCGTCTGCATCGCCCACGATGACATCGCCTGGAAACACAGGCGCATCGCCGCAACCAATCGGCACGTTAATGTCAATGGCCTCATGCAGTGTCAAATTGGTTGGGGCCGAGGGCCTCTGGTGATAGGCCGCAATGCCAAGCTCGGCAATTTCAGCCGAATCCCGAAAACCGCCATCGGTGACCACACCAGCCACACCGCGTTGCTTTAATCGGGACACCAGAATGCCACCGGCTGAGGCCGCTCGGGCATCTTTGCGACTATCAAAAACCATCACGGCACCCGGTGGACACTGCTCGATTGCCTGGCGCTGCGGGTGGTGTCGGTCTTGGAAGACCTCGATACCGTTTCGGTCTTCACGGGCAGGCATGTAGCGCAGCGTAAACGCTGGGCCAACCATATTCTCTTTCGCTTTGGAAAGACGCGAAACGTTTTGAATGAACTGATTCTTAAGCCCACGCTTAAACAAAAGTGTGGCAAGCGTTGCCGTGCTGATGTGCATGAGCCGCTGGCGAGTCTGCTCTTTAAGTTCTTTCACAGGAATTCTCCGAATGTCATCGATTTAGAAGATGTCTGGCTCGCAGACAGGCTGACCGAACTCAGTCCTCAGAAAATCAAAATCACAGCCTTCGTTGGCCTGCTGAATATGTTTGGAGAACATCCAGCCATAACCCCGTTCATACCGTTTCTGGGGCGGCGTCCACGCATCGCGTCGCTGCCGCATCTCTTGATCCGATATCTCAACACGAATCGTGCGATTGGGCACATCAACGGTAATCATTTGATCACCTCCTCGCCCTAAAGAGCAAGGATTCCCTCTGCAGGAAGGTCTGACCCGACCTCGGCTTGCGCCTTATTTACCGATGCTTCGCAGGCTTTCGCCTCCACAGCGGCAGATTCAATCACCAACTGAGCAAGGCCACGGGCAA
>CAMCOS010000065.1 GCA_945876565.1 Lautropia mirabilis | reverse complement strand
CGGTATTGGAAAAACATGCTTTGGTCGCCTTCCTACTTCGCCGCGTCTTGCGGCGCAGCACCTATCGGCATCGTTCGCCAGTACATCGAACAGCAACAGACACCACACTAGCCAACAAAGGACGCCGATGGCGTGCGCGCTATCCTTCCCCGACCAAGTTCGTCGGCTTCGCCTAAAGGTTGCTGCGCAACCAAATCACTTGGACGAGGTTTGCCGCGCATTTCGATCAGTAAGCTTCTGATCGTATTGGAAGCGCTGCCGATGCGTTTGGATCAACGTTCAAAGTCCCCAAATATCATGTCGGGTGCACTGAGGTTGTGGCGTGATGGCAAATAGCGGCCAGCCCAAATCTCTTGCACGCTGGCACCCTTGAACTGCATGATGTTTTCTTCTTGCCAACCCGGTGCGCCGGCCTCACGCCACGCAACGTCTGCCACATCCGCGTTGTTACGGGTGACGTACATGGATCGCAGTGAAGCAAACGGGAGATGGCGGGGTACATCACTGACTTGGGCTTCTAGTTTCATGTGCTCCCTGTTGATTTCACCGATCCGCAACCGTCCTTGGCCACCCGCTTTGTACTTCATGACAAACTCACGTCGCTCTGGTATGAACTCAATTGACTCTAACGCCACCACGGGGCGTCCCAGCATTTCCACTGGCCCGACTAGAAACGATGATCCATAGGCCGTCCATCGGGAGCTGCCAAACGCCAAGGGGCGGGCTCGCCAGTAACCGTCTGGCGGGTAAAGTACGAGCACCTCTTCAGCCCGCTCGTCATGTCGTATCCAGACTTGCAGCATATGCAGTCCGTCCACCGTCTGGTTACCCACTTTGACAGGCACGTCATTGGGTCGCCAAAACGAGGCAAAGGTAAACCCCGTGATCCACAAATCAGCCGATTCGTAAAAGGTGACTTTTTTGGGTTGGTCAGCTGCAAACACCGGATCCTGGCTCATGTCGCAAGAAGTGAAGTCAGGCGCATCTCGGTCGACCACAATCATGTTGACGTAAGTCGGGTGTACCGCCTGTATCTGGAATTGGCCAACATCGGCTGATGAGAAAGTCAGCTCAATATTGTCCTTTTCCGCGCAAAGTACCGGTTCGCTGCGGTTTTGTACTTGAACCGATAGCGGTTGCGCTTGCGTCGCGAACCCTAACGTTAAAAGAGAAAAAAGTAGCGGGATTAGGGGTGTGGTGACGCGTCGCATGGGCTGAGTTTGGAATGGTTGAGTGTGGTTCAGTGGTGGTCAGGGTCTAGCTCAGGTTTGGGTCAGGCGTTTGAGTCAGGCGTTTGAGTCAGTTTTTTGGGTTTGTCCGATACTGCAAAATGCGACTGACGAACTAGACGCATATGATACTGCCCGCTGCGCCGTTTGACGCAACCTCAATCGGCTGGTCTAATCCAATCTGCCTCTAAAAGGGAGTAGCTGCGCTAAACGGCCGGTCGACCGGCAGCCGTTTGTGTGATGCGGTGTCGTCAAGACGACGGTGACTGAAATGGCATTCGGTCACGTCCGGTGCCGCGAGCTGATACTGCACCAGCTTTGGGGTGTATGTCAGTCAGCAAGACTGGTGAGTGCCCGTAAAAACTTGATAACAACCAATAACAATGAGCCGAAATTCGCCCATTCGGCCCTAAAAGGCATGCCCGATGATTTCTGTTGGAACCCCTGTTTTGTGGATGCTGTTCGTGGCATTCGTGTTCGTGGCCCTGTGCATCGATTTTTTTGCGATGAGCAAACAAGGCGCCCACACCGTCTCCATGCGAGAGGCGGTGATTTGGTCCCTCATCTGGGTGGCGGTCTCATTTGTCTTCGTGGGCTGGCTGTGGTGGTATCTAGGCGGCTTAGGCGATGATCCGGTAACTAAGACGCTGGCCAATGCCAAGGCGCTGGAGTTCGTGACGGGCTATCTGGTCGAGAAAGCACTGGCCGTGGACAACATCTTTGTGTTTCTGATGCTGTTTACGTATTTTGCGGTTCCACCGGCTTATCAAAAACGTGTGCTGATGATCGGTATCATTGGGGCGTTGGTGTTGCGCGCCATCATGATTCTGGTTGGTGCCTGGTTGGTCAACGAGTTTCATTGGGTGATGTATGTCTTTGGTGCTTTCCTTGTCTTTACTGGCATCAAGATGTGGCTTGCCACCGGTGAGGAGCCAGACCTCGACAACAACCCGGCACTTAAATGGATTAACCGACGTTTTAAGATTTCACCCACTTACGATGGCGAAAAATTTTTCACCGTTCACAACGGTATCAAGATGGCAACGCCCATGCTCGTGGTGATTGCGCTAATTGGTATTGTGGATGTGATTTTTGCGGTTGATTCGATCCCGGCTATTTTTGCCATCACCACCGATCCATTCATCGTGCTGACATCGAACGTATTTGCCATCTTGGGCCTAAGAGCCATGTATTTTGTGCTGGCAAGCATGCATGAACGCTTCCATCTGTTGTCGTATGGCTTGGCGATCGTATTGGTCTTTATTGGTGCCAAGATGCTTCTGATTGATATCTACAAGATTCCGGTTGCTTGGTCCTTGGGCTTCACGGTCACTGTGTTGGCGGTCACCATGTTCTTGTCTCTGCGCATCCCGCCAAGGGCAGGGCATACCGGCACGGCGTTCCCGTTCTCGGCCAAAGAAAAGAGTGGCGAGTCTGATGAAAAGTCGTAGGGCAGCTAGTTTAGGTGTGGCTTGCCCATCGCAGCGCCCTGCTAGCAACATCTCGTGTTGGGTAGGTCTGTCGCTTAAAGTAGGCAGTGACTTAAAGATCGGGTAACTGCCCGCTTTGATTTTTGATACCAAAACAATATCGGAGACAACACATGACTCAAATGAAGCTGTATCACTCGCCTAATTCACCTTACGCGCGCAAGGTTCGAGTGCTTGCCATTGAACGCGGGATCATTGATCAGATCGAACTGATTGAAGTCAGCACGGCCGATCTGAATGGGCCGCTGATGAAAGTCAATCCATTGGGCAAAGTCCCAGCCCTTCAGACGGCTGCCGATGGCGTCATCCATGATTCGCCCTTGATCTGTGAGTATCTGGACGGTTACATCTCCAGCGCTTCGCGTGCGGGTAAGGTCAGCGAGCTCGATGACAAGCGACTAGCAGCCACCGCGCAAGGCATGCTTGATGCTGGTTATGCGGCGCGCATGGAAAAAACCCGGCCTGAGCACTTGCAGTGGTCTGATTGGACAAACAAACAGTTTGGCAAAATCAACCGCATGCTGGATCACTTAGAAACAACGGCCCAGCAGCTGCCGGCTGAGCCAACCATTGGCGCCATTGGGCTGGCTTGTACATTGGAGTGGCTCGCGTTTCGGCATCCCGAGGGGAAGTGGCTGGCCACGCGCCCACAACTTGCGCACTGGGCAAGCGAGTTTGCTAAACGCCCATCGATGCAATCAACGCAGCCAGCTTAAGTGAGCTCACCTAGCCGCCTGCAGCCGCACTGGCTTTCCCAGGGCCTGCTTGCCGTGGCGTATTGATTGACTGACCGCCTGCCCGGGCTTGAACGTGTCGAGTGTCGAGATTACTTTGACCACATTCGGCACGGACTGGCTATAAATCGACAGGACGATATCGCCCGGCACGATGGAGCCGGTGCGATCGCGGGTGGGGCCCTGAAGACAGACTTGGACAGCAACCGAGTTGGGTCTCACACCCAACACAAACACGCCTTCGGTGCTCAGTGCACTGACCAGACGGCGATTGATCTGGTTATCGATTTCGATGCCTAAAACGGGCGGGTTGTACTGACCTGTCTTAATCAGCTGTGGCACCACACGGGCAACGGTGTCCACCGGCACTGCAAAGCCGATGCCAGCAGACGCGCCTGGCCCACTGTTGATGGCTGCGTCTGTCTGGATGAGGTCTGTAGTGATGCGCGTGCTGTTTTCGTTGGGTAGGGAACGGTTCGGTGCTGAGATAACGCCAGTGGTCAGTGTCTATTCCAGGCCAAATGGGTTGCCGATGGCAAATACAGGTTGGCCAACTTTCAGGTTGCTACTCGTGCCCAAAGGCACTGGCGTGGGGCGCTTGAAGTCGGTGTTAATTTTAAGTGCCGCCAGATTATGAGCGGGGCTTGCACCCACGAGCTTTGCCGGATATTCTTGGCCATCAGCGACTGTGACAGTGGCTTGTGATGCACCTTGAATCACATGAAAATTCGTCACCACATGCCCTTTGTCATCCCACAGGAAGCCAGAGCCCGAGCCTCTGGGAATGGTGGTTAGATTTCGGGTCCACGCATCACGCACGGTGCGACTGGTGCTTAAAAAAACCACCGAATCGCGTGAACGCTCAAATAGGGCGATGAGCGCTTTCTCGTCGGCCACGAGCGCCTCAAACTGTGCCAGTGCCGGTGTGCTGGACAGAGACAGTGGTAGGCACAGCATGAGTGTTAGAAACAGGCGCTGAATCATTGTGCTGGACTCATCGCGCTTGACTCATCGATCGCTGTCACAACGCGCGCGCTGGCTTTCTATTAAGGCCCACGTAGGTGTAGAGCGCGCACATCATGCGGTTCAACTCGTTTTGATCTTTCAATGGCAAGTCCGATAAGCGAAGTTGTTCTGGGTAGTAGTAGGCCATCAGTTGCATGTCGCTTTGCCCCGGCACATCACCGCTGACTTGCACCACGATGTAGTCAATGGGTTTGCCGCCGCACATGAAGTTGCCATTGAGCAGTTCAGGGTTGAGCTTGGTGGTGATCCGAAACAGTGTTTGACCGGTTTGGGCATCATGCTCGATTGGCTCAAGATTGAGCGATGCCCCATTGGCAAATGTGAGCTTGGTGTTGGTCAAGGTGATGTCACCGGTGATGCCATAGGCCGTCCGGCTAAATGCCCCCCAGTGGGTTGGGTTTGCAAAGACAGATATTTTTACTGGGGGCGCACTTTGTGGTGTCGGTGCGCACCCGGCCAAGATAAACGAAACGATCAACGCTGAAAAAAATTTGGATGTGAGTGGTGTTCGCATGGTTGGGGTTGACCTGTTCGATGGTTTGGTTGTGCCGCTGTTTAGCTGCTACTTAGCCAGTAGACAACGGCAAAATAGCCCTCTACAACCGCCACACTACAGCTGCTAAATACTGACGCACAAGTAAAAATTTTAGTGCAATCGAGTTTAGGCGCGTTGTGATTCGTCTATTAGGGGGTGGCAATCCATTCGGTGTAAAGCCATCCAACCTGGCCGTTTTTTGAGTCCGCAGACGGTCGCTTTCAGATCGATGTCAGGCAGATGCTAGCCCTGCTCGCGTTCAAGCAAGTCTACCGCAGCGGAGATCACTGCCTCTGCAATCACTGCTTCAAATCGAGGATCTTTTAGGGTGTGGTCGTTTAGCGATACACAGAAGATCCCCCCAAGCGGCAGATGATCAATGGCTATGGTTAGGCATTCGATTGGGGCGGCTCCTGCCCCAATGGCACCAACGGCAGCAATGGCCTGATGGTCTTCGCTCACCGACTCAAATGGGGCCTCGAGAGAGCAGGGCGCCAGGCTACGGTAAATGCCCTTGGCGAGGGCTTTGCGCAACATCTTCTCGGACAAATCTACGCCGTCGATACCGGTAAAGCCAGCTTGGCGTAGTGCTTGACCGGACAGTCCTGTGCCACAAGCAAAGCCCAGAATTGGTGCGTGCTTGTCCTTAAGATGACGCGCCAGCGCCAGCGCAACGCGAGTTGGTGTGCGGTACCCCTGTGCTTCAAGGTCTTGGTCATATTGGTCAGCCCATAGATTGCAGGCATCGCGCATGGGCTTGCCAGAGGCAATCTCGTAGATGTCTTCGAGGAATTTTCTCTTGCGATCGTGAGTCATGCTGCCCTCCTGTGCCGCCTGGGAATAAGCTCACCTTAGCAAGGCATGGCATTAATGTGCTTGACAACCATGACGGTGATGGTGCTTAAGGTCTTGCCATCATGTTTGCACGACCAGAGCAATGGTTGGCGTGCACCTATTTGGGTAGATTGCGCGGTGCTTCACTTGAGACAATTTGGCACTTGATTATTCTGATCATAGACCAAACCGTTGCTGAAATCGCTGTTCAAATAAAGGCCAAGCATCAGGGTTGACTAAGCGCTGCGGTCGTTGGCCCGTGGCAAACAGTTCACACAATTGCTCGGCAGCCATGCGAGCGGCGCTGGTCAATAGCCTCAAGGGTGCGTCCAGTCGGCGGCTGCGTAGCGAGCGGCCCGACATGAAAGGCCGGTATTGGAAAAACATGCTTTGGTCGCCTTCCTACTTCGCCGCGTCTTGCGGCGCAGCACCTATCGGCATCGTTCGCCAGTACATCGAACAGCAACAGACACCACATTAGCCAACAAAGGACGCCGATGGCGTGCGCGCCATCCTTCCCCGACCAAGTTCGTCGGCTTCGCCTAAAGGTTGCTGCGCAACCAAATCACTTGGACGAGGTTTGCCGCGCAGTCCGATCAATAATCTGGCGCTGGATTTGGGTCGAGCGTGTTGGTCTAGCGCTTACCGGCCAAATAACCCTTTGAGTGCGTCGCCCAGACCCGGCACGACTTTGTTGATCTGGTCTTTCGCCTTGTCTCCGAGTTGCGACTTGGCCAGCTCAGCGGCTAGGCTGCCGACATCCACGCTGTACTGTGGATTGTCAAATTTGCCAGAGATTTTGATGGGAATGGTCAGGCCTTTGAGTGCCGCCAGATCTTTGCCCCCTTGTCCCGTTGAGGATTCCACCACAGCGACTTTGGCCAGGTAATCAAGCGAGGACTGCGGGATGTTGATCGTGCCCGCGCCGTCTAGTCTAAAAAGCGGTGCTTTGACGTTTAAGTCCTGATTGGTGGCAATGCCCTTCTGAATCGTGGCTGAGGCCGTGAGCTCGGTAAATGCGGTTTGGCCAGAGCCCGCGCCTTGTTGCGCAGGCGCTTTGCCTAGCATGGTGCGTACGTTGTTGATGATTGCACCAATGTCGATGCCTTTGATTGCGCCATCCTTCAGGTTCACGCTGACCTTGCCCGCGAGGTTTTGTTGGAGGGATTTGACTGTGGATCCAGCGCCTTGCAACTCAAGCGCAAGCGCCCCATCACCCGTGACTCTTGGTTCTTGGCCTAGGGCTGCGAGCAGGGTCTGAAGCTTGATGCCTGTGATGTTTTCTTGCAAAGCGAACTCATTGGTGTTGGCATCAACAGTCAGGCTGCCTGCAAGTTTGCCACCAAATACTTGTGCGCTGTGGGGAGCCACGGTCAGCTTTCCCCGAGTCAAAGCCACATCGGCCTGTAACTGATCAACCGATACGCCTTTGGAAAGCACTTTGCCCACTTGTAGCTTGCCTTTGATGTTGTGACCCTTTAAGGCGGATAGATCGATGGGGGCGGGCGTGTGGGAAGAGTCGGTAAGCCCAGCGTTGGCAATTCCAGCGCTATTTCCAGTGGTGTTCACAGCGGAGTTCACATCAGCGCTTGCCGTCTTGCTTGCCACAGCAAAGCGATCAAGCTTCAATTGATCCAGTGCCAAATCAAAGGTCACCGCCGGTTTCGCAAAACCAGCCATGTTGATGCCTAACTTGATGGGTGACCCATCAAATTGGCCAGACAGTTGCGTGGCCAGGTTCTCGGTTTTTGTGTTCAGTGACAGATCACCCGTGGTCGCGATGGTCAGCGGCCCTTTACCAAGCGCTGGGTCGGAAATGGACGCGTTTGCAGTGAGCTTGCTCAGGTTTAACTGCCCGTCGGCGAATTGAAATGCTGGCAGTTTTAGATCTGTGTTGGTGTGACTGTCTTTGCCTTTAATCGATAGTTTTGCTTCTGAGGCTTTTACAGACAGTACGGTGTCAGCCATTTTTGCTTGGCTGGTTTTTGCGGTCACATCAATTGCCTGATTGCTCAGTCGGGCCTTCAAATGGGTGGTGGGTTCATTGAGCATGTAGGCATTGGAGCCGAGGTCTGCTAGCAAACTTCCCGCCAGTGTGCTGTCGATGTCTTTGATGTCTCGCCAGTTGCCAGTGACTTTGGTAGACAGTTTGTTTAGTTCCACTTTTTGCTTGGCCAGATCGAGTTTGTAATCGCTCTTGGCGCTTAACTTTACGTTAAGTTCAAGTGATTTTGATTGGGCGGCTGCGGACAATTCCAGGGCGCCGCTCGATTCAGGCGCGATCCGACCGGTTTGTAGATTCAAGTCTGAGACCTGCAAGTCCATGCCGCTTTGCAAGTCGACATATGAAAACCGAGCCTTGGTCAGCGCAATCGAGGTGATGTCGAATTGGAATTGATCGTTTCGTGTCCCTGCGGTGGCGCTTGATGGTAACTGGGGACTGGTGCTCTTATCGGCCATTAGGTCTGCAAAATTGAATGCTCCAGCTTTGTTGCGCGAGATGTTTGCCCCAAGTCCGTCAATTTTGACGCCATCCACCAGTATCTGACCTGATAACAGCGGCAGCAACGCCACCGACAACTGGATCGCGTCGATGGTGACAAACGCTTGCTGGCTATCTTTGTTTGACAGTGTGGCACGACCTATTTCTGCGCCGATGTTGGGAAACAGTGTCAAGTTGATATTGCCTTCAATTTTGAGGGTTCGACCTGTGCGATCGAGCACCAATTTTTCGATGTCGGGCTTGTAGCGATTGGCGTCAAAGGTGGCGACAAAGATGGCGGCTGCTGCCACCACGATCACGATGATCCCTAAGAGGCTAAGCAAGGTAATGCGCAATGCTTTCATGGCAGGTTCCCGAGGTCGTTATTTAAGTCGGTCAGGCGGTCGGTAAAAACGGGCTTTGATTGTAAAACCCGAATGTGGAGCGTCGTCGCATGTTCGTTTATCCTATTTTCCTCAGTTGACCCCTTCACAATACAGCGCAAACCGTGATTTGATGGGGGTTTGCACATGATTGGGAGAGTCACCCAATGGGTGAGTCAAAATTAGAGCCGACTGCGGTGGCGAAGGCGGTACAAAATGCGATGACC
>CAMCOS010000064.1 GCA_945876565.1 Lautropia mirabilis | reverse complement strand
CCCTTGCCGATGTAACTCAAAACCCTCTTGAAGCCAACTTGCTAAATCTGGTAGTGGCTGCAATTCAGACTTTGCGGCAAGGGGGTTGCGAACAGGGGTTTGGGGGTCGTGGTCGCGGGTCATCAGATCGGTGTGTGGTTGCCAGTTTTGTGACACGTTACCATGGCGTCCTTCGGCAAATCCAGCATTGCCCCCTAAGCAATCGATCGAGCCCATGATCATCCGCTGTTGTCCTGACTTCTGCCATTTAGACATTATGTATTGACCTGCCACACCTCAAGCGACGTGGATTACGCTGGAGGTTGGACAACCAAAGGCGCAGAGCCATAATTGAGGGAGCAGGTCATAAAAGAGTGTACCAAGTACATAGGTTTAGACGATCACAAATCAACGATTGCTGTGGCGATTGCAGAAGCGGGTTCTAGTGAGGTTCGCTACTTTGGCGAAATTCCGAACACGCCTGAGCAGATTGCCAAGACCTTGCGTAAGCTCAGCATTTCCGGCGCTAAGTTATCAGTCTGCTACGAAGCTGGACCTTGTGGCTACGAGGTCTATCGTCATTTAACCGATCAGGGCATTGATTGCATGGTGGTGGCACCCTCCATGATTCCGCGCAAGCAGGGTGATCGGGTCAAGACAGATCGTCGTGACAGTGAGATGCTGGCCAGATTGCACCGTGCGGGTGAGCTAACGGCAGTTTGAATCGACTCACTCGTCTCATTCTTTTACCCGTCTAGATGCCTCTTTTTGCTTAAAACAATGCAATACCTGTACAAAAAGGCAGGGTGTGCCGGGCTAACCGAGGTCAATTTTTCTCGCCTCGACCTTCACTACATGTTCAGAACGTAGTTTCGTGAAGTCCGATCGCAATAGGATCTGATGATCTGCAGTTTGCTGAATGTTGGCCGCCTGTGTTCGGTCGAGCCCTTCTATGAGCCGAAAACTATTTCGGATTCTCGAAATGACACGATCGATTTGGTGGCGTACGAGATTCGCGACTGTCGTCATGGTGTCTGCCTTTTCCGATTTGTCTTTATAGATACCTTCAAATCGATCGATATTAAACTTGCCTTGATCAGCGGTAAGTTCAATGGCGTTGGCTGCTATATGTAAGTGACCGTTCTGAGCCACCAGATTGACGTTTTCACTGAGTGAATACCGATGTGGAGTATGCGCAGCTCGCTTGAGTACCGCAAGCACAAAGTATTCCTTTTCGGTGTGATCTAGGTATACCAGAACCTCGTCCCCAGCCAAAGGTTGCAGCAGGCAACTCGCGCAGCAGGTTGCCCGTATGGATTGCCCCCCATCGTCTTGCAGAAGGCAAATCTCACCCTGCATCATTTGCTTGACGAAGAATCGTGACAGACCGCTCTTCCAAGGGTTACCGTACCCTTCGGTCAGGCTTGGCGCTGCAGAGCCCCTGAGTTCGGTCATGTTTTCTCCGTATTGCATGTTTTATCCTTAATTGGCCATCACCACAGCTTGACTCGGTGCGATGACAGACCCCACCGCATTGCCCTTGTTCGCCTTGATTGGGTCGCCGAGCCGCACGGCTGGCTTGCCACCGATGGTGACAACCATACTACCCATGATGAATTCAACTTCCTGAATGAACGTGCCTGATACGACACCACCCGCTACGCCAGGCTCATCGCCGCTAGAGATAGGCACCTTTGAAGCTTTATTCAAAGCAGGAGCGCCACTGATCAGAACGGTTGGTACGGGTGGAACACCCATGGCGAGTTGAGCCATGTTTGGGTAAGGGATGGGGATTGGGGGGGCAGGCGGTGCTGGTGTTTTGCAGACATCCGGCACTGCCATGGTGCTACCACCGCCTGCTGTGCATACAAACATGGTGTGGACTCCTGTTCTGGTGTGTTGATGCTCAGGCTGTTGGTGGTTGCCAATTTTGGGCAGCAAGCCGATCAGAATCCGTGCCAACAACATCGACGAAGACCGATTTGTCCCAAAGCGTTCTCTGCTGTGAAACGTCATGCATGTTTACGCGAGTTAGCCGTGCCCCGGTAAAATCGCTGCCGTCAAGCGAAGCGCCCGAGAGCTCGCACTGCTCAAGCGACGCTCCACGCCAGACACCCTCTGTGACCTTGGCGCCACCAAACACGCATTGGGCAATAACAGCACCTTCAAACGATGTGCCTTGCAGGCTGGCCTTTTGAAAGATCGACCGTTGTATTTGAGTGCCCGTCATATTCGCATTGTCTAGTTTGGCCTCTTCAAAGGAGACTTGCAAGAGTTCGGATTGCGAGAAATCAGCATCGGAGACATCTGCCTGCGAGAAAAAAACGCCCGCCAGTTCTCTTTTAGCAAAATTGGCCTTGGAAAGTTTTGCTTTGTGAAAGATCGTCGAGGTCAAATCGCAACCCACAAAAGTCTGACCACTCAGATTAGACCCTTCGAAATAGGCCTCAATCAGCGAACTCGATTGAAAGATCGAATCTGACAGCTCGAGTCCAGCCAGCGTCGCTCTCCTGAGGTTGGCTTTGGTGAAATTGGTTTTTCTTGTGGTTGATGTCAGAAGCGCTGCTTTGGTCATATCGGCCTCTGTAAAATTTGCGCCAGTCAAATCGGCTGAGTCAAAAGCAGTCTCATGCAAGGTGGATTTTGAAAAGTTGGCGTTGATTAGCGAAGTCTTGCTAAAGATTGCATCTTTGACGGCCATGCCGGAAAACTGGGCATTATCCATAGAGCAGCCCTGAAATATCGTCTCGGTCATTTCTGCTGACACAAAACTAACGCCGACCATATTGCACCCGATAAAGACTGATCTGCCGAGTTGGCAACCCGTAAAGTCAACGTTGGTGAAACTGCACTCAATCAGTTGGCAATTTGACAAGTCTTGCCCTGCGAGGCACAGACCATCAAATTTGCCACCCCGACTTTGCCTAGTGGTTAGTAGTCCTTCAATCAGTTCGTTCACGACTCTTTCCTTACTTTGCTCATGGATGGCCTCGCTGGGCCAAAATGGTTTTCAACGTCACATTGCCTTCAAGCGTTGTTTTTTCATCGAACTCCGTTTCGATGAAGTCAGCACCAAAGAGATTGTTGCCAAGCAAGGAACACTCATTGAGTTTCGCACCATGAAAACTTGCTTCCATGAGGTTGTTCTTGAGCAATGAGACACTGTCTAACCTGCTGCTGAAAAACGATACATTTCGCAGTTTGGATTTGTTAAAAATCGTCTGAGCCAGTTCACCGGAGCTGAAATCGCTTGCACTTAAGTCGCACGCATCAAATACGACACCGGATACGAGAGCAGTTACCCAGTTCAGACCTTGAAGTTCACAATCGCGAAATTCGCATGAGTCTATTGTGGCCTTTAGCATGGCCGAGCAGTCTTTGAGCTGACATGCCAGAAACTGTACTTTGGTCACTTTTGCCCCGCTGAAATCAGTCCGTTTTCCCGTGGTCTTTTCAAATCGGCAGTTGGTTAGTGTTGAATTCATGAAGTCTGTCTGATCAAGAGTCGCCCCGCTAAAGTCACAGTCTTCAAACAAACATTCGCAGGCAGATGTTTTTGTCAAGTTGGCCGACTTGAAATCGGCGCCACTCAGATTACTTTGATCAAGCTGCGTTTGTTCAAGATTTGCCTTGTTAAAACGGGTTAATTGGCAAGCACAATTATTCAGTGTCGCACCGGACAGATTGGCTTCGCTCAGATCAGCTGTGTTAAAGGTGGCGTCTGACGCGATCGCCCCGCTTAGGTCAGCTCCCGTCATCTTGGCACGCGCCAGTGTTGCGCTTGTGAGGGTTGCCAAATTGAGTTTGGCATGGCTTAGGTCGCAACCGGTGAAATCGGTTTCTTCGCAAATGGCTTCAGAAAAGTCAAGACCAATCAATGACAGACCAGCAAGGCAAAGACCCGAGAGATTCATGCCAGCGAACTGGGTCGGGCTGCTGCGGCGCTCTTCTACAAAGGCTTGCATCTCGGCGGATGCCTGGACTTTAGATTGTGCGGATGTCGTCTGAGTTTGTTGAGCAACTGTTTCGGTAACTGTCGAAGCAGCGGAGGGCTCGGTCGATGTTGATCTGAGCATATCGATCATGGTGTCGACAAATTCGGCCATCGCACCAATCTGTATACTCAATCCCGCTGAAACATCAGCCTTTTGCATGGCCGCGCCAACCTGCGGGTGTTGTTTTAGGGTCTCGAGATACTCCTGTTCGGTTAGCCCGCTTTGCTTAACCGCGTCATCAAACTCTTGTCTGGCTTGCTGGATTTGAGCCTTTAATGCACTGCCAAGTGCCGCAAACGGATCGGATGCACGCCGTATCGCTTCAATCGTCTCTTGGTCTAACCCCGTTTGGGTCAGCACATACTCAAAATCAGGTGCGAGTTTGACCAACCCGGATTGTGTAGTTCGCCTGATCGGTTGACTAGCAGATGGGGTTGGATTTAGGGATGTTTCGGACATGTTTGGCATGGAAGGCATGGCTGTCTTTTCACTGTCAGGCGCTATTTGCTTCGTCTCATCGGTCGTAGCAATGACATCGAGTAATTGCGATTGGTAGAAATTATTGATAATGGCATGAGCCGGTTGGTAACTACCTGCAGGCTCAAGTGTCAGCAAAACGTCTTGAAGATCCATCGCATCGGCCCGAGTTACTTGGATGATACAGCGGTGCAACATTGCACCCACTTGCTCGTTGGGGAACAGATACAGTGTTTCTGCTTTGATTGGGGACTCTCGCCAGCCGCGGAATATCACGGTATCTGAACCTCGCCGGTACACACATCTGGCGCGCAACCTTGGCAGATTGAATGCCAGTCTTGTCGACGCCTCATTCATGTTGATGATTTCGCACGCTTCGCCTCCCTTGAAGTGTGATGGCATGCGCTGCTTTTCAGGCGCCACCTGAAAAAACTCCAGTTCCGTGTCTGACGGAAACGATGGCCAGTGCGTTTTTAGCCACGTTTCATTGAAAGTGCCCAGATGTTTCCTGCGCGCGCTCGCGCCTGGCGCCAGTGGCCAAAACCCAGCCGGTGCAACAGCATGGTCGGGCGATTTGATCAAGTTATCGGGATCGTCCACGCACGGTGCCATGTCGCCTGTATTGGCCTTCCAGCCCAATCCGTCAGGGTTCTCGACAAAGTCTTTGCCTCCAAAGGCGTTCTGCGGGCTGATCGCAATAGGCTTAAGACCGCCGCCGGCCTCATGCGGTCCGCCGAGCGTGCTGAACTCTCGGCGCCCGAACACTGCCAATCGCCGTACTTGATCGTTCACCCGAACTGCTGCCTCAAAGGGGCCTGATCGTTGGTCGGCTGGCGGATAGGCAGTCCCAAAACACAGGAACTCACCCCTGGGCTTTGGGTAGCCTTCATCGAGAAGCTTTACACCATGTTTTTTGCTGAGCGCCCAGATGATGCGAGAATCTTCTGGATCGGGCTTACCTGACTCCAGAGAAAAAACATGCCACAGTGCGACAGAAACCTCCACCTGACCGGGCAGCCGGTTGAGGATTTTGGTGGTAACTTCGCAATTGATCGGCTGGCTGATGCGCATCGCTCGATATCAGCCTAGTCTGATCAGAGGGCCAGCGATCGTCACGCCGGCAGCACCGGAGACCTTAACTTGCATGCCATTTAAGGCGACCGTATCGTAAGACACAATTTTTGCAGTTTGTGGTGCCGTCATCGTAGCACTCGTTGCGTTCAGGACTAATGAGGTGCTGGTACCTGATTTAAGACTCAGGGCAGTTCCAGTTGCCGTAACGCTAGAGAGCGCTGGTGTAACGCCTGCGCTTAACGTGGCTGTTGGATCTGCGCTGGCATTGAGCGACAGGTTGGCGTTGGGCGGGACTTTAACACCGGGCAATGCCTGTGCGGTTAGATCAATGCTGGCAAACAATGCGTTCATGGCAGAGCCGGTTCGAAGAAGCGACTCCGGTCCTGTCAGTCCGACTAGTTCAAGCGTTCCCGTTTGTAATGAAACCTGCTGTTCGGTCATGTTCAGGCTGCTTTTGGTCACCGGAAATGTCATATCAAAACCCGTGATGTGCTGTTGTTTATCGAGCAGTCCGACGTTCTCGCCAAGCAGCATAGGCGGCACACCGGCTGTCCGGAACACAGTCAAGTTGGTTCCCTGATCGTTTTGAAGAATGTATGAGGCAAGTGTCGGAGGCAAGGGCCCGGCAGGCGGTGCAGAGCCGATGAAGACACCTTTTGTGGCAGAAGATTGCACGATCGCGTTGGGATTCCACTCCTTTGGTTTAGTTGCGCTTTGTTGCACGGTCAGGTAATCAGTGCAAAAAAGCATGAGCACAGGCGCTAAAGTCAGCAGGGCTTGGCAGCCGGTCAAGCTATTGGAAATTGCCGCTGCATTATTCGGTGCAGCACCTGCCCCGAACCCCTGACCAAATCCAGACATCGAGATATTTGAAATCGCGAGCAGCAAATCACAAGCGACCATGACTTTCATGGCAGTTTTTGCCGCCGCTCGCTGCGCTTCGAAGGCTGCCCGTGGGATAATCCCCAGACCCGCGGATGCTTGAAATAAGTCCAGGCATCTCGCGCCGGAGTACTCGAGGATGGAGATCGACCCTTTTTTGAAGTCAACTTCAGCCACGTCCTTGTACTCAAACTTCTTGCCGAATGTAACCGCTGTCTCGGCGGCCCATTTCAGGCTGTTGGCAATTCCAATCGTGAACTTGTTGTCGATCGCAGCCGAGACGGTCGAGCTTTGTCCGATGGAGGTGGTGAAATTGCCGCCTAGGCTCGTCTTGTAAATATTCCCAGCGGTCCATTGAAAGACGCCAGAACCTAGCGAGGTAGTTGGTTTGTAATCGCTCATTTTGGGTCCCGAGGGTGTAAACGTTTAAAACTTGCCGATATAGAAATGCGTATTTCCACCGGGTGACCACATATGAATAGCTTGTTCGCCATCTTTGTCGTTGACGACCATGTAATTTCCTGAAGCGGACTGAAAGCCACCCAAATGTGAATTTTCGTCGTTCAGTACATTGGTATTCTCCGAGTTGAATACCGCTCCCAAAATGATGGGTTGATCGGGATCGCCGCCCATGAATCCAATCACAACCTCGGTGCCCTTGAGCAGGGGCCACGCCATGCCATGACCTTGTCCTGTGTAAGGGCTCATCATTCGAATCCAGGCAGAGCCCCTATTGGTGTCTTTGTGAGTGAGGTCAAATAGTAGCTGTACCTTGTACTGACCATGCTCGTTCAATTGTGCATACTTGCCACTACCTTCATCATCCACGATGCCACTAAGTGTGCCAGCAATAAAAGGCCATCTGGTCTTACGTTTTGGGCGGTACTGCAGCCGGCCGTCGCGCGCATGAAACTCGCAGGTGTAAGTGGTGCCCGTGTTGGCTTCTGTGTCGGTTGAAGTATTCTGCGGATTAAGCCAGGAAAACGATTGAACCCCATGGTGTGAGACGTCAGTTACCAGGTAATCTTTATTGAGTTGTCCCTGAAAATGTCTTTCAACCGAAATCTGGTGTCCGCTTTTGACCTCTATGGATGTGCTGGTACCTTTGACTATGAATTGGTCGAGTAGTAGCTCTTCTTTTCTGATTTTTGCGAGCCGTGCTGCATCGTTAGTTGAGCGCAGGTTGTATCCCGAGAACATCATGGTACCGAGCCCCCTAGGGTCGACTTCGACTTCACGTGATAGGGATCCTTCAAGATCGGCTTTGCGGTAGTTGAAATCCTGCATCACGGTTTTCGCTTGTATAACTTTCGAGTGTGTTGACAGCGCTGTCACCCGATTGTCCTGCATGTCGGTTGGCATGTCCTGAGTATCGAAGAAATAAAGCTTTTTCTTTTCTTCAGGCAGTCCGAGGTTGTAGTCGACCATTACAATCTTTTCGTGAAAGTCCTCGCTTTGCTCAAAGAAATAAAAGATGCCTTCAGCTTCCATGTGTCGCGAGATGAAATCAAAGTCAGTTTCGTAGAACTGACATACAAATGAGCGTTTGCGGTAAGCCGTGGCGTCTTTAAGGCGCTGTTCGTAATCTTTTGTGGTCAATCCCGATGCATCAAGCTTCTGCACCACGAGCTCGGGAATGGATTTCTCGTCGCAATACACATCGGTAATGCGGTTAAAAGAGAGTTTCCACAGCCTGGGTCTGAACACGAGCTCGTAGATTACAAAGCTGTTGACCTGCTTGATCATCGAAAACTCAAAAATCAATCCGGAATATCGAACCGATGCCTCGCTGTCAGAGGTGTGGATTTTGAGCATCACGGGCACCAGCAGGCAATCGTCCGCCCGCAGATCGGGGTTACTGCTTGCAAATGTCACCTTGAACCAATAGGGCTCGGAGATTCCCTCGCGTCCTTGAACCTCGGTAACGTAAAGCAATTCGTTTTGCTTTGATTCGATGCTAAGTTCGAATCTGACCTGATCCTTGGTCTCGCGGTTAGCCATGTTGCCATCCTTCTGGTTGACTAGCTTGTCAAATCTTACGCATCGTTGATTTCATTATCGTGATCGGGTACCCGGAAGTTCAAGGCGCGACTTGGAAAGGCAACCCGCCCATTAAAAACACAATATCTTCGCTCCGATGTATTTAAACAGTCTAACGAACTGACAGCAAGACTAGTGCTAGCAGGTGTGTCGACAACGTGCTGGCTTTTCTCTTTCACCGCCCGGTTCTTATACGAATTATTCGGGCAACCAGTGCCTTGGCATAGATTACATTTCATTACAAATCCTGAAAATTTCTAGGCGTCTGTATCAACCTTGTCGAAATTGCTCGTTATTTATCGCTGTTTGAGGGTGGTTTGGTGAGTGAAAACCTTTGAAGATGAACCCATGTTGAATCGAGGTTGGGGTTTAGATGAAGTCTTCCGAGGTCAACGACACGGAAGTCCAATGAGTCAAGGCAAACCATCTAAAGGAGAGTGATCATGCCGATGCCAGGATACCTAACAGTTAACGGCCAGACCCAGGGCAATATTGAGGGCGGCTGCACCATTGAGAACCATG
>CAMCOS010000063.1 GCA_945876565.1 Lautropia mirabilis | reverse complement strand
AATCAACAAGGCGGCGTTGACGGTGACAGCCAACAGCCTGACCACGACATACAGTGGCGTGGCGCAAACGGTGAGTGGCTTTACCGGCAGCGGTTTTGTTAATGGCGAGGACGAGTTGGTGTTGACTGGCGTGTCAGCGTCAGTGACGGGCACCAATGCGGGTAGTTATGTCAATGCACTGTCAGGCACGGACAACAACTACGATCTGATGTTCGTGGACGGCACGCTTGAGATTCAAAAGGCACGCTTGTCTGCTAGCGGCACGATGGTGTACGACGGCACTGTTGGTTTTGATGGCAGTCGGCTGACGATTGTGGGTGTCAACGGTGAATCGTTTGTGGGATCTGGCGCAGCCATCATGGCCACGAAGAATGTGCAAACCAATCAAAGTGCGCTGAACACTTCACGACTATCGCTGAGCCCGGTTGGCGCGACGTTGCTGTCCAATTATGAGGCCTTGGCGCCGAATGACACCACACTCACCGTCACGCCTCGCCCTGTCACCTTGGTAGCGCCGGCAGTTACCAAGGTCTACGATGGTGGCGTTATGTATTTTGTAACGACAGACGACTTGGATGCCTTGTCGACCAACTTAGTTGGCGGTGACAAGGTGGTGGCTGCTAATTTGAATTTCACGGACAAAAACGCCGGCCAAGACAAAACCGTGCAGTTTTTGTCAGCGTCGATCGCCGATGGCTTGAACGGCTCGAACTACAGTGTGGCCTTGCAGGACAATGTCAACAGCACGATTGAGCGGGCGCCGCTTGCGATCACGGCAGTCAGTGATGCAAAGTTTGTGGGTACGCCCGATGTCGCTGGCTTTGCTGACGTGATTTATAACGGCTTTGTCAATGGGGAGACCACGGCTGAGCTTGGTGGGCAGATTGCGGTTGCGCGCACGCGCGGCGTCAATGATGAAGCCGTTGGCACCTACGCCAATGTGCTGGTGCCCAGTGGTGCGACGGCGAGAAACTATGACATCACCTATGAGTCAGGTTCTTACAGCATCATCGCCCCGCAAAACTTGCTTGTGCGTGTGTTGAATGCCCCAACACCCGTGGAGTATGGTCAGACACCTGACTATGGCAACACGGTATCGGTCAAGTATATGGATGCCAATAACAACCTGATTGACTATCAGGCAGTGGGCAACAATGGCGTTTATACCGTCGCGCGGGATGCCAATAACCGGGCTAGCTTCAGTCTGGAGCCGGTCAATGCCAGCAACAGCAGCGCCGGGTATTTGAATGTAGGTGGTTACAACCTGACTGCCGATCAGGTGACCCTGCAAGGTCCTGATTTTCGGGCCATGACGCTCGTGGGTTCGATGGCAGTCAGACCGAAGATGCTTGCTGCTACCGATCTTGGCGTCTCGGGTGTGACCAAAGTCTATGATGGCAATGTCAGTATCAGCGCTATTGCGCTAGATGTTGATCCGGTGCTCTCGAATGTGTTTACAGCTGACCAGGTCACTGTGCTTGGCACCGGCACGTTTGATGATCGTCATGTCGGCAGCAACAAAGTTGCTCAAGTCAATGTGGTGTTGCAAGGCGCCGATGCGGGCAACTACGCACTGAACAGCACCAGTCTGACTGGTCTTGCCGGTGAAATCACCCAGCTAGAAACCGTCGATTGGGTTGGTGCGAGCGGTGGCAACTGGTCCAATGCGAGCAATTGGCGTGGCGGGGCTTTGCCCGATCGCGCCAACGTGGCGCAGGTCAACATCGGTCAGGGCATCACCGTTGTGTTTGACAATCTGGTGGACGACACGCAGCCGCTGACCAGCCAAATCAACAATGACGGCAAAATCCAGTTTCTGCGCACAGACGCATACGATGCGCGCTTTGACATAGCTGGCACAGGAAGTGTGGCCAACACCAGCATTGGCAGTCTGACCCTGTCTGGCAACAATACGTTTACCGGGGGTACGGAGTTGGGGCCTGAAACCGTGACTTATGCGGGCAGTTCGTCTGCATTTGGTTTGGTGGATGCGAACCAAACTGGCTCGGGTGAGGTGACCACCACCGGCACGGCCTCACTGGGGCTAGTCCCCGGGGTGACCTTGACGCATTTGGTTGTTAACGGTGCGGTGCGCCTGATATCGGACATCACCACGCTAGGTGACCAGTTCTACCGTGATTCGGTCACTTTGGCGCCATCAGCAGGTGTGGCGACCGCTGACACAATAGTCTTGACGGCTAACCAAGGTGATTTATCACTGCTTGGCGCGGTTGATGGCGCCCAAGACGGTCTGAATGCGCTTGAGATTGTGGTCAATGATGCCAATTCGATCGCAACGATTGGTGGCAGCATGGGCGAGCGCGCGCGGCCGAAGTCATTGACAGTCACATCACCGACCATTTGGCTGCTCGCTGACATTCTGACAGCTACCTCGCAGATCTATAACGGCGACATCCAGATCGGCAATAATGGTCAGGCTGGCTTCTTGCACCAATACTATATTGACAACGTAGTCACCCCTATGGGTGGGCGTAGCTATCTGAACGCACCACAAGGCGTGACTGTTGATCTTGGTTCTGAGTCTTACCTTCAAAACCCAGTGTTCGTCCGAACGCTGATCTCACAAAACCCTCGCATCGTGTTTAACGGCAGGGTGGATGACTTGGCGCAGAGCACCCATAGCCTGCAAGTGGCGGCGATTTCGAATCCAAGCACACCGGCGCCTGAGGTTGTGTTTAATCAAGCGATTGGCACCCTGTCGCCTCTGTATGCGATCAATGTCGCCACCATCAGCAGTGACCAAGCGGGCAACCCGAATCGGCCTGAGGATTTTGCTGGGACAATAGCGCTTGCCAGCACCGTTGACGTGTACGCTGGTATCAAGATGCTGTCCAGTGGGTTCGACATGGGACCAGCGGCCGGCAATGCGCCCTTTAACGTCACCGGCCCAGTGCCCAACGGCGCCTTGGCCGATCGCGTGAGCATCTATTGGGCAACACCTAGCAACACGATCGGCGCTGGCTTGCCAATGGCATTGACGAGTTTGCCGACCAACAGGCTAGGTAGTGGTGGCCCCCAACCCGAGTTGCCGGCCATTCCCGGTGCGCCACGTAGTACGACTGGTGTGAATGCTGGCGGCAACACGGGCGGCAACACGGGCGGCAACACGGGCGGCAACACGGGGGGCAACCGAGGCACTAGCAGCAGCGGCAACAACTCAGGTGGCAATAACTCAGGTGGCAATAACTCAGGTGGCAATAACTCAGGCGGGGGTGAGAATCCAGTGGGTTCGACTGACGCGGGTTCGTCCGGTGCTTCGGTCGTGAGTGCTGACTCATTGATTACTTCCCAACAAGCCAGCAACCAGCGCGTGATTGAGCGATTATTGCCCGATGGAATCGTGAGCAACCTTCGCAGTGGATCGATGAGTCTAGTTGATGTGCAAAACGCAGTCGCTATCCGCCGGGAACAGATGACGCCAGTTGAGGCGGAAGTTAACGTTGGTGAGCTGACCTTTATAACTGACAATAGCCAAGCACAATCCAGTGGCGGATCGAGTCTGAGCATCAATTGTGATGCCGCTGCTGACGAAAGCTTGTCTCAATGTGGTGGCGGTGGGCAGTAGCGGTTATGTGAACAAGCGACTTGAGTCGGCTCCTCTAGCGTGCGGTATCGTTTTCATCCCAGGCAGATCTTTTGCCTGGCGATGGCAGTGCGCTGTGCCTCTGAGCTATTGGGGTTAAGCTTTCGCCTGAAAGATGTTAAAACAGTAACTTTTTAAATAGGTTGAGAATGGCTACGGGTAATTCACGCGCTTCCAGGTCTACGTCGGGCAAGTCGACTAAAAAGGCCAGGAAAGTTGCGCATCAGGCTGCGACCCCAGCATCATCGAAAGCTAACTCAGTATTAAGCGTGAATTCATCCGCGCTCTCGACACCAGTTCTCCAGAGCTTGCCTGTGAGCGACGAGATCGTAGATGTAACCAGCACAGCGGCTAGTGACACGCCCACACTACATGCCCAAGAGCCTGATATGGCAATAGACGCAAGCACTCCCGTTGGGGTTGGTTTAGGCGATCATGCCGCTGCTAATACAGGCGATCGTGCGAGCAATAACGCGAGCAATTACGCGAGCAATAACGCGAGCAATAACGCGAGCAATTTGCGTGGCCGCGCTGCGTTTGTGCTGGAGACCACCCCTGCGGGCGTGACTGTTCGCACGGCTCGGCTTTCGGATGACACAAAGCTGATTGGCTCGGTCGCTGTGTTCTCAGACGTTCATTACGCAATCAACCTGATTGACCAACTAAAGCGCCAGGTGGTGGAGCGGTTTTCGCGGGTCGCGAACGACGCGGGCAACGAGAGCAACTCAAGTGTGAAACCGCCCCAACGTCGTGAGCTACCTGGTACCGCAAAATGACAAAACACGACAAAGCAAACTTCTGCCAGGCCAATTCCGCTAGACAAATCGGGTCATATTTTTTCGAATGCCATGGGGCGAGACAGCCTGCAGGCTTGTTCTAACCCATCGTCGTTATAGCCGAGTCGATTTACAGCAGTGCTATTCGTGTCGGTCAAGCAGATGCGGGCGTAATCCTAAAACTTTGGCTCTTTTGAAAAACGAGTGGGTTAGCTAGCAAATGTGTTCACTTTGGAGAAGTCGAGTTTGCCAGCCAGCAAGAAGATCACAGCGCGTATGGTGGTGAACCTTCCGTAACTAAGGTGGACCCTGTCGTCAAGACAGAATCTCTCCGCCGGGTTTAAGCTAAGTCCATTTCTTTAACCGCAGCGGAACAGCGCTGCCCCGCGTGTCGCTGAAGTGATCCGGGATGCTGGCGCCACCGCCTTGGCGGGTTGCATAGACATCGTCCGGTTTCTTGTTACCAATACCTTGATGAGGCCGATCACTGTTGTAGAAGGTGAAGTATTCGGCCAGCCCGAGGGTAAGTTCCGCCATGTTGCCGTACCCCTTCAGGTACACGTCTTCGTACTTCACGTTGCGCCAGAGCCGTTCCACGAAGATGTTGTCCAAGGCGCGGCCACGACCGTCCATGCTGATCTTGATCTCTTCACGCTTCAGAATATCGGTAAATGCCGTACTCGTGAATTGCGAGCCTTGGTCACTGTTAAAGATCTCTGGCTTGCCGTGAGTAGCTAAGGCGTCTTCCAGGCAATCAATGCAGAACGTGGAGTCCATGCTGTTACTGATGCGCCATGACAGCACGTTGCGGGAGTACCAGTCGATGATGGCCACCAGATAGGCAAAGCCTCATGCCAGGCGAATGTAGCTGATGTCCGTGCTCCAGACTTGGTTTGGCCTGGCGACCTTCACACTGCGCAAGAGGTAAGGGTAGATTTTGTGCTGCGGTTGCTTTTTACTGGTGTTTGGCCCCGGGGCCATGCCGGCCAACCCCATGCTGGCCATTAAGCGTTGCACCCTCTTGCGGTTGACGGTGAGACCACAGTCCTTCAGACAGCGCACCATACGGCGGCTGCCGTAAAGGGGGCGCCGGGTGTCCACAAACTGCTACGCCAAGCCAACTGCCAATATAATCCCCAAACAAGCCGGGATCAGCCGAAGGATTTAGACCTTTCTATCCAATCGGCACCGTTAGTCTGTGCTATGTCAGGCGTAGCAACACCGCCAACAAGGTGTGTATAGGGTTCGTTGCAACGAGGTCGATACGAGATATCTACTGTTTGGGGCAGCGACCCATCACTCCCTGCCACCCCCCCCCCAGATGCCCCTTCAGAGACACCATTAGGTCAGCAAGCAATTTGCCCATGGCGGCAAGCTTGGCCGGGCTGTGTTCGGCATTATTGTGTAGCGCGTGTTCCACGGCGGCGGCTGCCTGGCAGAGTTCTAACGCCCCGATTTGGCTAGCTGCCCCTCTAAGGGAATGGGCCAAGCGTCCGGCTTCTTTGATGGTGTCAGGATTCATGCCTTGCGCTAACACCGCGTTGATTCGGTCATCAAGGCCTTCAAACTCCTCAATGAATACCCCGCACAAGCGGTCAAACAATCGTCGGTTGCTTTCCATGGTGCGATTGACATGGTCTCGATCAACGCCAGCAATGTTTGGCATGGGGTCGTGGCTGTTAGTGTCGGTGGTGGGGTAACAGACGCGCCCGACTGCAGCCAGAATTTGCATCACCATCTGGTTGAATTCCATGGGTTTGGCCACCAAATCGGTCATGCCAGCTTGTCGAGCGCGCACCTGTTGCTCGGCCAAGAGGCCAGCGGTCATGGCCAGCACTGGGAGTCGATCAAACTCGCGCATGGCTCGAATGTTACGGGTGGCAGTCAGTCCATCCATCACCGGCATTTGCACATCCATCATGATGCAGTCAAATCGATGGTTACTCGCGCGCAGGACTTCGAGCGCCTGCGCGCCGTGGTTGGCTTGCTCGACGGTGGCGGCTTCGCATTCCAGAAACTCACTGATCAAATCACGAATGGCGTCACTGTTGTCAACCACCAGGATATGAAGCCCGGCCAGTCTGGGGGCACGTTTGTTTGAACTGCCCCTGTCTCGGTTTATGGGCCGCACTGTTTATGAGGGGTCTGCCTGCCGCTCAGCCTTTGCATGCTGATCAATGGCCAGTGGTAATTCAAACCAAAACGTGCAACCTTTGCCGGGTTCACTGGTGACCCCAATGCGACCGCCCATGGGTTCAACTAACTGTTTGCTAATCGAGAGCCCCAGCCCTGTGCCGCCATGTCGACGGGACATGCCCGTGTCAGCCTGCACAAACGGTGTAAAGAGTTTGGGCAAGAGGTTTGCGTCGATGCCTTGGCCCGTGTCAGACACCGAGGCATGGAGTTTGAGGCTGTCATGGGTCTGGTTCAGTATGTCGAGGCTGACTGTGATCCGGCCCTGATTGGTGAACTTGATGGCATTGCCCACCAAGTTCGTGAGTACCTGCTCAATGCGGCGCTCATCACCGATCACCGTGAGCAGGGCTTTCAGCGGTTGGTGCACGGACAACGTGACGGCTGGTTTGCTATTGGCTATCTTTAAGGTTTCCAGGTGGGCAAGCAGATCACAGATTTCAAATGGTCTCTCCTCGGTGATGAGCTGGCCTGCCTCGATCTTGGACATATCCAAAATATCGTTGATGATGCCCAAGAGCAGCTTGCCAGAGCTTCGGATCTGGGTGATTTTGTCGCCTTGCGCTGGTTGTATTTCGTCATCTGCCAGCAAGTCTGCTAGCCTCAAAGCCAAAGGCATCAAAGCCATCGAGCAAGCGCTGCTGAACCATTCAGAGTTTGCGATCTCTGTGGACGGGTCGATTCGTTGCCTGGTGATGACACAGGAGCGATATCAGCATCTGCGTAAGTGCGAACTTGAGTGCGAACTCGATGCCGCACTGGTTCAATCAGGGATCGATATCGAGGTCGGTCGAGCCGTCAAAGAGTCAGTCGCAGCGCATTTGGCGCGAATAGACAATTTGAACCGGTCGGCAAAGAACGCGAGTCAAGTGACGTAGCCGGACTGCAGCCAACCGGCCATCGACTGCGTGGCTGCAGCGAACGCAGATCGAGCGGATCGTTACGTTTGCGAACCCAGGATATTGCACACTTAATCGGAAAAAAACCGATTAAGTGTGTAAAATCAAGGCATGGGCTTAGATCAACGCCTCGCTCAATTTCAGGACGTGCCTATTGGCCACGACACGGTCGTGTCTTTGTTGCGAGACTACAAGCGACCCAACGATAAAATCTCGACTTGGCTGGCCGATAAAAAACTAATCCCGATCAAGCGCGGCTTATACGTGGTGAATCCTGCATTGACTGGAGGAGTCATCAGCCTGCCTCTGGTAGCCAATGCCTTGTACGGACCGTCGTATGTGTCGCTTGAGTTTGCCTTAAGCCATCATGGGTTGATCCCCGAGGCGGTGCATCAAGTCACTTCGGTGACGATTCGACGCGGCAAGACCTACGACACGGTTCTGGGTCGGTTTAGTTACCAAACCCTGCCTCGCAAAGTCTACCCAATCGGTGTGCAGTCCGTAAAAACCGACATGGGGCACTTTTGCCTCATGGCCAGCCCTGAAAAGGCTCTTTGTGACATGCTGATGCTCACCCCGAATCTGAGCGTCCATAGCGTTGGTTCACTCAAGGCGCTGTTTGAGCTCGACTGGCGAGTCGACCTTGATATGGTCATGAAATTCGATTGCGCATTGGTTCGCCAAATGGCCCATGCAGGCTACAAAGCTCGGGTCCTGGGGTATTTGTTGCAACTCATTGATGGTTAGGCGATTAACGGGTTAACGGATCGCAAGCGCGAACACCAGGGTTCCCGTTTTATATGACTTTTTGTGTGATAATCGCACTAAATACAGTATAATTCGGAATGGGAAAGTTAAGCCAATTTAGCGACGACTGCTTGTCTGAGGGCCGTGCCTATTTCACCCACAATCAGGCGGCGGCTGCGCTCGGGATCGATGCGGCGGCTCTGCGAGCGGCTTCTGGCCGCTTGTCCCGACAAAAGCGGTTGCTTAATGTAGGTCGTGGTTTCTATTTGATTTTGCGGCCAGAAGACCGAATGGCTGGGGCTCCCGATCCAGTTCAATGGATTGACCCTTTCATGCGCCACCTTGGTCTGGAATACCGGGTGTCTTTGTTGCGGGCAGCGGCTCACCATGGGTCTTCGCATCAAGCCGCCATGGTGTTTCATGTCATTGCACCCAGGCAGCTTGCCCAACTGACAGTCGGCGCTCATCGGGTGTCTTTTGTATTTCAGCACCCGAATCATTTTGCCCAAGTCAACCAATCGGGTTCGCTGGTTTTGTTAAAAAGCCAGGCTGGTTATGCGCAAATGGCTGGCGTAGAGCTTTTGTTGCTAGATCTCGTGCGCTACTTTCATCGCGCCGGTGGCATCAACAACGTAGCCCAGGTTGTCAGTGACCTTGGCGGCAAAGCCAGAGTTGCCAAACTCGCTAGCTTGGCAACCCAGTACGAAACCTCTTGCATTCGCCGCTTAGGATACTTGCTAGATCGTTTTGGGCACGCGCGCAGCGCCAGCGCATTGTTGCCGTTTGTCGGTCAGGCTAAGTCGTTTGCC
>CAMCOS010000062.1 GCA_945876565.1 Lautropia mirabilis | reverse complement strand
CATTGGTGAGCCTGTTGGAGCTCGATTGGCGCATCGATGTCGATGAACTCAAGCAATTCGAACAAGCATTGGTTCGTGACATCATGCAAGCCGGCTTCAAAGCTCGGGTGTTGGGATATTTGTTGCAACTGATTGGAAGTTAAAGGATGACTTGAATGCGATGGACATTGTTCATGAAATGCTGGCGCGCTACGAACAAAACACGGCAACCGAGAGGACGAATGCATTACGCGAAGTCATGCAGGACATCGCGTTAGCGGGGCTGCAACGAGGCGGATTTTTTGATCACGCGGCTTTTTATAGTGAGTTGCAGTGACAATGCAAATGCATTGACATGGCAATGCTTATGCATTACCGTTGCGGATGTCTTTGATCCAAAACGGGGAGCATAAAAATGGCAGCAACATTCGAAGTCGAGTCCACGCTGACAGATCGTTACCAGACCACCGTGCCTGAGACGGTGCGCAGGGTGTTAAGGCTTGGTAAACGGGACAAAATTCATTACGTTATTCGGCCTAATGGCGAGGTGGTGTTGACCCGCCGCGAGGCATCTGAAGCTGTCGATCCGGTTCTCGATCAGTTTTTGGGATTTTTGGCTAACGACATGGCGAATCATCCTGAGCGCATAAATGCGATCGATCCCGCGTTGCCTCAATATCTGCATACGCTGGTTGGAGGCATGCAGGTCGATCTCGAATCGCCGCTGTCGGATGCTGATGAATGAGTTCCGCGTATCAAGCCAAACGCCTCTCTACGTTGGTGATTCACGGTTGGACTGTGTTTGCCCATCACCTATTTTTGGAGCAGCTCGAGTTACTGATTGAACAAGTTCAGGCTTTGCAGGCAAAGGACCCCGACAACTATCAAAGCAAGAACGCGAGCAAGCGCTTGGCTGCCATTGCCAAGCTGGCTTTTGAGGTGATACCGCAGGACCCGCTTTGTGCAGAGTATCGCCAAGGCGGCACACTTGGCGAAGATCGCAAGCATTGGTTTAGAGCAAAGTTTTTTCAGCAGTATCGTCTCTTTTTTAGATGCCATGCGCCTAGCAAAGTCATCGTGTATGCCTGGGTCAATGATGAGCGAACGAAGCGCGCATACGAAAGTCATCAAGACGCGTATCGGGTGTTTAGAAAAATGTTGGAGTCGGGGTGTCCGCCCGACGACTGGCCCAAGTTGTTTGAGCAAGCTAGAGCTCAGTGCACTCGTCTAAGGTCATTAGCCAGTGTGTTTGAACAATAGTCCGTGCGATGATGGCACTTGCTCTAATTTCACAATACGAAAAATTAATCCAAATGGTGAAATATTTCTTGCCCTGTCTTCCTGTTGCACCTAGAATCAGGTCACAAGTTGACCAAGCGCCATGTTCAAACCAGTTTGGCGCTCACATTTAAGGAGAAGGTAATGGGCAACCCCGCATTGACGAGTCAGGCCGCCAACGATCCCGATACCCTTGAGACCCAAGAGTGGATGCAGGCGTTGGCTGCGGTGTTAGAGCGAGAGGGGCCAGAACGTGCTCACTACTTATTAGAGCGACTGATCGATCAAGCGCGCCGCTCGGGCGCCCACATCCCATTTTCCCCAAACACGGCCTACTTGAACACCATCGCCACGGGCGAGCAAGTTGGTCACCCGGGCAACATGGAGCTTGAAGCCAAGATTCGCAGCTACATCCGCTGGAATGCCATGGCCATGGTAGTCAAAGCCAACAAGCACAATCCACCGGATGGCGGTGACTTGGGTGGTCACATTGCCTCGTTTGCTTCGCTGGCGACCATGATCGGTTGTGGTCAGAACCATTTCTGGCATGCCGAGAACGAAGATCACGGTGGCGATCTGGTGTACTTCCAGGGGCACTCATCGCCGGGTATGTATGGTCGTGCCTTTCTAGAGGGCAGGCTAACCGAAGAGCAGCTTGACAACTTCCGTCAGGAAGTCGATGGCAAGGGTTTGTCTTCTTACCCACACCCCAAGCTCATGCCCGAGTTCTGGCAGTTCCCGACGGTCTCCATGGGTTTGGGGCCGCTGATGGCAATTTATCAGGCACGGTTCCTGAAGTACCTGCACGCCCGCGGCATCGCTGACACCAGCAAGCGCAAAGTCTGGGTCTTCTGCGGTGACGGCGAAATGGACGAGCCCGAATCCTTGGGTGCGATCAGCCTGGCCGCCCGCGAGAAGCTCGACAATCTCATCTTTGTCATTAACTGCAACTTGCAGCGCCTAGATGGTCCTGTGCGCGGCAATGCCAAGATCATTCAGGAGCTTGAAGGCGACTTTCGTGGCAGCGGCTGGAATGTGATCAAACTGATCTGGGGTGGCTACTGGGATCCGCTACTGGCTAGCGACAAGGAAGGCATCTTGCGCCAGGTTATGGAAGAAGCGGTGGACGGCGAGTACCAGGCCTTCAAAGCCAACGATGGCAAATTTGTGCGTGAGCATTTCTTTGGCAAGCACCCCAAGTTGTTGGAGATGGTCTCGCGCATGAGCGATGAGGACATCTGGCGCCTAAACCGTGGCGGCCATGATCCTCATAAGGTGTTTGCAGCATTTGATTCAGCAACCAAGCATGAGGGTCAGCCGACAGTGATCTTGGCTAAGACCATTAAGGGTTATGGTCTTGGCCACGTGGCGCAGGGTCAGAACCCAGCCCACCAGCAAAAGAAGCTCGATCTCGATTCTATTCGCGAATTCCGTGATCGTTTCAACATCCCGGTCCCTGACGATCAGCTCGAGAAGATCCCGTACTTCAAGCCATCTGAAGAGTCACCGGAGATGCAGTACCTGCACGATCGTCGCAAAGCGCTCGGGGGCTATTTGCCCAAGCGCCGCACCCATGCCGATGAGAAGCTTACCGTGCCAGCACTCGAAGTGTTTCGCCCGGTGCTTGATCCAACGCCTGAGGGTCGCGAGATCTCAACCACCCAAGCATTTGTGCGCTCGTTAAACCAGATCTTGCGTGACAAGGAAATTGGCCCGCGTGTGGTGCCGATTCTGGCCGACGAATCCCGTACCTTTGGCATGGAGGGCTTGTTCCGCCAAATCGGTATCTACGCACCCGAAGGTCAAAAGTATGTGCCCGTCGACAAAGACCAAGTCATGTACTACAAGGAAGCAGCCAACGGGCAGCTGTTGCAAGAGGGCATTAACGAAGCCGGTGCGTTTAGCTCCTGGATTGCGGCTGCGACGTCGTACTCAACGAACAACCGTGTCATGATCCCGTTCTTTATTTACTACTCCATGTTCGGGTTCCAGCGTGTTGGTGATTTGGCTTGGGCAGCGGGCGACATGCAGGCACGGGGCTTTCTGCTCGGTGGCACAGCCGGCCGCACCACGCTCAACGGCGAAGGTCTGCAACACGAAGATGGTCACAGCCATATTCTCTCGTCAGTCATCCCCAACTGCATCTCTTACGACCCAACCTTTGCGCATGAGGTGGCCGTCATTATTCAGAATGGCTTAAAGCGCATGGTCCAAGACCAGGAGAATGTGTACTTCTACATTACCCTGATGAACGAGAACTATGCCCAGCCGGGATTAAAAAGCGGTGACGAAGAGGGCATTCTGAAGGGCATGTATCTGATCAAGCCCGCCCAGACGAAAGACAAGAAAGCGCCGAAGGCCCAGTTGCTGGGTTCAGGGACGATCTTGCGTGAGGTTATTGCTGCGGCCGATCTCTTGCGTGATGACTGGGGCGTGGCCGCCGATGTCTGGAGTGCCACGAGCCTGACCGAGCTGCGTCGCAATGGGATGGATTGCGAGCGTCACAACATGCTGCACCCGGATGCCAAGCCGCAAGTGCCGTACGTGACTGAACTGCTGTCCAAAACCCAAGGCCCGATTGTGGCATCCACGGACTACATGAAGCTCTTTGCGGATCAGATCAGACCGTTCATCCCAGAAGGGCGTCGCTACAAGGTGTTGGGCACAGACGGATTTGGTCGCTCGGATTTTAGGGCCAAGCTGCGTGAGCATTTCGAAGTCGATCGCCACTTTGTGGTGTTGGCGACATTGGTAGAGTTGGCTCGCGAGGGCAAAGTGGACGCGGATGCGCCGGCCAAAGCCATTGCCAAGTATGGCATTAACCCGAATAAGCCCAACCCGGCTTACGCCTAACCGTCGAGCACTGAGGAGATAAGAAGATGAGCGATCTGATTGCAGTCAAAGTGCCCGATATTGGCGACTTTAAAGATGTGGAGGTCATTGAGTTGCTGGTCAATGTCGGTGACACCATTGCGCCTGAGCAAAGCTTGATTACGGTTGAGTCTGATAAGGCGTCGATGGAAATCCCGGCATCGGCTGCCGGGGTGGTCAAAAAAATCGATGTCAAAATCGGTGACAAGATTAATGAAGGCACCGTCATTTTGCATGTGGAAGCTGGTGCTGCAGCTGCTGAAACAAAGACAGAAGCAACGAAGGCAGAAGCACCGAAGACAGACACATCAAAAGCCGAAGCACCCCAAACAGCTGCTTCGGCCGCTGCACCCGTTGCCGCTGCAGTGGCTGTGCCGACTCCGGCGGCCCCATCCTCACCGACGGCCAGTGTGGCTGCGCCGACGGCCCCCGGCCAGTTGCCGCATGCCTCACCGTCTGTGCGCAAGTTTGCGCGTGAGTTAGGGGTCGATCTGGCTAGGGTCAATGGCACAGGTGCCAAGGGTCGCATCACCCAGGAAGACGTGCAACAGTTCGTCAAGGGTGTGATGCAAGGTGGTGGCGCCGCTGCAGCAGTCGCTGCTGTTGCCGGTGGATCTGGGGCAGGTCTTGACCTCTTGCCGTGGCCCAAGGTTGATTTTGCGAAGTTTGGTGAGATCGAGGCCAAGCCTTTGTCTCGCATCAAGAAGATTTCTGGTGCCAACTTGCATCGCAACTGGGTGATGATCCCGCACGTGACTAACAACGATGAGGCGGACATTACAGAGCTCGAGGCACTGCGTCAGCAACTTAACAAAGAAAACGAGCGTGCCGGCGTTAAAGTAACCATGCTGGCTTTCTTGATCAAGGCAGTGGTGGCGGCTCTTAAAAAGTATCCAGAGTTCAATGCCTCACTTGATGGCGACAATTTGGTGCTCAAGCGCTACTACAACATCGGCTTTGCGGCCGATACGCCCAATGGCCTGGTGGTGCCGGTTATCACGAACGCGGACAAGAAAGGCGTCATCGAGTTGGCGCAAGAGACCTCGGCGATGGCCAAGCTCGCGCGTGATGGCAAGCTGTCACCGGCGCAGATGACTGGCGGCTGCATGTCCATTTCATCGCTCGGTGGTATTGGTGGCACGAATTTCACGCCGATTATCAATGCACCTGAAGTTGCGATTCTGGGTGTGTCGAAGTCGTTCATGAAACCGGTCTGGGATGGCAAACAGTTTGAGCCGCGCCTGACGCTGCCGTTGTCGCTCTCCTATGATCACCGGGTAATCGATGGTGCGGCTGCAGCTCGGTTTAACGCCTATCTCGGCAGCTTGCTGGCGGACTTCCGTCGCATCATCTTGTAAGGGGACGTCATGAGCAAAGAAATCTACGTCCCCAACATTGGTGACTTTAAAGATGTCGAGATCATTGAAATCCTGGTGTCAGAAGGTGATTCGATTGAGGCCGAACAGAGTTTGATTACGGTTGAATCAGATAAAGCCTCGATGGAAATTCCAGCGACTGAAGCTGGCAAGATTGTGAAGCTTTTGGTCAAGGTCGGCGATAAGGTAAACGAAGGCTCACCCATCGCCCAGATCGAGCCCGGTGGTAGTAGCGGTGGTAGTGGTGCGAGTGCTGCCAGTACTGCTGCCACTGTTACCAACAGCGCTGCTAGCTCAGTCGCGGCCTCGCCGGCAGAGGAAAAGCCGCAAGCCCCTGCTGCTGACAAACCAGTCACTGCCACTGCACCACCGTCAGCACCATCGTCAGCGCCACCCTCAGGTCCCTTGGTCGTGCTCGGTGCGGGTCCAGGCGGCTATTCGGCGGCCTTTCGTGCCGCCGATTTGGGCATGGAAGTGATTCTGATTGAACGCTATCCGACCTTGGGTGGCGTGTGTTTGAACGTGGGTTGCATCCCATCGAAAGCTTTGTTGCATACCGCGGCGGTGATGGAAGAGGCACAAACCATGGCCGAGCACGGCATCACGTTTGGCAAGCCCCAAGTGGATCTGGCCAAATTGCGTGCCTTTAAATCGGGCGTGATTGGCAAGCTCACGGGTGGCTTGGCGGGTATGGCCAAAGCACGCAAGGTGCGGGTGTTGCATGGTGTGGCTGAATTTACAGGACCCAACACCATCGATGTAAAAGCAGAGGGTGGCGTTGAAACCATCAAGTTTGGCCAGGCGATCATTGCAGCAGGTAGCCAGTCGGTCAAATTGCCGTTCATGCCCGATGATCCACGGGTGGTGGATTCCACGGGTGCCCTTGAGTTGGCAGCCATCCCGAAGCGCATGCTGATTGTGGGTGGTGGCATTATTGGTCTGGAGATGGGCACTGTCTACTCTGCCCTTGGTGCCAGGCTAGATGTGGTGGAAATGCTCGATGGCTTGATGCAAGGCGCTGACCGTGATTTGGTCAAAGTTTGGCTAAAGAAAAACGAGCACCGCTTTGATCACGTTATGCTCAAAACCAAGACCGTGGGTGCTCAAGCGAAGAAGGATGGCATTCATGTCAGTTTTGAGGGCGAGGGTGCGCCCAAAGAGCCGCAGGTCTACGATCTGGTACTCCAAGCAGTGGGAAGATCACCCAACGGCAAGAAAATTGGTGCGGACAAAGCTGGCGTGGCGGTTACAGACCGTGGCTTCATCGAAGTCGATGCCCAGATGCGCACCAACGTGCCTCACATCTTTGCGATTGGCGACATCGTGGGCCAGCCCATGTTGGCCCACAAGGCAGTGCATGAGGGTCATGTGGCTGCGGAAGCAGCCTTTGGTGAGAAGAGCTATTTTGATGCGCGCGTGATTCCTTCGGTGGCCTACACCGATCCAGAAGTGGCTTGGGTGGGTATCACGGAGGAGCAAGCTAAAAAAGAGGGCGTGAAGGTCAAGAAAGGCATGTTCCCGTGGGCAGCTTCGGGTCGCGCCATCGCCAATGGTCGAGATGAGGGCTTTACCAAGCTTTTGTTTGACGAGGCCTCGGGTCGCATTATTGGCGGCGGTATCGTGGGCACCAATGCCGGTGACTTGATCAGCGAAGTGGCCTTGGCCATTGAGATGGGTGCTGATTCGGTGGACATTGGCAAAACCATTCACCCGCACCCAACCTTGGGTGAGTCGGTGGGCTTGGCGGCTGAAGCCGCTGACGGTCACTGCACGGACTTGCCGCCCTCGAGAAAGAAGTAATCAAAAAAGTAAGCATAAAGAAGTAAGTCGAGAAGTGAGTACTGACGCGGCCACAGTTGATCCTGTGGCCGCGCTGCTTATTCGTCTTTGATATTCGTTTCCCCCCTTTGTTGTCATTTGCTCGTTGATGCCTGTGAACTTTGCGCGCGCACGCCTGTAGCCACAACAGATTTTTCCTAACACCATGTTGATTCCTTAGTGTTTGGCGGGCTTGCTGATCGATACTGGTGAAACGGTTAAATCGTTTTTGTGTCTTATTAAATAGACATTTAACTATAAAATGACTAAAATATTGCACATGAAATCCCTCGCCATTCCTGCATTACCGCGCTCTGCCCGACAGGCTTTGATAAAGCTCGGGCTGGATATTGCTGTGGCAAGAAAGAAACGCCGGATCTCTACGGTGTCGATGGCTGAGCGTGCATTTATTAGCCGTGCAACCTTGCATAAACTTGAGCGTGGGGATCCGTCGGTCAGCATGGGTGCGTATGCCACCGTGTTGGCGATTCTAGGCCTCGCTGGCAATCTCGGTGATATCGCGAGGCGCGAGTCAGATGTGCTGGGGCTGGACTTAGAAGAAGATCGTCTACCTCGTGCTATCCGTTCTAGACGTCGCTCACCGCCGTCATCGGAGTCACCGCAGTCGTCATGAGACAGTCAGTAGAGGTCTATTCGGATTTGCAGGGTCACACCACGCTGGTTGGCTTGTGTCGCTTCTTGACCAAAGGAGCGAGTCAAAGCTCGATGTTTGAGTATGCCAACTCGTGGCTGACGCATCCCAATGCTTTTGCTTTGGATCCGGCGCATTTGCCATTGCAAAGCGCTCCCCTATATCAATCATCTAGTAAGTCTGCACTGCCGGGTGCGTTTAGGGATGGCGCACCAGATCGTTGGGGGCAAATCCTTATTAAACGTGCGTTTCGTAAGGTTGGTGACCACAGAACTTTGTCAGAGATCGATTATTTGCTCGCTGTGTCGGACGAGACACGCATTGGCGCGCTTAGTTACAGGTCTGATGATCAGTTCCGTTTGAACCAATCGATTGGGACTCATCGCATTCCGCCCTTGATTCATCTGCCAGCGCTGTTGAACGCGGCCGATGCAGTGGCAAGTCAAACGGAAACCGGCGCTGACCTAAGACTATTGCTAAATGAAGGTTCTCCGCTAGGCGGAGCAAGGCCAAAGTCGGCAGTGCTAGACAAAGACGGATCGCTTGCGATTGCCAAGTTTCCCAAACCAGACGACGACCGGAGCATCCCGCATGGCGAGGTCTTAGCGCTGACCTTAGCCTCGCAAGCGGGTGTTTGTGTGCCAAAAGCAAGGGTGATTGATGTCGCCGGACGGCCTGTCGCCATCATCAAGCGCTTCGATCGTGATGGCACACGAAGAATCCCGTTTTTGTCGGCCATGAGTTTGTTGGGCGCCAACGATGGCGATGAGGCAACCTACACTGATATTGCCGAATGCATTCGAATGTACAGCGTGCAACCCAAGGCGGATTTGCAAGAGCTTTGGCGTCGGATTGTGTTCTCAGTCATGGTCGGTAACCTTGATGACCATTTGCGCAATCATGGATTCATTTATGTGAGTGATGGCAAATGGCGTCTGTCTCCCGCCTATGATCTAAATCCGGTGCCTGCAGCTGAAAAAGCGCGTGAACTGACCACTTGGATTTCAGAAGAGGGGCCAGATGCTGACATCGGATTGGCATTAAGGGCAGCACCCTATTTTGCATTGTCAGTCGATGAGGCGGATGCCATGGTTGCTGAGGTTTCTGGTGTAATCAAGCAATGGAAAAAAGTGGCTCGTCGTCTAGGGATGAGCGCGCATGATGTAGATGTTTATTCCACTGCGATCCGAGTGCTAACGTAACGACACGGTCTTGCTTGGCTTGTTAGTGTTAGGTGGTGTTCGTGCTCACCGGGTAAAGCCTGATCTTACGCCGGTTGCCGTCAACGACTTCTCTGCCCTTGATCCGCCTGTCTTGCATGAGTGCGACCGCATGATCGTGGGCGCGCCGGTACTGAAGACCAAGTGACTTGCCGATTTCATAGATGCTTTTGCCTGGCGTTTTAGCCACGGCTGTCAGGAATTGGCGTCGTCGGTTGGGTAATGTGTAAACACCGATGAGTTTCCGCGGTTAAATGGCGGCGTTTGATGTTTTGAGTTGCATTTGATCGGTTTCTAAGTTTTGTTTTGTTTTAATGAGGGGCGTTGAGCGTCGCGCGTAGCGAGACGTGAAACGCCCCTCATTGCTTTGAGATGCGTTTTCGCTAACGGGTAAGTTCGGTGTGCGCTGATGGCTGAGAGACGACCATCTGGCATTTATTGGCGCGTGAGCCCACAATGGCAACGCCTATGGGAGCAGGCGCGGCATCGCCCAAAGTTTCGCAGCTTTACGATGCCACGCCCCGACCCTGACTCTAACGACAGGAACGTTGCAGGCGTAGTGTGTCACGAAGCGCACGTTCTTGTCGAGCACCCATGGGCTTTTGCCCATGAATTCACCTCGACAATTCTTCTGTGTTGATTGCCGCGCTCTGGTGCTGATCTGCTCGCACTGCGACCGCGGCAACCGGTATTGC
>CAMCOS010000061.1 GCA_945876565.1 Lautropia mirabilis | reverse complement strand
TTCGTTGACGAGCTTGCGACTAAACTTGTGCCAATCATCCTTGCGACGGTTCGCGATCTTGTGGTGTATCGCACGCACACGGTCTTTTTTGCCTGCCCGTTGAGCGATGGCTAATTTCTTCTCCAGCGCCCGATAGTGTCGCCCGTGTACGACCTGGCCGTCTGAGGTGATGGCACTGTCTTTTAGCCCAAGATCAATGGCAACTGATTTCATGCCTGTCGATGGCTTGACCTGAACCTGCACCAACACGTTGAGATACCAACGAGCTCGGCTGTCTTGGCTAAAACTGCCCCCACGCAACTCATACTGGCTCAAGCCGTAGCTATCCCAAAGCGACAATAATTTGCCGGCGTAGCGAATCTGCCCATGGCGCCAGACCACCGCACCTTTCTTAAACGGCAACCAACCCAATGAGCGCTTAGGCGAGTTCGGGTTGCTGACGCGCCAACGCAACTTAGACTTCTTGAACTGCTTGCGCCGTGTTGCATATTCCTCGCAGATTTGTTGCAACGTCTGGCTTGGAATGCCTAAGCCTTCCTTCGTTGCGCCGGCGACGTACTTTTGTAGATCGTAGCCTGACATGAACTGGCGACGCTCCCGAATCGCACGACTCGACAACTCGTTGAGATAGTTCCACACCATGTTCACTTCACGTGCCAACCCGTCAAGAAAAGCCCGATGCTTGTCTTTGATCCGTAGCCTGAGGGTTTTGGTGTGGAGGGTCACGTCAGTGAAGTCAGTAAGTCACGTCAATAAATCACGTCAGCAGTCTGTGTAACTAAATATTGGTCTGTCAGTCTTTACAAACCGTATAATTGAAATTATCTCATAACACAAAGTTGGTCTGCATGTTCAAAACACACAAAGGTCGCCACTCGGTTTATTCACTCACCGCTCACCTGGTGTTTGTGTGCAAGCGCCGTGGCCAGGTTCTTAATGACGAACGGCTGATCTTCTTGCGAGACGTGTTTGACAAAGTGCTCGATGACTTTGAGTCCGAGCTGCTTGAGTTCAACGGTGAAAACGATCATGTTCACCTGCTCATCTCATACCCGCCCAAGCACAGCATTTCGGCACTGGTGAACAGTTTGAAAGGGGTCTCCAGCAGGCGACTGAAAGAACAGTTCCCTGAAATTGAATCGTTCTGGTCTGTGGCTAAATCAAAAAACTCGCTCTGGAGCCCTAGCTACTTCGCGAGCAGCACAGGCGGGGCTTCGATTGAAGTACTCAAGCGCTATATTCAAGAACAAAATCGACCTTATTGACCCTACCTTAGTGACCGTTTGTCCCCGCCCTGAACGGCGGGGCTTGTCGTGATGGTCAATTTCCATGGCAACCGGCGCAAGGTCGGTCGCCACGATCTGCTTGACTTGGTTAAGCATTGCAGGCGCCTGCTTCTCGAGGTGAATCGGGTGATCTGGCGAAACAAGTGTGCTCATAAGGCCAGCCTTAGTCAATGAAGATGGTGCGAAATCAAGCCAGACCGATTGAGAATTTGATCGGGTTGCGAATCGTGTTAGCCACAGGCGAGTAAAAGTTAGCGTGGTTGACTATCTCGTCGAGCACATCACGTGTAGCGTCGCCTTCAATTAACACTTTGACCCGCACGTCCTGGAACCCCATGTCGGCGGGTTGCTTATCGAGGTGGCCACCAGCTCCCCAGGCGGCGCTATTGCCAATGTCACCTTCGAGGAAAATTTCCAGGCGTGAGAGTTTGACGCCTTTCCAGGTTGCCACTGCCACAATACCCACTGCCAGGCAGCCACCCAGGCCGCTCAACACAACTTCTCCCGGTGCAGGGGCAGTGTCCTGCCCCAACAGATGTGGCGGCTCATCAACCACCACAGGTTCGTGATTCCCGACATAACTCAGAGAGCGGTACTGGCCTTCTAGTACCGTGCGCACTTTGTTGGTGCCTCGCGCTTGGGGGTTGTTGCGGCCGCGCTCGGCGAATGCGGCTAAGCCCTCAGCGTCAATTGGGCGCAGATGCACGTTTACTGTTTCAGTCATGATGGAATTCTCCTATGTTGGCAAAGTATTCGTAATGTCCAGTCCAGCAGAAATCCAAGTACGCCGATTAGCAATATGGTGGCCATCAGTTCCGGATAGTCGAGACGATCGCGAGTGTCGAGAATGAAATAGCCAAGCCCTGCCGTCACGCCCAGCATTTCGCACGGAACCAGCACGATCCAAAGCACACCAACGGCGAGCCTCACGCCAGTCAGTACCTGACCAATGATGGCTGGCAAAATGATGCGCGTGATGGTTTCCAAGCGACTCGCTGCGAGACTTTTACCCAGATCGAACCAACGTTGATCAACAGCTTTGACACCGGAGATAGTGCTCAACATGACCGGCCACACAGCAGCAAATCCAAGCAGGAAATAAACGGGCTGATCACCGATGCCAAACGCCATGACGGCAATTGGCATCCAAGACAGGGGTGACACCATGCGCAAGAATTGAAACGTCGGTGACAAGGTGCGATTCAAAGTGTCCCACCAACCTAGAGCCAAACCCAAGGGCACACCGATGACTATTGCGATGAATAGTCCAACCAACACTCGCTTTAGGCTCACAGCAATGTGATGCCAGATTTCACCGCCTGCTAACAATTTAACCAAAGCATCAAATGCTGGTGCTGGAGCAAATCTTGCAGCCAGGCTATCGGGAGTAGTCAACACCTCTGTCATAAGCCACCACAACGCAACTAGCCCGGCTAGCCCGAGTGCGCCCAATGCTCCACCTGTTCCAAGGCGATTGCCTATTGCAAATGATTTTGTCGATGCAGCCACGGTACTCATGTGCCTAACTCACAATCAGCTCAGTGCGACTGTAATTTTCTGACACACCAAAGACCGCAGGACCACCCAACTGCTCGATGGCCGATTTCACGAAACGATCATCGACAAGGTCTTTGGCGACAAAAGCTGGATCTAGCCCATTTAAGAATTCAGCATTGCCTTGTACAGCGGTAGCTTTAAGTTTTGAGACTAGTGCCTCGGTATAACTTGGATAAGGATAGGGCTGAAATCCAATGCGATGTTGCTGCCAGCCCGGATGGATAATCGCACCCGAGGCCAAGTAAGCGCCCGTGTCAGCCTTGTCATCAAGCAACACCTTGGTGAGCACTGGTTTGTTGTGTGGTGTGTAGCGGTTACCACTCTCACGCGCCAGAATATCGGCAGTCTCCGATCGGTTTTGGTCAATCCATTGCTGTGCTTTCACTATTCCGGTAACCACAGATTCAGACCATTGGGGTCGGTCGTTCAAATCGCGCTCGTGCATGAATACTGTGCAGCAGGCATGATCTTGCCAAACATCTCCGGTGAAGCGTAAGACTTTGCCGACCCCCATGACTTCGGCAGCTGCGTTGAACGGTTCAGCGACGATGTAGCCAGCGATACTGTTATTGGCCAAAGCGGGGAGCATGTCTGATGGCGGCATGACAACTAACTCGACCTGGTTTGCAGCAACCTCGCCACCACCAAGAGCAGGGACAAGGCCATTCTGGCGCAGTAGGTCTTGCAGCACGACGTTGTGTATCGAGTACCAGAATGGGATCGCCACGCGCTTACCGCCAAGGTCACTGATCTGATTAACCGTTGGTGCGACGGTCAAGGCTGATCCATTAATGTGATTCCATGCCACGATTTTTGCGGGTACTTTGCTGCCGTATCGAGCCCAGATGGTCATGGGCGAGAGTAAATGCACCACATCGACCTGTCCGCTAATAAATGCCTCAACCAATTGAGACCAACTGCGAAATAACCGTGGCTGTTCAGCCGGAATCCCAGCTTGTTCAAAAAAACCCTGGTGATGCGCAATCAGCAGCGGTGCTGCATCCGTAATCGGCAGGTAACCAATACGCACGGGCGCATCAGCCTTGGGCTGAGCTTGTGCGTTAAAAGTTGACAGAAAAGGGGCGGCACCACCGACGGTCAATAGACCTGCAAGCTTGAGCAAATCTCGGCGTGTTTGATATTCAGAGCACATGGGCGTATTCCTTGACGTAGTTCGTCGCATTTGATGAAGGCAACTTAGAGTTTGATATGGCCAAGTCTCTTAAACATCGCCCGGTCATGCCGGTTCGTAGAGCTTTAAGAATGTCGACTCGCAATGTCACAAACCGGTCATCCAGCAGATCGCGCGGCTGCTGCAGACACGCCCTTCCCAGCCGCCAGATTTCACTTAGCCTAGCTGGATTACCAGCGAGCAGGCCGATCTGATCCGACACCAGTAGCGCTTCGTCTATGTCGTGGGTAACGAGTACAACTGCCATGTTGTGACGTTGGCGAGCTTCTAGCAGCAACGCCTGCATGTCGCGCCGGGTGATCTCATCGAGAGCACCGAATGGCTCATCAAGCAGCAACACCTGAGGTTCGCGTGCCAGGCAACGCGCCAGTGCCGCTCGCTGCGCCATGCCACCCGATATCTGGTCTGGGTATTTGGCTGCTGCATCGCTTAAGCTGACTTCTGCCAACGCATCGTCGATGCGCTTATTCCGTACAGCGCAAGGCACTGCCACTTGCGATTTGAAATCCAACCCAAATGCCACATTCTCCCGGACGGTCAGCCACGGCAGTAGTGCTGGATGCTGAAATGCTAATGCCACAAGCGGGTCGGGTTCGTGAAGGGGTTTTTGATTGACAGTCACTTGACCAGTGCTTGTGTTTTGTAGTCCAGCAAACACTCGCAATAGAGTGGATTTACCCACACCGCTTGGACCCAAAATTGTCAGGATCTCACCGCGATTGACCTCAATGCCAAACTCTGCCACCACAGGTGGCGCCGAACCAAACCGGAGACTCACGCCACTTGCGCTCAGGATCGGGTTTGACTGGCTAGCTGACGGTTGGCTCATGGATTTGATTCGCATGTCACTTAATGGGAGTGACATCTTAGGAGGAGTTGCAAGCAAACCAAACGATTATGTTTTCAGTTCTTTATTGGTTTTGTACTTATAAGTAGTTTGTTTATTAGTGTTCTACTTGTATCGATTAGTTTTTGCCGAGCGTGAGAAATGGGTCACAGACTATCTTTCACAGCGTCGACTGCGCGGTGGCCGACCACGTCAGCAGACCCTGATGTGACGGCCGATCGTCCCTGTTGCGCCCTCCCCTGACACCGAAGTGAAATTTTGTGTGGGGAACAAAAATAAGTCCCCAAACTGACGCAAACCCTTTATTCATGCGGCTTTTGTGTCCGGCCCGGGGCACCAACGCTGTCCAGCGTTTTAACCCTTCAAAAATTCGGCTCTGGCCTGTCACTCGAGCATGGGCTTTTTGGCCCACATTCCTAAATTACGAACAAATTCATCCACATACTGCTTTGGTTGGATCTGAAGGATCATCTCGCTTGAGGTCCTCGTAAGTACGAGAGCAGATGTTCGCGCACCAACAAAATTACCACTGAAATCAACACTCTAGTGCCACGGAGATTCATCAATGTCGACGGTTGCAATTCCACAATGGAACATCCAAGGCTTCTTGCCGCCCATTGACTCAATCGATCCCGTTAGTGCTGAACGCTCTGCGTATCACGTAACCTTGCTGGACATGATCCTTCGCTTCGCTACATCGCCTGATCGTTGCAGAGTTTTGAGGGGTTTCCTGACGTACCGTGCTGCTTTACATCATGCTGGTCTGACGGAGGGCTTTCAGTGGATCAATGGCAGCTTTACAGAACAGGTGGAAACGCTTGAGCATCGATCTCCGAACGATATCGATATAGTGACTTTTGTAAAAACCCCTAACGATTTCACATCCACTGGCGATCAAATGGAATTGTTCGACCTCGATACGGCCAAAAGATTTCTAGTGGATAGTTACTTTGTGGAACTTGATCACGAGTCACCTGAAACCCTCGTCGAACACAGCACATATTGGTACAGTATGTGGTCTCATAGACGCAACATGGCCTGGAAAGGCTATTTGCGGATTGACCTTGGTCCAGTCGAAGATAACGATGCCCAAGAAAGGTTAAATCTTTTGGAAAGCCAGTTGGTGCAGTCATGAGTCACGAAGACCGACAACATTTGCTCGCAGAGCGCTCTTTCCTTCGTCGCATGTTAGCCAATACACCAGAGAAGGCTACCTTGACGCGGATGAGTGATCAGGCCCGTTTGCGCAAAGTCGAGGCTCGCCTGGCTGAACTGCCAGCTCAACACAAAGCACCCGCTCGTGCTCGAATCACCTTTGATGGTGCTCCAGTTGTTGGCAGTCATGGCATATTTGTTGAGTTCGGCACGAAAGCCATGAACAGCTTCGCGGAGGCCGTTGCCTCAGTAGCAGCATCTCTGTCCGCTCCGTTAGCCGCTGTAGGCCCGATCCCCAACCGCGATCAGAACCAATTGTTGATTACCAACACAGCCGCAGGCTCCTTTGGCTTCGATATAGAAGAATACGACTCGGATCGCTTGGAATTAGACGATGAGAGTCCGGTTGCAATGGCCTTAAATCGTACCCAAACGCTGCTGGCCTGCACACTGGGTGACGACGATGAGCTAGCTGACATTGCCTCTGAAACAGACCCTCGCGCTCTGGATAAAGTTCGCACATTCCTGAAGATACTCGCCGACAACAACGCAATTTGCACGTTGCAATACGGGGGTCGCGGCGTTCGTTTCACTGATATTGGACAGGTCAATCGTAGCCTTGCACGTCTTGCAGCAGATAACTTGCATGAAAGCGAAGATCAATTGGAGGGTGAGTTTCTGGGGGTGTTGCCCAATAGTCGCAGCTTTGAATTCAAGCTTGCTAGCGATGAAGAAATCATTCGCGGAAAAATATCGCCGCGCCTGCAAAATATAGAGAGCCTGAACGAGCATCTGCATCAGACAGCCCAAATTGATGTTGCCAGGACGCAAGTTGGCAATGGACAGCCACGGTATCTACTGATTAGTATGCCGGACTGGCTACGTTCCTGATTTGCCTGAGGTCTAGCGGTAGCGCAACTATCGCAAATTCAGTCTCAACCACGAAGCATGATCTGCTGGCACGACCAGACCGGGCTACATGGAGCGCAGATACTCGCGTCGTTGAAACACGGTTTACGTTTCAGACCGTTAAGGCGTCAGCAGGCACGCTAGTGGCTGCAAGGTCTAGAGCCTGGGGCCCGGCATGGCCGGGCAACACTTGATTGCACCACGCATAAAATCTGGAAAGTGGCCGCTTTAGAAAGGTCTAGTTTATTGACTCGTGTACGACGAATGTATGACTATGAAACCCACGAGCGATTCAATCAAACGGTTCATCGGGCTTCTAGATGCTAGTTTTTGAAAGCCATGTTGTTAGCTCGAGTTCACCCCCTAAATTAGACACGGGTCCGGCATATGAATAAGAAGCAGTTTAAGAATCTATCGCAAGGTTTCGTCCATTGGGCTGGGACATTCTCATGCGATAACGACGGTCATTTGTGCCCCGTTGTTCGCGGTGCGCTGACTAAATTGATCGTACAGCTAAACATACCCAAGTCTAGTAAGGTACCAGTCGAAAAAAAGGAACAAGTCCCATTCTACAAATTGACGCGAGCATATAGTTGGCGAGCATCAGGAGTAAACAGTGGCAGCTATGCGGAAACAAGGAATAAGATTTGTTCGTTATCAACAGCTATCTCGACAGCAACTGACAATGCTAGTGTTCTCGAAGCGTGCAGCGCAATAGCTAAGTGGGGGGCGACCGAAGCACAAGAGTTGGTGCGATCCCGTTCCTAGTTGGTGCGATCCCGTTCCTAGAGAGCTTGCCAGAAGCACGAACCTATCTTGACAACGTAAAAGCGGAACTTACACTTGAAACTGCAGTGATCCCGCCGGAAGGGGATCTATTAGCTGTTTGTCGAATGAACTCCATGTTGACCAAGATTCATGCGTTCAATTCTGAAGATGGTCTGCCAATTTATGACTCACGAGTAGCAGCGGCAATCGCAACCTTGGTTGAGATTTGGCGCAGAGAATCCAAGATCCCTTCAAGTCAATTTCCAATGGCACTATCTTTTCCAGAAGTGGGGGGTGGTGGATGCCGAAGAAGCGTGCGTGCCCGTTATAAGGATGCTGTGCGACCCCCCGTCCTTCGCTATCCGACATCTAAACAGACTGAAGAACAACTGAGACACGCGAGTGCGTGGGCCTCGGCGAAAGTTCGACTTGGTTGGCTTCTATCTGATTTGCTTGACAAGCCATCAGTTGCTGGGATGAGTGCTTTGGAGGCCTGCCTGTTCATGGCTGGGTACGACTCGCGTGGTATCGGCGTAGAACGGCAGTCAGACAACCCACAATAAGCACATCTGACCTGCTTTTCCAGATTGTCCCTGTTGCGCCCTGCTGACACCGAAGTGAAATTTTGTATGGGGAAGATTGTTTTTCCCCCAAATTGACGCAAACCTGGCCAAAAAAGTAAACATCGCTTAAGCAAAAAAATGAGATGTGGGAAATTCCGCTTTAACTCGACTTCTTCAGATAATCCCTAGGCAAGCGCAATATTGACGTAATCAATCTTGACACCCTTCACATTGACTCTCAATTGAGATACAATGTGTCTCAAATAGTCTCAATGGGAGCATGTCATGGCAGCCACAACAATGGTGCATGTACGCATAGATGAAAGTATCAAAACTCAAGCGGCCGAAACGCTAGCCTCAATGGGGCTAACAGTGTCTGACGCCATTCGTGTATTTCTCACACGAGTCGTCGCCGACAAAGAGCTTCCTTTTGTGGTCAAAGCCCCAAATGCGAGTAGTCGTGCCGCAATGGCTCAAACCGATGAAATTATCAAGAGCCGTCGTGCTCGCTTCACCAACGCCGATGCTCTGATTGATGACCTCGAAAAAGCCAGCCTCAAGTAAACGCGCCAACCTTCCGCGTGCATCCGATTACACCAAAGAATTTCTAAAAGACTGGAAACGACTATCTCACTCGGGGCGGTATGACATGAACCGACTCAAAGAGGCAATGGCTTTGCTGACTGGTAACGACGGTCCATTACCGCCTGAGTGGCTCGATCATCCGCTAACTGGCGACTGGACGGGATATCGTGAGTGCCATATCGGTGGTGACTTTCTTTTGATTTACAAGCTCGATGACTCTGGCAAGCACGGATTCGTCGTATTTGTGCGCAGCGGCACCCATTCGGAGCTGTTCTCCTAATTCGACAACTGCGGCATGATGGCTGTCTTGCCATCATGCCGCAAAGCGACTTTGACTTGCTTTCCCCGATTGCCCCTGTTGCACCCTGCTGACACCGAAGTGAAATTTTGCATGGGGAAGATTGTTTTTTCCCCAAATTGACGCAAACCCTTTATTCATGCGGCTTTTGTGTCTGGCCCGGGGCACTACGGCTTACTAGCCATTGTTTAATACAAGCCCTACCCCATTAATTAACGCCACTCCAGCCGAATTGAGCCTAGCTACATCGCCCTTGCAACCGCAGATGGGTTATTTAGTGCTTCAACTTTTTGGGGGAATGGCTAAAATAGCCATTAAACCCACTGGAGTTTTCCCATGCGAGTCTCAGCCACTGAAGCAAAAAACCGATTCGGCAGTCTTTCTGCCATTGCTAAACGTGAGCCTATTTTTGTAGAGAAAGCAGGTCATCTTGATACCGTCATCATGTCAGCCGAGCATTACCAGGCACTAAAAGCCAACGACGACAACGCCAGTCGGGCGGCTCGTAAAAGACACTTTGAAAGCGAGTTCGGTGACTGGATCGCTGCGCAAAACGCCCTGATCGAGACAAGCGGCATTCCCGGCGCCGAACTGCGTCCTTGGTGAATCGTCGATGGCACAGTATGACGTTTTTACCAATCCAAGCAAAAGTGCAGCTGGTGGCATTCCTTATGTAGTCGTCATTCAAAGCGACCTGCTCGATGCGATTGCCACTCGAATGACCATCCCGCTAGCGGTATTAAACGATCATATAAAGGTACCCACCGCCTTGTGTCCTATCGTTACAGTAAAAGGAAACCGCTATCACGCGCTTGCCCATTACGCGGCACCGTTGCCAGCAAAAGCCTTGAAGCGCCCTTTAGCTAATGTGGAATCGCAGGCCGATATGTTGGTGTCAGCAATCGACACAGTCATATCTGGTGTCTGAAGACAACAGTCACATTTGCGCCAGTGCAGTACATGCCGAGGGAAATTAACGGCGGATCTCTACACTTATGAACTGTCTACTAAGCCGGTAAGCTTACACGCCTTGTCTTTTCTTATGCGCGGCGCATGCGTAAGCCGGTCATACAAATTATCACTGGCTATCAAAACAGATACAAAACTCAAAAATGTCAAAGATTGACAATTATGGATACAACACGCCTATCTGATCAAACGGTTTTCACAGGGATTCTCGACATGGGTATGAATATCAATTTGACCCCTTATCTTGAGAGCATGGTGAGACAAAAAGTCGAGTCCGGTCTATACACGTCCGCCAGCGAAGTGCTACGTGAAGCGCTGCGTCTTATGGACGAGCAAGACCAGCTGCGGGCAACTAAACTAGAGCACCGAAGTTCGACAGTAACGTTCATTTTTCGGTGATTTTCACGCTGGAAATGCTTGTAAATCAATGGGTTAGCGAAGCGGGCTTAAAACTCTTGTACTGGCAAACTCTCATATGATGGGTGTTGGCAAACTGATTTTTAGTTGCTACACTTCCGTGCATGTACATCAAAGTCACCAAATCAGCCGGTCACTCATACATCCAGTTGGCCGAATCGTTTCGCGATGAGAGCGGCAAGCCTCGTCAGCGGGTGCTATCTACCCT
>CAMCOS010000060.1 GCA_945876565.1 Lautropia mirabilis | reverse complement strand
CCTGAAATTGAATCGTTCTGGTCTGTGGCTAAATCAAAAAACTCGCTCTGGAGCCCTAGCTACTTCGCGAGCAGCACAGGCGGGGCTTCGATTGAAGTACTCAAGCGCTATATTCAAGAACAAAACCGACCTTATTGACCCTACCTTATTGACGGTTTGTCCCCGCCCTGAACGGCGGGGCTTGTCGTGATGGTCACCATGCTAGCAAATACCGCCATATTGGTCACCGCCCTGTTGTTTGGTGGCATGGTGCTGTACTCGTTTGGATTTGACGCCTTTATCTTCAGCAACCTGCCCGCTGAACTTGCCGGGCCCACCATTCGCAAAGCATTCCCGCACTTCTACGTCTTTGTGATGGCAACCTCTCTGATCGCAGCATTGTTGTTGTGGCCCATCGACCCTACCTCAGCGATTTTGATGGCGGTTATTCTGGTGACCACCCTGCCGACCCGCCAGTTTCTGATGCCAGCCGTCAATCGAGCCACCGATGCGGGTCAAAAGCTGCGGTTCAAATGGTTACATACCGCCTCGGTTCTCATCACGCTCACCCACATGGCGCTGGCTGCTATTGTGCTGACACGCTTTGTCTAACGATGGAAAAGCCTGCCGCAACCTCGCACAATGCGCTAGACCAAGCAGTGTTAAGCGAGATCATTGAGATGGCCTTAAGCGATGAAATCGCGTTTGCCGACATCGAACGGCAGCACGGCCTAAGTCCAGATGAAATTAAGACGCTAATGCGAACCCACTTAAAACCCGGTAGCTACAAGGCGTGGCGCAAGCGTGTGCGGCGCATGCGCGATCAACGCCCGGTTTATAAATAAGGCGCGGCGCTGAATAACGATCCACGTAACTTATTGACGCAACGCCGCCAAATCATCTCCAGTGACGACCAGCCGTACACCAATCGTGCCGCAGATTTTGCCGCCCGCGCCATCAGGGCGGTATTTCTTTAGGCAGATTTCGACTGCCTCAATCTGTTCGAACTGAGCACAACACCGCACGATCAGGCTTGCCAGATATTCCTGGGTATCGAATTGCTTGTTCTGGGAAACCGCATGGATTTTTTCTAGGAGCGGGTCGTAGTCGAACACATGCCTCATGCCGTCTTCTTTCACCAGCACCAGACTCGGATCCACCACGAGCGTGAGATCCAGAGAATGTTCATACGGATCCGACTCTCCGGGGACCGCGACACAGATCTGTGCTTTGACCGGCACATCGGTTAACTCGATGGTACTTCTCAAGGACACGGGCAACTCCATCACAACTGACCAAAAAACACACTAGCCTACTACAGCGGCCGAACTTTCCGATGTAAGGTGTTTATCCTGCCCTGCTAGGCTAGACAGCAGAGCACCACAGTACACACCCATGGTGTAAGGTCACACTCTTGCGGAATTATCTGATCATTTTAGTCACACCCCCCTAGTACGCCATGCCCGAACCCGAACAACACGCCCACACTGCTCGCATCGAACCGCGGGCGCTGTTGGCATTGATGACCAGCGTGGTGGTGGTCACCATCGACATCTCATTGACCAGCACGGCCGTGCCTGCGATTGCGCAAGGCTTGGGGCAAAGTCCAGCATCCACCATTTGGATCATTAACGCCTACTACCTGTGCGTAGTGGCATCGCTGTTGCCATTGGCTGCGCTCGGTGAAATCATCGGTCACAAGCGGGTTTTTACCGTCGGGCTTGGCGTGTTTGCGCTAGGCGCACTGGCCAGCGGACTGTCTGAATCACTGACTGCCCTGATGCTATCGCGCGGCCTGTTGGGGATGGGTGCGGCTGCCGTGTCTGCAACCACACCCGCATTAATCAAAGCACTTTACCCACCCTCTCAGATTGGCCGTGGGCTGGGCCTCTATGCCTTGATGGTGGGCCTTGCGTTTACCGCTGGACCCACCGCTGTGTCTGCCGTGCTTTCAATCGCAAGCTGGCACTGGATTTATCTGGCCAATGCACCCTTTGCACTGCTGGCACTTTTTCTGGTGCGCGGTGGCCTACCTGACACAGAAAGGGCTACCCGAACATTCGACCCCATCGCCGCCATGCTGTGTGCATTGATGTTTGCAGCTTTGCTGGCCGCACTCTCAAGCCTGGGTCACGTCAAATGGCTCGAGGTTGGTATCAGCACAGCCACAGCCATCGCACTGGCTTACGCCCTCGTGCGCCGCGAGGCCGGCAACCCCGCCCCCATTCTGGGCATCGATTTGTTTCGTATCCGGCTCTTCACGCTTTCGTCATTGACCTCGATCACCGCGTTCACCGTCCAGGCACTGGTGTTCGTGGTGCTACCACTGCTGCTCACTATCGAGCTTGGCTACAAGCCAGTCGAGGCGGGCTTGTTAATTACGCCGTGGCCAGCCGCACTGGCCATTGTGAACGTCATCTCGGGACGACTCAGCGAGCAGATCAAGCCAGGTTTGCTTGGCGCTATTGGCATGGCCATCGTAGCGGTGGGTTTGCTTCAAGTTGCCACCTTGCCACCTGCACCCGATGCATTTGACATTGGCTGGCGGTTGGTGGTTTGCGGTGTGGGGTTTGGCTTGTTTCAGTCACCCAACATGGTAGCCATGATGAACAGTGCACCCAAGGCACGCAGTGGCAGCGCCGGTGGCATCTTGGCCACATCGCGACTGCTTGGACAATCCATCGGTGCTGCGTCAGTGGCCTTTTGCCTGACAAGCTTCGCAGAACATGGCATTGCGGCAGCGCTTTGGGTGGGCGTGGCTGCCGCCACGCTCTCGGCTGCGGTCAGTGCCCTTCGACTAAGCAAGTGGGCAAGTTAACGGTTGCTACAGCACACTTGAATGGCATCAGTGAGCTAGCCGGTTGGTCTTGACGTGCCTGGCCCCATGCCCTGCACACTTGAATCTCACCGACCGCTCGAATCACTCATCAGACGGCTCCTGATCCTTCAAGCCTGCAAACTTCGCCTGCATGGTCGGATTGCCTCGGGTCAGCTTCTTGATGGTGACATCCTGCGCTTTGTCATTGGCCAGGCTAAAGTTGCGTACTGAGCTTTCAAGCGCTTTCTTGGTTTTTTGTAGATGGTCGATGGATTTGTCGATTTCATCGATGGCCGTCTGAAAGTGCCGCGAGGCCAAGTCATAGTTTCTGCCAAAGGCATGCTTGAAATTGTCGAGATGCTCTTCAAACTTGGTGATGTCGATATTCTGTGCGCGTACGTGGGCAAGCTCGGTTTTGTACTTCAGCGAGTTCAGTGATGCATTGCGCAGCAGTGTAATGATCGGTATAAAGAACTGCGGACGCACCACATACATCTTGGGGTAGCGGTACGACACATCCACGATCCCCGTGTTGTACAACTCACTGTCGGACTCCAGCAAAGAGACCAACACCGCGTACTCACAACCTTTCTCATGGCGATCACGGTCAAGTTCTCTGAAGAAATCCTCATTGCGCCTTTTTGTTGCGGTGGTGTCGGATTCGTTTTTCATCTCGAACATGATCGACACAATCTCAGTGCCGGCCTCGTCATGGTCACGGAAGATGTAGTCCCCCTTGCTGCCAGCACGGGCATCGTTGTCCTTCTCAAAATACGCCCTCGGAAAGGCGGTGGCGCGAATGCGGTTAAATTCTGTTTCGCAGTGCTGCTCAAGCGTCTCGCCCACCATCTTGGTTGAAAGCTGTGCCTTCAGGTTCTGCAGACGGTCAATCATGCCGTCACGGTCTTTGATCTGGGTCTCGTAACTTTGCTTGATCGACTGTAATTCGAGCTTGGCACTCAGCTGCGCCTGCTCGAGGCCGCTTTTAAGTTTTATGTTCTCAGCTTGCTGCCGGGCAATAGCCTCTTGCAACTGATTCTGAAACTGAGCGTGTGCCAGTTGCTCGGCCGATTGTCTTTCGGCCTGAAGGCGTAAGACCTGATTGGCCAATTGATCACGCTCCTTCTCCACCTGATCAAGCGCTTGGACCACGGCCAACTGTCGAGCGACTTCACTGGCTTGAAGCTTGGCTTGCAAGTCCTGAATCTCGGATTGTTTCTGTGCGGCTGCCTTCTCAAGTTCGCGTTCGACTTGAGCGCGCGTCAGTGCCACGGCATTCTGCTTATCTCGCTCGGCCAGATCGAGACGCTCTTGCAGTTCTCGCTCAAACTCATGATCATGGACTTGCTTCAGAATATCGGCGTAGCCGGTCTCATCCACTTTGAAGGCTTTACGGCAGTGCGGGCAGACGATATCGTGCATAAGAACATCCTTCTAGGGTACTTGGGTAAAAAAACCTCGATGGTCAACAAACTGAAGAACTGAAACTTACATCAAGATTCTCCATCTTAGCTGTGTTGGAATCTCACCGCCTGAAATGGCATGTTGGCAACGATGTTCTCGACAAAAGCAGCACTTTGACACAACAAGACAGGTACCTTAGCTTCAGGAAAGATCACCGACGACGGATCAGATCTCGACTCTCCGCTTATCAGACGATTACTCTTTTTACGACTATTTTTATTTTATTCAAAATTAGAATAAAATGATTTTATTCATTAATTGGATATTTTATGAGACAAATCCTCAGTCATGCGTCCCAATTTGCCTCCATTCTGCAGAGCGCGCGCAAGCAACGCAAAATCACACAGGCTCAAATTGCGCTGGTGATCGGTGCTAGCCAACCCGCGGTATCAAGGCTTGAACTGAACCCTGGCAACATCAAACTCTCTGATTTTCTGCGGATGTGTCACGTACTTGGAATCGAAGTCAGTCTGAATGAGAAAGTCTACCTAAGCGACCAAAAGAGCAATAAGGTCGGTAACCAGTAGCACAAAGGAAATGGCGATGGCAGGGCGACACTCGAAGACCAGACACCTTGGCATTTGGATCAACGGTCAACGGCTTGGGCAATGGTCCGTGACCAACACAGGTGAATCTTTGTTGAATTATGACAGCCAATGGCTGGAGTCGGACAATGCACATCCACTATCTTTGTCCTTGCCACTGCAGTCCAACGCGCCACATCGTGGTCTAGTGGTGGAGAACTACTTTGACAATTTACTGCCCGATAGTCACCAGATTCGAAGGCATCTTGCACAGCACTATCGTGCACCTTCGACGGGTGTCTTTGATTTGCTGGAACAAATCGGACGTGACTGCGTCGGTGCCGTTCAGCTCTTGACCCATGATGCCGTGCCCGAGGGCCTAACTAACATTAAAGGTCAACCACTCAACGAATCCCAAATTGCAAATTTGCTCAAGCGCCTAGGACTCTCGTCAGCCAGTTTTGCGGAGATCAGTGGTCACGCTCACGACTTAAGACTATCTATTGCTGGTGCTCAGGACAAAACCGCACTCCTCTGGCACGATGGGCAATGGGTATTACCAGAAGACGCAACGCCAACTACACACATTTTGAAGCTGCCACTTCGTCACATCGGCATGGACCGACGACTGGACATGACAACCTCTGTAGAGAACGAATGGCTTTGTCTGCGTATTCTGGCGGCGTTTGGGCTGGATGTGCCGAAGGCTGCAATGCTGCGATTTGAAGATCAAAAGGTGTTGGCAATCGAGCGTTTTGACCGACAGACGCATGCATCTGGGCGCTGGTGGGTGCGCTTACCCCAGGAGGACTTCTGCCAGGTCACTGCAACACCATCACACTTAAAGTACGAATCAGAGGGTGGCCCCGGGCTTGAAACCATCGGCACTTGGTTACAAGATTCGCTCAAACGCCGGAAGGATTTAAGCGATTTGGTCAAATCGCAGGTACTCTTCTGGATGCTGGCAGCCACGGATGGACATGCCAAAAACTTCAGCATTCGGTTAATGCCAGGCGGATCCTATTTCCTGACGCCGTTTTACGATGTGCTATCAGCTTGGCCTGTGATAGGAAAAACCTCCAACAAGATCGCTTGGCAAAAGGTCAAGCTCGCCATGGCGGTCAAAGGCAAAAATCGTCACTACAACCTAGCGCACATACGACGTGAACATTTTGTTCGGCTTGGCGACCAATTCGGTCTTTTCAACGAAACTGAACCCTTGATCGAAGCAATGATCCGTCAGACGCCAACAATAATCGAAACGGTGAGTCGTGAGTTGCCTGACGATTTTCCCGAACCCGTCTTTGATGCCATTTGCAGCAATCTGGCGCTCGCAGCCAAGCGCTTAGAAGCTGTTTGAAAAAATGTGATGACAATAGAGCAGTCAAGCGATCCCGATTACCTTGTGCGTCTGTACTGACAGACGCCAGCGTGGATTAGCCTGACAATAGGCAATCGCCGCCCGGGTATTGCCGGCCTGATTTGGACCATCCATCGGCTGCAGCAAGTAGTGATCGAATGCCAGCTCGCCCCACGGCAAATCATCTGGCATCAACATCGGCTGAGGAAACACAAGCTTTAACTCTTGGCCCGTGACTTGGACCAATGACGCACCAGCCTTGGGGCTCACACAGATCCAGTCAATGCCTGCTGGCGCAGCGATCGTGCCATTGGTCTCGACCGCAATCCGGAACCCCTGATGATGCAGCGCATCGATCAGTGGGCCATCGACCTGCAACAAAGGCTCACCACCCGTGAGCACGACCAAGCGGTGCGTGTGATCAGCGACTGGCCAAAGCGAGGCGATGCAAGTAGCCAGTTCATTTGCCTGCCCAAACTTGCCCCCACCCACGCCATCTGTGCCCACAAAGTCTGTGTCACAAAACCGGCAAACCGCTGACGACCGATCCTCCTCGCGGCCAGACCAAAGGTTGCAGCCAGCAAACCGGCAGAACACTGCTGGCATCCCAGCCTGCAGGCCCTCACCTTGCAACGTATAGAAAATCTCTTTAACGGAATAGGTCATCCGATCACACTCGCACCAGCGGCAATGGGGGCCCTTGCAAATCCGTGCCAACAGACGCACCACAGCCTTCCGTTTCAAACAAATCGACTCGCATCAGCTGTGGCAGCAAGGCGCGTGTTTTGATAAAAATCCATTTTGCGATGGACGCAGTGTCACCGTCGCTAACCAGACTTAACTCGGGGTTCTCATGAAGAGGTTGATGGTCGAGCGACTTAAACACTGGATTGAACACTTCCTTCACATCACCGAAATCCACGGTCCACCCCATCACCTGATCCAACGGTGCCGACAAATTCAAGCGCAAGGTATAGGTGTAACCATGCACCGAAGCACGGGCATGATCCAAGCCCAAGCCCAAACCCGCATGCCGATACCGCACAGCACTATCAATCGTGAAATCTTTCCAGATCCGGTAGATCTCGCCATCAAACGTCGCCCCGCATGAGGCCGTCTCGTACACGGAGACTGCCGACAACGTCGGCAAATACCCCTTTAATTTTTGCCATAGCCATGAAGACAACATCTCGCTCGTAGGATTTTCCAAGCCCTCAACGTCGTTCAAACACCGGTAATTGAGTATGCCTGACACCTCGCCCCAAGCGCGATCCAAGGTATCGTAATCGACAGATCCACTGTCTGAGCCCGCATACAACACCACCTCAAACCCATGGCCATGCAGCCGCCCACACTTGTGCCCAGCTGGTACATTGGGTAATTGATGCGCCGCTTGAAATCGGTAGCGCCGCCAGACGAGCCAGCCAGCCGCCAACCCAACCATGACACCCTGCTCTGGCGTGCTCTGTAGCGCAATACCCCCAATACCCAAAGCCCCCGCAAAACTGTCCTGATGGCTACCGCTTAGCTGATCGGCAAACCATCGAGCCAGATTGACGTCTGAAGGTTGCGCCACAAACGCATTGAGCGATTGATAGTCCAAGCGCTTTGCCTGCTGTTGCAGCTCACTGAACAAGGCCGGCACCTCGCCCCCAGGATAGGGTGGCCAGGACGTTGATTCACCACCAGAAACTTGACCCGATACCTCGGTCGCTTCAGTGAGCACTGGATCCACAAACGCCGACACCAGAAAGCCATGTCCGTGCAAACGGGCAAACTTGTTGCCTTGCATGCTTGCAACCTCGCGCGCAGCTTCAAACCGGGTGCTCGCCACATGACGGGTGAACAGCGTATCGTTACACACTAGGTTCATTGCAATACACCACCAACGTAGTGCGCATGACCACTGGCACGCAGCTCACATGCTGGGCACTTGCCACAGCCATAACCCCACTCATGTAACGTCGACCGATCACCAAGATAACAAGTGTGCGTCTGAGTGCGGATCAATTCAACCAAATCTGCGCCGCCAAGATTGTGCGCAAGTTGCCAAGTCTGGGCTTTGGTAAGCCACATCAGTGGCGTCTGAACCACCATGGGGGCATCTAGGCCAAGGCTGACAGCAACCTGCAGGGCTTTCAAAGTGTTGTCGCGACAGTCCGGATAACCAGAGTAGTCGGTCTCACACATGCCACCCACCAAGACTGACAGGCCACGACGGTACGCAATCGCAGCAGCGAACATAAAGAACATCAGGTTTCTGCCCGGCACAAAGGTCGATGGCAAACCAGACTGCTCAAACACAATCTCCTGCTCACGGGTCATGGCCGTATCACTGATCTGCCCGAGAATACCTAGGTCTAGCATATGGTCTTCCCCCAAACGATCCCGCCACTGCGGGAACTGCGAGCGAATCGAAGACAGAACCTCAACGCGGCACTTCAGTTCTACTGCATGACGCTGGCCGTAATCAAACCCGATCGTCTCGACTTCGGCGTAGTGATCCAATGCCCATGCAAGGCAGGTAGCCGAATCTTGCCCCCCGGAGAACAACACCAGGGCTTTGTGGGGGCTGGAAGTGGTTGGTGGCGTTGGCGAAACCGCTGGGATCGATGATTTATCTGGCGTGCTCATGCTGATGTCCGTCACTGGCAGGTGATGAATTATCGCAGGTGTGGAACAAAGCAGGCTTATCAACCACGTATGTAGCGTTGGTCATCGATTCATGCCGGGATCGATATCCACGCGCAGCTTGCCCAAGGACTACAGTGAAGCCAATCAGTGAAGCCAATCAGTGAAGCCACTAAGCGAAACCACTCTTGCGCACGACCACGTAAGCCGCTTCGATATTGCGGTGAAATGACGCAGGTAACTCGGACCACAAGTGGACGTCGACCAGCATCGGTAATGTGCTGCTTTGAAGGGACTCTATCAATTCCATCGAACCGGGCACATCTTGAGTCAAATCGACTCGATTGCGCAACACAAGATCGAGATCACTGCACTCGTGCGCGCCACCCGTGACCCGACTACCGTAAGCCCAAACGTCAGCTTGTGGAACGTGCTTGTCTAACAGCACATTAAGCGTGACGAGGTGCTGTGGCGAGATCTGAAGACAAGCCAGGTCAAGCTGTGGCATCAAATACGGCCTGTATTCGTGGCGCAAGCGCTCGCACATCAATCAGGTACTGTGGCAACAGTTTTAAGGTCTCGTTGGCAAAACCTTCTCCATAATCGTGCGCTGTATTGTTTCGGTTAATCCGATAGGCGATCCACCGCTCGACACTGGCGCTATCAAGTAAGCCGTGTTTGCCAGCGTGGCGTAAAACGTCGTTAAAGACAAGCGCATCCACCTCTCTTGGACTACCGGTGAAGGCTTTGAGTGCTTTGCGCAATAACTTGCCTGCCGCCTCGAGTGACAACTCAAAGCTCTTGATTGCCGCGTTGCGATACAGGTCAAACAACACATCATCCCGCGCCGGTAGCCGTTCGATGGCTAGCAATGCTTGTTGCAGCGTGTTCGCCGTGCGCAGAAGATGCTCGACATTCAGTGACATCGTTAAATCCCAAAAATCTGACGCGCATAGGTTTGTACCCCTGAGCTTTGTAGCGATCAGCCCCTTAGCGCCACGATCATCAATCGCTCATGGTCGAATTATGCCTTCAGGGCGAATGGCAAACAAGCTGCTCTGACTTCCTCGCCTGGCGCCGTGCTGGTGCGTTGTTCGCTCTAGGCAGCGTTCAGTGCAAAACAGCATGGGCAGCTGGCTTGCTCGCGATTACTGCATTGGCACACGCAAGCGCTCTCAAACCCTACCGACTCGAGACACAATAATTGCCGCTCGAATAAAAGCCACTCGGGCACGAACCAGATCGATGTATGACTGTCTTGCTGGAATCGGACGATGCGACGCAATATTTACCGCTCGAGTAATAGCCAGTGGGACAGGAGCCATTGCGTTCAATCGCGAAGCGAGCATTTGAGCCCGGCACACAATAGTTACCACTCGAGTAATACCCAGTCGGACAACTGCCATCGCGAATGATGGGTTGCGGCGCTGGCGCAGCCACCGCCACGCCTGACAGCGAGGCTGACACCAGTAGCAGCCATTTCATCAGATTGATCATGGAAAAACTTTTCGTACCATAAGGCATGACACCCCTAGGTTAACGTATCTAGACGTTCAGTCACTGAGATTTAGACATTGGTCTGGTTAGTAGCTTGGCGTTAGCAGACAACATCAAGTTCTCAGGATGTGTGCGGACTTCACACAAATGTAGCGTCAATGCGGTATGGTCACCACCGGTTAGTATCGATTCCATCATTTAAGGCTGCTGCGCGCGGCATAGGCCTGCCTGACTCGCTGTAACCATTTGCAGCCAAGCCCTACTGAACACCACTTTCAAGGAATTCACCTCGTGGCCTGGTTAATTTTTAAGTACGCAACCACTGCGCTTCTTGTTGTGGTGATCTCTGAAGTGGCCAAACGCAGCGATCGTCTAGGTAGCCTGATTGCAGCGCTCCCAACGATCACTATTTTGACGTTGTTATGGTTGTATGTTGAGAAACAACCCGATGAAAAAATCACCAAACACGCCTACTACACGTTTTGGTATGTGATACCCACCTTGCCCATGTTCTTCGCGTTTGCGTGGCTACACGGCAAATTCGGCTTTTGGGGTGCACTCGGACTTTCAGCACTACTGACCATCCTATGCTTTGGTGTGTTGATCACCTCCTCGCCCTAAAGAGCAAGGATTCCCTCTGCAGGAAGGTCTGACCCGACCTCGGCTTGCGCCTTATTTACCGATGCTTCGCAGGCTTTCGCCTCCACAGCGGCAGATTCAATCACCAACTGAGCAAGGCCGCGGGCA
>CAMCOS010000059.1 GCA_945876565.1 Lautropia mirabilis | reverse complement strand
CGATCTGGTCGGCGCGATCAATATCTTAGCGGCAGGGCATGCCGTGTTGGCCTGTGGAGGAGCGGTGCTGTCGGGCCGTCCAGCGAAGCAGGAACCCGCCGAAGCGACTACCCAGGAGCTTGCTCTTGTTTAGCGCCGTAGGAATCTCCGGCCTTCAGGCCGGGGAGGATGTCAACAAGCAACTCATGGCGCCAGAGACCTTCAACGCGTTTGCTGATTGCATCCCAACCACGTGTGAGCATGGTCAGACGCGCCTGTTGTCTCATGGCAACAAGGCGCTCTAGCGACAACTCGCCAAGCTTGGCTGCCAGGGTCAAGTACTGCTGAGCATCGCCATAGTCAGCGACCCAGCCATTGTTGTCATGTTCAACCAATTCAGCCGATGCAGCATAGTTAAACGTCAAACCCATCAAGCCACTGGCCATGGCTTCGGGTACCACATTACCGAAAGTTTCCGTGACGCTGGGAAACAGAAAAATATCGCCACTGGCGTAGTGCGCCGCCAACTGATCGCCAGACTGTGAACCGACATGGATAGCATTAGGCATGAGTCTTTTGAATAAAGCCATGGCGGGTCCGTCACCCACAATCACAAGCATTGCCTTTGGATCGCGCACCTGGATTTCATTCCATGCTTGCGCCAGCAACTCAGGATTTTTCTCCAGTGCCAAGCGACCAACGTACAAGTACACCCGGGTTTGGGCGTCGGCCCCCCAACGTCGCCGCAAATCATCGCAGCGATGCGCGGGACTAAATCGTTCAGTGTCCACACCGCGGGAGACGACCTGCAGGCGTTCAAAGCCAAGCGCCTGCAACTCGCCACGCAGTTTCTCGGTTGGAACCGTGGTGAAATCAGTCAGATTGTGGAATTTGCGTAGGTAGGCCAGTATCGCGCGAGTAAATCGGCCAATGCCGTAATGCTGCCCATAACTGTGAAAGTTAGTCCGAAAATCTGAGCTCGTGGGAATCTTTAACTTTCTGGCTGCCTGCACCGCAGACCAGCCCAACGGGCCCTCGGTCGCCACATGGACGAGATCAGGTCGTTGCCGTTGCCAAATGTTGATGAGCAACCGCTTAGCCGGCAACCCCATGCGCAGATGCGGATAATTCGGGATCGGCAGCCCCCGGGTCAGCATTTCTTCAAAACCAACCAAGCCAGGGTCACCCGCCTTCATGGCCTGCCTTGGCCGAATCACCTGAATCGAGTGCCCACGATGTTGCAGCTCAAGGGCTAAGCGATGCATGGTCATGGCCACCCCGTTAATTTCGGGTGGCCACGTTTCTGAGACCACGGCGACGCGCAAAGATTTTTGCGGCGCATTCAGTTGCTCGATATCCAACATGTGCGGCTCCAGTTAACGTTTGTAAACCCTTGCATGATGCAGGGGTTTCTTGAAGATCTAGTGACAGTAACAAGAATTACTTCAAATCTTCATCAAAAATTCACATCCACCAACGAACATTGCGTTTGCGTGCTCGTTGCGCGTCGATCGTCAAACCTGATCAATCGTCAAACCTGATCAATGTGAGCTAAAGATCCATGAAAAATTTCTTCGATGAATTGCGTGTACAACGCTGGGACGACCACCGTTACTATCATCAGAGCCGTATCAACCAGGCGCTTCACTTCATTTCCGCCATCAGCTTTCTGGTGTCTTATGCTGTGTTGTTTAACGACCCTGCCACCGCAGCATTGATTGCATGGTTGATTTCCATGACGACTCGCCAGTCCGGCCACTTTTTCTTTGAGCCTCAGGGCTATGACGAGGTCAATCAAGCCACCAATGAATACAAGGAAGAGGTTAAGGTTGGCTACAACCTCGCCCGCAAACGAATTTTGATGGGCAGCTGGATTGTTTTGCCCGTGCTCATCTGGTTTGCACCTGACCTGTTGCCGTTTGTCTCTGATCATGCAGGCATCACAGACTGGGCCCGGGATGTGGGTTGGGCCTGGTTCTGGCTGGGCATCGGTGCGCTGGTGTTCCGCATGGCTCAATTGACCAAGCAGCAAAGCTTTAAGACTGCCGTGGTCTGGATCTGCAAAATCATCACCGACCCGTTCCACGATATCAAGCTTTACTGGAAAGCCCCTTACTATTTGCTCAAAGGCGAGTTGCTAGACACGAGCATGCGCAAGGGCTTGAGCCACTGACGCCCGATTTCACGGGTCACCCCGCGACGCAAGTCGCGGGTGGTTGCCCCAGCGGGGTGCCACCACCAACCATCTGCCTGCATGCGAGAAGCGGCGCGCAACATGCGGTGAAGCACCTCTTGCATGTCCTCGTCAGTGAAATTCAGACTAAAAATAAATCGTCCGGTGCCCACCCAACTTAAAGCCAGGCCCTCATCCCGCAGGTAAAACTGAAACATCCAGTGATAACGTGACGGGCATCCATACGTCACCGTCCAGATAGACTGCAGGCTGTGGAACTTCACCGGATAGCCGGCCTGCTCAAATGCCTCATTAAACATGGCCAGGCGCTTAGCCCAAAGCGTCTGCTGCTCATCGTATCGGGCAACACAGGACTCAGAAGTCGCCTGATCCAGAAACGCATCCATGGCGGCCATCACCGTTGGATGCGCGTTAAAGGTACCGCGCGCAAAACAAATGTCCGCTGCCTTGCCTGGCCTGAATCGTCGCATCCAGCTCGACTTGCCGCAGACGGCACCGATCGGAAAACCACCCGCCAAGGTCTTGCCATAGCAAACCAGATCCGCCTGCACATCGTAGTATTGCTGCGCACCGCCCAAAGCCAGGCGAAACCCAACAAATACCTCATCCAGAATTAATGCCACACCATTGGCATCACACGCCTTGCGCAACTGTTGTAACCAGGCACTGTACTCCTCGCGCGTGGCTGGTTCGATGCGACGCGAACCATCGATGAGTGTTGTATCTGCAGGCGCATTGACGTTAGGGTGCAAGGACTGCAGCGGATTGACCAAGACGCAAGCAATGTCCTTGCGGCTGCGAATCACATCAAGCGAACGCTCACTCATGTCAGCAAGAGTGTAGACATGGCCCGGTGGCATTGGGTTACCCGGGCCGGGCTGCACATCATCCCACCATCCATGATAAGCCCCAGCGAAACGCACAATCTTGGATCGTCCCGTGTGATAACGCGCTAGGCGCACCGCCTGCATCACAGCCTCGGTTCCGGACATGTGAAACGACACCTCATCCATGCCACTGATTTGTAACAGACGGCTGGCATTGGTCGCCACACAAGGTAAGTAGCCACCCAGCAAAGGCCCCAGGTCTACACTGTGCTCGAGCCCTGTACGCATCGTATCTTTATAGAAGTCCAAGCCCATGACATTGACGCCATAAGACCCGGTCAAGTCAATGAACTCTCGGCCATCCAGGTCTTTGATGCGAACCCCGCTTGAAGACTGCCAGAAGGCACCGATGGGCAAATGCTGCTGCACAAGGGGTGAAAACTGAAACGGCACTCGGTTGCGGCCCGTTAGCTGCATGTCCGAGATCTGTTGACGTGTTTGGCGGGTGAGTTCAATCGTCTTGGAGCTTTGAGCGAATGACTCTGCCAAGCGCATGAATCCTTGGCGACGCTGAGCGGCAATCTCCTGGGGCGCGTCATCGGCCACAAAGAACTCGGCATCGGTGTAATGATACTCAGGCAACAGTTTGGCAAGACGTTTTGCCATGCGGGAGTGACCCGCAAGCGAGCGATGCTTAGCCCTTGAGAGTTGCGCCCGCCGCCACGCCTTGGGCGCGAGCCACGCCGTGAGTCCTGCTCCAACTGACCATTCAAGCCACATGTGTCACACGCCATTCAAATTAGTGTGCCACTCTTGTACTCAATCTACTTGACAAACATATGAACAAAACCACACACCCTGCTGGCAATAGCCCTCAACCGCTCGCGGCCCGACTGTCAGCACAAGAAAGACTTAGTTTTTGGTTGACCAACCGCATACCCCGCACTTTGTTCACACGCGCCATGGGGCGCTTAAGCAAAGTCCGCCAACCCTGGTTTACCAAGCCCGCTTTGGCCATATGGCAGCGTTGCACGGATTTACGTCTGTTTGAAGCAGAAAAATCCGACTTTGCAAGTATTCATGACTGTTTTGTCCGGCGGCTCAAGCCCGGCTTGCGGCCCTATGACCCCTCCCCCGAGCGCATGGGCAGTCCGTGCGACGCCATCGTGGGCGCACACGGCATCGTCGAGCGCGGCGAGCTGTTACAGGCCAAAGGCATGGTCTACCGCCTAGAAGACCTGATGCAAAGCAACACAGATGCGGCAAGCTGCGAAGGCTTCAGTTACCTCACGCTGCGACTCACCGCTTCGATGTATCACCATTTCCACGCCCCACATGACATGCGGGTCAAGCGCCTGCGATACATTCACGGCGATGTCTGGAACGTCAACCCACCAACGCTTACGCAGATACCGGCCCTCTTTGCCAAAAACGAGCGAGCGGTGGTGCAATTAAAACTCTTGCCAACCCAGCAGACCATGTGGCTGATTCCAGTGGCCGCGGTGCTGGTGGCCAGCATGCGATTCACCTTCAGTGACCTGCACCTGCATTTGGGCTATCGCGGTCCGACTCAAACCGATCTAGATGCCAACTTAGCCAAAGGCGATGAAATGGGCTGGTTTGAGCACGGCTCGACCATCATCTGTATCGTGCCATCGGGATGGGCCTATGTTGGCCCTAAAACGGGTGAGACGATAAGGGCAGGCCAGACACTGTGGCATCAAACGGCCTGAGGCGGTAGAAATACCAGTCGTTTCGAAAAATCGATATCAACCAAATCACCGAAACGAGCCCATTCGATCGCGTGTCGCATGGTCGACTCAACCGCGGCCGTATCTAAAGCGAAGCCTAGCAACGCTTCGATCGTCTCATAGGCCATCGGTTTGCCATCGCTTTGCTCAAGGCTGTGTCGAATATGCGCCACCAGCGGAACCCTGGCCATGGCCTGTTGCCCGACAATGCGCCGTCTCAGGACGCTATCGCCACCCGCAAACTGTTCGCCAAGCGGCGTGAAATCCACATCACCGCCCTTGACCAAGGCAAATCCAAACATCACCAAGGCGTCAATCAGATCCAGAAACACCTCATCGCTAAGCTCAGAGACCTCAGCCAGCAAAGGCAAGTCCGCATGGCCAGCAAACGGGCTAGCAGCCAGTCGCTCAATCACACCCTCAATGGCAGCGATGCTAACTGCCGGCAAGCGATCGGTCAGCTTGTGTTCACCAAGCGCTTGCTGTGCCTGCACAGCCCGCCCCGCCCCAATCATTTGTGCGTAGATCGCATCAACCAGCGCATGCACATCCGTGGACTTGGACTGTCGCGGCCGGGCAAAGGTGACATCAAGCTCGGCCCTCACCCGACCCGGGTTACTGGAGAACAGCAACACCCGGTCAGCCATGACCACGGCTTCTTCGATATTGTGAGAGACAACCAACAGTGATTTGATCGGCAATTTACCCGACTGCCAGAGCTCCAAAATATCATCACGCAAATTCTCACCGGTCATCACGTCTAGCGCCGAGAAGGCCTCATCCATTAAAAGCACCTCAGGCTCAAGTACCAAAGCACGGGCAATACCCACGCGCTGGCGCATACCCCCAGACAGTTCCTTGGGCAAGGCATTCTCAAAGCCTTCCAGGCCAATCAGATGAATTGCCTCAACCGCCCTGTCGGCTTGCTCTTTGGGTGACACGCCACGAGCCTCAAGCCCAAGCTGGACGTTCTTCTGCACGCTTAACCAAGGAAAGAGCGCAAACGACTGAAACACCATGCTCACGCCTTGGGCCGGACCATGCAGCGCCTCGCCACGATACTGCACGTGACCCTCATCGGGCATGATCAGGCCGGCAATCATCCTGAGCAGGGTTGATTTGCCCGAACCCGACTGCCCAAGCAAAGCCACCACTTCTCCTTCCCGTAAATGAAAATCGACGTTCTCTAAAACCAGACGACTCGAGCCATCGGCCGATTGAAACGACTTATTCAAGCCCAGGACATCAATCAAATTGCTTGTCATCAGATCGCCCTATTAAAAGTTCAAGCCACGACCGGCCCGCTCGTATAACTTGCGCCAAACGAACCGGTTAAACACCATCACAAACACACACATGATTCCGATACCCAAAGCGATACGCGGGAAGTCGCCCTCAGCGGTCATGCGAGCGATGTACTCGCCAAGTCCATCAGCCTTCAAGGTCTTATCGCCCCAGCTGACATACTCGGCCACGATACTGGCGTTCCAAGACCCGCCCATGGCAGTCAGCGCACCCGTGATCAGACTCGGAAAGACCGCTGGTATGTAGTAGCGACGCCATTTCAACAAACCTTTGAGCCCAAGATTGTCGCTGGCGTAACGCAGATCAGCCGGTATCGTGGAGGCTCCAGCAATCACGTTAAAGAGGATGTACCACTGCGTGCCGAAGATGATCAGTGGCGAGAGCCAAATGTTCGGATCAAGATTGAAGTGCAAGATACCGATCACCGCCAGCGGAAACACCAGGTTGGCCGGAAATGCCGCCAGAAACTGTGCAATGGCCTGAGCCCTGGCTGCAATCGCGGGATTTAAACCAATCCAGATACCGATGGGCAGCCAAATCGCAATGGCAATTAGCATCAGCACACACACACGGATCAGCGTATAGCAAGCCAGTAACAGGACATGCAAAAACTCATCTAGCCCAACTTCAGTGTGCACAAACACCACGAGCTGCCAAGCTGAGACCAGCATCAGTCCCAGTATCAAGACATCCCACAGCCGATCTGCATGCCGAGCTGGCAACACCGGCTGTGGTGCACGAACGGTACCATCGCGCTTAAGCGTAAAAAACCGTATCGACCCTTCGAACAGACGTGTCAACAGCAGGCCTAGCGCCTGAATCCAGCGCGTCTTTCTCACCAGGCTCCACAGCCATGACTTGGCGACCACCTCACTGTCTTGCTCTTGAAACTTAAAGCGCTCGGCCCAAGCAACAAGCGGCCGAAAGAACAGTTGGTCATAGATGATGATGGCAACCAGCATCGCTAAAATCGCCCAGCCAATGGCTGGCAGATCTTTGGCATCAATGGCCGTCGCAATATAGGAGCCGACGCCTGGCAAGGTGATGTCGTGATTAGCCACGGTAATGGCTTCTGAAGCCACCACAAAAAACCAGCCGCCAGACATCGACATCATCATGTTCCAAAGCATGCCTGGCATTGAAAAAGGAACTTCAAGTCGCCAGAAGCGTTGCCAGGCAGACTGGCGAAACACCCGCGAGGCTTCATCAAGCTCGGGCGGTATCGTCTTAAAGCTCTGATAGGCGCTAAACGCCATATTCCAGGCCTGCGATGTAAAAATCGCGAAAATGGCAGCGCACTCAACACCCAATAGGCTCCCTGGAAACAAGGCGATAAAGCCCGTCACAGTGATCGACAAGAACCCCAATATAGGGATGGACTGCAGAATATCCAGTGTCGGCACCAGCAGCTTTTCAGCTGCACGCGACCTGGTCACGAGAATCGCAAATGCGTAAGCGAAGAACACCGAGAATGCCAACGCAATGAACATACGCAGCGTCGTTCGCAACAAGTAATAAGGCAGTTCAGCAGGATCAGTACTGATCGGTATGGGGGTTCCAACCTCGTAAGGATCGGACATGCCCTGAGCCCCATAGGCAAGCAGGACCAGTGCTAAGAGAATTAACGGCAATAGCGCAAAGTCCCACACACCAGAACGTCTGACACCAATACTCGTTGTTGGCAATTTTGGATTCATGCTGAGAACCGTTGAATCAAAGACCGCAAAAAGCTAACAAAGCTGGGTGACATCAACGTGACACTGGAATTTGCGCAACCAACACACAGCCAGCAATTTACGTCGAGCATCACATGTCAGTCTCTGTATCAAACCTTGTATTGACAATGAAACAGCGACCCTCTAGATTGAGACATCGTCCTCAAGGATCCACCCCATGAAATCCACCATTGGCCAATACCTCATCGATCGATTGCTGGCAGCTGGCGCAGACCACATGTTTGGTGTGCCGGGCGACTTCATTTTGGGCTGGATGTCACGCGCAGAAAAGTCCAGACTCAAACTCATCACCACCAGTGATGAGCAGGGTGCGGGGTTTGCCGCGGATGCTTATGCCCGCAGGCGGGGGTTTGGCGTGGTTGCCATCACTTACGGCGTGGGCGGACTCAAAGTCGCCAACAGCACAGGCCAGGCCTATGCTGAACAGTCTCCGGTTCTCATCATCAGCGGTGCGCCTGGGGTAGTTGAGAGCCAGACCCACGCCATGATTCACCACAAAGTGCGCTCGTTTGACTCGCAACTCAAGGTGTTTCAGGAACTGACCTGCGCCCAGGCCATGATCGACAATCCCGTGACTGCCTGCCAACAGATCGATGCCGTGATTGCACAAATTCTCTTACACAAGCGCCCCGGCTACATCGAGCTACCACGAGACATTGAAACCATCGGAGTCGAGATCCCGAATACGAGCCTGCCCAACCCATATATTCCCCGGCCAGAGCTGACTGTCCCAGAGAATCTCGCTGCCGCCGTTCGAGAAGTTGAACACATGCTTGTAACTGCCCAGCGCCCGATCATTGCACTCGGCATCCAGCTGGTGCGTCATGGCTTATTGGATCGGGTGGTGAAGTTCGCAGAGACAAACAACATTCCATTGGTGACCACGCTACTGTCAAAGTCAGCCATTGACGAGACACATCCGCAGTTCATGGGGGTGTTTGCGGGCAAGATGAGCCGCGCAGAGATTTCCAGCTACGTTGAGGGCAGCGACTGCCTGTTGGTACTTGGTGCCTATATCAGTGACATGGACACGGGCGTCTATTCCGCCCGGGTCGATGCAACCAAGGTCGTACACGCTACCGATGAACGACTGCGCATCAGTCGGCACGTTTTTGAGAAGGTCGGGTTTGCTGAATACGTTCACGCGATCACTGAGCTTTCGCCCAAGCAACTCTACGAGGCCAATTACCCACGCATCGCCACCCTTCCCAAAGCCAGCGCGGGCGATGACACCGATGCGCTCACCGTATCGACCTTGTTTGCCAGGCTTGCCCCCTTGATCACCGCCAAGACCGTGGTGATCGCCGATCCGGGCGATGCTTTGTTTGGTGCGATTGATCTACCGATCAAAGATGGTAAGGATTTTCTGGCTTGCGGTTACTACGCATCGCTAGGCTTTGCGGTGCCAGCGGCCATTGGCGTGGCCACCGCCGACAAAACCTTGCGCCCAATCGTGTTGGTGGGCGACGGCGCGTTTCAGATGACTGGCATGGAGTTGTCAGTAGCCGTGCGCTACGGTTATGACCCAATTGTGATTGTGCTCAATAACGATGGGTATCTCACCGAGCGCTTGATTCTCGAGGGTGAGTTCAATGACATCACGCCTTGGCGTTACGCCAAACTGCCTGAAGTGCTGGGCAGTGGTCATGGCGAGGTTGTGCACACCAACGGCGAATTCAGTCAAGCTTTAAGCAACGCGATTGGTCGACGCGGACAGTTCACGCTCATTGAAGCGAAGCTTGCGCGCATGGACTGCTCAGATGCACTCAGGCGTTTGGGTGAGGCCATGCATCAGTTGGTGTCGAACTAGATTGTCTTGCACACTCACTAGACCCTCCTTCGAGACTCAAACCACATGACAGTGCGAGGCATATCGACCCATGCTCACTGAGTTTGAACTCAACCGATCGCTCTTGGATTAGGCTTAGGCATAGTTAGCCATGCCGCTGTTGCTAGAACTCAGAGCTCCTTCACATCGCGCCAACTTAAAAGGTCCAACGATCCACGGTCTTGGGATATTTGACCACCGTAGACCACACAGGGCTTAAGCACGATCGCTGCCTTATCTTGCTGCGCGTATTTGACCCATTGATGAACCGCCTTTCCCCAGTCACTGGCAAATGTACAGCCCGATTTGATTTCCACGGGCTTCAAACCACTGGGAGTCTCCAGAATCAAATCAACTTCAGTGCCATTGCTGTCGCGCCAGAAGTAAAGATCGAGTGGCTCACCATGATTAAAACGATTCTTGCAGTATTCGCTGACAACCCACGTCTCAAATAACGCCCCACGCGCGGCATGGGTCTCCAAGCTGTCTGCATCCCGTATACCTAACAGCCAGGCAGCTAAGCCCACATCTAGAAAGTAAAGCTTGGGCGCTTTCACCAATCGTTTACCAAAGTTTCGATGGTGACCGTGTAATAGTGTCACGAGGTAGCTGGTTTGCAGCACACTGAGCCATTGCCGCGCAGTGGCGTGGCTGATTCCGCAGTCGGCTGCCAATGAAGACAGATTCAGTAGCTGGCCCGTGCGTGCCGCACACATTTTCACAAACACATGGAACTGCGTTAGGTCCTGAACCTTGATGATCTGCCTTACATCACGCTCAATGTATGTCGCCATATAGTTGGCGAACCAGTCATTTGGCTGCACTAGCCTATCGTACAGGGCTGGATACCCGCCTTTCCAGAGCATCTGGCTCAGTCGATCAGGCACAGCATCTACCTGACTAATCTCCTGCAAACTTAGCGGCAAAAGCTCTAGCCGGCCAACCCTGCCAGCCAACGATTGTGTAATGCCAACCATAAGGTCAAACTGCGCTGAGCCGGTCAATACAAAGTGACCCATCACCCGACGCTCATCGACTACGCCTTGCAGCCACGAGAACAGATCCGGACAGCGTTGTGCCTCATCAATTACCGCACCGTCGGGAAAACGACTTAAAAAACGCTTGGGGTCGCTAAGCGCAAATTGCCTTTCATCGAGGTTTTCCAACGAAACGTAAGGCTTTTGCGGGAAGAGTGCTCGCGCAATCGTGGTCTTACCGGATTGCCTTGGGCCTGTAATGGCCAAGACTGGAAATCCTTTGGCCAATCGTTGAAGTGTGTGCGTATTTCACCACCAACGTGACCGGCATTTCACGGTGAACGTGAACGGTGTTTCACCGTGAACGTGACCGCGATTTCATCCTGAACGTGACCGATTTGTATCTGTAGTAAGGGCTAACCGAAAGGGGTAGCCTCGTTTCCTTTAA
>CAMCOS010000058.1 GCA_945876565.1 Lautropia mirabilis | reverse complement strand
TTCACCGCTTCTCATCCCCAGCAATGAGAGGCTAGGAACTATTGAACCGGCAATAAAGGGTTGAAATCTTAGGCAGCGTATTTGACATGGGGATCTTGGAAATACGCCTTGATCAAATCGGGTCTTGTTTCAAGCATTTTCATGTGGTCAGGGGTGGCTGATTTGAGCTTGTCTTTGGTTAGAACTTGCACCCGTGACCCGAGTGCTTGTTTCAGGCCAGCGTTCAGTCTTTCGTCTGGATTTAACTCTGGGCTGTAACTCGGCAGGTTATCCAGAATCAGGTACACCTTCTTGGGTGAATCTTTGACCAATGCTTGAAGGAACTCGATGAGCTTGTCGCTGTTAAAGGCGTCTTCCACGACCATCCAGCGCGTCTTGCCTTGGTTGGTGACCGTGGAGATCATCGACAGCTTGTGGCGGGTGCCACCGACAGCCATGGCCACGGGCGTATGGCCCTTGGGGTGATAGCCTCGCCCGCGCACATCGGTGTTGACCACCGCGGTCTCATCTCCCCAGTGGATTTCTGCATCCTCTTGCTTGGCGCGTGCCTCAATGGCGGGGTACTCGTGCTCAAGCCACTGCTTGACTGACTCAGGGCGTTGTTCATACGCACGCACAACAGGTCGCTTCGGTGTGAAGCCCCAGCGTTTGAGGTATTCGCCCATGGTGCGCACCGGCAACTCAATGCCGAACTCATCCTTGACTAATTGCATCACCGCCGCTCGAGTCCAAAGCGCAAACTGCATCTTCAACTGCTCGGGACGCTTCTCGCAGATCAGGCGCTGGATGCGTAGCTCCTGCTCTGGAGTCAGCTGACGCTTTTGTCCAACCTGGCGCCCCGTGGGTTTGGGGGCTAAAGCACGCAGACCGCCTTCTTGTGCTGCCTTAATGGCGGCGTACACCGTGACATGCGACATGCTTAGTGCCGACGCAATCTAAGTGGCCTTCATGCCCTGGCGGTGCAAGCGTACCGCTTGCTTTCTGCGCTCGTGTTGCGCCTCTCGGGATAGGCGCCTTCCGTCTTCTTTGGTATCCATGCGCCATTGTAGGAAAACATTACCAAAATGTCAACCCTTATTTGCCGAGTCTATAGATGTTCCAGCCCGGCATAGTGCTCGATGCCCTCGGCCAGCGGATCAGGGGCTTTGGATAACTGGACGACGTCGCCGAACTTCACATTGCGCCTGCCAGGTTTTAATTTTTTCTCAGCCACGCTTGCCATCACCTTTCTTCGACAACTGATAGGCCTGATCTGGATGGCTCGGCGTATCCGGGTAACGCAGGGCCAATCGGTCATCGCGCAACATGGGTCTCAGGTGGTTGGCAGTGAGGTATTTTCGATGGCGACCAAACAGCATCTCCAGTTCGGCAAGTCCGAATGGGCGCGATGAACAGACGAGGAGAATGGCCTCCTGCAACTTTTCAGCGGGCTGACGCTTGCCGAGGGTGGTTTCGACGGCTTGCCGTATCGACTCAGGCAGCGCCCCCAACAAGCTGTCCTGCGTGATTTGCTGTGCGCCTGGCTTGGAAGCTTCCAAGTTGAGGCTGGAAGATTCCAAGCTCGGGTTGGAATGTTTCGGCTTGCCCGCCTCTGCCGCCTGGGCGCCTTTGGCGCCGTGCTCGTCGATAACAGGCAAGCGCAAGATGATAGTGAAGGTGCCGGCCTGCCGGTTGGAGATGAATTCGGGCGGCGGACAACCAAATTCTTCGCAGACTCGGCGGATGGTACGGATGCCGCTGCCCTTGGCTTCAGCAATGTCCACGTCTCGGAATACCGAGGCCAGAATCGGGTTACGCTGCGCCGGTCCGGTGCGCCCCAGTTCCGAAACCGGCTTGAGCGAGTGACCTGTGTTGATGAATTCGATACGATCGCTGTAGCGCACTACGATCGTCGGCTGGTTAAACCGATAGCTGCGGTGAATTACCGCATTGGCCAATGCCTCGCGAAACGCCTTACGAGGCACCAAGGGTTCCTGCAAACTCTGCATCGAATCGGGTGGCAGATAGAAACCCTTTGGTAGATCGTCCTCTATGGCAGCGGCGATTTGGCGAAACGTCAGCAGTGCGGCCTTGCGTACATCGATGGTGGCGGCAAAGCGGCGCTCGGGATCGGCGACCCATTCGGTGCCAACAACACGCACATAGGAAACTTCGGCAGTAGGGAACAGGCGACGCAGCGTCAAGGGCTTGCCAAACAGCAGGACACCGGCCACGGTGGGCTTGAACTCGCCATTAACGCGCCGAACCGCGAGCAATGCTTCGAGCAGTTCCTCGTCGGGATAAGATAGCTCTTCGGCCTGCGGATTCACCAGCGTGCGCAGGCGGCGATATTCGGCAATAGCCGCTGGGTCGAGTTCGCTGAGCTCGCAGTCGTCCACCACCTTGGCATCGAAGCCAGATTGCGGCTCATCGATCTGGCGAAGTGCCCATAGATCATGATCGGTGCAGCGCTGGTCGGTCGAGCCGATGCGTCGGTAAGCACCGCGTGGCAGGCCGGTGGCTTTGAGGTAAACCGGTTTGTCGGCAGTCGCCACTTCGGGCATGTAGACCACCAATACGGTTTTGCCTTCAGCACCATCGACGCGCATCTGCGGCCGCAAGGGGATGTTCAACATGCCGGCGCATTGGGTCGCCAGGTCAGTCTGGAGCTTGTCCGGGTCTCGAATCCCGACGGGCTGGTACTGCGTTTTCCCCGCGCTGGCGATGCGCTCGACACCCAGCAACAAGTAGCCGCCACCCAGCCCCGGCTCATTGGCAAAAGCAATGATGGTTTCAAGCAGCGATTTGCCAGCTTCGCTCGCTCGTTTGGCTTCAATGCCCGGTGATTCATCGACCGAGTTAAGTTCTCTCAGCAGTTCGGTGGCAGAACGCATCATGCCTCGGCTTCCTTCTCAGATTCTTGTTCTGTCAAACCATCGAGCGTCTCGACGCGCTCGTCCATTTGCTGCCAAAACGCTCGACCATCCGTTTGCCATTGTGCCGAGAGATGAGCGTTTCAAGGACGTGACATTTGAGACATTTGACACCAATGATTTTCTTGAGTCAGTCAAAGCAGCATTTCCGAAAGTCAACTGGGAGAAGGCCTACGATGAATTCAGGGCAGCGGGCCAGAATGGCGGCCAGAGAGGCGCTTGTGCTCAAGCTTTGAAGCATAGCATCTGACCGCTCCCGGTCATGGCGTTTACATCAAACTCCGCACCCCCCCGTCGTCGCTATCTCGTCGCCGACTAACGCCTGTCAGAGCACATGACGTCGCTCCCAGCTTGCTGCATTTAGTCGGTTAGTGTGTCGGGCACCCCACTGAGCCTTAGCGCGATTGGACCGCATCTGACCCAATAGCACGGGACACCTCTGGATTTAGCCCGAGGTCGAGAGCGCGGATGCCACAGACGTGCTAGAGGGGCGTGCGCTATTCTTCGATGTATTGCTGCAGGATGTCAATCGGCACACCGCCATAGCTAGAAGCAAAATAAAACGGCGACCACAACACGCCCCGACGCTTTAACCACGAATGGAAATCCTCGAACTGCTGGCGCAGTAGTCTGGACGATACACCCTTGAGCGAGGCAACCAGATTCGACAACGCCACCTTCGGCGGGTAGTTGATTAAAAGATGCGCATGATCGTGCCCGCCGTTGAACTCTACCAACTCCGCGTCGAAATCCTTGCAGACGTTGGCAAGACCCCGATGAGGTCAATAACCTTGCCGCTGATTTGATGCGCACCGAGAGTTGATCGAACGACTGAACCAGAAGATGAATCGTGTGATCGCCAGAGAAATCGGCAAAGATGATGGCAGCTTTCTGCCACTGAAATGTTGGATCAATTGGGATGGTGTTCGTGCGACCCATCTCAATATTTAAGCGTGCGGGTCACAGCAGGCGCAGACCAAGCACACGCGAGCTCGTCTGCGCTCAAGCTCATCTCCTTTGACAACAGCTCATCACGTTAGTTATTCAAAATAATAAATATTATTTAGCCCCCCCCCCCCGTGGTTTGCTGACACTGCCCCCGCGACCTGCCTATAATCGACTGGCCATCATGTATTCATATTAAACGGGAGACACCGCATGCGAACCTTCAAACGCCTCGCACCTGGCCTCATGGCTGCACTACTGATTGCCATCACTGGCCCAGCACTTGCCGAGACACGCATCACCTATAAATCGGCCAAGGCCGGATCGTCCTACTACCAAATGGGGGTTGAGCTCGCCCAAGCCATCAAGCAAGGCACCAATAGCGCCATCATCATGACCGTCGAAGAAAGCCAGGGCTCGGTACAGAACGTCATGGAAGCTGCAACACGCACCGGCAACTATGTCTTTACTTCACCACCTGGCTTGGTCACCAATGCCATGAAAGACGCCGGTCCGTTCGAGAAAAAGCCCTCACCCAAGTACAAAGACATTCGCGCTTTGTTTCCGATCCCTTCGTTAACGATGCACTTCGTTGCCCATCGAGACGCCAACATCAACTCGTTTGATGACATGGCTGGCAAGAACGTGCTGATCGGCAAAGGCACTTTTTCTGCCACCGAAGGGGAAAAATACCTCAAGCTCTTTGGCCTGGATGGCAAAGTGAACCTGGCCAACGTAGAATTGAATAACGCCGTTCCAGCGCTCAAGAACAAGCAAATCGACGCTTTTGTGACGGCCAGTTCCTTTCCAGCGCCCAACGTGATTGAAGCGGCTGCAAGCTCACCGGTGGTGATCATTTCGATGTCTGATGCTCAAATCGAGCAAACCGGTGCAGCCAAGGTCACCATTCCGGCTGGCACTTATAAGGGCCAGGACAAAGACATCAACACCACCTCTTTGCCGGTGATCGCCTACACCACCACGGAAATGACCAATGATGTAGCCTACGAACTGACCAAAACCTTCTGGCAAGAGCGTGCCCGCATGGGGGAAACCGCCGCCTGGTGGAAAGGCGTGGCGCCCAGTATGTTGGCCAACATCCCCGGCAAGATTCACCCAGGCGCCTTGCGTTATTACCAAGAGAACAACTTCCCATTGGCTGATGCCAATCGCTAAGCGTTTGCTTAACTGCTAGTTGCACCGACAATGCCTTTTGCTCCCCGAGACATCATCTGGCCAGCGCTGGGCATTGTCACCATCGCGTTTCACCTTTGGCTGATCTTTGCGGGCCTGGTGCCCAACTTGCTGAGCCGCCCCATCCATATGGCGCTGGCCTTGCCATGGATCTTTTTGTGGCGACCGACTGGACAACGGCCAGGACTGCTTGCTTGGGCCTTTTGTATCATTGGCGTGATCGGTTGCGCTTGGGTCGCACTTGAACACAACGAGTTATCTGACCAGTACGGCAGCCTAGATGGTATCGGGCAAAGTATGCTGGCCGCTGCCTTGATCGTGGTCACCATTGACATGGCCCGCCGTGCGGTCGGCTGGCCTTTGCCATCGATTGCCATTCTGATGCTGCTCTACGGTCTGTTCGGAAACCACATCCCAGGCGAATTTGGGCATGGCGGCATGCCCGTGGCCAGTTTTTTGGGCACACTCACCATCACAGAAGGCGGCATCTGGGGTAGTTTGACTGGGGTCTCCGTCACCATCGTGGCGATATTTGTGATTTTTGGGGCTGTGCTGAACGCTGGACAAGCCGGCGCGGGCTTTATGAACATTGCCGCAGCCGTAGCTGGCCGGCTCACCGGTGGTGCCGCCAAGGTATCAGTGCTGTCTTCTGCGCTATTTGGCTCTATTTCTGGCTCGGCCTCAGCCAACGTTGCCTCCACGGGCGCTATCACACTACCCGCTATGCGCAAGTTAGGCTACCCCCGCTCACTGGCCGGCGCGGTCGAAGCGGTTGCGTCATCGGGCGGCCAAATCATGCCGCCCCTGATGGGTGCCGGTGCCTTTGTAATGGTCGAGTTAACGGGGGTGCCTTACGATCAGATCATGATTGCGGCGCTGCCTGCGGCCATCCTTTACTTTTTTGCAGTCTGGATGGGCATTAATGCCTATGCCAAGCGTTATGACCTGCCGGGTGTGCCTGCGTCAGAGCGCCCAAGCACTCGCCTGGTACTCATCACGACAGGGTTTTTCGCTGTGCCGTTTGCGGCCTTGCTCTATGGCATGTTCGGATTGAACTTCACCCCTCAATACGCCGCCTGCATGGCAGTCGTTGTCGCTGCCGTGCTGTTACTGACCGATGAGAACTTTGGCTTCGATGGCCACGCTGTGCTGCGAAGGGTGCGCCATGCGGCCCTGACATCTGGGCAACAAGTCTCCATGATCGCCTCGATCATCATCTGTGCGTCGATCATCATCGGCGTTTTAGGCATGACTGGTTTGGGCGTGAAGATAACGTCTGTCATTCTCTCTGGCTCGGGTGGTCTGTTGTGGCCTGCCATTCTTTTAACGGCGCTGACTTGCTTGCTCTTGGGCATGGAAGTCCCCACCACGGCAGCCTACGTGATTTGCGTCTCTGTGGCTGGTCCGGCTTTAACCGAGCTAGGGCTCGGGCTGCTGCAAACTCATCTGTTTGTGTTTTGGTTTGCTTTGCTCTCGACCATCACGCCACCGGTCTGTGGGGCTGTTTTCATCGCTGCTGGCATGGTGGAAGAAAACTGGCTGAAAGTCGCCATGAAATCCATGGCGCTAGGAGTTGGGCTGTACCTGATTCCACTTGGCATGATCTCCACGCCAGACTTGATCGAGCTGGGTAATAACCCAATGGGCGCAGTCATCGCCATGCTGAAAATCGGTGCAGCCACCACACTAGTCGCCTATGGTGCGATCGCGCCGGGTCACTGGATTCGGCGGCTAGCCCTTGTGACGGCAGGCGGGGTCACGCTGTTTTGGCCACTAAGTTAGACCAAAAACCTTGGGCTCAATGGTTTGATTTTCTGAGAGCCTGATCCAGCCCTTGATCGTCCGATAAAAAAACCAGAGGCCAGCCAATAACATCAGCACATAGCCAATATACAAAATGGCCGTGAACATGCCCACCACAAATACCGCAAAGCTGATCCAAAACGTCTGTATCTGCCAATGGCAATGGCTCTCCAGCCAGGTATCTCGGACACCTTGTCGGATCTTGTAGGCAAAAAACACCGCCGCAAAAGCGAGCGGCGCAATCAAAAAACTCGCAAGATAAGCGATATAGGTCGCTTGAACTTTCTCACGGGCTGTCATACTGTCTAGCATCGGATTTCCTTCTCGTTAGTGAGGTCAGTATCAGAGTCGCTGCACATACACTAAAAAACACGTACAGCATGTTGACGCCTGCCAACCTCATTAACCACCCCGCTAGCAATGGACCCAAACAAGCACCAACGCCAAACGACATCAGCAACACCGCACTCAGACTGACTCGTCTGTCGGCGCTAACCAGATCATTGGCATAAGAGCCTGCCAGGGCATACAGCGTGAACTGCGTGACTCCACTGACGGCCGATATCACCATCAGCAACCAGAAAGGAATCGGCAGCCAGCCCCACAACAGCAAGGTGACAAACGTCAACACCCCGCCATTAAATAGAATTAATCGTTTGCGCGGGATGCGGTCGGACATCCAGCCCATAGGCCATTGAGCCAATAAGCCCGCGAAAACCGCGACAGACATGAACGCAGCGACCTCTGTTGTGGTGAAATTTTTCTCGATGACATACACAGGCGCCAGTGCATAAAACGAGGCGCAGATACTTCCAGCCAAAAACATGGTGACCAAGGCTGAAGGTGCTCGACGCAAAAAATACCCAAAATCCAGTGGTGCGGGTTGCTGGGGCGCCGGATGCAATCGCACCGTCCAGACAATCGGTATCAATCCAACCACGTGGCAAATGGCCACCAAAATCAGTGGCCTCAAATCCAATGTGGGGTAAAGGGTGATCGCCAGCTGACCGATGGCGGTCCCCAAGCCAGACATGACCAAGTAGACGGAAAACACTTGGCCACGACGCTCATTTTCTATTTGCTCATTGAGCCAGCTCTCCAGCACCATGAATTGCACTGCCATGCCTGCACCAGCCACGACCCTAAAAAGCAACCACACTTCCTTCTCTGAAACCAGTGATTGTGTCAACACCATGACTGAGCATGCCGCCGCTGCAGCGGCAAAGGCACGCACATGACCCACGCGCACGATCATGCGATGACCCATGCGACTGCCAATGACAAGTCCCAGATAATAGGCCGACAACAAGGCACCAATCCAGACTTCGCTCACGCCGTCCGCGCTTAGCTTTAATGCCATGAACACGTTAAATAAGCCCACTCCAACCAGCATGACCAGCGTTGACAGAAACAGGCAGGAGAAGGAGGCGAGAGTAGGGAACATGTCGGCAGGCAATGGCAGCTAACAGAATAGCTCGCGCTCACACCCACTGACAAAGTAAATCTTGTAACCCGCACAGCAGTGTTGCGCGCACGCCAAAAGCAAAGCCGGCATTTAGCCGGCTTTGCTCAAAAACCTACGGTTAGTGCGAAATCATAAGTGCTTCATCATCGCAGGGCCAGAACTGACCTCAAACGCACCAGGCGCCTCAACTTCCAACGCCTTGATCACGCCGTCCTCAATCACCGCGGCATAACGCTGCGATCGAAGCCCCATATTGCGCGCTATCAGATCAAGCTCTAGGCCCATGGCCTTGGTCCAGGCCGCTGAACCATCACCGAGCATGCGAATCTTGCCCGCCACGCCCTGGTCACGACCCCAAGCACCCATCACAAAGGCGTCGTTGACCGCAACGCACCAAATTTCGTCAACGCCCTTGGCCTTGATCGCATCGTGGTTCTCAAGGTAACTTGGAACATGCTTGGCTGAGCAAGTAGGGGTATATGCACCCGGCAGTGCAAACATGAGGATTCTTTTGCCTTTTGTCAGCTCTGACACCGCGAAATCGTTTGGACCAAGGGCGCAACCTGCGGTCTCGTTTTCGATGAACTCGGTGAGCGTCCCCTCGGGCACGCGATCTCCAACTTTGACAGTCATTGTTTGTTCTCCTGATTTGCCATGCGCTGGCGATTGTTCAAACCTGACATGATAGGACACGTCGCAAGCTTCTGGCTAGATTTTCTATCAACAGCACTAGGAATTCGGAAAAACCCCGAAATTCACCCCAAAAACCATAACCTCCGCCATTGGCAACGTCGGTGTCGATCAAGGGCTCAGAGCAGCCTAGTCTTCCTTGACGCGATAGACCAGGACAGGTACGTGCGCAAGCGACAACACCTTCGTTGTCACACTGCCAAGCAACAGACGCGACAGACCACTGCGTCCGTGGCTGCCCATAAAAATGAGGTCGCAACCGTGCTTGGAGGCCGCATCCACGATACCGTCGGCCAAATTAAAATTAACCACCGAGTCGGACGAAACTGGGACATCAGCCGTTTGCGCACGGTCGACCACCGCCTGCAGGTATTTCTTGGCCTGCTCAGCCGACACCTTCTCATAATCTTCATCGGTGATCGCATAAGCTGCGGCCATGCCATCAAAACCGATGGTGGCAGCAAATGGCTGACCAACATGAATCGCCACGACTTCAGCGCCAACTGATCGCGCAAACGTCACGCCAGCATTGACCGCTTGGCCAGACAAAGCTGAACCGTCGGTCGGAATCAGGATTTTTTTAAACATAGAGAACTCCCTGTAATTATTTTGCTAGTCGGTCTAAGCCACGCCGACACTTTTATCCTAGCTCAAATACTCGCACTCGTTCATGACAGCAAGCGCCAACTTTGATCCCGGTCAATTAAATATGAGCGCTTAATGACAAACACAGCACTGGCGAACGCTTTAAAAGCTTTGATAAAACCTGACTCAGGCCTAGCCCTTCGATGTCGCTGACTGAAACAACACCGTACAGCGTGCACCCGAGCGGCAATACGCCAAAACCGGGCTTGGCAACGTCTGCAGCAGCTGCGCAAACTTAGACACATCATCGGCGCTAATCGCGCCACTAACCACGGGCTGATAAGCCACACGCAGGCCCGCTTCACGGGCAGCAGTGCTGACCGCCTCGGCAGTAGGCTGGTCTGCGCCGCCCTCATAGTCAGGCCGATTAATAATGACACTTTTGTAGCCAGCTTGCGCCACGGCGACCATGTCTTCGGGGCTAAGCTGTGGGGCAACTGCAAAATCGGGGGTTAGACGCTCAATGGGGGTCGACATAAAACACTCCGTATGATCAACAATGCCGTAGATTACTAATACATCCGCTTTCAGTCACGCAATTCCCGAAAATTCTGGGCCTATGTCACGAAATCCTCTTCAAACCAACGACTCAAGCATTCTGATTCGCCACATCGATCCTAAGACCGTGACCGATCCCGCGCTGACTGAGGCCATGATCGGTTGGCTCGATCAAACCGAACGAGCTCGTTATCAGCGCTTCAATCAGTCTGAGCATCGCCATGCGTTCTTAATCAGCCATGCCTTAACGCGCAAGATGCTTGCCAATGAACTGTCCTGCGCGCCGGCCGAGATCCGCTTTGGGGTCACCGGCCGCGACAAACCAATCCTGACAGCCCCAACACCAACAAAGCCGCTGCACTTTAACCTCACACACACACGCGGTTTAGCGGCTGTTGCCCTAAGCACCGAACCGATCGGCCTAGACATTGAGTGCCTGGCGCGCAACGCGCCCGGACCTGAATTGGCGCAACGTTATTTCACTGTGGCTGAGCAGGCGGATATTCAAAACCAGCCACCAGCCGAGCAAAAACAAAGGTTTCTGACCTACTGGACACTCAAAGAGGCATTTCTGAAGGCCCAAGCCTGGGGCATTGTCGACAGCCTCAATGGTTTTGAGTTTGAGCTCACACCACCAGATCACAGTTCAGCACAAGACATACGATTGCGCATACTCGATGCAAAACTGAGCCCGATCCAGCCGTGGCGGTTTCACCACTGCACCATCGCCTCAGATCACTTGCTCAGCCTGGCCTTTTCAGCCAGGCTCGGGCCAGCCGTTGAAATCGACCTGCGAGCCTGGTCGGCAGAAGATTGGGAATAAGGTCGCATGCAAGTCGAACTCAGGTCGAATCAAAGTCGGCGTCAAGCCGGGCTCAGTGCGATTCTGAAGTAGCTTATTGCGGGCTTTGATCACCTCCTCGC
>CAMCOS010000057.1 GCA_945876565.1 Lautropia mirabilis | reverse complement strand
GGAGCCCTAGCTACTTCGCGAGCAGCACAGGCGGGGCTTCGATTGAAGTACTCAAGCGCTATATTCAAGAACAAAACCGACCTTATTGACCCTACCTTATTGACCGTTTGTCCCCGCCCTGAACGGCGGGGCTTGTCGTGATGGTCACTTCTTGCGTGACATCCTTCGCCAGCTTTTCTGTAACCTCTCTCACCGTTTCTCCTTTGCGTGCTCGAACAGATGGCAAGCGTACAACAGACAAGATACGCATTGATGAACATAGGGCTTCAGTTCAATGACTGGCATTAGTGTTAAGTGTTAAATGCTGAGTGCCAAGCACCATCACCCCAGTCTCAAACCACGGGCAGCCACACAGCGAGTGCCAACAACGTGACCAACAAGACCGGTGGGGTAATGACCAGGCCAATGCGCATGTACTGCCCCCAAGTCACGTGAAACCCATTTCGATCCAGTACATGCAACCAAAGCAAAGTGGCCAGGCTACCGATGGGGGTCAACTTGGGACCGAGGTCATTGCCAATGACGTTGGCGTACATCATCAGTTCCTGCATGTGTGCAGGCAGGTTGGCCTGATCAATGCTCAGCACCCCCACAAGCGTGGCCGGCATGTTGTTCATGATTGAAGCCGTCACTGCCGCCAGAAACCCGGTACCAACGGTGGCCACCACATCGCCTTGCTTGGCCAGCCAATGCAAAGCCGTGACACCCAACTCCGTCAAACCAGCTTGAGCCAAGCCATACACCACCACGTACATCCCCACCGAGAACACCACGATCTGCCAGGGTGCTTGCCTCAGCAACTGACCCACTAGGCTGAGCCTGCGCTCGCGCACATTCCATACCCGAGCCGCCAACGCCAAAAACAACAATGCCGCCGCCCCCGTCACAAACGCCGTGGGCACGTTGTACTGACCCGTCACAAAATACGTCGCTAACAGCACCACCAAGATGGGCGTGGCCCACTTGAAAACGAGCCGGTCTTCAATCGCACTCTGGGGTTGATCAAGCTTGGTGTCGCGATAACTCAATGTATTGGGCAAGTCACGACGAAACGCCCACAGCAACACCACGAGGCTTGCTGCTACTGCCACCAAATTCACCGGCACCATGACCGTGGCATAGCGCGCAAACGAGACATCGAAGTAATTGGCGCTCACGATATTCACGAGGTTTGAAATGATCAGTGGCAAGCTGGCTGTGTCGGCAATAAAGCCCGTGGCGATAATAAAAACCAGACAGGTAGACGCCGCAAACCCAAGTTTGCGCATCAACACAATCACAATCGGCGTTAACAACAACGCTGCACCGTCGTTGGCAAATAGTGCCGACATGGCCGCACCGAGCAGCACCACCCAGATGAGCAGGGTTTTTGCGTGACCTTTACCCCAGCGTGCCACGTGCAGTGCGGCCCAGGTAAAAAAACCGGCACGCTCCAAGATCAGTGAAATCACCACCAGGGCCACAAACGTAAACGTGGCATCCCAGACAATGTGCCAGACCGTCAGCACATCACGCAGACTGACCACGCCAAACATCAGGGCTGCCATCGCACCCGCCATGGCGCTCCAGCCAATACCCAAGCTCAGTGGTTGCCAAATCACCAGCACCAAGGTCAACAAAAAAATCAGCAATGCCAACATCAGGGCCTCGATTGGCTAGAAGGAAAAATGAAAAGACAGAAGAAAACAGAAAACCAAAAACAGGAAACAACAAAGACAAACCACAGATAACAAACCACAGATAACAAACCACAGATAGCGAACCACAGATAGCGAACCACACACAACCGTCACTGAAGCACGGTTTTAAGGATGGACATACTACACGAGCGGGCTTGCACCCTATCGGCAAACACCGAGCCACGCATCATGAATGCATGGTTTTGCGTGGATATACGAATTTCGCTTTGCGCACGCTTGCTTCATCATGATCGCCCATTCACCCATTATGGAGCACTCAAGATGCTGGATTCTATTTACGCAAGCTATGTCGCTGTTTCAACCCATATTGAACCCGTTTTCACCACCATCGCGACCAACTATCACACCGTGACGCAGTACACGGGCGCCTACGCCGACCACATCGGCTGCTTGATCGACCAGTTGCCGCTTTTTAGCCCGGTGGCAGGTTTTATTGAATACCTGTTCTCAAGCACGCGGGTCCAACTGTGCCATGTCCAGTGGCCGCAGTAAGGGTTAGGCAGTACGTCGAGCAGAACCTCAAACCGAACCTCAAGCAGAACACCAAACAATCAATCAAACACAGGAGCACACCATGAATACCGAACCTGCCATTGAAGATGTCTTACAAGCCATGGCCGAGACCCTTCACACGAAGAATGACTTCGATCTTGAGCAACCACCCATCGCTGAAACGTGGTCGGAGTTCCAAGGACAGATACGAATCCGACAACGCCAGGTCTTGAATTCGCGTGTCGCCTCTTCGCAGCGATGCAAGTTAATCGGCGGCTAACTCACCGACCAATATCCCATTGAACACGAAGGAGTCATTTCTTGAAGAAACTGAAGTTTCTGTTATCCCGTTGCGTGGGCTTGGCCTCACGTACGTTCATGCACACGATCATGCGCACAGGCTCTCTGATGCTCAGACCCCGTGCCAGATTAGAGGCGTTAAGTGCTGCCATTGAATGGTTCGTCAAACGCAATGACCACAAGCCATTGGAAATCACCCATGAGTCTGATCACGGCGATGTGCACCTCATGAGTGATGGCAAGCGCATCCAGTTAACGTGGTGGATTAGAGATCGAGATCCACCGGCCACCACAACGCCGACTGACCGTGTGGACTGCGGCCAAGCGTTGGCAATTACGATGGCGGCAACGACGACAGCCACAGCCACAGCAACCGCAACCGCGACTGCGACTACAACCCCTCCTGGCACTTGAGGCACCAGCAAGCTTATCGACACAGTCGTCTTTCACTTGCGGTATCAACATGCACTTGCGGGTCACACGCCACGGGACTTCACCTAATGGGGTGTGTGAGTCATGTCACCTTGATGGGGTGACTCGCAAGGGCATGGGGTGGCGACAATCTATCTACAATGATGTTGCGCAAAGCCAAGCAACGAGATGTGTAACGATATGAGCAAGAAACCGCCTGACACTAAAACAGTCCAACACGAGAACCCCGAATGGACGGCGCCTGACTTCAAGAAAGCCGTTCGACTCGATAGCCTGCCGCAATCTCTTCAAGAGAAGCTGCGCGGTCGTCATGACCCACAAAAATCATCACGCTAGATTCAGACGGGTATTACCAATTGAATAATACTCAGTGCAATCATTGCACTCGTAACAACACCATGAAACACCTGAGCCAAGCCCTCCAAAAATCAATCGGTCAACAAGCGCAGATGCAAGAGCGCATGCTGCTGACCATAGAAAAGCTTGCCGAATCACTGCAACCATCTGTCAGACAAGCACTAAATCCAATTGGCCAATCGGTCGATGCAATCAACTTGATCTCAGCTGCAACCGACGAAGCACCATCAGCCACTTTCGTTTTGGATAAGCACACAAAAGAACTGGCAGAAGTCAGCAGAAACCACTCCATCACACGGTGCGCTTCAGATGACTGGGCTGATCTCAGAGCTAGACATGCTGTCTGGCGCTTGCAAGGTCTCCCTAGTCAACGATCCTGAAACCGGCGACCCTGCCAGTCGCGTGACTGCCAGGATCGTTGATCCCTTAGTCCATTTGCCCAACAACCCGTATGCACAGGCGCTGTCTGAAGTCTCGAGCATCACATTCACTGCCAAAGCCGAGATCGATGCCGATGGCAATGTGATCACGCTCTACATTAGTGACTGTCAGCGACAAGCCAGCATGGGTGATACCGATCACGCCACTTGACTGCCGCAGGCAGTGGCGCGAGCCTAGTATGGACAAATGTTGTCTGACTCATTCAGTGCACGCACTAGCCGACAGTTCATGACTGATTCGCCTTCACCCAGCAACACGAGCTTTCTATGCGACCGAGTCTGAATGGATTGAATCGTTCTTGCGAGGCTCACAAACAGTAGGCCAGTCAACAGATAAGGTATGGTGAACATAGATCGTGGGTACACGATCGGATTGCTCCTCTATTCTGGGGGACTTCCTCAAATGGAGAAATCAGATGAAACGCTTCTTTCAAGCTGCTTTATTGGTAGCGGCCACGGCAGTGATGCCAATCGCAAGTGCTCAGCCCAATATGGTTGGCATCTGGGTCCAAGAAGGTGTTGGTGCCGGCGCACGTGTTGGCTCAGCGAATTCGGATCACTATGCCACCGAGGATAAAACCGCTCGGCAGTACACAGACCAGTCTCACATGAAGTGGCGCCTCGAAGTGACTGAGCAGAAAGGTCGCGCACTGCATGCCAAATGGTGTAACGAAAAGAGCTGTGAGTCAGCAGTCGGTGCCTTCCGTGGCAACGGTGACTTATTGCTTGTCGATGAAGATGGTTTGTTTATTGGCTCTGTCGATGCAGGCAAGTTAGAGCTTTGTTATTTGGAAGCCGGTGAAGACCACCAGATTGTTACCTGCATGGACTTCACAAAGCAGTAGTAGTCAGTAGCAATAGCAGTAGCAATAGCAGCAGAAAAAGTCATACCAACTAGGCAGGGCATAGACTGCCCGCCTAGCTTGGGCTGGAATTCAGTTCATTGTCCTTGCAGCACACTCAACCTTACTGCTCGCTGTATTTCTTATTGCTGCCCCTGACTTTATCGGCAGGGTACTTCTGTTCATTGAGTGCCAGCTTCTGAACCGCAGCCTGGTTCAGATCAATACCCATGACAGAGGCAGTGCGCACCAGATAAAACAGCACGTCAGCCAACTCCTCGGCAACACGGCGCTTGCGCTCAGGGTCTTTGGCTAGATCTTTGCTCTGTTGCTCGGTCAGCCATTGAAACAGCTCATTCAACTCACCCACCTCCCCGGTCAACGCCATGACGAGGTTCTTGGGCGAGTGTAACTGTGCCCAATCACGCTCGTTGGCAAATGACTCCAAGGCTTGGGCAAGACCGGTGGTGTTGACGTGTTGGGTGGGTTGGTTCAATGGGGGTCCTTATTCACACGGTTTATTTCAGTGAAGGTTTGCGATTACTACATTTCATCAGATTCGATGTCGTCTGATCAGATACTCCCTTGTGCAGGCATGGCATCGAGTTGTTCGATATCTTTGACCTATATGTGCGGTGTAGACACAACATGGGGCTTAGCGGTCAAGCCAATGCCCAGTGCTCGCATGACCGCTAGCGTCGTCTTCAAAGTCGGATTACCGCGTTCGCTAAATGAGCGATAAAGCTGTTCACGGGAAAGACCAGTTTTTTTAGCAATCTCGGTCATTCCCTTGGCCCGAGCGACAACACCGAGTGCCTTAGCAATGTATGCCGAGTCACCTGTCTCAAAAGCGTCCGCCATGAAAAACGCGATCTCTTCATCGTCGATCAGCGCCGCAGCTGGATCATAAGTTGTCAGTTTGTCAGTCATCTTCTTCGCTCCATTCTTTTGCGAGTTTCTTCGCGGGCGACATCGAACAAGGCGATGTATTGGTCTATCACGGCGATGACCAACCAACTGACTGGATTGATTGGCTTAAACCGGACCACTTCGCCCCAGTGCACGTTCTTCCCGGTCTGGATATACAGATTCTAGGCAAAGCTTGTGCCGAAGCTCATCGAGATTAGGCAAGCATGTCCGCGAGATTGCAATTTGATCATCAAATTGACAATGATTAGGCAAAAGTATATTGTTTTGAGGTTCATCCGCAAGACTTGATGCCCCTTCTATGACCCAGAATTTTGATCAGCCATTACCCGATGCTTGTCCGCCCGAGTCGGCAACTAGCCGCAAACAACCCGCCTATCGAATCGTGCAAGACAACCCTCCATCCGAGGCAGACTTCAAAACCCACGCGCAGCTTGGGCTAGCATTATCTGCAGACGAATGTAGACGAGCATCACTCTCGATCTTCGCAACCTACCGCCAAGCGGCGCATCGCAAGAACTTGAGTCCACGACTGGGTTCACACATAGCGCGTGCTAATCTTACCGAAGCTCACGGTTTGATTTCACCGCAAAACTCGACTGGGCATATGGACTGGTGGGCATACAGTGGCATGACCAGCCCCAACGACTTCAGCGTGGTAACTGATGAAAATTGACCTTGATCTGAAGGATCGAATTCAAGCTGATTGGATCACTTGGCCGCTTAAGATCGACCGGGTACTTTACGAAGCTGAACAGCCGCTCGTCTTTATGACACGCTCAACTTCAGGGCAGTCGCTGCTTGCCTACTTGGCGCACGAGTCGGCAACCGGTATTTACTACATCTTGGCAACGGCTTCTCCTCGCAAGATTCAGCACCTAGAGCAAGGCGCTATTGGGGTGCGCGAGGCGCTATGCGCCGACTGGATGTGGATTCTGCGTCGAGACACTGAGACTAGCACGTTGGACGTTTGGTCTATTAGTGAAGAGAAGATCCCTGATGAGTACTTACCCGTTCCCGGCACCGGACTGATACCCGAACACTCTGTGGTGTTTTCCGCTCGAGCACTTGGAGATGGAGTTGCACTCGGAAAAATGCCGTGTAGCGTTATCTCGTTAGTTGCAGAGTCGGCGCGCTCATCTCTGAAAGCTATCTTTGATTTTGTTTGTGAAGCCAACACCGAGGGCCGTCCCACCGATGCCCAGCGCGCGCTTTATGACCTGCCAGTTAAACAGCTCCGATTTGCCAGCTTTGAGGTCGGACTAGGCGAACCTAATCCGGCACTGTTCCCCGACGATGTCTTGCAGAAGGCGATCTCTCGACTTACACATGGCCTGGAGTGGGCGCAATCGTCATCCAATGACGACTTTTTAAGGGAACAGTCACAACAAGAACAAGAAGTTGTTCTGAGAGCGACACTCGCCTTGACACCCCCAAGCTGCGGCGCGGTCAGTGCAATTGAAGTTTCCGGAACTTGGCTCGGCGGAAGGCGGTTTCACCTGGATCGAAATGCACGTTCAAAGGTTGGCCGTCGACTTAGGACGCTTCGAACCGAGCGCATCGTCGTCTTCTCTGGCCGCATTGGGGAAATTGATGACGACAACCTGAGTTTTATCTTGCGTGAGGCAAACGACGGCGTTGATCACAAAGGGGCCTTCCCTGAAGAGCTGCTAGATGACATGAGGACTCACTACTACGAAGCGAATCGTGTGGAAATGTCTGGCGTTGAATTGAACGGACGACTTCGGGTCACTGCCATCGTTCAGTTACCATCACCGAGCCAGGCCTAGCTCGTTTGCGCCAACTTAAGCAACAAACACCTGTAAACAATTGCACAGCAGGTTTGCCCGGGCAGAACGTCATGCCAATACGACCGCCACTTGAGGTGCTCAATACCGCAAGTTGCATAGGGTGCGTCAAACTTGTTCGTGGTTTTACAAGTGTCACTCCAGTTGATTACGTCCCTAGGAGCTCAACGATCTGCGTCGCAACACACGGCTAGCGAGTCACAACATGCGGTCCGTTTATGAGCTTTGCACTCATCGATCGACTATATGCAATCGCTCGCATTACAGTGAGGTCTAAGAAATATAACCCACTGTTTTTTTATAGTGATCAGCATCTATCTGGCACTTTCCATCCGAGCTCTGCTGCCGATGACGCTGTCTTCTACGACAGCCCATCAGAAGGATTTATGCATCCAACTTTCTCTGCATCGCAGTAGACTACATGCACCATGGCACGCCTCATACCCGATGACCTCGACGAGAACCTCACACAGGCTTTTGCCAAGGGTGGGGAATGGCAAACGTTAAAGCAACTGCGGGACGGTTTGCCTCATGATCTGTCTGTCTATCACGCCATTCACTGGACCAGTGCCTCCGAAGGCGGATCGGTTTACGGCGAGATTGATTTCATCGTAGCCAACCGTTACGGCAAGCTTTTAGCCATCGAGCAAAAGGACGCTGCCGTCTACGTCGCAGATGACGACCTGAAAGTTGACTACACCCATCAAAAGGGCAAGTCCATCCGGGTGCAGGTCGCTCGCAACATCGGTGCTTTGAGAGAGGCGTTTGCCAGACGGCATCAAGGCAAGGCGCTCAGTGTCGATCATCTGCTCTACTTGCCCAATGCGCTTGTCAAGCAAAAGCTACCCGTGGGTATTGACCCCAGTCGGGTCATCGATGCCTCTAAGGCTGACAAACTGTGTGCCGTTATTCAGACACTGTTTGATGCGGCACCCATGCCTGCGGGCGAGAACTGTGCCGATGCGATGCTGGTGCATGATTTTCTGACTGAACGGGTGCAAGCGGTTCCACACATTGGTTTACTTGGTCAATCAGCCCGGGCAATGACCAGTCGTGTCTCAGGTGGCTTAGCCACTTGGGTTTCAAGGCTGACACTGAAACCCCACCGCCTACACGTGCGCGGCACAGCTGGCTCGGGTAAGACTCAACTCGCTTTGCAAGAACTGCGCGAGGCTGCCCACCAAGGCCATGCGGCACTCTACGTTTGCTACAACCGGCCATTGGCCGACGCGGTCAAAGCAGTAGCACCCCCATCAGTCAACGTCATGACCATCCACGAGTTTGCCAAAGCGCTCGGTGAGCAAGCGGGCATACAGTTCGATTTTGCGGCGCCAGGCGTTTATGACCAAATGATCGACGCATTGCTGACCTATTCACCCAAGATCACCGAGATGCTGGACGTTTTAGTGGTGGATGAAGCACAAGACATGGATGCCGCCTGGGTCGAAGCGCTATTGCCCATGGTCAAAACACACGGACGCATCACCCTGCTTGAAGACCCCGCGCAAAGCCTCTACACCAGACAGACATATCGCCCCACTGACTGGGCCATGCTTGAGAGCCCGGTGAACTATCGGTCACCACGGATTTTGGTGGACTTCATGAACCACTTTGAGCTCAGTGACAAACCCATTGAAGCTGGCAGTGGGATCAGTGGATTTGAGCCTGTATGGCGCTGGTATGTCGACCAAGCCACACTGCTCGATGAGACCGAGTACGCCCTTAAAGAGCTCATCGATCAAGGCTATCCGTGTGACAACATCGCAATACTTACCTACCAAGGACTCGCCAACAGTGTGTTCTTTGCCGATGACGCACCGAGGGGGTTAAACAAACTCGCACTCAAACGTCAGGACGGTTACGACCCACAAGGCAACGTCAAATACACCGATGGCAAGATCCTGGTCGAGACCCTATATCGCTTTAAGGGACAAGCGGCTGATGCAATCATTCTGACGGAAATCGATTTTGAGGAGCTCGATCCCAAGAATCGCCGCAAGCTATTTGTGGCATTCAGTCGCGCAAGGCTGCATGTCGTTTTTATTACGTCAGAACGTGCGCGCGATGCGCTGCTTGCTAAAACCGGGCAGGGTTAAGATGGTGGCAAAAACCGGTAGCACCCCTATGCTGGCGACGCAGGGATGCTCGTCAACTCACCAATCACTGCAGGCCACCGGCCTGCAGTGATTACTCAACAAGCAATACCTCTTTGCCGGGTTGCGTGGCTGCTATGGTCGGCCAGGTTAGCCAGGTCACCAAGCCGACAGTTCATGGCTGATCCCCATCGTCATACTCATCCTCAACCCCATCCTCATCCTCATCCCCATCCCCATCCTCATCCTTGCTTGCAACCTCATCAAGCCAGTCATCGACCCGGGCTCTGATCAGATCACCAAACTCGGGGTAGAAGCTGCTACTGGCTTCCAGAATAAAATGATGCACATCTTCTGACGGATAACCGCGGTCGGCAAAGTTCAGCGCCATAACATCCCAAAGATCCCAGCCATCAATGAAAAATTGAACGAGATCGTTTAATGCCAGGGGCTGACTACTTGTGCGCGTGATGACGCCTGGCAATGTCTCTCCTTCGTATTCATCCACGATACGGTAGGCAATCCGTTTACCCAGTGGCCGCGCATAGACACAAGTCACATCCTGGGTGGTTGACGCAATGGTGATGCGCGCAATCTCTACCTCTTTGGATTGAAGGCTTGGCAGGTATTCACCACCCAAGTACCAAGGGTGCAGGTGACCCATGACGTGACGGTCTTTGTCACTTAGCTCGTGACTAAATAAGTTGGGGTTTAGATCCTCGGCATCACCATCTTCCAAGGCTTTCTCGTAGATGCGCCGACGATTGGCACCTTTGATGTCACTGACTAACTGAATGCCGAGGTCTTTGGCCCAGAAGTAGGTGTGTGGGCGAAACGTCAAATCAATCGAACTCATGTCTTTCTCCTGTTTAGCCAGTTTTGCGAGAAGCACGGGCTGGCAAGTTGGATAGAAATCCCCCGTTCAATACAATTCAATACGATTCAAAGCGTGCCAGTTGATGTGTCTGTTGCAACCGTTTCAAGTGCCGCTGCCAAGCTGTCCTCAAACGCCTGTTCGGTCAGCTCGCCGTCTTTGAATAAGCCAATGAGCACTTCAATTTCTTTGGCATCTGTGCCTGAGAATGTCACTGCCAGCGAATGACTGTCATGACGAAACACTTCGTATTCCGCCAAATCCCGATCAAATCGCCAGACATTGAAACGCGCACCGATGTGTTCGATGCAAGCAGACCTGAACCCCGAAGTTCGACAGTAACGTTCATTTTTCGGTGATTTTCACGCTGGAAATGCTTGTAAATCAATGGGTTAGCGAAGCGGGCTTAAAACTCTTGTACTGGCAAACTCTGATATGATTAGTGTTGGCAAACTGATTTTTAGTTGCTACACTTCCGTGCATGTACATCAAAGTCACCAAATCAGCCGGTCACTCATACATCCAGTTGGCCGAATCGTTTCGCGATGAGAGTGGCAAGCCTCGTCAGCGGGTGCTATCTACCCTGGGGCGCGTTGATGAAACTGGTGGTCAGGTTGATTCAATCCTGAACGCACTGCTTCGTGCCAAGGGTCGCACGGCCGATGAGCCACAGATTGAGTTTGAGTCGGCACTGTCATTGGGTGATGTGTGGGCGTTGCACCGGTTGTGGCAAGAGGTTGGCCAAGTCCAACCTGTCGCCAGAACGAGCATTGGCACAACTCAAACGCGTTCATCGTCATCAGATCAAAGTGAATAACCAGCCGCTGACTGGTGTCTCAACCTTAACCAACGACCAAACTGACCTACTAGGAGCCTTGACACTCAAAAAGCCGACCAAGAACGAGCAACTCAGCCTCTTGTAGTGGCAATTTGAAGACCTCGGTCTATACAAATCAAGTGCTTAGCGCAT
>CAMCOS010000056.1 GCA_945876565.1 Lautropia mirabilis | reverse complement strand
GAGTTGCCAAACTCGCTAGCTTGGCAACCCAGTACGAAACCTCTTGCATTCGCCGCTTAGGATACTTGCTAGATCGTTTTGGGCACGCGCGCAGCGCCAGCGCATTGTTGCCGTTTGTCGGTCAGGCTAAGTCGTTTGCCTTGTTGGATGCTTGGAGATCAGTCGCTGGGGTACATCTTGCATGGGCGACTGTGGTCCACGCTAGTCATGGTGATTGACAACTGCCGCGCGCAAACCGCTAAGATTGTGAATGTTTTTTTAGCGACACCATCAGGTCAGCGAGCAGTTTGCCCATGGCGGCAAGCTTGGCCGGACTAAGGTGGATGTCGTTGTGCAGGGCATGTTCAACCGCCGAGGCCGCTTGGCTGAGCTCTAGTGCACCAATCTGGCTAGCTGCACCTCTGAGCCCATGCGCCAAGCGACTGGCCTCTTTGACGGTGGCTGCGCTGATGCCTTGTGCGAGCAAGGCGGTGATGCGCTCGTCCAGGCCCTCGAACTCTTCGATAAAGATCACACACAGCCGATCAAACAAGTCCCGATTGCCTTCCATGGTGCGGTTGACGTGGCTACGGTCAATGCCGGCAATCGCTGGCATGGAATTCTCGCCGTTGATGCTGATATCGCGGGATTGAGCACTGAGACTGCCGCGGCCAACCGCCCCCAATATCTGGTTGACCATTTGCTGAAAGTCCACCGGTTTGGCCACCACATCGGCCATGCCGGCCTGACGGGCACGGGCCTGTTGCTCGGCCAGCAAGCCCGCTGTCATGGCCAGCACGGGTAAGTGGTCGAACTCACGCAGGGCACGGATGTTGCGAGTGGCCGTCAGTCCATCCATGACGGGCATTTGCACGTCCATCATGACGCAATCAAACCGCTTGTTACTTGTGCGCAAGATTTCTAGCGCTTGGGCGCCGGTGGTAGCGAGCGCAACCGAGGCTTCTTCGCGCGATAAGAATTCTCTAATCAGGTCACGGATCGCGGTGCTGTCGTCAACCACCAGGATGTTCAACCCGGCAAGCCGCGGTGCCGGCTTGGGCGCGGCCACTGGCGTGCTGTCAGCCGATGGTGATCCTGATTGCCAAGCTGTTTTGGCGTGGGGAACAGTCGCCAAGGGTAACTCAAACCAGAAGTTGCAGCCTTTGCCCGGTTCGCTATCTACCCCGATGCGCCCGCCCATCACCTCAACCAACTGTTTGCTGATCGACAGCCCCAAGCCAGTCCCACCGTATTGGCGAGCAACGCCGGTGTCAGCTTGTATGAACGGCCTAAAGAGCTTGGGCATGACGTTGGGATCGATGCCATTGCCGGTGTCAGACACTGACACCCTAAGGGTCAGTTGGTCATGGTCTTGGTTGAGGACATCGAGAATGTCGAAGCGGACTGTGATCTCGCCTTGGCCGGTGAACTTGATGGCATTGGCCACAAGATTGGTGAGCACTTGCTCAATGCGCCGTTCATCGCCAATTAGGGTTGGGACGGCTTGTAACGGACACACCACTGTGAACGTCACGCCAGGCTTGGTGGAGGCTCTAAAGGTCTCAGTGTGGGCTAATAGTTCTTCTAATTCAAACGGCAACTCCTCGGTCACAAGCTGCCCGGCTTCGATCTTAGACATGTCCAGAATGTCGTTGATGATGCCCAATAGCAACTTGCCGGAATTCCGAATTTGCGCGACTTTGTCGTGCTGAGACTTAGCGAGCCGCTCATCGGCCAACAGGTCAGCTATGCCGAGGATGGCTGTCAACGGGGTGCGGATTTCATGGCTCATCTGCGTTAGAAAATCGCTCTTTAGTTGCTCGAGCTCTTCGGCCCTCGTCTTGGCGCGGGCCAAGGCTTGTTCGGCAAGCTTGCGCTCGGTGATGTCGGTCAGCACCCCTTCCCAAACGGTTGAACCGTCTGGCAGCGGCCTGGGTTTGGACTCGGCGGTGATCCAACGGGTTTGGCCTTTGACCACCACCCGGGTCTCGCCCCAGAAGGGTGCCTTGTTGGCAAACGCTTGAACGTTTAGTGCCAGCCAGTGGTTATAGTCATCCGGATGCACGCAAGCAAAGCCCTTAAGCGGGTCAGCATAAGCATCTTCGCGTGTGAGTCCGGTGAGTTCCAAAAAGCGGGTGCTCATGAACTGGAACCGCGCCAAGCCGCCGTCTGGTGGTTGCACCATGGTGTAAGTGCCCATCGGCAGGTTCTCGGTCAATTCGTAGGCGGTGCGCTCAAGCTTGAAGCGCACGTCACGCAGTTCGGCCTCGGTGCGACGCTGTTGGCTGACGTCAACGAATGAGGTGATCAGGTACTTGCCCATTGTCTGGGCGCTCAAAAGCACGCGCACGGTTGTGTCGAACTGGGTGCGGATCTCGACCTCGCGGGTCGGCATGTCAGTCGGGCCATCAAATGCTCGCCTGATGTCACTTTCCCAGGCGGTGAGTAACTCAATACGGTAGACCTCATCTGGATAAGCCAGGGCAAACCACTCGGCAACCGTGGGGATGTCTGCCAGGGTGTAGCCAAAGGTATGCGTGAAGGCTTGATTGATTAGCTTGACTGGCCTTGGCATTGGACCATCTTCGGTAACGATGGCTGCAAAGGGCAGGCCCATCACCACCTGTGCCAATGTATGTTCGAGGTCCTGCAATTGTTGGTTTTTGTCTATCTGCATGGGATTGCTAAAAGGGCTAGATGATCCCGTGTTCTTTGGCCTTAGACAGTGCTCGCAGACTCGACTTGACGCCAAGCTTGCGATAAAGATTGCGGGTATGGGTCTGCACCGTGGTTAATGATATCTGCATGGCTTGCGCGGCTTCTTGGTAAGACTTGCCTGCGGCAAACTCGCGCAAGAGGTCAAGCTCGCGGGCAGTCAGGCGCTTGATAGGCGTTTCGGGATTGTCGCGGGCGAATTCGCGGCCTGCGAGCTTTAAAAAGTAGCCCGCGACCTTGGCGCTAATTGGGTTGATGCCGCTTAGCATTTGCTCAATGGCCCTGGTGATCGAAAGCATGGTGTCGCCTTTGACTAGGTAGCCCGTGGCGCCGGCCCTGATGGCTTCAATCACGCGACGCTCGTCGGTGGCCACTGATGCCACCATGATCGGTGTGCGTGGCGACACCCTCGCCAATTCCCGCACGACTGTCAAGCCATCGCCATCGGGCAGGCCAAGGTCAACAATAGCGATCTGGAATTGAGAGCCATACGCCTCGATGCAGTTCAAGGCCTCTTGCGTGGAGCGACAAAGGTCTACTTTGCTGCCAGCCACCGCTTGAGCCATGCCCGTCTTGATGACCTCCTGAAAAAATCGATCATCTTCGCAGACCAAGGCTTTGAAGGGGGCGTTTGTAGGGTTCGTCAGGCCTTCCATCTTTATCATCCAATCATCTCGACGTCCTCACCCGAGTTCAGCCAACTAACAACTCATTAGAGAAAGTTAAACCAATTTTGGCGTCTTGATGGTCTGGTTCTGATCAAGCGTGACTTTAATTGATTTGCTTTGGCTAAGAATAATATTAAATACTAAGTTTAATCCTATCATCATATCGTTCGATTATGTTGTTACGTCGCGAACATAAGTTTGTCACAAGGCAATTTTTAGCCTATGTTGCCGATGGTCTCACTTCGTTGAAATCTGGCGGCTTTTTGACGTTAGCCGCTGGCCGAGCGCACAATCCAAGGGGCAGCTAAGCTGCCCCTTGGGGCCTTGGACCTTTCAACGGTTATTGATCAGAACGGCTCTGTTCAATCCTCATCTCCACCGAAGACCCTGATAAACAACAAACAAAACTTAGAAACCGCCCGTTTTGACTCCAAACACTCAAACGCCGCCAAATAACCGCGTTTCTTAATAGTCATTCAGAACTGCCATCAAGAGTTGCCTCTCCCAATTGTCGTATGGATATTGATGGGCCCGTCCCAGCGCGTCAGATGCCAGATGTTGCACAGTGAGTGCTTGGCGGGATGTCTGGGATTCGGCCGACAGTGAACCAGCATGTCAATCGCCTGCAAATTGATGAGCCCTTGTTGGTGCGCGGTCATTAAATTCGTCGCTAAGTTTGTCGGTGAAGGGGTCGGTGAAGGGGTCGGTGAAGGGGTCGATAGAGGCTGGAGGTCGGTAGAGGCTTAATTTATCGATTCGACAACTAGGGCTGATGAGTTTGTTGTTGTAATGCAACATTAAAGCGAGGCCAAAGCAACGATGGGCGTCTTATCTAACAGGTGCAATCAAAGGCAAAAAATTAAGCGATACGACTGCATCCCCTTGACTAACGGCGTCAAGCAAAGACAGGCTTGAATCGGCAACGATTGATCACTTGAGCGTGTTCCAAGCAAGCCTGGCGTTGGCTAAGGCTTCTTGCCCGGGGTCCACATGTGAGAGATGCCGCCGATTGGTTCAGCCTCTCTAGCGGGTTTAACCTGCAGTGTGATGCGTCGTCGCGTGCCGGCAATGTAGTTTGGCGCTGACGCAAGCGGCAGTCCTAGGACGATGTCATATAAGCTGAGTCCCCTTCGAGCACATGTCGACTTTGGGCTTCGATGCGATTAGATGAGTCCGTGGTCTTTAGCCACCGATAGGGCATGCAGGCTTGATCGCACACCGAGCTTGCGATACAGGTTGGTGGTATGAGTGCGCACGGTCGTAATAGAGATTTTCAGGGTGTCGGCAGCTTGCTGGTAGCTCTTGCCGGCGGCGAACGCACGCAAGAGTTCAAGCTCGCGCGCAGTCAACCGCGAGATTGGGGCGCTCGATGCACTACCCGTTTCACGCCCGGCCAAGCGCAGAAAGTAGCCCGCAAGTGCTGGGCTAACTGGGTGCACGCCGCTTAGCAGCTGCTCGATTGCCCTCGTAATTGACAGTGTGCTGTCGCCTTTGAGCACGTAGCCAGTGGCACCTGCGCGGACTGCTTGCAGGACTCGCTTTTCGTCGCTTGAAGCGGAAACAACCATCATCAATGTCTCGGGGTGTACCCGCGCGATGTGGCGGATGACCGCTATGCCATCGCCGTCTGGCAGGCGCAGGTCAACGATGGCGAGTTGGTAGGGAAGCGCATTTGGTTGAACCCGCGCGATTGCGTCTTGGGCGGTCATACAGATGTCGGCTGTGCCGTTGCGAATGGTCAACGAAATGTCCTGCTTGATTCTTTCCTGAAAGAACCGGTCGTCCTCTGCCACCAGAACCCGGAAGCTGCTCTGAGGGACAGTGTTTTTATGCGATACATTCATACTAATTATCATTTTTCTTATAAGTGTACGTCAGATTAAACTCAAGTTTCAGTTACATAAAAATCACATGATATAGGTATATCTAGGAAATTGATACGATTTTCACGCTTAACCAAAACTGACAAAATCCCGCCTGAATTCACGTCCTATGACGAAGCATTGGCTCATATCGAGTCGATAGGGTTCGTCCAGGAGTTTCTTTGCTGTAGTTGCTGCGCTCAAGGGTTTCCCCTCGGCGATGCGACCAACACATTAAACGGCGATCGGTAAACCAGGGTGCCGTGCGCCCGAACCGGAGGGTGGGATGTCCGTCAGTACTCACGCTAGCGACAGCAGTAACGCAGCTGTCGAACAGCCAGGGTGGTCGACCTTGAGCCAGATCGATCAAACCGTCACGATCACTAGCCGTGCGGTGTCTGCCACCGAGACCACCGCAGCAGGCGTGGTGGTTAGCACAGCGTTTCTGACCAAGAACAATGAACCACTCGACATGCCGGCGGTGTTCCCGGATTTGTCGTATGCCATCGATGTGGTGGATGACCTCAAACGCCAGATCATGCAGCACTTCTCAGAAGCGGCACGGGTTGGCGCGAAAGTGATTGTCAACTAGGCGCAGCAGCAAGAACAACGGCAGCAGCAGCAATAGCAGCAGCAGAACGCCAAAGCCCCGGCAACTGTTTCATCAGCGAGGCAGGCACGTGCTTAAAAGCTAAATGCTGGCAACCAAAGTTAACTGAACGGCATCATTTTGGATCATTTTTTAAAGAACTTTTGTATGAACTGGCGAGCCATCATCCCTAGCATTGCTTCTTGCGGACTACTCACGTTAGTCCACGGCCCGGTGAGCGCCCAGTTTGCGCCTGACGCCGGTTCGATTATGCGCGAGACAGAGCAGTTGCGTGCGCCACAAGCGCCGCGACTCTCGCCGCGTGCAGTGCCCGAGGCACCGGTCAAGCCCGAGGCCGGGGCGTTGAGCTTTGTGGTCAAGCAGTTTGACTTCACGGGCGTGACGCTGGTGCCGATTGCTGAGTTGCGCGAGGCACTCAAGCCTTGGACCGACAAAGAAATCACCTTTGAAGACTTGCAGCGTGCACTGGCAGCGGTGGCAACGTTCTACCAAGACAAAGGTTGGTACGTCAGGCCTCAGTTGCCGGCCCAGGACATCGTCGGCGGGGTGGTGATCATCAACGTGATTGAGGGCAAGTTGGGCAAGATTGAGCCCGAGGTCAATGACGAGATGCCTTTGACAGCGGGGCGAATCGAGCGGTTTCTGACGGCTCGCCAACAGCCGGGTGACCCGCTAAGCATGACCGATCTGGCGCGCGCGGTGACGGTGTTAAATGAGCAGCCTGGGGTGTCGGCGCGAGTGTCCTTGGCACCGAGTGCTGACCCTGGAGCCTCGGACGTGGTTGTGTCAGCCACCCGCTTGCCAGCGGTCGCAGGCACGGTTCAGGCTGACAACTGGGGCGCTAAGTCCACTGGCAGCTACCGATTGACTGGCAACGCCAACTGGAACAACCCTGGCGGCTACGGGGATCAGTTGCAAGCCAATCTCGTGGGCAGTCAGGGCACGCTGTATGGGCGTCTGGCGTACAACGCCCCAGTGGGTTATGACGGTTGGCGTGCCAATGCCTCAGTCTCGGCGCTGCAGTACAAGCTCTTAGGCGAGTTTGCGACACTGAACAGTAAGGGCTGGGCTACTACCACCTCGCTCGGGCTGAGCTATCCCTTGCTAAGAGAGACTGCGAGCAACCTGACGCTGTCGATCAATGCCGCGAACTCGGAGTACGACAACCAGTATTCGCTAGATGGCAAAACGTTAGAGACCAAGCGCCGAGTGACGCTCGGTTCAGTGGCCATCAGTGGTGACCATGCGGATAACTGGATGGGCGGGGGATACAGTCTGGTCGGGTTGACACTGACATCGGGCTACACCAATCTTGACGGCACGCGGGTCAACCAGATTGCAGACCGGCTTGGGGCCAACACGCAAGGCACCTTTGTCACGCTCGCGGGCAATGGCGCACGGCTGCAACGATTGACAGACAGCACGAGTCTATGGCTATCGTTCTCGGGCCAAGGGGCGTCACAGAATCTCGATTCATCACAGAAGTTCAGTCTGGGTGGCCCGCAAGGTGTCAGAGCCTATCCGGTGTATGAGGCCACCGGTGATCAGGGCTGGCTTGGCACCGTCGAAGCACGCTGGGACTTTTGGCCTGGTGCCCAGGCCAGTCTCTTCTACGACATGGGGTGGATCCAGCAGTTTAAGAGCGTGGGCCACTTGCAGGCCGCAGCGCTGCAGGCCTTAGGCCCAAACACCTACAACCTCAAAGGCTGGGGCGTAGGACTCTCATACAACTACAACAACTGGGTCTCGATGAAGGTGACGATGGCGTCGCGCATCGGTGCCAACCCGGCTGCCAACCCCGTCACGGGGCTTGATGGTGATGGCACTAACGACCGCATGCGTTTTTGGTTTAATCTGGTGGTGAATCTATGAATCACGTCTATCGCGTTATCTTTAATCGCATTCTCGGTGTCTGGCAGGCAGTGACTGAACTGGCCAAGAGCCAGGGCAAGGTCGGCGGTAGCGTTCGTCGACATACTCGAAAACTCGCTGCCATTGCAGCCATGGTCACCGGCGCTGCCTCTGGTGTTGGCAACCCCGCTGTTGCGCAACCGGCGCCCGATCAACTGCCCAAGGGTGGGCGGGTGGCCGCTGGCAACATCAGCATTCATCAGTCTGGCTCGCAGATGCAGGTCAACCAAGCGACTCAAAAGGGCATCATCAACTGGCAGTCATTTGACGTGGGCAGTAAGGCCCGGGTGCATTTTAATCAGCCCAATGCAGAGGCGGCCACGCTCAACCGGGTCGATTCAGTAACTGCATCGCAAATCCATGGCCAGCTCAGTGCCGTGGGCAAAGTCTTCCTGCTCAACAACAACGGCGTGGTGTTTGGCCCAAGTGCGCGGGTGAACGTTGGCGCTTTGGTCGCTGGCGCCATGAAGATCACTGATCGGGATTTTTTGGCTGGCAACTACAAGTTTGCCGAGGGCAAGGGCGTGGTCACCAATATGGGTGAACTCACTGCTGAGGAAGGCGGGCTGATTGCGCTTCTAGCACCCCAGGTCATCAACGAAGGCATCATCCGTGCCAAGCAGGGCACGATTGTGTTGGCAGCTGGCGAGGCGATTACGTTGACCAATCTGGCATCAAACGTCACGGTCGTCGTAGAAAAGCCTGCACTAAAGGCCCTCATCAAAAACAAGCATCTGGTTTCTGCGCCCGATGGCAGGGTGTTCATGAGTGCGATGGCCGCTCACAGCTTGGCCAGTGCGGTGATTTCTAACACCGGCACGATTGAAGCCACCGGTGCCAAGCGGGTGGGCGATGTGATTCGCTTGGAAGGCAACACCGTGATCAATGCGGGCGTGATTGATGCGTCTAATAATGTCGCCACCACCGCCACAGATTCCAGCGCTGCAAAGGGCAGTCGCATCACAATTGCGGCCACCAAGACGGTGACCAATACCGGCAAGGTTAAGTCCAACGGCGGTGCCAGCGGTGCAACCGCTGGTGGCGAGGGCGGCCAGATCACGCTTAGCGCCAAAGAGAAGATCACCAACTTGGGCAAGATCGAGGCTCAGGGAAAGGCAAAGACAAAGACTGCAGGCGCGAACGACCCAGCCAGCCGCGCGAGCGCTAGCGCTGGCAAGGGTGGTGTGATTGAAATCACCGCTAAGATGATCGACAACGAAGGCGACATCAACGCCAGTGGCCAAGTCGGTGGTCAGGTTGAACTGAAGGCACAAGACATCACCCAGGGCAAAAACGGTGCGATCCGTGCAAAGTCCCTGAGCCAGGTGACTGCACCAGAAAAACCGGTTGCTGCGCCAACTGAGAGTCTGTCAGCGATGGGCAACTCTGTGTCATCACTGATCACGATTGATGCCGCAGGCAAGGTTGAGGTTGCGGGCAAGCTTGACGTCTCTAGTCTGAACCACCAGGGTGGCACGCTGACGATCAAAGCGCAGAGCGCGCGGATCATTCACACTGAAATCACGGCAACCAGTTCGTTTGCAAGCGGTGGAGTGGTCAAGGTTCAGTCAAACACGACTCAGATTGGCAATGTCTTGATTGATGTCTCGGGCAAGGTTAAGGCAGGCCAGGTGCTCATCTCTGCGCCGCTGCCACAGATACAGCCTCGAGCGCAGGCTCGGTCTTCGGCGCCTGCTGGATCTGTGACGATCAAGCCGACCACCCCGACCTACCCCAGCAGCCTCATCATTGAGCAATCCTACATTATCGCCGCTTCCAGACAGGGGCAAGGTGGCGCGGTTACCCTGAAAGCTGACACGATTCATCTGGCGCGCACGCAGATGCTTGCCCGGGGTGATACCAGGGGTGGTGCCATCAAAGTCGACGCGAAAGACTCGGTCACCATCGACGGCGTGATTGCTGCCGATAGTGCTGCAGGTCTTGGTGGCTTGGTGACGATTGAAGCTGACCACATCACACTCAAAGACAACGCCAGGCTGACTGTCACGGGCAGGTTTGGCGGTGGTGACATATTGATCGGTGGTGACTGGCAGGGTGGCCGCAACGAAGAGCGCCGGGTGTTTGATGACCCGAATGCGGTTAGAGAGTCGGTCACGGTCTTGATGCAACAAGGCGCGCTGATTGATGCGAGCGCCACCGACAGTGGCGATGGTGGCACGGTGGTGCTGTGGAGCGACATCACCAACCCATCTTCCGTTACGTCTGCCCACGGCACGATATATGCCAAGGGTGGACAGAGCAGCGGCAAAGGCGGCCAGGTTGAAACCTCTGGTGCGCAACTGCTGCATGACGGCATCCGGGTAAGCACGATTGCCGCAGACGGCACGGCTGGTGATTGGTTGCTTGATCCGTGGGATTTTTATTTTAATCAGACGCAGTTAAACAGTTTAGCCACTGCGTTGCTTGGCACCAATATCGAGGTCTCAACGGCGAATGCATCGGCGCCAGGTAATCCCGCGACAAATTCGGGTCTTGGTCGTATCACATTCGATGGCGACTTTATTTATACCGGCTCATCCCAGAGGGCATTGACGCTCACAGCCGATGAGAACATCGTTATCGAGGGCGTTTCAGCGAACAACGCGGGTTTGCTCACCGTTGTATTGAATGCGGCCGGGTCAGTGACAGGTACCGGTTTGATTAAAGATCTTGCCAACTTCACGGTTAACGTGGGGTCTGGTTCGAGCACTATCTCAGGCGCAATTTCGGGTGCTGGCGATTTGGTTAAGCAAGGCGCTGGCACACTGACGCTCTCGGCCGCCACTAACACTTACACCGGCGCCACCACGGTAAGTGGCGGAAACCTGATTGTGACAGGTTCGAGGACTGCCAATACACCATCGGCAAAGATCACGGTAAATGATGGCGGTACATATACTTTTGGCAAAACCGCTGCATTTGTTGCAAATGGTTTCACTTTGCTTGTGCCCATTGTTATCAATGAGGGTGGAACGGTCACCAACAATGGATCCTTCATCAACCAACTTGGCCCCCTAACCTTAAACGGTGGCACCATTACCTCAATAGGCGGTACTGCGTCCGCCGGTGCCTGGATTTTGGGCAATGAAGTCAATGTCACGGCTTCGAGTGCTACTTCGATAATGTCAGGTGCCGGTGCTTTTGTGTTGTGGGATGCTCGGACATTATTTTCTGTTGAGAATGGCGACGCATCAATAGATTTGCGTGTCATGGCTCCGCTAGGCAATCAACGTAACAACAATCCAGGCTCTCTCAGGAAAACCGGCGCAGGGGTGATGGAGATCAGTGGCGCCAACACCTACACGGGTGGCACCAGTATCGAAGCGGGTACCTTGGCGATCACGGGCTCTGGGAGGCTTGGCAGCAGCGGAACCTACAGCGGCACGGTCGCCAACAGTGGTGTGTTCAGGTATGAATCGAGCGTCGATCAAACGATGACCGGGGTCATCAGCGGCACGGGCAGCCTGGAAAAGGCAGGAACATCAACCCTGACGCTGACTGGCACCAACACTTACACCGGTGCCACCAGCATTAGTGATGGAACGTTGGCGCTGGGCGCGAACAACGTTTTGGCTAATAACACCTCTGTGTCTGTCAGTGGCGGCACCTTTGACTTGGGTGGTTTTAGCGACACGGTCGCGGGTGTGCAGTTAACCAGTGGGTTGATCAGTAACGGCACGTTAACCAGCAACTCCAATTTTGCGATGCAATCTGGAATGGTGAGCGCCGTGCTCGCTGGTAGCGGGACTTTAGAGAAGACGACCAGTGGCATCTTGACCTTAAGTGGTGCCAACACCTACAGCGGTGCCACCACCATCAGTGCGGGCACGTTGCAAATTGATGGCACTGGCAGTCTGGGAAGTGGCAGTTACGCTGGTGATGTGAGCAACAGTGGTGTGTTCATCTATTCATCCAGTGTTAATCAAACGATGACCGGGGTCATCAGCGGCGCGGGCAGCCTGGAAAAAGCAGG
>CAMCOS010000055.1 GCA_945876565.1 Lautropia mirabilis | reverse complement strand
TGGTCGTAACTCTGAAGTGCCTCATCTAGCCGTTTAAGGTCCTTTAATGCATTGCCTCGGTTGTTATGCGCCTCGGCATAGTCTGGTTTAAGACGAAGGGCTTGATCGTAACTCTCGAGTGCCTCATCGGGTCGCTTGAGGTCTTGTAAAGTACCGCCTCGGTTGTTATACGCCTGGGCATAGTCTGATTTGAGACGAAGCGCCTGATCGTAACTCTGGAGTGCCTCGTCTAGCCGTTTGAGGTCTTGCAAGGCAATACCACGGTTATAAAAAACTGTTGCACTATTCTGATCGATATGTAAAGCTTTATCAAAATACTCCAGTGCAGTTTCAAGTTGTCCCTGCTGCTGGCAGGCTAACGCCATTAATTGCAACGCATCAAAGTGGTTGCTCTGCTTTGACAAGATCCGCTCGTAAATGACCTGTGCGTCACTAACTTGCCCTTGCCGATGTAACTCAAAACCCTCTTGAAGCCAACTTGCTAAATCTGGTAGTGGCTGCAATTCAGACTTTGCGGCAAGGGGGTTGCGAACAGGGATTGGGGAGGGGTTCGTACGAGACATTGAATTGACACTAAAGAAGCGTAACTGGAGTCCATCTTACCTAACGCCCCACAACAACTCAAGGCTACTCAAGAACAGGCTACTCAAGGCCAACATTACGGGTCAATGTTACGCCAATGTTACGCACTCGACTACAGCTAAACCTAATCTGTCGCCAGAAAGAGCCCTAGCACCACCCTAACGCATTCATCGGCATCAGGCCAAAGTTAATCATCGACCGCTGACTAGCGACTCAAGCTTAACCAAGGACCAAACTGACTCGCTAGGAGCCTTGATACTCAAACAGCCGACCAAAAATAGCAGCCAAGCCTCATGTAGTGGCAGTTTGTAAACTTCGGTCTATTCAAACCAAACATGTAGCGCATTGGGTGTCGAGCATCGGGGATATTTGCTTTATGCATTACCCTCCACCTCTACACTGCCCGGTAGCGGCACACATCAACACAGCACACATCAACACAGGTTAACAACTACCAGCATCAGACGTACATGGACGCCCCTGGTTTGCCAAGCCCCCAATCGTTGATAGTGGAAAGGGGAAGATTGCAGCCCTACACGCAGACTTTTTGTGTGGCCATTGCCCACTGACCCTGATGGAATCTGCTGGTTATCGCCTCTACCGCATCTGAGCACTCAATGTGCTGCGTCTAGAACGGGCCTTGCCGACCACGCTCTTACCTGTCTTGCCATCAAAATCATGATTGCCCGCGCAATCAGCGAGGTGTAGCTCTCGGTTTGCGGTGCTTTTGTTGAACTTTGTTGTGACTCGGGTTGTTAGTTTCGCGAGCCGACTCGGGATTCAGGGCCAAGGGCTAGCAACGCCCAAACAATTCTTGCTGTCTTGTTGGCTTGTGCAACCACAGCACTGTTCATGTTTCGTCGTCCTATCATCTTGATCAGCTAATTGGTGGGATCCACTTTTCTATCCGTGTGATGAGCCAATGCTCGAATACCGTGGATCAGTATTAGCAGGTACGCATCACCTCGTTTACTGATCCCCATCAAGGTCTGTTTGCCTCCCGTGGAGTTTTACCTTGGTACAAGCCCTAAACAGGCTGCTAACTCTCTGCCAATCTTGACGTTGCGCGCATCACCGACTGCTGCCACAAGCGCAATTGCAATCAATGGGCCAATAATGGCAATCTCGGCGTTGCGCCGGTAGGCCTGCTCTTGCTTGCGCCAAACATTAAGGTGTTGCGCCATGGCATTGATTTCTTCGTCTAGCTTGCCAATGCGAGCCCACTGGTCTCGTAGCGTGTCGATGACCATAACCGGCAAACGATCAGACAACCTAGCCAGAGCCTCTGCGATGTCTTTCAGAAGGTTGGCTTTGCCTTATGGCATTACCTCACCGTACTCAGTTAACAACCCGCGCAAACCGTTGATCTACGCCGTTCGAAACTTCACGAGCTGGCTTCTCATGCGATGCAAAGCCAACATCGCTCGTTGGTCTTCTGTCTTAACGGCTGCTGGCCTGATGTGTGGTTGTTGTACCGCGGTCCAAATGGCTCTCGCATCCTGCTGCTCGTTTTTGTTGCCAGTCACAAATGGTTTGACTGCTCTGGCAGGTAACGGCTTGACTTCGTGCCTCATCTTGATCAGTTGCCTGGCCCAATGCTGGGAGCCGCCGCGACACTCCATGCCAATCAAGCACGGCTGGCGATTGGCAAAGCGCTTCAGAAATTTACCGCGCTTAATTTGTAGGCTCACAATCTCACCAGATTCCTCATCTACCCAGTGCAGCTGAAATACACGCTTGGCGATATTGATACCGATATCGACGACTGTTTTGCTAGCATTCATATTGGACCCTCCAGTTTGCCTGTGGAGATCACCGCGACCATCCACCCTTGGGCACTTTGATGCCGTCGGCCCGTGAGGGTCCTCTCAATCCTAATGCCGGCTCGGCGTTATCCACGGTGCCGCCGAAGCGCCCCTCTATGGCGCAAGGTGGGCGGCGCGGTGGATAACTCTTGCATCAATCAGCCACATAGGTGAGGAGTGTCCATTCTATTTCCCTGTTGAGCCCTGCTGACACCGAAGTGAACTTTTTGCACCCCATAATCAACCAATAGAACCGCCTAGGTCACAGATTGGCTTGCGCACCGAGGTCACTCTGCAGGTGAACTGCTGATGGCTGGAGTATTCTACGAATCGGGTGAATCTAACGAATTAAGCGCAGCACACAGCACGCCACCACAACACCGGTAGCATTGACCACAAGCCAACACATCACACCCATGACTGGACCATACGACACCACCACGCTTTTACACATCCTCTTCTTGGTTGCCATCGTGGCTGAAGCAATGACTGCGGCACTGGTGGCTGGTCGACGTGAAATGGACTGGGTCGGCGTTTGTCTGCTGGGTTGTGTCACGGCTCTGGGCGGTGGGTCTATGCGCGATGTTTTACTTGGCAACCATCCCCTGACTTGGGTGCAGAATCCTTACTACCTTCTTCTAACGGGTGGCGCTGCACTTTTGACGATCGCCTTGGCCCGTTACATGCACAAACTGCGCAATTTATTTCTGTTGCTCGATGCGATCGGGCTAGTGGTGTTCACCGTCATTGGCTGCAATGTTGCGCTCAGCCTGGATCTGCCCTTTGTTGTGGTGATCGCATCAGGCATGATCACCGGTTGCGTGGGTGGTGTACTCCGTGACCTACTGTGTAATACAGTCCCACTTTTGTTCCGGGCAGAACTTTACGCCACCGTCTCCATCGTCACCGGTGTTCTGTACGTGGGCGGAGAGACACTGGGCTGGAATCATGACATTGTCATGGGTATCGCCATGGCCATTGGACTGAGCTTGCGCTTATTGGCCATTCGCTTTAGCTGGGGGATGCCCAAATTCGTCTACAGTGGCAACTTGGACTGATGCCCGATGGCCAGTGAAGACTAATGTGCGAGAACAATTAACGCTGTGTATGGTTTTTCCGGTAGAACGCCCACTCGTCGACTCTGGTTCCATCAGACAGAACACACGTGGTCACATCTCCCAAGGAAGTCTCTATGATGTCCAGCGTACCGCCACGCTCGATGCAACAGACCGACGCCGGATTCGGCAATTACAAACCCATCGCTGGGTCTGGTCCAGATACCGTACAGCCCGTCACCAAGCCAGTTACAAAATGGCGATGGCGAATTTGAGCATGTCGTTACCCTGTGTATTTGCTGAATACTTTACTGGACGTCCCGAATCTGTCGGTCAGCACGTCTGCAAAGTCCCAACGCTACCACTCAACTTAACCCCAAAACGCACGGATTTCTTCAGCCTGCTCTTGCCCTCTTTGACGGCCGTACTCAAGGTAAGGGCCAATCAGCGCTGGGTCCATGATGCTGCGCAGATGCTTGATGCCCGGTACCAACCCCACTGCCACAAGCTTGGTCTGAGTGCCATTGGCCTGAAGCCTCTCGATCTCATCGAGCATGATATTGGGCAGGCTAGAAGTTCTTAGCCCTTGGGTTACATCGGCCGGTGTGCCATGACCAAGTGACAGGATGATCGCTTTTTTAACGCCACCAATTACATCGCTGTGGGTACTCGTTTGACAGATGCCACCATCCATACAAATACGATCATGCAGGAAAGTCGGCCCCAAGCCACCTGGCAAAGAGCCGCTAGCGGCACAAGCAACGTTCATTGGAATTCCTGACTCATGCGAGACCACAAGCCGCTGGCCCGTGTAGCAATCGTTTGATGTGGTGTAGAGCCTTGGCGAAGCCCATTGAGTCATCCCAATAAACTTTTCAACCATGCCAGGCAATTGCGAGCCATCTGGGTCATTGCGAGCCGCAGCAGCGGCATGGCCAATTGACTGTATGGTCCAGGGCGAAGCGTCTTTGGCGGTTAAAGCCAAATCGTTAGCCCGTGTTTGACTTGGGTTTTTAGCGTTCGGCGCAAGCAACATACCAAGCATTTTCGGGAACTCGGCGAACAAGTCCATTTCATCGCGCATGCGCCACAGTTTGCCACTTGTCAGCATGGCGCCAAACAACGAACCTGCCGATGTACCCACCACAATATCAGCGTCGTCAAGATCTACACCCTCATCCTTTAACGCTGTAAAGAACCCGACGTACCAAGCCAGCAGAATCAAGCCGCCACCCCCGAGGGCGAGTCCCTTTCGTTTACCCTGCCCGGGTGGGTTGGCATAAGGTATAGGATGTGCCAGACCATCGTCCCAGCTTGCGGAGGATGCGAGGACTTGCTGGGCCACAGCGGACTCACAAGATGCGGGTATCGGCTCACTGGCATACACCTTGGTTGTGGCTGCCGCGGCCAATCCCAGCGACGAGGTCGCGAGAAACTTCCGACGATGACCAGAAGTAATTGTCATGGTTACTCTCCAAAATCATTGCACTGTGTACACGCCAGTCTCTACCGGGAAGACTGCCATTCATTTATTTGTAACAAACTTCTGTGACTCTTGAAAAATTACAAAATCGCCAAGCTGACTAAAGCACCGGATTTCAGTACATGTTTCATTGACACAACCAGGGTTTGACGGCTGTCATATTTATGCGTCACACTCACTTACACCCATCTATATTGTTTAGCTAATGCTCGCGCAAATCAGGAGTCACTCTCGATGATCATCATGCCAACAGTTTTGCTAGCCATCATTGGCATTTGGACGGCCATAAGAGGCTCTCGTTCCGTATCGATTGTTGCTTGGGTACTTGCTATTCTTGCCATGCTCGGTGCCATGTCTTATCACATGGATAGCGCACTCAATATTGAACTGTGAGACAAACCATGACCAATCAAACTCACGTGTCGATTAGCGGTTATCCATCACATATTCTTAATTCTCTTGCGCTGGCCGGTATCTGCGTCTCGCTACTGGTTGCGTTCTACTTCCAGCTGATTGTTGGGGAAATCCCCTGTCCGTTGTGTATGCTGCAGCGCTACGGCTTAATCTTGGTGGGATTCGGATTCTTTTTGAATGTACGTTTCGGCCCTTCCGCCATCCATTACGCCATCGTGATTATTTCGGCGATGGTGGCTGCAGGCGCCTCTTTGCGTCAAGTTTTGTTGCACATATTGCCGGGCGACGCCGGCTTTGGATCTGCCATATTCAATCTCCACATGTACACGTGGGGCTTCGTTGCCTTTATGGCCACGATCATTTTCACGGCGTTTATGCTCGTCATTGATCGCAATCGTCTTGCCGGTCAATCTATTCATGGATCAACTTGGCTGGCCTCTCTTCTGGGCGGGCTTTTGTTGGTTCTCGCCATCGGCAACTTAGCCTCGAACATTCTGGTCTGCGGATTCGCAGTGTGCGTCGGAGATCCACAGGGTTATATCTTCTCCAGATAGTCAGTTAGTGTTTGGGCGAATGTCTAGGTTCAAGTCCTTACGCACCAGCGGCTGTCATTAAGGCTGCCGGCGATCACCCGCGCCGATCAGGGCTATAGCACTGAACTTTTACCTCTGCAGCCCTGCAGTCAGGTCGCGGCTCTTTGGTTTGAGCATTGGGCATTTTGCGATCAACTTGACGATCGGAACCAATTCTCGCTGCCAAGGTCCCTTGGAGTGGCCGCAACTTGAATAAGTGACGGCCCACACACTGTGTTTTGTAAGCTACTGATAAGCTTGGTGAATCACACAGCTGCTTTCTATTTCCGTTTTAAACTTCAGTAACTCCGAACCGGTTTGAGCTGCCAATTCTTTTTCATGACAATCTCACGCATAAAACATTTTTGGACAGTCTTGGCACTCGTTTGTCCAACTTTGGCCATTGCCAATACGAGCAACCAAGAACCGGGCTGGTTAGACACAGCTTGGAAACATGTCTCAGATACGTGGGAAACCGGCGACGTTGAGCTATACGTCCCATTCTTAACGTATCACATGCCATGGGCCTATCGCGACGAACTTCTAAATTCCTACAACGAGTATCCAGCGGGCGCTGGACTAGGCAAAGGACGCTATAACGAAAGCGGTAACTGGGAAAGCATCTACGCCATGGGCTTTCTGGATTCCCACAGCAAACCATCGTTCATGGCAGGCTATGCTTGGGCGCCGACTTGGAAACTGGGCAATGGCATCAAGGTTGGCGTAGGCCTAACGGGATTTCTGATGTCTCGCAGCGATTACTGGAATGGCATTCCTTTCCCGGGAATACTGCCAATCGCTTCGATCGGCTACAAACAGTTGACGATCCAGGCGGCTTATGTGCCTGGCGGACAAAACAATGGCAATGTTCTATTCATGTGGGGCAAGTGGACATTTGAGTAATAACTCTATCTGACAGCGCTAAGACCGCTTCTTGGGCATTATTCTGAGTAACTGACCAGATGAACTATCGGTCAGGATGTACACCAAACCGTCTGGCCCCAAACGAACATCACGCACTCGCTGACCCAATTCGGGCAACACGACCTCTTGCTGAATCACTTGCTCACCGTCAAGCACCAGCCGAACCAAGTTCCCGAATTTCAACGAACCCAGCAGTAGATTGCCGTTCCAATCTTTCCCATAACGATCGGTATCAAGATAGGCCAGGCCGGACGGTGCGATGGACGGTGTCCAATACACCACGGGCTGCGCCAGGCCAGGGGCGCTCGTTATCCCCTCACCTATCTTGCCACCGCCATAGTTTTCTCCATGGGTGATGACGGGCCAGCCGTAGTTCACACCAGGCCTGATCAGGTTCAGTTCATCGCCACCTTGAGCCCCATGCTCAGTCATCCAAAGCCTGCCCTTGCTATCGAACGTAGCGCCTTGAATATTGCGGTGCCCGTAGCTCCATATTGCCGCTGAGGCACCGGCCTGCTGTAAAAAAGGATTGTCTGCAGGGATAGACCCGTCTTGGTTGATATGCACCACCTTGCCTATTTCATTGCCCGTGTTTTGTGCTTCTTGCATCAGCTGAAAACGGTCACCAAGGCCCAGCCACAAGGTGCCGTCTGGCCCTTGAACAATGCGGCATCCAAAATGAAACCCGCCACGAAACGGCGGGCCCTGCACAAACAGTTCAGTCACACTCTCAAGTGACCGCGTATCTGCACTTAATCGTGCCGAAGCCAACGCGGTAGAGTTAAAGCCGCTGCGCATGGGATCAGGGCGGCTGTAGCAAAAGTAGAGCGTTCGGTTTTGGGCGAAATCACGGTCGGTGATGAGATCCAACAGCCCTCCCTGACGCTGCGCATCAATCGCTGGCAGTCCGGCGATGGGTTCACCAACTGAGCCATCCACACCGATTAAGCGCAGTTGCCCGGATCGCTGCGTCACCAGCATATTGCCGTCACCCAAGAAAGCGACCGCCCAAGGATGCGCTATACCTTGCGCAACAACTTCAGTCTGGACTGCAGCCGCCTGTGCTGGCAAAAGCACACTGACAACCAGGATGACGACAGCTTTTTTAAGTTGCGACAACATGAATCGATCTCCCCAAGAAGACGTCTTGTGATACATCACGGGGTATTTCCAAATGGCTGCCTGAGTCTTCACAGCTTTATCATCTGACCACTAAAATACCGAGTCAAGCAAGACCCTTGGATTTCAACGCCCTCTATCGTGCAAACATTCCAATTCGGCATTGACCTAGGCGGCACCAAAACTGAGCTCATCGTACTCGATGAGACCGGCAAAACGTGGCTGCGTAAACGGGTGCCCACTCCGGCAAGTGACTATCATAAGATCTTGCACACCATGGTGACGTTAGTCCATGAGGCACAGTCAGCACTTGGAGTGCGAGCACATGGCCTGGGAGTGGGTGCACCAGGCACACCGTTTGGCGCGGAGGGTCGCCTAAAGAATGCCAACACCACTTGTTTAATCGGGCAAGCCCTGGCCACCGATCTGCAACGAGCATTAGACATTCCTGTTGTCGTAGAAAACGATGCCAACTGTCTGGTTCTTTCTGAAGCCACCGACGGCGCGGGGGCCGGCCAACCAGTTGTGTTTGGCGTGATTCTGGGCACGGGTGTGGGTGGTGGTCTTGCGGTCAACGGGCAACTCGTTAACGGACCCAACCGCATCACAGGCGAATGGGGCCATAACCCCTTGCCACGTTGGTTTGACAGGGGACTGGGGGAAGGTCAGCCAAGACCCTGCTACTGCGGGCAAAATGACTGCATTGAGACATACCTTTCAGGTCAGGGGCTCATCAATACCCATCGTGAGCTAGTCGCAAGCTCGCACCAACCAATGAACGCCAGGGGCATTGCCCTAGCTGCCCGACATGGTGACAACATTGCCCGCCAAGCGCTGGATCAATACTTTGATGCCCTGAGTCAGTCGCTAGCCACGATCATTAACGTGATTGACCCCGATGTCGTCGTGTTCGGTGGCGGTTTGAGTCAATTAGACGGCCTGTGTGATGCGGTGCGCAGCAGGCTCGCTAAGCATGTATTTGGGGCGGATGTGCACACAAAACTAGCTATCGCGATACATGGCGACTCTAGCGGTGTTCGGGGTGCCGCCTGGCTGTCCCGTGATTGCCACAACCAATCAACGCACCGAAATGCCGAACACGCAGGCACTACCGACGAGACATGATCACACCGGGCACAGGCTCCCATAGAACCTGTGCTTCAAGTTCAGTGCCGTACGTGCGTTTGAGAACATCTGGTGTAAGCACCTCGCTTTTTGGACCATGGGCCAGTATCGATCGGTCTTTCAACACTAAGATGTCATTGCACCACTGGGCTGCGAGTGTAAGATCATGCATCACCAGCAAAACTCCCACAGCGCCTTGCGTTGCAAATTCATGACACGCCGAGAGCATCATCTGTTGCTGACTGGGATCTTGGTTAGCCGTCGGCTCATCTAGCAACAGCCAAGCCGACCCGTGCTCATTGAAAGCTGCCTTGGCTTGCAAAAGCGCGCGTGCGAAATGCACACGCTGTTGCTGACCCATCGACAGCGCAGTTATGAACTGATCGAGCCAAGAATTGATCTGGGTGATTTGCGCCAATTCGTGCATTAAAGTTTCGCGCTCCCGCGCACTCCAGTGGGCAAACGCATGCAAGCCAAGCTCAAGCACCTGACTGACCGTGAGATTGAAAACCGCAGCCGTTTGCTGTGCCATCATGGCACGCCGTTGGGCCATCACGTTGATTGATGTCGCACCCACAGGATTGCCATCCATTAAAACCCGACCTTGATCCATCCGAAGGTCACCTGCCAGCGTCGCCAGCAAGGTTGATTTGCCCGCCCCGTTAGGACCGATTACCCCGATCAACCGATCACGCGGCAGTGTCAGGCACAGATCATCCAGCACGACTTTGCCGTGGCGCGAAACCGTCAAGTGATCCAGTTGGTATGTCATGCTCTAAAGTGTAGTCGCGAACTCGCTAGCCAGACTGCGCCAGCCCTCTACAATCGATGTAAATCAAAACCGAACCCAAATCACTTTGGGGAGACACACCATGAACAATAACGACCCTGACGTCCTCGTTCAAAAGCAAGGCGCTGTCACGGTCCTCACGCTTAGCTATACGCAAAAACGTAATGCCCTGTCCATGACATTGCGTGAGAAGCTTGGCCAGCGGTTGCGCGATGCGCTGAATGACGATAGTTGCCGTGTCATTGTGATCACGGGCGATGGGGGGCACTTCTCATCGGGCGGCGATATCAGTGGCTTTGATGGCGTTAACTCGATTATTGGCCGTCGTCGCATGCAAAAGACACACGACATGGTGCGTCTAATCATGAATAGCGAAAAACCCATCATCGCTGCCGTAGAAGGCCATGCCGCTGGCGCGGGGATGTGCGTGGCCGCCGATTGCGACATTGTGGTGGCCGCAACCGATGCCAAGTTCACCTGCTCATTCAATAAAATCGGCTTACTACCTGACTTGGGCGGGCTATGGTCGATTCCAGCGCGCATGGGCTTGGGGCGCGCCAAGATGATGATGCTCACTGGGCGCACATTGGACGCCACCAGCGCTTGCGCACAAGGCCTGGTCGAAGAGCTCTGCGCGCCTGGACAAGCCCTGACCACCGCGATCAAATTGGCTGAAGAAATTGCCCAATTCGCGCCATTGACACACGGCATGACCAAGGCCGCGTTAGCGCGGGGCGCCATGAGCGTGGACGAGTTGCTCAGCTTGGAAGCCGATTTGCAAGGACTGATGTTTGGCACGGACGATTTCCAGGAAGGCAGGACTGCTTTCATGCAAAAACGCAAGCCTGATTTCAAGGGGAAGTAGATCAAAGACTGTCCTTTTAATGGATAACCCCGATGGTTCGATGGCGACCATCCGATGCATGCTAGACAAACGCTATAGCGCCGAAGTACACAAACAGGGGGGTCATCATGCGAATCGCAGCCTGGCTGGTTTTTGTCTGCCTAAGTTTGGTGGTTGGTAGCGCTCAGGCAGAACCCACACGCAATTCGGATATCGAAAAAGTCATTCAGCAACAGATCGAGGCATTTCAAGCCGATGACTTTAAAGCTGCATTCGATTGCGCCGCACCCGGCATCCAAAAGCGGTTTGGATCACCGGAGAAGTTTGCCTTTGTCGTCCTGCACCGCTACCCAATGGTTTGGCGGCCCGCAGACGTTCAGTACCTTGGCGTCGAGTTCTACAGCAACCATGCCCTGCAGACAATCATGATCACGGACTTCAACAAGACCCTGCATATATTGGTTTATGAAATGGTGCCCAGCAACGAAGGCTGGCGCATTGGCGGGGTGCATGTGATTCGCCAACCGAAGTCAGACACCTGAGAACTGACCCTTGGCAAACCCAATGCAGGGCTCGCCAAGGTGGTAAAAATCCCTACAGACTAGATCGTTGGGAGACAACGTCATGAATAAACCAGTCACTGAACTCTGCACACACACACCGACTAGCATGAACTACCGCGATCAGGATCTGGTCGAGGACTTGCTGGGCAAACGTACTTTCTCAGAGGTAATGTTCATGCAGATCATGGGGCGCAAGCCTCGTGCGGTGGACATGCGGATTTTGGATGCAGTACTCATCACTTTGATGGAGCATGGCTTTACGCCTAGCGCAATTGCCGCTCGCATGATTTACATGAGCGCCCCAGAAAACCTGCAAGGCGCCGTGTCAGCGGGACTTTTGGCGGTTGGCAGCCAGTTTGTGGGCACCATGGAGAACAATGCCAAACTGCTAGATCAAATTATCCAGGCCGATGATCCGGGCGCCAAGGCCCGTGAGATCGTACTTGCAATCAAGTCAATCAAGGCTAACTTGCCTGGGTTCGGCCACCACTTGCACAAGCCCGATGACCCGCGCACGATTAAATTGCTGGCCTTAGCGGACGCGGAGCCCGAGTTGTCAGGCACGCACGTCAAAGCACTCCGATTGCTGTCGACCACGATCGATGAAACTTACGGCAAGCACATCACGATCAATGCCACGGGCGCTACCGCAGCGCTACTCGGTGAGATCGGTGTGCCGTCGGCCTTGATGCGCGGATTCGCGGTCATCTCAAGGGCAGCCGGTCTGGTTTCCCACATCGCCGAAGAGCAAAAATCGCCAGCAGGTCGTTTCATCTGGGACAAAATCGATCACGAAATCCCCTACATCAAGACGCCACTGAAGTAACCAGAAAAGAAAACGGGCAATGATCAATTGCCCGTTGTGCATGTATATCTTCACCGCTTCTCATCCCCAGCAATGAGAGGCTAGGAACTATTGAACCGGCAATAAAGGGTTGAAATCTTAGGCAGCGTATTTGACATGGGGATCTTGGAAATACGCCTTGATCAAATCGGGTCTTGTTTCAAGCATTTTCATGTGGTC
>CAMCOS010000054.1 GCA_945876565.1 Lautropia mirabilis | reverse complement strand
AAAAATGGGCAAAAATCAGTCGTCAACGGACTACGTAAACGCCTCGTCTTACGCGAGGGACGCTTTGAAAGCCGTTGGTCTGCCTAAAATATAGGCAATACCGGTCGGGCGTGGGGTGGCAGGCTGTGTTTGTGCAACATTCGGGCTAGATCGCATTGGGCAAAGCGCTGCTGAGATATTGGCCCATGGTTGGGACATGGATCATTTGCACTCACCCGAGTTAACCGAGAACCAGGAGCAAGCACTGATTGAACGCAGCGTAAGCCTTTTGGCCAAATCCACTAGTCAAAAAATCAGGGGCTGGTTAAGCCCTGCACGTAACCAGAGCTGGCAAACGATGGCGCTTTTGCCCAACTCCGGGATCGAGTATTGCCTGGACTGGGTCAACGATGACATGCCATATCCTGTCAAGGTGGGCCCCAAGCCATTGACCATGCTGCCTCTGAACACGGAAGTTGAAGATAGTTTTGTGATGGGCAGTAATTTGCACAGCGAAGACGAGTGGGTCGATCAGGTCACCGACGCAATCGATTTTCTGATTCGCGAAGCAACCGAGTCTGGTGCCGCACGCATGCTGGGCATAAGCCTGCACCCGTGGCTCACAGGTCAGCCGCACCGCATCGGCTGCCTTGAACGAGTGGTGCAACACTTACAAGCTCAAGAAGACAAAATTTGGCTGTCAACGCCAGGCAAAATCGTGGATCATTTCAACCGAGCTAGCGCATGAAACAGCACGTTGCCTTGCGTAAAGTACTCTGTCGACCAGAAGCTAGCGTCGAGATTTTGGTCGTGGGCGCGGGCGCCTGCGGCTTGGTGGCAGCGCTGGCTGCCCGCGATGCCGGCGCCCAGGTACTGCTGCTCGAACGTGACAGCCTGCCACGCGGCAGCACGGCGATGTCTTCTGGCTTGATACCTGCTGCTGGCACACGATGGCAGACACAGACTGGCGTGCGTGATGATGCTGAGCTTATGATCAGAGACATCCAGGAAAAAAATCAGCATCAGGCCGACATCGATATCGTTCGAGCATTGGCAGCACGTTCAGCGCACACCTTGCATTGGCTGGCAGACAATCACCAGATTCCGTTTAACCTCGTGACCGGGTTTCTTTATCCGGGCCATTCAGTGTTGCGTATGCACGGCACACCCAAGCGCACTGGCGAGGAATTGATGGGTGCTTTGCTTAATGCGGTAGAGACCTCAGGCATCGACCTGATGTGCGATGCCCGGGTGACAACCATTCTCGTCGCTGACTCAGCCGAGCAACGGATCGTCGGTGTCGAACTCGCAAGGCCTGATGGCACCATGGAAGCCATCGGCTGTCAGGCTCTAATTCTGGCCTCCAGTGGGTTCGGCGGTAATCAAGAGTTGGTCGCACAGTTCATGCCGGAAATGGCTAATGCCGTGTACTACGGGCACACTGGCAATCAGGGTGATGCATTGGTCTGGGGGCAAGCACTCGGTGCTCGGGCACTGGATTTGAGCTCATACCAAGGCCATGGATCTTTGGCATGGCCACATCAAGCACTGATTTCATGGTCAATCATGATGCAAGGCGGCATTCAGGTGAACCGCTTCGGTGCTAGGTTCTCCAATGAGCATGACGGCTATTCCGAGCAAGCACGGCGTGTAATCGCCCAACCTGAGCGCATTGCCTGGAATATTTATGACCAGCGCATCCACGATGGAGTGATGCAGTTCGAAGACTATCGACAAGCATTTGCCGCAAGTGCCGTGATCAGCGCCACCACAATCGATGAATTGTCAGCGAAAGCTGACCTGCCGCTCGCCAGCATCGCCCAGACCCTAAACGATGTCAATCGCTATGCCACTGACAAAACCGCTATCGACCCGCTTGGCCGCGAGTTTGTGGCTGAGCAGCGGTTGCAATCGCCCTACTACGCCATCAAGGTGACTGGTGCTTTGTTTCACACACAAGGCGGCTTGGTCGTCAATTGTGCTGCTCAGGTTATCAGCAAAACCGGCGCACCCATACCGGGCTTGTTTGCAGGCGGCGGTGCTGCTCGAGGGGTATCGGGTGCGGGCGACTCGGGCTACCTCTCTGGCAACGGACTTTTATCAGCAGTCATGCTCGGTGCCACAGCCGGGCAGTCTGCTGCTCAGTTCGTGGGTACAAGCCAGGGATAGTTGGCGCGATAGTGTTGCTCGAACCGATCAATGTCAGCTTGGTAACTGAGCGTCAGTGAAAGCTCATCCAAGCCTTTGGTTAGGCACTCTTTCCAGAAAGCATCAATCAAAAAATTCGCCTGACCAGTCCCCCAGTCAACCGTCTGGGCAGGCAAATCGATCGAGATATCGCGCGGTTGAGCCAAGCTAGTAGACAGTGCTTGGTGATCCTTGGCCGACAGTCGAATGGGCAACACACCATTTTTAAAACAATTGTTGTGAAAGATATCTCCAAACGTCGTTCCAATAACGGCCCGAATGCCGAAGTCAGCCAGCGCATAGACCGCCCCTTCACGTGAAGAACCACACCCGAAATTGTCTTCAACCACCAATATCTTTGGCGCGATAGCCGCATTCAAAGGATGCGCCGGTCTAGGGATTTCTAGCTCATCAAACCGCGCATCAAAAAACAGGTATTGCCCATAGCCCTTTGCACGATCTTTCTTTAGAAAGCGCGCAGGAATAATTTGGTCCGTGTCCATGTTCGGCCCAGGTAACATCGCGGCACGCGCGCTCACCTTGGCCAGGGGCTCAAATACCTGATTGTCTTCGCTCATCTCGAATTCCTCAAATTCCTGACACTCGTCAAACCAACTCCCTCACATCGGTCAGCTTGCCAGTCACCGCTGCTGCAGCGACCATGGCCGGACTCATCAGGTGCGTGCGCACACCTGGGCCCTGGCGTCCCACAAAATTTCGGTTCGACGTCGAAGCGATACGCTCGCCTGGGCTACCCGCATCTCCATTCATGGCGGCGCACATAGAGCAACCGGGCGAGCGCCACTCTAACCCCGCCTCGATGAAGACACGGTCCAGCCCTTCGGCCTGCGCATCACGCTTGACCAAACCCGAGCCTGGCACCACGATGCCTGGCACTTTGACCTTCTTACCTCGCAAAATATTCGCTGCTTCGCGCAAATCACTTAAACGACTATTGGTGCAAGACCCAATAAAAACGCGGTCAATCGCAATGTCTTTGAGAGCTGTACCGGGAATCAGACCCATGTAGTCCAACGCCGCCTGTGTGCCTGCGCGACTAGCGTGATTTGAAAGCGCGGCAGGGTCTGGCACCACACCATCAATCGGCCCGGCGGCGTCCGGGCTTGTGCCCCAAGTCACCATGGGTTTGAGTGAGTTTGCGTCAAGCACAACCTCGCGATCAAATCTGGCATCTGGATCAGATCTGAGCGTTCGCCAATGCGCGAGCGCCTTGTCCCAAGCGCTGCCTGAGGGCGATTGCGGCTTGCCATATAGGTACTCAAACACCACATCATCTGGAGCGATGCTGCCTAGGCGCGCGCCGGCCTCAATGGACATATTGCAAATCGTCAACCGCCCATCCATACCCAGTGACTCAATGGCCGAGCCTGCATACTCAATGGCATGCCCAACAGCACCAGCTGCACCAATCTTAGCGATGATGGCCAAAATAATATCCTTGGCCGATACACCAGTCTGCAACTGCCCCTCAACCCGGATCCGCATGACCTTAGGTTTGCTCTGCCACAGCGTCTGAGTGGCCATCACATGCATACTCTCTGATTGCCCAATCCCAAATGCAATCGCCCCCAACGCTCCATGTGTGGATGTGTGGCTGTCACTACAGACCAGCGTCATGCCCGGCAAAGTGATGCCCTGTTCAGGGCCCACCACGTGCACGATGCCCTGCCGCTCATCTGCCAACTCAAAGTGCGGCACATGACCCCATTGCATATTGCGATCAAACTGCACGATCATGTTGGCAATCTCGGGGTTGGCAGCATCTTTGGCGGACCGTGCGTTGGTCGGCACATAATGATCCGGCACGCCAAACACCTGCTCAGGGTGGCGCAGCGACATGTTTCTTGCGCGCAGTGCATTAAAAGCATGAAACGACCCTTCATGCACGATGTGGCGATCAATGTAGAGCAGCGAAGGCCCCTGCTCTCTGGGCAAGACCAGGTGAGCGGACCAAATTTTGTCGAAAAGCGTCAGGCTCATGATACGAGGTTGCCGTTTGGTGCGCTTGTTGCGCGGATGAGCATCATTTTACTGAGCCCCCGACAACATAACCGATCAATCGGCTAGGCGTGTAATGACATCACATGCAACAAGGATCTAGACACGCGCCCGGCGTGAACACTGAAACAGTCAATGACCGTTAGGTCGACAAATACTTTTCTCTTAATTCGGGGTCTTGGCGTAAATCTTCGGATGTGCCCGTCCAGACCACTTGCCCTTTTTGCAAGACAACATGATGGTCACACAAGGCAAGCAATTGCTTCAAGTTCTTGTCGGTCATGAGAATCGACAAGCCTTCATTTTTAAGTGTGCTTAACGCTTGCCAGATCTCTTGCCTCAGGAGCGGCGACAAACCCTCCGTGGCTTCATCGAGGATCAGCAGCTTCGGGTTTGTCATCAACGCGCGACCAATGGCCAGCATTTGTTGCTCCCCGCCGGACAGTTGCTCACCGAAATTCTTTCGTCGCTCGGCAAGCTTGGGGAAAAGATCAAACACTTTTGCCAGCGTCCAAGCCTTGGGCCGATCCGTAGCTCGGGCAGTGGCCACCAGGTTTTCCCAAACGGTTAGGTTGGGAAACACCTGCCGGCCCTCAGGAACAAGCCCGATGCCTAACTGCGCAATCATGTGTGAAGGCTGATTCTGGATCGCTTGGCCTTGCCAGCGGATCTCCCCTCGCCAGCATGTCAGCCAGCCCATCACGGTGCTGATGGTCGTCGTTTTACCCATGCCGTTGCGCCCTTGCAGACTCACGCACTGACCGGCAGCCACCTGCAATGAAACATCGAATAGAACCTGACTCTGTCCATAGCCGCCAGTGATCCCACTGATCTCAAGAAGTGGCTGACTCACGGCTAGATTTCCTCATCACCTAGATAAGCCTCGCGCACTATCTCACTTTGGCGTACCTTATCTGGTGTGTCACACAAAAGAACCTGGCCATACACCAGCACACTGATGCGATTGGCCAGCGCAAATACGGCATCCATGTCGTGTTCGACTAGCAACATGCCGTAGTCTTGGCGCAAGCTACGCAATAACTCGATCATGCGTTCAGACTCAGCGGGGCCAAGACCTGCCATGGGTTCATCAAGCAACAAGAGCTTGGGATGGCTCGCCATGGCGATTGCCACTTCAATCAAACGCTGCTGGCCATAGGCAAGCTCATGAACCAGCACGTGTGCATAGTCCTCTAACCCCACCCGGGCCAGGAAACTATCGGCCTCGCTCACCAAACTTTCATGACTAGCCACTGGCTTGAAAAAATAAAAATTGTGCCCGCGCGCGGCCTGAACCGCGAGCAACACGTTTTCTCGAGCCGTGAATGCCGGAATCAGCGCGTTGATTTGAAACGAGCGGCTCATGCCGGCGTGCGCCCGCCTGGCCACCGACCACCGTGTCACATCGCACCCAGAAAAATGAATCGTACCGCTGTCGCTGGGCACTTCGCCCGTGATCTGGTTGATCAAAGTCGTCTTGCCTGCACCATTGGGACCAATCAACGCATGAATTTCACCCGCGTTCACACTCAGGTCCACGTGATCGGTCACACAGATCGCACCGTAATGCTTGACCAGCTTATCGATGCGCAGAAGTTCAACCATCAGTGCGGCCCCCCTGCCTGCCTGGCTTTCTCATCTGCGGGCAGCAACATGCCCCAGATGCCTTGGCGCAAGCCCAACACCACAAGCAACACCAAGGGGCCCAAGATCAGTGGCCAATGCTGTGTCATCAGCTTTAAGCCATCTTCAATCAACAAGAGTCCGGCCGCACCCGCAATGGGTCCAAAGACCGTACCCATGCCGCCAAGCAACACCATCACCATCAATTCGGCTGACACCAGCCAACTCATCATCGCCGGCGACACAAAGCCATTGAGGTTTGCCATGAAATAGCCCGCTAGCGCACAGATTTGAGCCGAGATGACATATGCCACCAAACGGTAGGGCTGGCTTGCGGTGCCAACCGCATTGACCCGTCGCGCATTAAAACGAGTGGCTTTCAGGACCAGCCCGAAACGCGAATCGACCAAGCGTGCCGTGAACCATAGGCTCAACAGTAGCGTGACAAATAGAGACACATACATTGCATACTTATTGCCCGTGAGCTGACCAAAGTCACTCAGATCACTCAGGCTGATTCCCTCGTCACCGCCAAATGTTCTTAGGCTCACAAACATGTAGAAAAAAAGCTGCGCAAACGCCAAGGTAATCATGATGAAGGCCATGCCGCGCGTTCGAAGCGCAATCCACCCCACTGGCAGAGCAATCACCAGTGTGACCAGCATGGCCACCAGCAAATGCAGCCAGCCATCGGTGATACCCAAAGTACTGAGGATGCCCACGGTGTAGGCGCCAAACCCGATATACATGGCGTGCCCCAGGCTTGCCATGCCACCAAACCCAAGCACCAGATTCAAGCCCAGTGCAGCCAGTGCGAACGCCAGCATGCGACCAAAATAGGTCAATACATACACGTCGTTGGCAAGCCACGCATAGAGCGGCACCAACGCAAGAAACGTCATAATCACTGTGGCAACCATCGTGCGCACGTCTCCTTTGCCCGGACTCTGCGAACCGGCTGCCATCAGCCCCTCGCCTTGACCGGGAACAGGCCATCGGGCTTAAAGGCCAGTATCACGGCCATGATGAGATACACCAGCATCGAAGCCAGCGCCGGACCGACCGCCGTGGCCACTGCCGGGTCCAGCGACTCACGCAGCCATACTGGGATGAAGATGCGCCCCATGGTGTCAACCACACCCACCACCAGCGCCCCAAAAAATGCACCGCGGATCGATCCGATCCCCCCAATCACAATCACCACCAGTGTCAGAATCAGTACCGGCTCGCCCATGCCGGGCTCAATGGACATGATCGGCCCCACCATGGCACCTGCCAAGCCCGCCAGTGCTGCCCCCAATGCAAACACGACACGGTTTAGCCAAGCAATGTTCACACCCAGTGCCGACACCATCCGTCGGTTTGTAGCACCCGCACGAATCAACATACCCAATCGAGTACGCTCAATCAGCAAGTACAGGCCCACCGCCACCATCAACCCCACCACGATGATGGCAAAACGATAAGAGGGGTAACTCATGCCCGCCAGATCAATCGCACCAGACAACGCCTCGGGCGCATCCATGTAGATCGGTGCATTGCCCCAGACAACTCGCACCAGCTCGTTGGCAAACAGCACCACGCCAAACGTGGCGAGCACCTGATCAAAGTGGCTGCGTCGATGCAGTGCTTGTAGGCCACCCGCGTCAAGTAGCAGGCCCAGCACAAACATCAGCAATGCCGCGAGCACCACGGCCAACACAAAAGAGCCACTGTGGGTGGCAATGGTCGCCGCAAAATAGGCGCCAAACATATATAGCGAGCCGTGAGCGAGATTCACAAAGCTCATGATGCCAAAGACAAGCGTTAAGCCTGCCGCCATTAAAAATAGCAGCAAGCCAAACTGCAGGCCGTTTAGCGCCTGTCCAAGAACCAGGCTAAGTGTCACAACTTCAGCACACGGTTTGCCTGACCTTCAACATAGACCATTAAAGCGGGCATTTGCCAACATAAGAGTCTGGATGGGCGGGCAGCGTTTTTTGCAGGGTTTTGTGGGAGATGCGGCCCTTGGCATCGGGTGCGACTTCAAACACATACATGTCGTGAATCGGAAAGCCGTTCTTGTTGAACTTGAACTCTCCGCGTACCGAACCGAACTCCACTTCGCGCAAAGCTTTTTTGAGCGCGCCTTTATCCTGATAGTTGCCACCCACTTTCTTTAAAGCAGCATCCAGCAGCAAAGCGCCGTCATAGGCTTGAGCCGCATATTGCGATGGAATACGACCATACTTGGCCTCAAAAGCGTCAATGAATTTCTGATTGGCTGGATTCGCGAAATCAGCACCCCAGAAGGAGCCTGAGATTGCACCGACTGCCGTCTCTTTCAGAGCAGGCAAGGTTGAGCCGTCAAAGCTTGAAACAGACAACAGCGGGATCTTGCCTAATAATCCAGCCTGGCGGAACTGTTTGATGAAATTAATCCCCATGCCGCCCGGATAGAACACATAGACTGCATCCGGACTGGTCGCTTGCAACTGGGCAATTTCAGCGGAATAGTCGGGCTGATTCACGCCGGTGTACACCTCACCGGCAACACCACCTTTGTAATAGCGCTTGAAACCACCGACAGCGTCCTTACCCGCTTGATAATTCGGTGCCATCAGGTAGACATTTTTGTAGCCCTTGTCAGTCGCGTACTTACCCACGCCTTCAGCCTGTTGGTCGTTCTGGTAGCTCACAAAGAAAAAGTTGGGTGCGCAGCGCTCGCCTGCTAATGGTGCGGGCCCTGCATTCATGCCCACAAACACCGTGCCAGCATCGGCCAAGGGCTTGGCTACAGCCATCATCACATTGGAAAACGTCACCCCGGCAACGACATCAACTTGATCGCGCTCAATAAAACGGTTCACGGTCTGGACAGCGAGGTCGGGCTTTAGCTGGTCATCCTCGCGAATCACTTCAACTTCGACGCCACCAAGTTTGCCACCAGACTGCTCAATGCCCAGCATGAAGCCGTCATACATATCTTGACCAAGGGCTGCCGCCGGGCCAGAGAGTGTGGCCATAAAGCCCACTTTCATTTGAGCCTGGGCGACAGTGCCAAATAGCGCTGCGCTGGCAATGGCCAGCGAGCAGACTGAATGGGTCAGAAATCGGGTTGTCATGCGGATACCTTTGCGGTTGTTTAATTTTTTCAACATGGCGGGCGGCTTTCTTTGACTCAAAATTCCTAGTTATTAAGACAGTTACGCCCCTGAACCCCATAAATATATAGGAAAACAACCGCACACCGACACCGGGACAGCCCCAATGAGACGCTGAAACACCATTTTTAAAGGCTCAAACATTGACAGGACTGGCGCCTCGGGTTAACAAGCAGGCTGATACCAACATAACCATTATCTTTACCCTCTTATGATCGATTCACTGCTGCACGCCGTTAGAGCAAACCCCGAGATCGCGATATTTCTGTCGATTGCGTTGGGAACTTGGATCGGAAAGATCAAGTTTGGTAAGTTTCACTTAGGCACCGTGGCCGGATCCCTGCTCATGGGCCTGATCATCGGGCAAATTGACATCAACATTCCGAGCATGGTGAAAGCAGTGTTTTTTGCGCTGTTCATCTATGCGGTTGGCTTTAAAAGCGGGCCTGGGTTTTTTGGGAGCTTAAACCGAGGCACCATCAAGCTAGTGCTACTGTCGGTCATTCTTTGCGTGACGGGTTTGGTCACCATCCTGATCATGAATGCCATCTTTGGGTTTGATGCCGGGTTTGCCGCTGGTTTGGGCGCTGGTGCCTTAACAGACACTGCCATGATGGGCACGGCATCAAGTGCGATGCACGAGCTTGACATCACCGCAGCTGAACTAGAGCAGCTCAATAGTCACATGGCGATTGCCTATGCGATCACCTACATCTTTGGGACGGTTGGACTGATCATTTTTGTTAGTTCAGTTGCCCCGATGCTACTGAAGATCAACCTCAGACAGGCCGCAATCGAGCTAGAGGCCGAGCTCGCTGGCCAAGGTAAAAGCCAAACCAACGGCGACATCCACCCCTACAGCACGGTGGTGGCCAGAGCACATTTAGTCAATTCAAACCACCCGGCGGCCGGTCAGATGATCTGCGAACTCGAGGCGCATTTCCCCCGCTTGAGTGTTGAGCGCGTCATCCGCCGAGGCGAAATCATCGAGCGCGATGCTGACCTGAGACTTCAAGCAGACGACATTGTTGCCGTGCTTTGTCGCCGGGAACTCGTCACTGAGGTGGATAAACAATTTGGTCCGGAAATCGACAGCCCTGAAGCACTGTCATTTCCGCGCAAGACGGTGCGCGTTTACTTGGACAAGCGCGAGCATGTTGGTAAAACTGTGGGGCAATTGCGCAACGAAATCGGACCGTTAAGCCGGCACGGTATCTTTCTGAACAAAATTAATCACGGCGGCTACAACATCATTCCCAACGACAACACAGCCTACCGATTTGGCGATGTAGCCGAACTTTCCGGGCGACCCGCCTCGGTGGATGAGTTGGCGTCTCAATTTGGACGAGTCAAGGATGAGTCACACAAAAGCGACATCGCGATCCACACACTGGCGATCGTGCTAGGCACCCTCGTCGGGCTGATTACCGCTCACATTGGTGTGGTACCCATTGAGCTTGGTGTAGGCGGTGGCATTTTGGTGGTTGCGCTCATCGTTGGTTGGGCGCACTCCCGTTATCAAGGTGTGGGTGACTTGCCGCCAGCAGCGCAATGGGCATTCTCCGAGCTTGGCTTGACCGCATTTGCAGCGGTGGTCGGTTTGACAGCGGGCCCGCGCGCCCTTGAGGCAATGCATGAGCACGGTCTCGCACTTTTAACAGCTGGTGTCATCGTCACGCTTGTGCCGCCGATTGTGGCGTTTTATGTCGGACGTTATCTGCTGAAAATCCACCCCCTGATTTTGCTCGGTGGCATTGCTGGTGCGCAAACTGAAGCGGCATCCATGAACACCATCATCGAGGAATCCGGCAGCCAAACACCCGTGATCGGATTTACCGTTTGCTACGCGATCTCCAACGTGCTGTTTGCCGTTTGGGGACCCATCATTGTGGCGCTTTCCTGACCTAGTCGACTAGCCATCACTAACTGACTTGCGTTAAGCCAAACCAATCAAACCTGGTTTCTATATCATGTAGAACTACCGGCTATCAACAACATGAGCGTGTTGTTGTGTACGGATTCAGAAACCACCGTTGAATGGATGGATGCCTTGGGAGCGTTTGGCGAGTTTTCACTACTGCTGATCATTTCTGCATTTGCGGGTGGCATCGCATTGCTTTTGCGCCAGCCCGTACTGATTGCCTACATCGTTGTGGGTATTGTGGTGGGCCCAGCGGTGCTCGGTATCGTTCACGCGCACGAACAAATTGAACTACTCGCCCAGATTGGCGTATGCGTGCTGCTGTTTGTGGTTGGACTAAAGCTCGACCTAAAGCACATCCGTCACATCGGACCAGTTGCCTTGGCCACGGGCCTCGGTCAGCTGGCATTCACCATCTTCTTTGGGTTTTTAATTATCGTTTTGTTGGGCAAGAGCCTGATGGAGGCGATTTACGTTGCTGTGGCGCTGACGTTTTCCAGCACGATCATTGTCGTCAAGCTGCTATCGGACAAGCGCGAGATTGACTCGCTACATGGCCGTATCGCCGTGGGATTTCTGATCGTACAGGACTTGGCTGTGGTGATTGCCATGATGGTCATGAGCACACTACACAGCGGCGACATGGAGTGGCTTGATCTACTCGGTTCGCTGTCATTGCGCATTGTGGTGGCTGGCGCAGCCATGTACGTGCTCATGCGCTATATCCTGCCTCGGCTGGTCGCCAAAATGGCGTCTTCCATGGAACTTCTGCTGATCTTTGCCATTGCCTGGGGCATGAGCCTGGCAGCCATTGGTGAGTGGGCTGGGTTCTCCAAAGAGGCAGGCGCATTTCTAGCGGGGTTTTCTCTGGCATCGACTGACTTTCGCGATGCCATCAACGCCAGACTGACGGCCATCCGCGACTTTTTACTGCTGTTTTTCTTCATCGAGCTAGGCTCAAAATTGGAGTTCTCGGCGCTGGGCCAGGAAATCGTGCCAGCCATCATTCTGTCGCTCTTCGTGCTCATTGGCAACCCGCTCATCGTCATGGCCATCATGGGTTATATGGGCTACCGCAAGCGCACGGGTTTTCTGGCTGGGCTGACCGTGGCGCAGATTAGCGAGTTCTCCATTGTGTTCGTTGCCATGGGGATCACGCTCGGACACGTTGGGCTCCAAGCGCTGGGGCTAACAACCCTGGTTGGGGTGGTCACGATTGCACTATCAACCTACATGATTTTGTATTCGCACAAACTCTACAGCCTGCTTGAACCCATGCTCGGGCTATTTGAACGCAAGGTCACTTTCCGCGAGATGCCTGGCGAAACACCAAACCAAATGCACTACAAGCCCGACATCATCGTGTTTGGCCTTGGGCGCTTTGGTGGAAGACTAGCGCGAGGACTAGCCGAACAAGGCATCAAGGTTCTCGGTGTCGACTTCGATCCAGAAGTGGTACGCGCCATGCAGCGTGATGGCTTTGTCGTGCGTTTTGGTGACTGCATTGAAGGTGCGTTGCTAGAGAGCCTGCCTATTCGAGACACTCGCTGGATCGTGAGCACCGTACCAGACCTGGCTTCGAACCGTTTATTGCTTCAAGAGCTGCGCCAGTTCGACTTCAAAGGTGAAGTGGCTGTGGTGGCACGCGAAGACAGCATTGGCATGGCCCTCAAAGCCATGGGTGTTCCGACCGTGCTATACCCAACAAATAGCGCGGTGGACTTTACCGTAGAGACATTCCTGGAGATTCTCAACCAAAACAAGCCCACCAAAGCCTCATCAAGCCAATCGTAGGTCTTCAGGTACGTCTGCTATTGGCTAGACGCCGGTACATGACAACACAGCCTAAACCTGTTGCTCGGTCTCCCCGCTCTTGGGTTGCCACTTCATCAATTTCTTCTCAACAACCCCCACAATGCCGTCGAGCACCAGTGCACATGCTGTTAAGCTGAAGTTCTTCCCCAAAAAAGCTGAGTTTTCCCAATGAAACCCCTTGTAATTTGGGTTCCACATTCTGACTACAGCTTGATTTGAGCGATCAATTCAAGGGCACGTTTTTGCTTCTCGGTTGGTGTGGTGACAAGCTCGAACGTGGG
>CAMCOS010000053.1 GCA_945876565.1 Lautropia mirabilis | reverse complement strand
GCTTCAGAGCCTTTGTCTACAGCTTTAAGCTTCTTAAAGTCAAAGCCGTCAATGTAAGTTTCTTTGTGCTTGTACAACCAAGCCATCATTGCGTTGACTGAACTTTGCTCGTTCTCAACAGTTGTTTGACTTATGCGTATCGTTTCTTTCTTCTTAGTCTTTGTGCGACTGGCGAAATAATCTTCACAATCTGTACGCTCAAGCTCTTTAAGCTTAATATCTTTGCCAATAAATGTGAGCCAGTGCTTAAGATGTGTTGCGATAGTGTTGTACCTACCGCTGACAATGAAGCCGTTAGTAACGTCCTTCTTTCTGTGCTCTAAGTACATCTCAACACCCATACGTGTTGTGATTGAAAAGTAGCTTTTACCTTGTAGCTGCCCTGCCATAAGCTCGTGATAGTGGAGCTTGGCTTTGTCTATTGCTGTGCTTCTGTTACGTGTCTTTAAGCTAAATCGTGCGTACTTGTGCTCCTTAGCAAGCCACATACGCATCTGCCAATATTCGCCACGCTTGTAGACTAACGCATCCTCATAAAGTGGGATTTCGTCGTCTGTAAATTCAGCTTTTTTGAGTGCCATAGAACTTTAGAGTAGCTACGATTTTGAGCAACAGCAACGCTGTGCTACTTAACGTGTAACTGTAAAGTCAAAACCCAATAAAATCAACAGACTTTATTGGGTTGTGAAACTTTTGTGTAAGTTGAAAACCTATATAAATCAACAACTTAGCTCACAAAAGTCACTCCCACTCAATCGTGGCCGGCGGTTTGGTCGACACGTCATACACCACCCGGTTAATCCCCTTCACCTCATTGATGATGCGTGACGAGGTCTTCGAGAGCAGATGGTGCGGCAGCGGTGCCCAATCTGCCGTCATGAAGTCCGATGTTTGCACCGCCCTCAATGCCACCACATACTCGTAGGTGCGGCCATCGCCCATGACACCCACGGATTTCACGGGCAGAAATACCGCAAACGCTTGAGAAGTCAGGTCGTACCATGACTTGCCAGTCTCTGGGTCAATGGTGTTTCTGAGCTCTTCAATAAAAATCGCATCAGCCTCTCTAAGCCAATCCGCAAACTGTTTGTTGACTGCACCGAGGATTCGCACACCCAAGCCAGGACCCGGAAACGGATGGCGATAGACCATCTCGGGTGGCAAACCCAAGGCCACACCAAGCTTTCTGACTTCGTCTTTGAACAGTTCACGCAATGGTTCAAGCAGCTTTAAGTTCAGAGTCTCAGGCAAACCACCCACATTGTGGTGCGACTTGATCGATACCGCCTTGCCCGTCTTGGCACCGGCTGACTCAATCACGTCGGGATAAATCGTGCCTTGCGCAAGCCACTTGGCATTCTCGATGTTGCCGGCCTCACGCTGAAACACTTCCACAAACTCCTTGCCAATGATCTTGCGCTTGGCTTCCGGGTCTGTGACGCCATCAAGCTTGCCCATGAAGTCGTCTGTGGCATCGACATGAATGACTTTGACACCCATGTGCTCAGCAAATGTGGACATCACCTGCTCGGCTTCGTTTAGCCGCAACAAGCCATGGTCAACAAAGACGCAAGTCAATTGATCACCGATCGCCTTGTGAATGAGCGCAGCGGCAACTGAGGAATCCACACCACCCGAGAGACCTAAGATCACATGATCAGCACCGACCTGCTCGCGAATTTTAGCGACCGCTTCATCCACATAATCCGGCATGTTCCGGTCAGCATGACAGCCGCAGATGTCACGCACAAAGCGCGTGAGCATGGCTTGCCCTTGAACCGTGTGCGTCACCTCAGGGTGAAACTGAACGCCATAAAACTGCTTTGCCTCATCTGCCATACCAGCAATCGGGCATGACGGGGTTGATGCCATCAGCTTAAAACCCGTTGGCAGGCTCGTGACCTGATCACCATGGCTCATCCATACCTTGAGCATGCCGTGGCCTTCGGCCGTGGTGAAGTCTTCGATGCCATCAAAGAGTTTCGTGTGGCCACGCGCACGAACCTCGGCGTAGCCAAACTCGCGATGGTGTGCGTGGGTAACATCCCCACCAAAATGCATCGCCATGGCTTGCATGCCATAGCAGATACCCAGCACCGGAACACCTTGCGCGAATACGGCTGGCGGCACTTTCAGGGCATCTTCATCGTAGGCAGACAAATGGCTACCCGACAAAATAATGCCTTTTAGGCCATGCGCCTTTTGTTCGAGTAGAAACGCCTCGGACACATCGCCCGGGTGCAATTCACAATAAACACCGGCTTCACGCACCCGACGGGCAATCAGTTGAGTCACCTGCGACCCGTAATCCAGGATCAGAATTCGTTCATGCATTGACACAATTAGTCCGCGCGGTAGTTGGGGGCTTCCTTGGTGATCTGCACGTCATGGACGTGAGACTCACGAATGCCAGCCGCCGTGATTTGCACAAAATTGGGCTTGGTGCGCATCTCTTGAATCGATGCACAACCACAATAGCCCATGGATGCTCGCAAGCCACCCACGAGCTGGTAGATGATCGCAAGCACACTACCTTTGTAGGGCACCCGACCTTCGATGCCTTCAGGCACATATTTTTCGTTGTTGCTCGATGGGTCCTGAAAGTAACGATCGGCTGAACCATCGGCCATGGCACCCAGACTGCCCATACCACGATAGGATTTGTAAGAACGCCCCTGAAAGAGCACCACTTCACCCGGTGCCTCTTCGGTTCCGGCAAACATGCCTCCCATCATGACCGCTGACGCACCCGCGGCAATCGCTTTGGCAATATCGCCCGAGTAGCGCACACCGCCATCAGCAATCAGCGGCACACCGGTGCCATCCAAGGCCTTGGCGACATCCGAGATAGCCGATATTTGCGGTACACCGACCCCAGCCACAATTCGTGTCGTACAAATCGAGCCAGGCCCAATGCCAACCTTCACAGCATCAGCACCTGCGTCAAGCAATGCCTTGGCGGCCGCACCCGTGGCAATATTGCCACCAATGACCTGAACCTTGTCAAAGCGTTGCTTGATCCAGTTCACACGGCTGATCACGCCAGCCGAATGCCCATGCGCCGTATCGACCACAATTACATCGACCCCTGCAGCCACGAGCTTTTCAATCCGTCCGTCTGAATCCTCACCCACACCCACGGCCGCGCCCACACGTAACTGACCGAAGCTGTCTTTGCAGGCCATCGGATGCTCGGTGTTTTTAACAATATCCTTGACCGTCGCCAAGCCACAAAGCTCGAAACTGTCGTTGACAATCAGCACGCGCTCCAAGCGATGTTTGTGCATTAACGACTGAGCCTGATCGAGCGTGGCACCTTCGGGCATGGTGACTAGACGATCTTGCGGCGTCATGATGTTCTTAAGCGGCTCATCGAGCCGCTCTTCAAACCTCAAATCGCGGTTGGTGACGATACCAACCACCTTGCCACCTTCGACCACCGGCAAACCAGAAATGCCATGCTGCTTTTGCAGCGCGATGGCATCACGCACGCGCATGGACGGGGTGACGGTCACCGGGTCAATCACAATGCCGAACTCGTGGCGCTTGACACGCGAGACTTCAGCAGCCTGCTCATCGGCAGTCAGGTTTTTATGAATGATGCCAATACCACCCTCTTGTGCCATGGCAATCGCAAGCCGCGCCTCGGTCACGGTATCCATCGCGGCCGATACCAAAGGGATATTTAGGTAAATTTGACGGGTCAGTTGGGTGACCAAGGAAGTGTCGCGTGGCAACACATCCGAATACGCAGGCACCAACAAAACATCATCGAAGGTGAGCGCAGTTTGACTAAGACGCATAGAAAACTCCGGGCGCAAACCAAGATTATACGTGAGCGCCGCGGTGTTTTCAGCAGAGCAAAATGCACAATTCGGCACCGACCCTCTGAGACCAGTCAGCCAAACGCCAGGCACACACCAACCAACCATCACACCATCAGCCGATGTGCACCCTGGCATTCCGAAAAAACCGCATCCAAGGTGAATCCATCCCGCCGGTATCCATGTCACCCCAACGCTCAGGGTGCCAGGACATCATGACGTTACGCGTGACACGCTCCGGGTGTGGCATGAGCGCGGTAAAGCGCCCGTCGGCCGTCGTGACTGCCGTCAATCCTTGCGCACTGCCATTGGGGTTAAACGGATAGGCTTCGGTGGCCTGACCGCGATGATCCACGTAGTGCATCGCGCCAATCACCTTGGTCGGATCGCCTTGGCGCCTGAAGTCAGCAAAGCCCTCACCGTGGGCCACCGCCACGGGCACCCGAGTGCCGGCCATGCCCATAAAGAATATCGAAGGCGAATCGACCACCTCAACCAACGACAGTCTGGCTTCGTACTTTTCTGATTGGTTACGGGTAAAGCGTGGCCAGTGTTCTGCACCCGGAATCATGCCCGCCAAGGCTGCGAACATCTGACAGCCGTTGCACACCCCCAGACCGAACACATCGCCACGGGCAAAGTAGTCAGCAAACATGGTCGAGAGCCGATCATTAAACAAAATGCTTCGCGCCCAGCCTTCACCTGCCCCCAAGACGTCGCCATAACTAAAACCACCAACGGCGACAAGCCCCTGAAACGAACTGAGGTCAGCACGACCCTGTTGCAAATCCGTCATGTGTACATCAACCGCTTCAAACCCCGCTCGATCAAACGCCCAAGCCATCTCGACCTGGCTGTTGCAGCCCTGCTCCCTCAGAATTGCCACCTTCGGACGAACGCCCGTGGCGATAAAAGGCGCTGCAATGTCTTCTTGCGGGTCAAACGGCACCACACAAGACATCCCTGGATCCTGGGCATCATCCCAGAGCTTGTATTCAGCATCGGCACATGCAGGGTTGTCACGCAGGCCAGCAATGCGCCAACTGACTTCTGACCATTGCTTGGCCAATTGCGCACGCGGGCGCCCCCAAATCCGCTTGGCGTCCCGGAAAATTTCAATCTCATCGATGGTATTGGGCATACCAATGACGTGCGCGTGCTTGGACAACCCTGCACCACGCAAGACTTGCATGACCGCATCTCGCTCGCTCGAAGGCACCTGAATGACCGCACCAGCCTCTTCGTTAAACAGTGCTTTCAACGTGAGCTCATTGCGTTGCACAGCCACCTGCTCAGGCCGAATCTTAAAGTCACCCCAGTCAGCTGCATAAGGGTCGATGGTCAGCAAGTCCAGATTGATGGAAATACCGCAATGACCGGCAAACGACATCTCGCATAGCGTGGCAAATAAGCCACCGTCTGAACGGTCGTGGTAGGCCAACACAATGCCTGAATCAATCAGAGCGCGCAGGGTCGCAAAAAAGCTGCGCAGCATGTTTGCATCCACCACATCGGGCACTTCTTCACCGAGCTGCCCTGCCACTTGTGCCAACACAGAGCCGGCCATGCGACGCTGGCCTTGGCCCAAATCCACCAGAATCAGTGTGGTGGGACCTAGGTCAGTGCGCAGTTGGGGCGTGACGGTTTTTTTAACGTCAGCCACCGGTGCAAATGCAGTCACAATCAGTGAGACCGGGGCGATCACTTCTGTCACCACTTCTGTCACCACTTCTGTCACCACTTCCGTCACCACTTCGCTCGCTTGATCGCATTGCTGCTGATCATTCTGCCAACGTGTGCGCATTGACAGCGAATCCTTGCCCACCGGAATCGACAGACCCGCCTCCTGGCAGAATTGGCTGGCTGCTTGCACCGTGTCAAACAGCACAGCATCTTGGCCAGGTGAGCCACAAGCCGCCATCCAGTTGGCTGACAGCTTGATGTCTTCGATGGACTGCACGTCGGCCGCAACCAAATTCGTCAACGCCTCGGTGATCGCCATGCGCGCCGACGCAGGACCATTGAACATGGCCAAGGGGGTTCGCTCACCCATGGCCATGGCCTCGCCTCGATCGCTGTCGTAATCCGTCAAGGTCACCGCACAATCAGCCACTGGCACCTGCCAAGGACCGACCATCTGGTCACGGCTAACTAGACCACTGACCGTGCGATCGCCAATCGTGATCAAAAACGTTTTATTGGCCACGGTCGGATGGCGCAGCACTCGGTTGACTGCCTCATCGAGATCGATCACCGTCAAATCCATGGCTTCTGCCACAGGCGCCTCGTGCGTCACATTGCGCGTCATTTTCGGGGGCTTGCCTAAAATGACATCCATGGGCACGTCCACCGGGGCATCATCACCAAAGGTCACCTTCAACTGTCGCTCTTGGGTCGCGTGCCCGATCACCGCCCACGGACAACGTTCGCGCTCGGCAATCGCAGCAAACCGGGGCAAGTCCTCTGGCAAGATCGCTAACACATAGCGCTCCTGACTCTCATTGGTCCAGATCTCAGCGGGCGACATGCCCGACTCCTCAAGCCGAACTTGGTGCAAATCGAAAATCGCACCCCGCCCCGCATCATTGACCAGTTCAGGAAAGGCGTTGGACAGTCCACCTGCGCCCACATCATGAATCGCCAACACCGGGTTGTCACGGCCCAACTGCCAGCAGCGGTCAATGACTTCCTGGCAACGACGCTCAATCTCGGGATTGCCACGTTGCACCGAATCAAAATCCAGTTCAGCCTGGTTAGCACCGACCCCCATGCTGGATGCTGCACCACCACCCATGCCAATGCGCAAGCCCGGGCCACCGAGCTGAATCAAAAGCACGCCAGGCGGCAACGGATCCTTGTGCGTTAAGGCATCGTCGATACTGCCCAAACCACCCGCAATCATGATGGGCTTGTGATAGCCCCACCGCAAACCACCACCACTTTGCTCGAAGCTGCGGAAGTAACCCAAGATGTTAGGCCGTCCAAACTCGTTGTTAAACGCCGCGCCACCGAGTGGCCCATCGATCATGATTTGCAAGGGCGAGGCAATTCGGTCAGGCAATCCGTGATGGTCGGCTTCCCAAGGCTGGATGTCGTCTTCAAAGCGCAAGTGCGAAACTGTAAACCCCGTCAACCCAGCCTTGGGTTTCGAACCTCGGCCTGTCGCCCCCTCGTCGCGAATCTCGCCACCAGCCCCGGTTGATGCGCCTTCAAAGGGTGCAATCGCCGTCGGGTGGTTGTGGGTTTCGACTTTCATCAAGGTATGCACCACGGTCTGGCGCCGGCCATAGACCGTTGGGCCGGCGGTGCCATCTCCTTGTGCGTCGCCCGCCCAAACCTCTGGCTCAAAGCGCACGGCCGCACCGCCTTGCATGATGGCGGCATTATCCGAATAGGCCACTACCGTCCCTCGGGGCTGTTTGGCGTGAGTCTCACGAATCATGCCAAACAGGGTTTTGTCTTTGGGCTGACCATCAATGACCCACTGCGCATTAAAGATCTTGTGGCGGCAATGTTCGCTGTTGGCCTGCGCAAACATCATGAGCTCAACATCGGTCGGATTGCGACCAAGCGAAATGAATGACGCCACCAGGTACTCGATTTCATCGTCTGAGAGCGCCAAACCCCACTGCATATTGGCGGTTTCTAAGGCGGATTGACCAACGCCCAGCACATCGACGGTCTGAACTGGCTTGCCTTGGCGTGTTTCAAATAGAACAGAGACGTCAAACGCTTGATCAACCACCGTCTGGGTCATGCGGTCATGCAACAGGCTGGCAACGGCAGCCAGATCAAGCTCAGAGAGCTTTTTCTTAGACAGCAGACCGCGCTTAATGGTCATTACATAACGAACTCCACGCTCAATGCGTTTGACAAATCCCATGCCGCAGTTGTGCGCAATGTCGGTTGCCTTGCTCGCCCATGGAGAAACAGTTCCCAGGCGTGGCAACACCCGCAACACCAGGGCATCTGATTCGTCTACAGCTGCTTGCGTGACCACACCATAGTCCAATAGCGCCGCGACCCGCTGATGCTGCGCCTCGGTCAGTGGCTTACCCGTCCAGATGTAATGCTCAAAGTGCGCTTGCACGGCAGTCACCGGCAGACCAGCGGCTGCGAACTTCTCCAGCAACTGCTGAGAACGAAACGGGGAAATGGCCGAGGAACCGGCGAGCGTGAGGGTGTCAGACACGTGAACCAACCACAAAAGGTGAACAATGGTTGCATTTTAGCCGGGGTGACGGCACTGCCGGGTGTTGACCCCGACTACTTTGCATTGCGGCGCCAACCTGCCAATATTGGGCATAGCCCAGGCCTCGGATCAGCCGCAAAACCTTCCTGCGCTACCAGGATGCAAAGACACACGCTCAGCATCCAGGCAAGAATACAATTACCCAGACAACAAATCGAGAGACAAGACGGTCATCTGACCGATCTGCGACCAAGCCAACTAACCCCACGTAGCGTGCAAGAACCGAACCATCTGGTGCAAAGCCCAACGCAAACCAACCGCATGAAACTCGGCACTTTACTGGCGTCAATTGCCAAAGAGGTTGGTCATCTGACTAAGGGTGAAGCACGTCAATTTGATGAACTACGGGACAAAACACCGGCAGAACCACTGGCACTGAATCGCGAGCAAAGAGTCCCAGCGATCCGTAATGATTGTGCTAATGAAGAAAGATAGCCCTCAATTACTGCCTTAACCCGAAACCCTCGGTAACATCACACCCAGCTTTCTACTGCCCGCGCACCCGGGAAAACTCGCCAACGTTAGCCGTGACCAGGACGCAGTCCGTCATCAGGCTATGCGCGGCGATTAGCATGTCATTGGGACCGATTGGCTTGCCTGCCTTTTCCAACTCATGCCTGAGTTCGCCACAAATAAGATCTGCAGGTACATTTAATGGAAGAACCTCAATCTCACCGAGCACGTCCTCGACTTGCTGAAACAACCTAGCTGACCCGTGCTTCATCGCTCCAAAGCGCAATTCAGACGCAACGATAATAGAGGTACAGACAGCACTGTCACCGACGGCTGCAATTTTGCTTGCAACAGTCCCTTGGGGATTTCGAACCAGATCGGAAAGGATGTTGGTATCCAACATATAACGCCGCACTGTCATAGTCTCACATCATCCAAAGAGCCAAGACCCGAGTCCACATCAGGAAAGTCCTCGTCAATTGGTTTTAGGCGCGCTAACAAGGCAAGCAAACCCCTTTTAGGCACCGGCTCTACAACGAGTCTGTTGTCTTCGCGCCGTATGATTACTTCCTTGGCGTCAAACTCAAATTCCCTTGGTATCCGAATGGCTTGATTCCGACCGTTTCTGAACAGCCGCACTTGTCTTTCTGCTAGCATGATCACCTCCTTCTTGTATATGCCAAGCGTGTGCCAAGGTGGTTTATTTGTCAAACCGATCTGATAACCATCTATTAGCAGCCTGCAAGTCACTTAGCCATTGAGCCGACCTAGCCCCCCAAGTCCGAAACCTCACCACGCTCAATCAGCATCGCCCGCACATCCTTTTTGGTGATCTTGCCATAACCGGACTTGGGCAAAGATGCCCAAAAAAAGAACTCGCGTGGCCACCGGTATTTGGCACAGCGACCTTCGAGATGGGCAAAGAGTTCTTCAGCTGTGACTTCAGCAGCTTCTGGGCGTCTCACCACCACCGCCACCCCAACCTCACCCCACTTGGGATCTGGCACACCGAGCACCGCCACTTCCAGCACGCCTAGGTGGGTCAGCAAGACCTCCTCGACCTCGCGTGGGTAGACATTGGAGCCACCCGAGATGTACATGTCTGACTCTCGCCCGGTAATGTAGAGCAGCCCTCGCTCATCGAGTCTACCCAAGTCACCGGTATGAAACCAGCCGCCTTTGAGCGCTTTCTCGGTGGCTTCAGGATTGTTGTGATAACCGAACAGCACCGCTGGGCCACGCACACAAATCTCGCCGACCTCACCAGTGCCCATCCGGTTCATGTCTTTGTCCAGAATCGCGACTTCCATGCCCGTGCGGGGCCTGCCGCAGGAACCGATGTTGGCATTGGGGTCCTCGTCATTGGCCGAATGCATGTGCGCAGGCAGCACCGTGATGCATCCGGTGACTTCGCCCAAACCAAAATACTGAACCAATACCTTACCTAGCTTTTGTAGCGCAAGTTTTTGGTCGGCACGATACATGGGCGCGCCGGCATAAATCATGAACTTCAAGCTACTGTGATCATAGGCGTCGACCGAGGGGTGTTCAACGAGCACCTTCACAATCGTTGGCACCGTAAACACGTTAGTCACCCGGTGCGTCTGAACCAACTGCCAGAAAACCTCGGGGTCAAGCTTCTCGGCGGGCATGAGCACATTGGCTGCACCACGCGCCACATTCAGAAGCATATGGATGCCTGCCCCGTGAGAAAGCGGCGCGACCACCGCAGACACATCAAACTCATTGGTACCGGGAATCAAGTCAGCGAGGTGATTGGTCACCACAAATGCCATTTGCCCGTGCGTCAGAACCCCAGCCTTGGGTCTACCAGTGGTGCCTGATGTATAAAAAAACCAGCAAGGATCGTTCTCAGAGACTTCAGCCGGTGTAAAGGTACAGCCAAGGTTTTTGCCAACGAGATCCTCGAAGCTATGTTCACCTTGCCTGGCAACACCAATCGAGACCACCAGCCGCACGGCATCTGATTCACGCGGAACGGCATCAACGTGATCGGCAAATACGTCTTCATAAACCATGACAGACGCACCACTGCTTTTACCCAGATAGGCGACTTCGTCCGGTGTTAACCGGAAATTGGTCGGCACCCAGACACATCCCAAGCGAAACGAGACCCAGGCCAACTCCAACGTTTGTAAGCAGTTTCGCGATTGCGTCAGGATCCGGTCACCCTTGACCACACCCAAGTCAGTCAAAGCCCGACACAGGGCGTTGACCCGATCATCAATCTGACGCCAGGTCCACACCTCATTACCCCGGATGACACCAGGGCGTTCAGGATGCAATTGAGCGGTCTGAGCCAGCAACTGACTCAGGTTCATCACTTGGGCTGCGTGCATGTCAAACCGCCTGCAAAATGCTCAGGTAGTTGGCAACTGCCGTGCCACCCATGTTGAACACCGCACCTCGGTTTACATCGGGTAATTGCATGGCGCCTGCGGTGCCAGCCAACTGCATGGCGGCCATGACGTGCATGGAAACACCCGTCGCGCCAATCGGATGGCCTTTGGATTTCAAGCCCCCGGACCGGTTGACGGGCAATTTGCCATCCGCGGCTGTGATGCCGTCTAAGGCCACGCGTGCACCCTGGCCCTGAGGTGCAAGACCCATGGCCTCGTACTCCAGCATCTCGGCGATGGTAAAGCAGTCGTGCGTCTCCACAAAACTCAGGTCAGCTAGGCTGATGCCAGCCTCGACCAAACCCTTTTGCCACGCCATGGCTGCACCTTCGAAGCGCGTTGGATCACGTCGACTCATGGGAAGCCACTCATTGACCTGCGTGCGCGAGAGCCACCGGATGGCTGGCACCTGGGCAGCAGCCGATCGCTCGCCCGAAATCACCACTGCTGCAGCACCGTCAGAAACCAAGGAGCAGTCTGATCGCTTTAGGGGGCCTGCCACCATCGGGTTCTTGTCTGAGACGTTGCGACAAAAATCAAAACCCAAATCACGCTGCAAGTGTGCAAACGGGTTGTCGACACCGTTCTTGTGATTCTTTGCCGCAATGGTCGCCAAGGCGTCGGACTGATCACCGTACTTCTCAAAGTATGCGCCAGCAATTTCGCCAAACACCCCGGCAAACCCTGCTGGGATACCTGCCTCTTCCTTGACATACGAGCACTTCAACAGCACCTCGCCAATCTGAGCGTTGGGCAAGGTGTTCATCTTTTCGTAACCCACCACGAGCACGCGCTTCATACGCCCGGCCAGTATCGCGTCAATCGCGGTGTAGATCGCAGCGGACCCCGTGGCACAGGCGTTTTCTAGGCGAGCCGCCGGCACATGGCGCAATTCAGGAATCGCCACACCGACCATGGCACCTGCGAAGTCTTGCGGAACAAAACCACCGTTAAACGTGCCGACAAACACCCCATCAATATCCGAAACAGCGAAACCCGATGACTCGATGGCAGCCAAGCCCGCTTGGCGAATCAACTCCTCGATTTCAACAGCATCGTGCTTACCAAACTTGGTGTGGCCCCAGCCAACAATCATCGGCGTCATGTTGTTCCCCTCTAATTATGATGGATTACGCGCCGGCACAAAACAGCCCAGCACATTGATTCGCCAATCTTAGCGCGGTGGATGGGTGATGGCGGCAGCTTTGTGAATGAACAGTGCTTGTCAGAAACTTATTCGCACGAAAGTTCGAACACAAAAGTACAGATGCAAAAAACTTTGCTTTTGGGTATAAAATGACATATATGTCAAATTTATGGTTAGCAAGGTACTTTCTGTGCAACAAAATGATCTCTACCACCTGCAAGAAGCCGTATTGAACAGACTGCAGTCAATGGCTGACAAGCAATTTGACCTCGCAAAACTATGCGGGGGCACTGCATTGTCTCGCTGCTGGCTCAACCATCGGGTGTCTTATGACCTTGACTTCTTTTTACCAGCGGGTTTTGAAGTAACTGAATTAGCCATCGCCATCAAACAGGCTGGCATTGAATTTGAAACCCGAGAGATGGTCGTTGACGATCGAACAGCCAATCAATTGCACGGTGATGTACTTCACGATCGACACAGGCTCAAAGTCTCGTTCATTGAAGATGCTTATTTCGAGCTCTTTCCGACCGTTTCCAAGCCCTTCGGTTCTTTAACGGTTCAGACCGAAGAAATTCAGGGTCTCTATCACCGCAAACTTCGCACCGTGGCAGGCAACGGGCAGGACAACACCCCAGATTCGTTTGCTGGCGGACGGCAAAAAGCGCGAGATCTTTTCGATTTATACGTTCTCTCGGCTACCTACATGCCATTGATACCGTTCATGCAGAGCCTTCCCTACGCGTTTCCAATCGGTTCATTTATCAACGGATTGGTCAATATGCCTTGGTTCGACCTGATCGATGAGTGTGAAGAGTTGATCTGTGCACCACATTGGCAACAAGCCAAGGATGTTGAGTTTTTGCAAAAGTCCCTGTTCGAACAAGTCGGCGCAAAGACCGTCGCCGATGACAGCAACGCAGACCTTACCGACGAGGCGCCATCATGAACCAACCGGACATAGAACCGTGGGATGTGGTCAGCAAAAAAGCCTATTGGGACCGCCATGTCGATTTACAAAAATGGCGCGACCGTATTGCCATCGGGCACCGCTCTTACCTGCCCGATGCCGTGATCGCCATGCACCCTCGGGAATTCATTCATTTTTATGGCACAAAACCATTCGTGTCGACTTGGCCCAAACTTCGCGCCATGCTCCCAGAGCAAGTCGCCCGTAACTGCGCCTTGTACGATTTGTTCTGGAGCCAATTGGCTGGCGGTGGCTACAACCTGAAACCCTTCCCTGATTTCTATTCATTACCCAACCGACGACGCCAATTTCTGACAGCCGTGGCTAAAACGCCAGGCAAAAGCATCTATGAAATCGGCAAGTCACTTGGTCTTCAGTACCGGCGCGCCCACGATCATGCGGTCGCACTCATGCATGACAGGCGGATCAAGGGCAGAGAAGTCGTTGACGGCAACCGGCGTAAGATTAGGCTCTACCCGGTCAGTTCGAGCCTGAAAAGCTGACTCACTTAAGCTGACTCACTTAAGCTGACTCAAGTAAGCGGGCTCACTTAAGAATGACATACCGACGAAAAACCAATTTAGTCTACAAACGAATGCCTACCCGGTCGATGTGCTCAATCAACTCGGGGTTTCCGATCTCGCTGTAGAGCGACAGATCGATCATGCAGTTGATCGGCATAGGGGGCGGCAGCTAGCCGCGCCCCTGCCACACCACCTGGCATGCGGGTCCGCACCAGGCGGTTCGAGAAGTTGAGGTCATGTGAGTCTAGGTACACCAAGTTCATCGAAGTATTTCACAGTAAGGACGCGATTCAAG
>CAMCOS010000052.1 GCA_945876565.1 Lautropia mirabilis | reverse complement strand
CGATTGTTATGAGAAGTGCGCCACAGTTACAAAAAATCGATCGATGGAGGGCCCTGATGCGCTATATCATCGCGGAAATTATCGGCGCCAAGCAACCAATTGCAGCCCGTTACATACCCCAAACACCGCCAGCACTCGCCTCGCCGGCCAGGTAACAGAGGAATTTAGGTTAAATGGTCGTCGCTTGCATAGCTCGCTTGCCCAAGGTCCTGGATCTGACGCGCGCGTTAAGACCGCTCTGGCACCATGGATTAGCATCATTCGCAGATAAGTGTCTCCGCGTTTGCTGATGCCCAACAGCTTGGTCTTTCCCCCTGTTCCGACTTGTCTTGGCACAAGGCCAATAAAGGCAGCAAACTCTCTGCCCGACTTAAAGGCTTTGGGATCGCCCATCACGGCAATCGCTGCTGTGGCTGTCAGTGGGCCAATGCCAGGGATTTCAGCAATCCGACGGCAGGCTTCCTCTTGCTTTTGCCAAGCCTTAATGCGTCGCTCAATCGTGTTGATTTCTTCGTCGAGTTTGCCAATGCGAGCCCATTGGTCTCGTAGTGTGTCGATGGCCATCGCTGGCAGACGTTCAGACAGTCTGGCCAAAGCCTCTGCGATGCCTTTCAGCAGGTTGGCTTTGCCCTGTGGCATCACCTCGCCGTACTCGGTTAGCAACCCACGCAGGCAATTGATCTGTGCCGTGCGAAACTTCACGAGCTGGCTTCGCATGCGATGCAAAGCCAACATGGCTTGCTGGTCTTCGGTCTTAACCGCTGCAGACCTGACATGCGGCTGTTGCACAGCAGTCCAAATGGCTCTCGCATCCTGTCGGTCGTTCTTGTTGCCAGCCACAAACGGTTTGACGACGCGAGCCGGTAAAAGCTTGACTTCATGCCCCATCTTGGTCAGTTGCCTGGCCCAATGCTGTGAGCCACCGCAACACTCCATGCCAATCAAGCAAGGCTGGCGATTTGCAAAGTGCTCGAGAAACTTGTCGCGCTTGAGTTGCAGACTCACCACCTCACCAGACTCCTCGTCTATCCAGTGCAACTGAAATACACGCTTGGCGATATCGATACCGACGACTGTTTTGCTAACATTCATGTTGGACCCTCCGGTTTGCCTGTGGAGATCACCGCGACCATCCACCTTTGGGCACTTTGATGCCGTCGGCCCGTGAGGGTCCTCTTAACCCTAATGCCGGCTCGGAGTTATCCACGGCGCCGCCGCAGCGCCCCTCTATGGCGCAAAGCGAGCGGCGCGGTGGGTAACTCTTGCATCAATTAGCCCCCTTAGGTGGGAGGCGTCCATACCATTTCCTTAGAAACCGCCCGAATTCACCTCAAAGACTCAAATGCCGTCAAATAACCGCGGAAACTGAGTGGTATTCACACCCAGCCGACCTCACGTTTGTCATGTCGTTTGTCACGGTTCGCTGGGTTTGCCGAGTGCACCAGTAGTGCCTTAATGGCCAGCGGTGAAAGATCGGTACCCAGAGTGGCACGGATACCGACGGCACTGCGCAGCAAGTAGGGTGACGCAAAACTCGTTCCAAGTAGTGGGGTAAGGGAAGGGGTTTTGCCTGGCGACAGTGCGTGGAAGTACTTATCTCCATCACCACCAAATGCCATCAGGTCTGGTTTGACGACCCCAGGGCTGCGGCCAGGGCCGATCGCGCTGTATAAAGCCCTGGCCCAACTCTCGTCGACATGATTTGTCGCTCCCACGGCAAGCGCGTTGACACAGTCAGCAGGCACCTGCACTCGGGCATTGCCAGACAAGCGATCCATGTTGCCATTGTTGCCAACAGCAATGGTCATTAGGGTGTCACCGTCACTGAGCAGTTCATCGATAACGGATGAGATCAAGTGCTTCATTAGAATCGACTTCAACTTCGTTTGCCCAGTCCGTCAGGTTGCGAAATGAAGGTCGTTTGCCTGCAACAAATAGTTCAGTGGTTGTGCATTCTTGTGGCTGTCCCTTGCGTGTCCATCCCTCTGGTGTGACCTTGACGGTCCTGCTGCCTACGGACTGGAGGCCGACTGAGCGAAGCATGGCGGCAGGGAAAAAGGAGCGTGCGATGAAGCTTGGATTCATTGTCAGTCGGGCAATTCCAAAATCACCCGGGCAAGCATCCTCTGGCAATTGGTCGAGGACTTTTGCAACTGAAGTGAACTGTGGTGCTAAGCGTCGTTGTGCAACCGCGAGTGTGTAGACCTCGGCTTTGCCCGGTTTACGTTTTGGTCCTTTAATTTCCGTGGTTAGCAGCTCGCCGCGTCCAATTAGAAAGTTGGTTTGGCTCATTGGTCAGATTTCCTTGCTGGTTTTTTGGTGCTGGGCAGCGGTTCAGTTCGTTATGCAGTTCGTGGTGCAGCACGTCATTCAGTTTTTCGCTCAACTCGTTGTTGAGCTAGATACTTGCGAATAGTGTCTCGGCTCACACCGGTAATGTTAGATATCGTGTGCTGAGACAGCCGGGTCTGTTTAGCAAGCGACACGGCCAGATCGATCCGTTCCTGACGACCAAGGGTCAACGCCCGCGATTTGATGAACTCTTCAATGAGATCGGTGCTTGATGTGTTGCCCAGCACAATGGCTCGACGGAATCGGTGAATTTCTCTCTCAATGTCACTGAATGATTCGCCGTTAAAGGCAAAGGCTAATATATCGATCCAACGACTCAAGAGCCCGAAGTCAGGGCCAAGAAACTGTTTGAGCGCAAGCTTGATAGCCGATATCTCCGGTACCTTGAACCGCACCACCAGGTCAAACCGCCGCCATAAGGCTGGGTCGATGAGTTCAGGATGGTTCGTGGCGGCAAGCAGCAGCCCGGTTTCCGGCCATTCGTCCACCTCCTGCAAGATAACGGTAACCAGGCGCTTGAGTTCGCCAACGTCAGTGTCGTCACTGCGGCGCTTGGCGATGGCATCGATTTCGTCTAAGAGCAGCACGCAAGGGCTACGTTTGGCAAAGTCAAGTGCGGCACGAAGATTATTGCCACTGCGCCCAAGTAAGCTGCTCATAACTGCTGTGAGATCGAGCACGTAAAGGGGTAAGCCAAGCTTTGCTGCCAACCATCTTGCAGTCAGGGTTTTACCCACGCCTGGTTTGCCGACAAAGATGGCTGATCGTGTGGGGGTTAATCCCGAGGCTGCTAGACGTTTTGATTGACGACGTTCCTCAATGAGTTGGTGTAAGTTTTCTTCGATGTCCTGCGATAAGAGCGGCATACGGAGCCCGGTCTGTTGGCTACTTTGGTTGGGCTGTTGATTGGACTGTTGGTCAGGCGCATCTTTGAATACCTTGAGCAACGACAAGCGGGATTCATCGTCAACAGGAATCGCGTGAGCAGGTAATATTGACGTCGTCGTCTGTGTTGTGGGCCAACGCAGTGGGTTGCTTGATCGGGGGGTCTTGGTTCGAAGGTACAGGTCTAGTTGTTCTGCCAACTCGGGTTGAGTGTTGCGATACTTGCGCACAAGCCGGGCCACAAAAAGACGCACATCCTCTGTTTGTTCCGCAAGGGCCAATCGAGCAATCTGGGCTAAATCTGTTTCTAATTTGTCCATATCGCCCATTTATTTAGTAAGTTATTGATTATAAACATAAAAAAAGTTATATATTTCGGAATAGTTTATTATCTCACGTTTTGAAGGCTAAGAGAACTGTGTGTTGTGCCGTGGGTCCTGGGTTAGCGGTTGCCCACGGTAGTTGCGCCTGCTGGTGGCACCTTGCTGAGTGGATGATGTTGCTCGAATCGTTAGTATCGTGAGTAGCAGTTGTCGACAACAAATGCCGACTTGATCGGCCGCCAGTCTGCGGCAACGATCGCACTACTTTTTTTATCAGGGTCTTCGGTGGCGATGAGATTTGAACAGAGACGTTCTGATCAATAACCGTTGAAAAGTCCAGGGGCCTGAAGGGCAGCTTAGCTGCCCCTTGGGTTTTGCGCTCGGCGAGCAGCTAACGTCCAAAAGCCGCCAGATTTCAGAGAATTGAGACCATCGGCAACAGCGCGAAACCAACTCATCAAAAATGTTATGCGCGACTACGGATACCGTGAACATTCTGGGCTTGGGAGTTCCTCGCAAAATGGTCAAATGCATGAGGGAGTACAACGGTATCGAGCCACAACCAATTGAGGAAGAAGAGCGGTTCACTGTACGTCTTCTTCGTTAACTACTGCGACTAGACCATTGATTCATCGTCAGTTGCCAGACGTTGAAAAGTATGGCTTTGAACAAACCGGAGAGGGCTAGATCCCCCTAGATGACTGGCGCCTATTGATGTTCAGCGGTGGTGCCATCACAGTGATCAGTGACAGGCCTGGGGGGCTGTCACCTTATAAAAGCACTCGCTACGGCGCGAATTAATACGATCGTATGATATGTCGTTGCCAAGTCGGGCTAAGCTACGGCCATGGACACTTACATCCCCGCTTTTTTTCGTCGCCAGCGCTACCAGCGTCGTCTCACGCTCGAGATGCTGTCTGCTAAGGTCGGCATGTCGCCGCAGCATTTGTCAGAAATCGAAAGCGGCAAGCGCGACCCGCGCTTGTCGTCGATCGAACGCATGGCAGCTGCCTTGGACATGACGGTGCTGATTGTGCCGCAAACAATGGCACCGGACCTGCGCCGGTATGTCGCCAACAATGGCCGCATGTACACCACTTCACCTACAGCAGCATCTACAGCACCCCACTCCGATGCTGCTGGCGCGGCTGAAGCTGGCGCTGATACCTGCGTTGAAACTATTCATGCAACCACGACTGACACCACCACTGACACCAAGGAGCGTTCTCATGCCCACAGAAACAACAAAAACACCCACAACAAGAATACCTGAACCCGGCAAGGCACACGCTGTGCAACCTGATACCCTGAGTTTCATGGTCGACACCGTCGATGATCCTGAAACTGGCACACCCACTCGGTATGGTAGTTTTAGTCGCAACTGGGAGGACGAAGAGGCCCTGGATGAGCTCATCGACAAGCTGCAAACTGGGCAGGTCAATGACAATCAGGCACTGATGCAAGCGCGCAAACTTGAGGTCACCACACCCTACAACTTGGAAGTCCAGAACTTCATTGGCAACCGGCTAGCGGCGCTGGGCATGGATGATGTAGCCCGAGAGGTGTATGAGCGAGCGTACCAACGGGCACTGGCCTACATTCCCAAGGGTTTCAAGGGCCAAATTTTGTGGTGTGAGATAAGCAATCGGTCTTTCCTGCGGCTAGCTCACGGCACGTTGCTGAGCTTGATGCGTCAACCGGGCCAGGCTAGAGCGGATCAAGGTCAGGCGGATCGAGTTAAAGCAGATCGAGTTAAAGCAGGGCAAGCCGCCGAGGAACTGGCTAACCAGTTGTTGTCCTGGTGCCCGATGGACAACCTCGGTGTGCGTTATTTGTTGGGTGATATCGCTTTGTTAAAGGGTGACTACAAAGCCGCCATGAAGGAATATCTGAAAGAAGCACCGAACTCGCCCGCGAACTGGTATCAAGCCGCACTGATTGCATTTCGGCAAGAGGACTATGTGTCGGCTTGCACCTATGTGCGACGGGGCATTGCTGCAAACCCCTACATTGCTGAGGGGCTGACTGGACGCACGGTGCTAGCTGAGCACCTGTACTGGCATGGCAGCAATGTGTATGGTCCAGACTGGGCGATCGATTATCTTGAGGCCCACGCCTGCGACTGGGAGTCTTACGAGATCGATTTTGTTGATTGGGTGTTTAACGCATCACCTGTTTTGAAAGAGCGGGCTCAAATGATGGCGTTGCGCGAAGAAATCACTTACGAGCGAGATGCGGAAAAGCGCGTTGCGATTTTCAGGCGGTCAGACGCGCTTGAAAACCGCATCACCAACACGCTATCCAAGAAGATGGTGGTCAAGGTAAAAAACCGCTGGAACGAATACATTTGGCCATGGGATCGCGAGGGGTTCGAGTACCCGCGTCATCGATAGCCTCAGTGCCACAGGCGTTTTTCGAATCAGCGACATTTGAGTAACATTTGAGTGGTGTTGACTGATGTGCGCTAATGTGCTGGTTAATGATCAGCTAAGCGTCTGTATTGTGTTGGGAGGACGCAGTGGTTGAGGTGGCTCGCATATTGATCTTTGGTCTAGTAGGCTTCTAGGCGTGGGCAAGGGTGTTTGCGCCGATCAGCGTGTGTGACTGCAATGCGTGTTGGTCAATGTGTCGGTGTCTGATTTGCTATTGCCACAGCAACAACCGCCGCAATAAATCGTCGCAATCTTGGGTGCCTTGTTAAGAAAATACGCCCTATTGCGAGGCATTCGTAGTCTAATAACGGGAGGTTGTCACGATTCGTTGGCATGAAGCGGTTGCGGGCCATAAATATGCCGCTAAAGCGCGATTCAAATTGTGACACCACTCGGCATGATTGATCTAAGCCGGTTAACTCCAGAGATACTCACTAACACGCATTACTGACATGCAACGCTTGACTGACGATGAACTACTCGCATTGGTAAATGATACTGAATCCGATCGTGTTGAACGCAAGGAATCTTTTAAAGGCGACGTGGCAAAAAAAGCACGCCAAGCCGTTTGCGCATTTGCCAACGATCTGCCGGGCCACGATAAACCGGGAGTACTTTTTATCGGTGCAACTGACTTCGGTGAGCCAAGCCACCTCGAGATCACTGATCAACTACTGCTGTCGCTAGCTGATATTAAGACAGATGGCAACATTTTGCCGCTACCGGTTCTGTCTGTTGAGAAGCGAACCCTGTAGGGGACACCGATGGCCGTTGTCACTGTTTTGCCGTCGGACATGCCACCCGTCAAATATGAGGGACGTATCTGGATCCGTACGGGCCCACGTCGCGCCATCGCGAACGAGCGAGAAGAGCGGATCCTCAATGAGCGGCGCCGATACAGGAATTTGCCGTTCGATCTCCATCCTATGCCCATTGCAGAACTTAGCGATCTCTCCAAGCTGATCTTCGAAAGCGAATATCTGCCGCGTGCCTTTGCCGATGATGTGTTAGAGGCAAACGGACGCAGCTATGAAGAACGCCTTGCCTCGTGCCGCATGATTGTCTCTCCCACTGATACTAAACCAACCGTAGTGGGGGTGCTTTCTCTCGGTAAAAGTCCTCAGGATTTTCTGCCCGGCGCCTATATCCAGTTTCTTCGAATTGATGGCACCGAGTTGGCAGATCCCGTCATAGATGAAGAGAAGATCAGTGGTGGTATCGCTGACATGTTGCGTCGTACTGAGGAAAAGTTACGTGCGCATAATCGTATCGCTGTCGATATCACCTCGAACCCGGCGCACACGATCTCAACGCCGTATCCGCAAGCCGCTCTTCAGCAAATTCTCTATAACGCGGTGCTACATCGAACGTACGAGAGCACCAATGCGCCCATTCGCGTTTACTGGTTCAATGACCGTATTGAGATTGGCAGTCCGGGTGGTCCTTACGGTAACGTCACCACTGAGAACTTCGGATGCCCGGGGATTACTGACTATCGCAACCCCAACATTGCTGATGTGCTAAGAACTTTCGGTTTCATCCAGGCATTTGGTCGTGGCATCGCGACCGCGAGGCGTGCGATGGAACAAAATGGTAATCCACCACCGGTTTTTGAGACGACGCAGACAGCGGTTGTTTGCACACTGATGGGAAAACAGTGAACGCCCCAATTCTGACATTTTTTAATAACAAAGGCGGTGTTGGCAAAACATCACTGATTTACCATCTTGCCTGGATGTTTGCCAGCTTGAACAAACGGGTTGTGCTTGCAGATCTCGATCCTCAGGCCAATCTCACGGCCGCCTGTCTTGATGAAGACCGTATTGAGGCGATCTGGCGTGCACCGACTGGCGGCACGACTATCTATCGTTGCGTTCAACCGCTAACCGCTGTTGGCGACATTGACAATCCGATATTGCAGAACATTGCCACCAATCTTTATCTACTGCCGGGCGATGTAGCGCTGTCTAGGTTTGAGGACTCACTCTCAAAAGAATGGCCCGTCAGCATGGACGACCACAACCTCTATCGTCCCATGCGTATTCTGACGGCTTTTTGGCAGGTTATGCAAATGGCTGCCCAGCAGGTCGATGCCGAAATCATCTTGGTAGACATTGGACCAAACCTTGGTGCAATCAACCGATCTGCTCTTTTAGCCACTGATTATGTTGTTATTCCACTTGGTGCTGACTTGTTTTCTTTGCAAGGTCTAGAAAATCTCGGTCCGACCCTCAGAGAGTGGAGAAGTCTTTGGAGCAAGAGGCTCGACAATTGGACAAAGAGTGCCGACAGCAAGCAGTACACGAACTTTGAATTACCAGTCGGGAGAATGGAACCGATCGGTTATCTTTGCCAGCAACATGGCGTTCGCCTAGATCGGCCTGTCAAAGCCTATGACAAGTGGGTACGACGTATACCGAACCTTTACCGAGAAGCTGTGCTTGATCAAGCGGTTGAGCCCGGCTTCGAGATTAGCCAAACCAGCGACCCCTTTTGTCTGGCTACCATAAAACACTACCGCAGTCTGATTCCTCTTGGGCAAGAGCACCGAAAACCGATATTCGACCTGACATCGGCCGATGGTGCTATAGGCAGTCATGCGAATGCCGTATCTGATGCCAGACAAGATTTTAAGCAGCTTGCCCTGAAAATCGCTGCAAAGATTGGCATGCAGGTATAGTGCAAAGACGCTAGGCACGGAATGGGTGTTGTGCCGTCGTTGCAGTTCCGTGTGTTGCAGGTTGCTGTTGCTGCCTTAGCCATCTACAGCAACGCTTGCATCACATCCATGCTTGAGCCTACGCACCTCGTACCCCATGGTTTTGTAGCCAGCCTGGCGCCTGTGCCACATGCGCATAGGCGACAGGGGTGACTGATATATGAAATCGATCATCAGGATGTTAGTTTTGCTGGTATGTTCACGATGCTAGCGACCTACATATTGCTGTGGTGTGCCTTTCCATGAAATCGGCATGGCCAGTACCAAGGTGTCCAATGGTGCATGATCAGACTTTTGGTGGTGGCTTCGGGCAAGTTGAGCGCAGACCGTCGATGTGTTCCATCAAATTTTGAGCAATACTGCGCCACATGGGGTCCAGTACAAAGTCAATGCCTTCACGCCGGGCTAGCTTGGCTGGCGGCACAAAGTCGGCATCGCCGGCAACCAGAACGATCTGGCCTACCTGCTTTTTGAACACTAATGACGCCACATCAACGCCAATGCGCATGTCCATACCTTTTTGGCGTACGCCCGGCATAACATCTTCTGAAGTTATTGCGTCAAACGCTGCCTTACCAGCCAGTAAGTCCGCAACGACTCTGGGCTTGACGATCCAAGGCACGTCAGTCGACAAATGCCCCAAACGCAAAGCCAACTTCCGCTTTGACAGCAACCGCTGATGCAAGGTCAATCGAAAGACAGCTTCATCCGATTTGCTGAAATCGATGGCACGCTTTGAAATGGGGTGTGAGCTTTTTTAAAAGTGGCGGGCAGTCGTAAAAAAGATGCAATACAACGCTCGCCTGTCTTGCCATGCCCGCTGATAACTGCATCAAAATGGTGTAAAGTGGTGCATCATCCTCAGAAAAAAATTTATCATGACCAGCCGCAGCAACAAACGAGGTCAAGGAACAAAAGAAGGTGTAGCCGTTCGAGCGTCGGTAAGTTTTCCGCCTGGGGTGTACCGTCTTCTCGAAGAGATCGCCCTGCAGAAGAAGGTATCCATCGCCTGGGTTGTCCGCGATGCTGCCGAAAAATACATCTCTGATCAATGGCAGACCCCAGAAATAAGAAGGTGAGCTAACCATGGCATTGCATCAGAATTGTCCAGGCTCACTTTATGAAGTCTTGCCACGGGAACCGCTCGGTACTGTCTATGAAAAGCTGCTGCCACCCTTGGTAGCCAAAGTGTGCAAAGGGGTTGCAGCCTGGCGCTATGTTGGTGCCTTGGCTATGTCGCGCGCCACAAGTTCGATCTACTGCGTTTCGACGTCTCTGGCGCCGTATCGGCCAACATGGTCGATGAGGCTTGGCCGCTTCACCTTGACGTTCAATGTGATCGAAATCTTCGGCAGCAACTCGATGATGCTCGTGCCAGTGAATGTTGCTTAGTGCAACCGGGAGTGAAAATAAATGAATAGCGGGCAGGATACTGGGACGATGCCAAGCAACATAACACGATCCCAAGCGCTCAACGAGGCACTGAAACAGCCGAACGGCGCACGGTTCTACCGTTGCGCGCTTCAGGTCAATCCGTTCGCATATCACGGTCGCCATGCCAAGCAGTCCACCTATCAGAACGAAGCGCAATACAACGCAGCGATCATTGAAGCTTGTCATGTCAACAATATTGAAGCCATTGCCATCACTGATCATTATCGGATCAGCGATTCGATGGGTCTAATCAATGCGGCTCGTGCGGCCGGCATTTTCGTATTTGGTGGTTTCGAGGCGGCGACCAGCGATGGCGTTCATTTCCTGTGCCTCTATGACCCTGATAAAGATAGCAACCTTGAAAAGTTCATCGGCGAATTTGGCGTGCGCGATCAAGCGGCGCTCTCACCTCTTGGCAACAAGAACTGTCTTGAACTGCTGAAATGTGTTCACGACCAAGGTGGAATCGCGATCGCTGCTCACGTTGCCGCCGATAACGGCCTATTGACGACTCTTCAAGGTCAACCGCGCATGAATGCGTGGAAGTCCAGTGATTTGTACGCTTGCGCACTGCCAGGGCCGATCGGTGATGCTCCGCAAAATGTGCGCGCAATCTTGGAGAACAAAGACCCTTCGCACAAGCGGGAACGGCGTGTGGCTATCATCAATGCGTCCGATGCAAGCCCGACGAATTTGGCTCAGCCACGGTCAAGTTGCTTCATCAAAATGTCGGCGCTGTCGGTTGAGGGCCTACGACAGGCGTTCCTCGATCCAGAGTCTCGGATACGCTTGCACACCGATCCGAGTCCGGAACCGCATGCCGAGTTCATTGCCATGGCTTGGGAAGGCGGCTTCCTCGACGGAACGAGACTGCATTTCAACGGCAACTTGAATGTGCTAGTGGGTGGCCGGGGAACCGGGAAATCGACTATTGTCGAGAGCATTCGCTATGTCCTCGCGATCGATCCCATTGGAGACGAGGCAAACAAGGCCCATCAGGGCGTTCTGAAAAACGTCCTCAAGAGTGGCACGAAGATTTCGTTGCTCGTGCGGGCGCATCATCCTGCCAAGCATGATTACACCGTTGAGCGGACGATACCCAACCCCCCTGTGGTCAAGGACGAGCTTGGTAACGTTCTAAATCTGTCGCCCCTTGACGTAGCACCGGGCGTCGAGATATTCGGCCAACACGAAATATCGGAACTGACCAAGAGTCGCGATAAGCTGACTCTGCTACTGGAGCGGTTTGTCGAACGTGATCCGAACGCGGGTGCCCAGAAGGCGAAATTGCGCCTGGAGCTGGACCGTTCGCGCGGCCGGATTGCGGCTGTCCAACGAGAAATCAAGTTGATCGAGGAGCGCCTTAGTCTTTTGCCGAGTCTTGAAGAAACGCAAAAGAGATTTCACGATGCTGGTCTGGAGGAACGTCTGAAGGAGAAGAGTCTCCTGGTGCGGGAAGAGCGCATCTTAGCGACCATCAAGGAAAGGCTGGATCCGGTTTCGATGTTACGCCAGGAGCTGGCCGAGCTTCTGCCGATCGATACTGCTTTCCTGTCCGCCAAGGCGCTGGAGGGTTTGCCGAACAGCGCGCTGCTAATCGAGGGTTCAGCGATTCTCGACCAGGTAACTATGCAGCTTCAAGCAATCACCGGACTGATTGAGCAGACGCTTTCGGTGGCCAATGCTGACTTGTCGGCACTACGAAGCCGTTGGGATGATCGCAAACAGGCAGTAGAAGCCACATATCAGGCTCTCTTGCGTGAACTTCAGAAATCTAAGATTGACGGTGAGGAGTTCATTCGCCTGCGTCGGCAGATCGAGGAATTGAGACCGCTGCGGGAGAAAAAGGATGCCCTTACCCGTGACTTGGACGCATACCAACAGAATCGGCGCAACTTGCTTGACGAGTGGTCTAATCTTCATTACGCAGAGTATCGTGCCTTGGAAAAGGCAGCCAATCGTGTTTCTAGGAAACTGAGAGGGCGAGTGCGAGCCATGGTCACGATGGGGGGCAATCGTGAGCCGCTCGAAATGCTTCTACGTGATGAAATTGGCGGCAACCTTGCCGCGCTTCTGAAGCGTTTAATAAGTCGCGACGCCTTGTCGCTACTGGACTTTGCGCAACGCTGCCGTGAGGGTAAAGATTCACTCGTTAGCAACTACAGTCTGCCGCCTGTGGCTGCAGAACGCCTGGCCCAGGCAGGGCATGATATTTTCATGCGGATCGAAGAGCTGGAGCTACCGACCACAACTATGATCGAGCTGAACACCTCATCGGAAGGCGAATCGGAAACGTGGCAAACAATTGAAGCTCTCTCGACTGGACAGAAGGCAACGGCCGTTCTCTTGTTGCTGCTGCTGGAGTCGGAAGCCCCTCTCGTCGTGGATCAGCCTGAGGACGATCTCGATAACCGCTTTATCACGGAAGGCGTCGTACCGACGATGAAGGATGAAAAGCGTAAACGGCAGTTCGTGTTCTCGACACACAATGCCAACATTCCAGTCCTCGGCGACGCCGAGCTGATTATCGGTCTGTCGACGGGCGTTCAGAACGAGGCTGTTCAAGGGCGCATCAATGAACGGCACATGGGCTCGATTGATATGGAGTCCGTGCGTGAGATGGTCGAGGAAATTCTCGAGGGTGGTAAGGCCGCTTTTGAGATGCGCCGACAGAAATATGGATTTTAACGATGACCATGACACATACCGAATTGCTAGAAGTCATCCGCAACGGCGAAAACTCAGGCGTTGAATTCAAGCGCGATGACATCCAGAACCATGACTTGGCGAAAGAACTCGTCGCCTTCGCCAACCTTGAAGGCGGGATTGTCCTGTTGGGGGTCGAGGATGATGGGAGCATCAGCGGCATCACACGGCAACGCCTTGAAGAATGGGTTATGACCGCCTGCCGGGACAAGATACGACCTGGGCTGATTCCTTTCTATGAACAGATAAAAGACGTTCATCCGGGCAAGGACGTTGCTATCGTGCGCGTTTCACGCGGGTTCGATGTCCATACCCTTTGGCACAACAACAAGAATGCATACTTTATTCGAGTCGGAAGCCAGAGCCGCGAGCCAACCCCGCAGGAACTTGGCCGGCTTTTTCAGCAGCGTGGCAGCTTCCGTGCCGAACTGCGACCCGTTTCCGGTGCAACCTTGGCCGACCTCGATATGCGGCGTCTGTCAAATTATTTCGCATACGCGAGAAGGCAGGACGCGCCGGATATCGCTGATGAGACCGCGTGGAAGAACCTACTTTTCAACACTGAGATCATGGTCGAGGACGGCATCACTGTCGCGGGCATTCTTTTATTCGGTCGGACGCCTAATCGATTCCTGCCACAAGCCGGTATCGATGCCGTCGCTTATCCGGGCGTTGATAAAGACTACGCGGCCCGTGAAAGAGCTGCTTTGCGTGGGCCTATCTCTGCGTTGCTAAACGATGCGGGCGAGATTGTCGAGGCCGGCTTGGTCGAACAAGCCATCGCTTTTATCCAACGCAACACGCCGATCGGTGGGCAACTTGAACAAGGCGGTGCACGCCGCGAGAGCTACCCGGCTTATCCCGTTGAGGCTATCCGCGAGGCGATCGTCAATGCCTTAGTTCATCGAGACTATTTGCTTTCCAGTACCGACATCGAGCTCTCGATCTATGAGGATCGGCTGGAAATCACCTCGCCCGGCAGATTGCCTAACGGTATTACGCCGGCACGGATGTTAACCGGCTGTCGCGCGGCTCGAAACCAACTCATCAAAGATGTTATGCGCGACTACGGATACCTGGAGCATTCTGGCATGGGAGTCCCTCGCAAAATCGTCAAGTGCATGAGGGAGCACAATGGTACCGAGCCACAGCTAATTGAGGAGGAAGAGCGTTTCACTGTACGTCTTCTTCGTTAACCACTGCGACTAGACCATTGATTCATCTTCAGTTGCCAGACGTTGAAAAGCATGACTTTGAACAAACCTGAGAGGAATAGATCCCCCCAGATGACTGGCGCCATATTTATGGCGCGGGGTGGTGCCATTACAGTGATCACTGACGCCTGATTACCAACAATCCGCAGACCTCTAGAACGGAGACTGGCATTAACCCAAAACACCACGTATGAAGAGCGGCCCAAGCAAACACTCTTGATTCGGTTCGTCTGGGCAGAAAAGGAAGTGCAGCAGCTATTGGACGACATTGGCGAGCAGATCGACACGGGTACTGATCGGGAATACTTTATAGGTACGGTATTGGTGTCGTTGACTGACCAGACAAACCACTACGAGGTGATCGATGGCCAGCAACGGTTAACATCTCTGGCGCAAGGCGAGCGGCGCGGTGGATAACTCTTGCATCAATTTGAATTGCCCCGGGTTTGGAGGAGGCTTCAATTCCTGAGAGAATGAAGCCATGAAGAAATCAACGAAGTTTTCACCAGAAGTCCGTGAGCGCGCTGTGCGCATGGTGCAGGAGCATCGAAGCGAGTATCCGTCGCTTTGGGCCACGGTTGAATCAATAGCGCCCAAGATTGGCTGCACCCC
>CAMCOS010000051.1 GCA_945876565.1 Lautropia mirabilis | reverse complement strand
TGACTCTGACGCTTGATGCAGCAACCGGTGCTTATGCAGTCATGCAGAACGCTGCTATCGAGCACGAACCTGGCATGGATGAGAATGATGCCACTTTCCGAGTTGGCTATCGGGTGACCGATGCCGATGGTGATTCCGTGGATGGTTCCATTGCCATCGAGGTGGACGATGACACGCCAGTGGTCTCCGAGAATGCCACTGTCTATCTGGATGATGACGCCTTGGCAGGCGGTAACGCTGGCGGTATTGGTGACCAGGATCCAGATCAAGTTGCAGCAACCGGTGTCTTGGGTCATTCCTTTGGTTCCGATCAACCTGGCAGCATTGCCTGGCTGACGGATGGGGCGCCAACAGGGTTCAGCTATGAAGCCTCGGGCGGTGATTTGCTGGTTAAGCAGGGTGCAACCACCGTCATGACTCTGACGCTCGATGCAGCAACCGGTGCTTATGCAGTCATGCAAAACGCTGCCATCATGCACGAGCCTGGCATGGACGAGAACGATCAGTCTTTCACTGTCGCGTACCGTGTTACCGATGCAGATGGCGATTCAACTGACGGTTCCTTGTCGATTTCTGTCGATGACGATACCCCAGTGGTCTCAGAGAATGCCACGGTCTATCTGGATGATGACGCCTTGGCGGGCGGTAACGCTGGCGGTATTGGTGACCAGGATCCAGACGTGGTGGCTGCCACTGGAACCTTGGGTCATTCCTTTGGTGCCGATCAACCTGGCAGCATTGCCTGGCTGACGGATGGGGCGCCAGCGGGATTTAGTTATGAAGCCTCTGGCAGTGATTTGCTGGTTAAGCAAGGTGCTGTGACGGTTCTCACGTTGTCGTTGGATTCAGCAACAGGTGCTTATACAGTCATGCAGAACGCTGCCATCATGCACGAGCCTGGCATGGATGAGAATGATCAGGCATTTACGGTGGGGTATCGAGTCAACGATGCCGATGGGGATGCAGCTGACGGTATCTTGAGCTTGGTGGTAAACGACGATGCCCCAAGTGTCTCTGCAAATGCCACTGTGTTGCTCGATGACGATGGATTGTCAGGCGGCAATCCAGGCGGTATCGATGATCAAGATCCGGATGCGGTGGGTGCCACGGGTGTTCTGGGTCATTCATTCGGTGCTGATCAACCCGGCAGCATCGCTTGGCTGACCGCCGGTGCGCCAGCAGGTTTTACCTACGAAGCCTCTGGTACCGATCTACTGGTCAAGCAAGGTGCTGTGACTGTGTTGACACTGTCTCTAGATGCTTCAACGGGTACCTATGCCGTTGTGCAAAACGCCCCGGTGCAGCATGAGACTGCCTTTGATGAGAATGATCAGGCATTCGAGGTGAGCTATCGGGTTAGTGATGCTGATGGAGATTCGGTCGATGGTTCGTTGTCGATTGTGGTCAATGACGACACCCCCGTAGTCAATGAAGTCACTGGCGTTACCTACTTCAACACACAAAACCCGGCACCAGGTGTCTCTGGCGTGTTTGATTATTCGGTTGGCGCTGATAGCCGGAGTGACTATTCAGCGACGAACACGGATTTGTTGATGTTCCGATTGACTGGCACCGTGGGTGTGAACTCCATTACCAACAGCTCAATCACCTGGGTATCCGAGTCTGACGAGGCAGCACTGTTCCGAGTCGGGTTTGACTATCAGCCCAGCGAATCTTCTGTGGAAATCAGCACGGCAGGTGGCTACATTGAGTTTGACAAGGTACAAGGCACCTACCAGTTCTGGCTTGATGAACCCTTGCAAGGCTTTAGCATTTCGACCACATCAAGCGCGCTAGGATTCACGGGTTATGAAGTCAACTCCGAGGTAACGGACAAGACACAACCGGCGGTGATGGTGGCGCAGATGAATGATGGGCTTTACGCTCAGTTCACGGGCTACAACGAGCCTGGTGGTGGCACTGGCAGCAACAATCTACAAGCGCTCGGGGTTGATGCTGACTCTAGTATGTTTGTCAACGGTGAGCAGTTTGTTCAGGCAGCTAGTTACGTGAGCGTGTCTAACGTGGCCAATGGTGTGGGCGGTGACACACTGCAAAAGGGTGAGGTGCTGAACTTTACCTTGCACAACACGAATCCCTACGGGTATTTGGATCAGCCTGCCAGTGAGTATGCCGACAGTATGTTCCTGAAGTTTGATGGCATTGGCTCAACCGAAGATCTCGTCGTGGTGTTGTCACTGATCGATCCTGATACGATGGCTGAAACTACCCGGGCCTTGATTGTGGATAGCGCTGACATCCTGAAGATAGGCAACCCGATCACGCCAGCGTATCGGATTGTGCTCGACAACAACGATGGTGCCGTCATCATCGAGAGTAATGACTTCAACGCCCCAGGCGAGTCTTACATGATCACCGGCGTGCAGGTGTTGGTGTCAGTCGAAGGGGTGGCTGGCGAAGGCATTGAGTTCAATTCCTTGATCGGCGATGAAGGGGCAAGCACGACCACCCGGGCGTTTGGTGTCAGTGATACCGATAGTGATGTCATCAAGATCTCTGACATCGGTGTCATGACGCAAAGCTCGTCCACGTTAAGTGCTGAACTGCAGATTGATCTGGCTGTGATTGACACGGATTTTGATGCGAGTGTCACCCAGGCCATTGACATCTCGATCCTTGGATCAGTCATGGCATCAGTAGACACAACGGTCTGATAAGTGCAGTGACACTTCGGTATCTGTAGGTGGGTAAGGAAACGGGTAGACCTTTGGTCTACCCGTTTTTCTATTCGGTACGTGTTTGTGCCTAGCTGCGCTAAGTGGTTGCAGTGATGTTGCATTTCTTTGGTGATCCCTAAGCTAGTTCTATCGATTCACGCCTGGATAAATGCCCAAGTGAGTGTCGATCGATCAACCACTACCGATCAGAAAAGGGGATTCATGTGACTATCAATCTTATTGTGGCCGACGCGCAACCGTTGATGCGCGCAGGCATTGAACAAATCAATCAGTACGACCCTAATATCCATGTTGTCTCGTCTGTGGCCGACGGTGACGCGGCCTTGGACGCTGTGCAGGAATACAACCCGGATGTTTTGTTACTAGACCTTGATTTGCCCAAGCGCGACGGTTTGTCTGTCGTTGATGAAATGCGAAAGCGTCAAAGCAAAACAAAGCCGATTCTTTTTACGTCAGGATCCCCGACAGAGGTCATGCGTGCGCTAGACATGGGGGTGTACGGCCTGGTGGGCAAACACAACTCTGCTCAAAAGCTTGCTGAGTGCATCAACTCAGTCTATGACAACAAAAAATGGCTCGATCAGGACTTAACCTCCCATGCCGTGTCTCACATGCTTGATCAGCATAAAAAAAGCCAGGCGGTCACTCAGGTACTCACTCGCCGGGAGTTGGCAGTGGCCAAACTGATTTTGGAGGGCTTGCCCAATAAGCGCATTGCAACTCGCCTGAACATTTCCGAAGGCACAGTCAAGCTACACCTGCACCACATCTATCAAAAGCTGTCGCTCACCGGGCGAATGCCTTTGGTGCTGTATCTCCAGCAACACGGCGTTGTGCTAGGTGCAGCATGAGGGCGCGCAAACTCAAGTGCCCTGGCTCGGCACAGGCCCTTTTGTTGGCATGTCTGATCGGTTCGGCGCTGCCTGCTCATGGCCAGAGCCTGCGTGAAGCCGTGTTGATTTCGTTGTCGCAGTATCCAGCCATTCTCGCGGCTCAGTCACGCGCCCAAGCCGCTGAGTCAGACATCATGCGTGCACAGGCGGCACATTGGCCGCAAGTCAGTTGGCTAGGCACTTATAGCGACTACAACGCCGGTGGAGTCAATAACACCTGGATTCAGTCACCGACAGTAAGCCTAAACGTCTGGTCTGGCTGGCGCATTCAGGCCGATGTTGAGCGTTCGCGCGCCATGGCAGATTCGGCCCGTGAACAACAAAAAATCACCCGCGACGATATTGCCCTGCAGTGTATCGAGGGTTATTTGAACTGGGCGCATCAGTTGGAGATGGTCAAACTTGCCCAAGAGAATCTCGCGTTTCACCGGCAGGTGTTGGGGTCAACGGAAACAATCCTGCAGGCCGACAAAGGTCGACGTGTGGATCGTAATCAGGCCATGGTGAGGTATCAGAATGCCAAGCTGATACTGGCGCAACGACAAGGTGATCTGGCGCAAGCCGCTGACCGCTTAAGTCGCATGCTGCTCGGACAAATGCCTCGAGAGCCCTCGGGTTTAAATGATGAACCGGGTGTCACACCATCGTCAGTGCAGGCAGCGCTTGCCTCCATGGATGCCAATCACCCAATCCTTGCGCAGCAACAAGCGATGGTTCAGGCCAATGAAGCAGCCTTGCGTGGCGCACGATCGGGTCACTCGCCCACGGTTGATTTCACCTACGGCAAGCAAACCTACCAAGGCAGTGGCCAAGGCGACTATGTCGCGCAAGTGGTGGTGTCAGTGCCGATTTTTCAAGGGGGGGCCGTCATGGGCGCCACCGGCACGGCGGCTGGCAACCTGGCAGCCGCCGAAGAAAACCTGAAAGAAACCCGCTTGGTCTTGCGTGAGCGCATTCAGTCATTTTGGGCACAGCGTCAGTCGGCGACTGATCGAATTTCTGCTAGCCAAACCCAAATCAGAACCGCCAAAGCGGTGGTGGTGGCATACCGTCAGCAGTTTGAAGTCGGTCGCCGGTCATTGCTCGACCTGCTCAACATTCAATCTGATGTCTTTAGTTACCAAAGTAATCGGGCCCAAGCCGAGTTTGACGCCAAACTTGCCCGTGCGCGCTTAATGGCTGCGACGGGGCAGCTTGCCAATGCGTATGTCTACAGTCCTGAGCCCAGGCCGACGGCACCCGCTGGGGCAGCAAGCCATACCGTCAAGACATCGTCTGCCTCAAGCGATTCGGCTGGCAGCGGCCAAGGCTTGCGCGGGGCACAGACTTCCACTGCATCTGGCAACTGGATGAACACCCAATAGAAGGAACAATCATGGATACCAAAGTTGATAGCCCAACCCAAGACACACCGTTTCATGTAACCGAGCGTGCCGCACTCGAACGCAAAGAAGCTGAAACCCTCAGAGCCAGTCATTTGATTGATGCCATTGCGCGAGCGTCCGGGATTTTACTAAAGCCCATCCCGGTGCGTGAACTGCGCAATGCTGTGGAGTTCGACCGTGATGGACATTTTGTTGATAGCGGTCTGCAAGATGTCATCAAACGTCATCGATTGATGGCGGTGTGGGCGCGAACCGAGATCGATCAAATCCCAAGCTACCTGATGCCAGCGGTGTTAGCGTTAAAGGATGGGGTTTATTGCGTGGTCAGCGAAATCAAAGGCGCAAGTGTCAAAGTAGCGTGGCCAGGACAGCCGGGTGAGGCCACCATGACACTCGATGACTTAAAGTCCCGTTACGATGGTCAGGCATTAATCGTGCAGCATGCTCCAGAGACATCCTCGCAGCGTTTGTTGCCACCTAAACGCGATGGCTTGCGATGGTACTGGTCCACGATCTGGGCCTATCGGGGTTACTACTTCGAGGCCATGACAGCCAATGTCATTGCCAATGTCCTGACGGTTGCGGTGGTGTTTTTTGCGATGAATGTGTATGACCGGGTGGTACCCACCCAGGCCTACACCTCACTTTGGACGCTCGCCATCGGCACTTCGATCGCGATATTGCTGGAATTCACGATGCGCTGGTTTAAGGCATCGCTTGTGGACGTGGGCGGCAAGAAAGCAGATCTGGCCATCAATGCGGCACTGTTACGTGAGATTCTGGCCATACGACTAGAACATCGGCCACAGTCGATTGGGATCTTTGCGAGTTCGATGCGGGATTTTGAGGCGTTAAGGGACTTTTTCTCGTCGGCCTCATTGGTGCTCATTGGCGATTTGCCATTCATTGTCATGTTTATTGGGCTGATCTGGATGATTGCAGGGCCCCTGGCGCTCGTGCCAGCGGCGATTGTGCCACTGCTCATCATTATCGGGTTGTCGGCCCAATACCCGCTCATGAAAGCCATGCGCATGAACATGAAGGAATCTGGCGACAAGCAAAGTGTGTTGGTTGAATCGTTGCTTAACCTTGAGCTCATCAAAAGCCACCGCGCCGAGGACTACTTGCAACGACGCTGGGATTTCTCTAATGGCGCAGCCGCTCAAGCCTATAAGCGTGCTAGGTCGCTGACCAACCTCATCATGGGTTTGACCGCCATGCTACAGCAGTTGGTGACTGTGGGCATGATTGTGGCAGGCGTGTATCTCATCGGACAAAACACCTTGACCCTTGGTGCCTTGATCGCGGCAGTCATTCTGGCTGGCCGTGCGATTTCTCCCTTGGGCAACGTGATGGCGTTGGCAGCACGCTACCAGCAGGCAGTGGCATCGCTGCATACACTCGAACATCTGATGCAGCGTCCACGCGACCGTGAGCGTGACCGTCATTACGTCACGCCTGACAAGGTGGATGGTGGCTTGACCTCAGTTGAACTTGAATTTGCCTATCCTGACGAGCACAAGATTCCGATCATCAAGCGCGTTTCGATAGACTTGAAGCCCGGTGATCACATGGCATTGCTCGGTCGGGTCGGTTCCGGCAAAAGCACTCTATTAAGACTCATGTCTGGCCTATACACACCGCTTGGCGGCCATGTGCTCGTCGATGGCGTGGACATGCAGCAAGTCGATCCCAACCAGATCCGCAACCACGTGGGCTACGTCGGCCAAGATGCCCAGCTCTTCATGGGCACACTCAGAGACAATCTCGTGCTGTCAGACAACCGCATCACCGACAGTCAGGTCATCGATGTGCTTAAAAAACTCGATCTCTATGCGATCGTGGCCAACCACCCCAGAGGCTTGGACATGCCCTTATCGGAAGCCGGAGGCGGATTGTCTGGCGGGCAGCGCCAGCTCTTGGCCATTGCGCGCATGATGCTACGCAACCCGAAGTTCGTGTTCATGGATGAGCCGACCTCGCACATGGACCAGCAGTCCGAAAAGCGGGTCATCGAGGTGCTCGATCACTGGCTTAATGGCAGAACTGTTCTGCTAGCCACGCACCGCTTGCAACTGTTGGTATGGGTTGACCAGATCTCGGTGCTTGAGCGTGGCCAAATCATTGCACAAGGCCCACGCGATGAGGTGCTAAAGCAACTCTCAGTGGGCATCGCCGCGCCAGGCAAGGCTGCTGCGCGTGCACCCCGAAAGAACGCAGCCACGGCAACGTCATCATCGGGCAAGAAAGGTGTTGAACCTGATGTGGTTGGCGCTACAGCCTAGCCCCCCCAATAACCAAGGAGATCATCATGAATCAATCGGCATTGCGCCACGGCGACGAGTTTGAGTATCAAGAGGACCGCAAAGACGACTCGCGTATCCGAACACTGACTATCTGGGTATTGCTCATCGGGTTGGTCAGCTTTTTTGCGTGGGCTTACAGTTTTGAGTTGGAGGAAATCACCCGGGGTCAAGGCAAAGTTATCCCCATCAGCAAGGCTCAAGTCGTGCAAAGCCTTGATGCAGGAATTCTGACTGAGCTTAGTGTCAGGGAAGGCGATTGGGTCAAAGCCGGCGAGCAACTGTTGCGCATCGATGATGCCCGCTCAGGTCCCATGTACCGCGAGGCAGTCGAGAAGTGGCTAGGTCTGTCGGCTCAAGCCGCTCGCTTGCGGGCAGAAGCCTTGGGCACTGAAATCGAATTTGCCTCAGAGTTGCAAGCCCAGCCGCAGATCATGGCACGAGAGCGGGCAGCCTATGCCGCTAGACGGCAAGCGCTTGACCAACAGGTGATGGCCATGGAGCGATCAATGGGGTTGATTTCTCGTGAAATCGAGATGGTTGAACCGCTTGTGGACAAAGGCGTGATTTCGGAGGTCGAGGTCCTGCGTTTGTCCCGGCAGCGCTCAGACATTCAGGCCGGCATCGCTGAGCGCAAGAACCGTTACTACACCGACGCTAATAATGAATTGGTCAAAGTCGAAACCGAGATGGCCATGGCGCGAGAGAATGCCTTGGCGCGTCAGGACGCCTTTAAGCGCACCGTGATTCGGGCACCCATGGATGGTGTGGTCAAGAACATTCAGGTCACTACCCTTGGCGCAGTGGTGCCCGCCGGCCAAGACATTCTGGAAATCATCCCTACCCAAGACGAGATGGTGGTCGAGGCGTTTGTTGATCCGTCTGAAGTAGCATTTTTAGAAATTGGTGCGCCAGTCGTGGTCAAGCTAAGTGCCTATGACTTCAACAAATATGGCGGCATTGATGGCCAGATCCTGCACATCAGTGCAGACACCTTGCAAGACCAAAACCCCAACCGACCCCCACCGAACGATCAAGTGCAACTTGAGCCAGGTCTCTATAAGGTGTTGGTTGGCTTTACTGAGAATGGTGTCGAGCGCCACGGCCGAAAACTCGTGCCTATGCCAGGCATGGCTGCTGACATTGAGGTCAAGACCGGGAACAAGACAGTGCTTGAGTATGTGTTTAGACCGTTGATGTCAGTGCGTGAGGCCTTGCGCGAGCGCTAGTGTCTCGGTGGGGTCAGTCAAGACCCATCTTGTAGGGCTGGCGAGCTAATCGCCACCGTTTCTATTTAGCAAAGGAGTAGTCAATCATGAATCAGTTGGAACGTATGAATCGCAACCTCTGGGGTGACATGTTTCGCGAGTTTGCTTCGCCTCAATACATGATGCGGCCGTTTTTGGAGTCCATCACCGATCAGTCATTTAAGGTCGACATCAAAGACTACAAAGACCACTATGAGCTGCAGGCTGAGCTGCCCGGCGTCAACAAAAAAGACATCAAGATTGAGGTCGAGGACGATCAGGTGACGATCAGTGCCGAAACCAAGAAACTCACCGAGGAAAAGACCGATGACAAAGTCATCCGTAGCGAACGCTACTACGGCTGGTTGAGTCGAACCATTGAGCTTGATCACAACATTAAAAGTGAGGGGTCTGTAGCCAAATTCGACAATGGGGTGTTGACGTTAACGCTGATAAAGGTCAATAACCACCATAGCAAGTTTATTGCGGTGCAGTAGGCCAAAAACAGCTTCAGGAAAAGTCACGCTACAAATAACCAAACCAGTAAGAGCCGGCATATTGCCGGCTCGATAGGCGGATGCTCAGAGTGACGGGGGAGGGGCTGCAACGCAGTCTGCACAGCAGATAGGATCAGACTTGATAGAGAGCCATCAGCTGCAGGATGTGATTGGCATCTTCGCCATGAGAGTCGCCAAGCGCACGGCTGTAGTTGGGTAGCACACGAGCAATGGTGCCGGCACCGTCAAACCGCATTTGCCAGTCGTCGTAGTGACGTTCGGAAATATCCGGAACGTGGCGTTTTTGGCGGATTTTGTGGCGACCGTCACGCTCAATCACATGAGCTAAGCGGGCGAGTTGAGTTTTTTCACCTTCAAGAATGACGCCGAAATCAACGCCGTCGTAATACAGTCGCCCCGTCAAGTTGAGTCTGCGATTGTTCCAGTAGCTCTGTAAAAAAAGGTGAGTCAACCCAAGCAGCCCAAGCACTTGTGTTGATGAACTAACGTAGCCCACAGCGGCCAAATCATCGACATCAAATGAAACATGGCCATCGCCTTGTGGTCGGTTATAGGTCTCTAGCATGTGAATCTCCTGTTGGGGTTAGGTGATCAGTCCCAGGAGCTGCGCATGCGCAGAACCTTCTTGTTGTTCTTGTGGTTGATTTTTGGGCGTACCACCACGTACGGTAGTTCGTCTTCGGCGCTCACCATGCTGAAATATTCTGGTTCGCTCCACTGTCCTGGCTGCGGCTGCGTAAGTAAGCGTTTGGCTACCTCGCCCTTTGATGTGGCTCCATTGATCTGTGCCCTGCGATTGAACGTCACCATGCTGGTCTCCTTCATGAGTGTTGTGATCGTCAGTCCATGATAAGTAGACCCTGCAGTCGGGGTAAATCACGCAAACCATGTATATCGCTACACCTTTACGAGTATGAATCGTCAGCAAGCCTTGTCTGGCAGACCGTGTGAGAAACACTCTCCTTAAGTCATACACGTCCTTGAATGGTTTGTTATCGCCAACGGGAAATAGCGCAGTACGTGGCGCAGGCGCAAGATCTGAATGCAGCTGCACAAACAGATCAAATTAAATTCTAGGAGTAAATTATCATGAAAAAACCTCAGCATGAAGGCCGTGATAGCGTGGTTAGAGACGATGTGGCTAGAGATGATTTTGTAGCCCTTCAGGGCCCTGGCAGTGGCCAAGGCGGTGGACAGGGCCAAGGTGGTGGCCGGCCCGACAATCCCGGCAGTGGCAATGGAAAGGGCCAAGGTGGTGGTCGTCCAGACAACCCAGGCGGTGGCAGTGACAAGGGCGAGCTGTACGGCGACCAATACATCTTGCTGCGTGATCTAAGCCCATCAGATGGCGGCGGCAATGGCGAGCCACTGCTTGACGTCAACGGCCAACCGATTCTCGTAGGCAGTGATGGCAGCCTCATCTACTTTGAACTAGATCCTGCTACCGGTGACTATGAAATCCCGGCCGACAAGGCCGATCTGGTGCAAGAAGTCGAGCTTGGCCGCGCCAACGTTGCGCGCGCACCAGACTCCGTAATGGAAAAGTCACTCAATGAGGCGATGAGCAAGATCATGGCTGCTACCGTGGTTGATACCGATGCAGCCGGACGGATTACCGTCGATGGCACTGCCATCGATTCGCCGCTTGAGAATCTCGCACTTTATCAATACCTGATGACCGCTGGCGGCGAGCAATCCTGGGTAGCCGTGCAAGGCTATTGGCCAGACCAGATCGCAGCACTTGAGAATTGGGATCCGTCAAGCCTGTTGGGTGCAGCGTTTGACAAGTTCTCGCCGGTTACCATGGATGCGGTGCTGTATCTGAACACCACGATTGGCGTGAATCAGGTAACGGGTCCTACCATTGACTACTTTGACTTCACGATAGATGGTGCTGAGGCCTACGACTACTCGCGTGAGGCTCGCTGGAGTGATACTTATATCCAGTGGTACCAGAATCTCGATGATGATCCTGAGCTTGAGCTTGTTGAGCCATCCTCTGTCTATGACGCGGTGTTTGGCAGTCAAGAGTGGAGTGACCAATACCTGCAAACTGACGGCTCTACACAACCCGTGACCAGTGCTGGTGTGAACGACTTCGCACAAGCCGTTGATGACGCCCGGGCCGTGATTCTTTTTATGCATGAGAGTCTCGGTGCCATTGAAGTGCCAGCGCCAGAAACAGCCATGCTTGCGTCGCTGGCTATCACAGATGACGTGGCCATGACTGCGATGGCAATAGACGATCATGATGATGGTCATGAGGATGGCAGTGGTGGGCATAATGATGGACATGATGATCACGCCGCTACAGTGATTATGGGCACCAATTTCGAAGACTGGCTGTTCGGTTCAGGCGGGCCGCAGTATATCGATGGTGGCAACGGCAATGACCATATCTACGGCCGAGGCGGGCCAGACACCTTGCTTGGTGGCAATGGCGCCGATGAACTCTACGGCGGCGGTGGCCGTGACGTGCTGATTGGCGGCAACGGCAGTGATCTACTTGACGGTGGGCCTGGGCCAGATATCCTGACCGGTGGCAATGGGCCAGATGTGTTTGTGATTGGCTCAGCACACGGCAGCCATGGTGGTGGCAGCGGTGGTGGTGGCCATGATTCGGACCATGGTGATCATCATGACCACACGGAAACATTGGTCGCTAACGACGTGCTTTCCTCAGGATCTCATGGCATGGACATCATCACAGACTTTAAGCCTGGTGCTGATGTGCTGGACTTCTCGGGTATTGAGGGTGAGCTTCATTTTGCTGATGGCCCTGAGGCGTTTGGCATTTGGGTCGAACAATCGGGTGCCAACACAATGGTCTATGCCGACACCAACGGTCATGTTAGTGGTTCTGAGATGGCTGAGTTGTCGGTGCAGCTAGTAGGTGTCAATGCCGAGCAGCTCGGCGCTGAATCGTTTGTTGTCTAACGGCTAGCAGCCCATCGTGAGGTGAAAAAATGAATCGTCGATATCTCGCATCGGGCTGGGTGGCTTTTGTGCTTGTGTCTGCCAGTGTGCAGGCACAAGACACAATGCGGCCATTGCTTGCGCAGCAGACCCAGCAGCAACAGCAAACTCAGCAACAGCAACAAACCCAACAAACGCAACAACAAACCCAGCAACGTCAGCAGACCTCGCCACCAGGCCAGGGTGACCAGCTTCGCCAACAGGAGATGCAGCGTGAACGTGAACGACAGCAGTTGCAAACGCCACCGGCATCGAATGCGCCGATGAATCGCAATCAGACACAAACACAGCAGCAAAACCAAGGGCAGAACAACGGCATGGGGCCTGGACCTGGCGGGGGGGGTGGATCGGGTAGCGGTGGCAGCGGTGGCAGTGGCAGCGGTGGCAGTGGCAGTGGCGCTGGTGGAGCGGGTGCTGGCGGAAATCGCTAAGAGAAACGGCTGATTAGTTCAGCCGCTTCTACTATCGCTAACAACCGTTCAAGATCAGTGCCAGTTGGTCGTTGGGTTCCAGAGCGTTTAAGATCGGTTCAACCGATTTGCCTTCTGCGGCAAGCCATTTGTGGTTTTGTCCAAAAGCGCATAAATCTGATCCTGGTCCATTTCCGGGTGAGGCTGAACGCCCCACGCTGGGACATGACACCAGCATCGGAGATGATTGCCACAGACGTCATTGTTAGCCAGCTTCGTTTAACCGGATTTCGGTGTAGCCAGTTTCGCGATCGGTGCGTTTAAAGACTTGGTCTTTACCAACCAGAGCCTAGGCCACAAGCGGCTTGGTGATGGCGATTACAGTCCCCGACGTTGGCGACAAGGTGGTGTCGGATCAGCGACGGCTCCGCAAGCGGTTGATGGCGGCCCCTGATGATCGATACGATGCGCACCTGGAGGCGCTACAAAAGTAGGGGTTAAGGCATGGCACGACAACTCGATGATGTGATGGCGGCATTACCCAGGGTGCGTCGTCAACGTATTGAAGATCGTGCACTGGACTAGCAACGCTCAGTGCTTGCACGGGCTCAGGTATTTTTCCTCGAAAGCGTTTGTTTGCCAGCGCGCTACAGATTGAGACCGCACCCCAAAAGAGCGGTGATGACGCGATGATTAAGGTCGAATTTCTACGATTGGACGATATTTTATTTTCGATTGGACGGTACTTTATCTACGATTGGACGATTGAATATGTCCGCAACGCCTTGGTTTATCAGTTCGCCGATGATCGGGTGTTACTTGAAACCATCTTTTGGTGTGTGCTTTGCGCTCGTCGTCAAGCTTTGTGGCAAAGGGCTAAAGTGAAAAGGGTTCTGACTGGAGCTAATCTATACAGATATTTGTAAAGTTATTGTAAAATGATAACTTTACAAATATCTGTATATAAAGATGAACCCAGTTTACAACCCGTTTGCCCCAGGAGCTGGTACCCCACCGCCGGAGCTTGCCGGTCGAACTCAACTTCGTGAGCAGTTGATGCTGGCCCTTGAGCGCGCCCGTATTGGGCGACCAGCGAAGAGTGCAATGCTCGTAGGGCTCAGAGGCGTTGGTAAGACTGTTTTGCTGGATCGGATCCGCGAAGACGCTGAAAACATAGGAATTCATACTGTTCGGATTGAGGCGCCCGAGGGCCGTTCGCTTCCCGCTCTGTTAGCACCACAAGTTCGGCTTGCCTTGCTTCGCCTGAGTCAGGTGGAGATTGCAAAGGACTATGCAGTCCGAGGACTCAGGGCATTAGCCGGATTTGTTTCTAAGCTTCGAATCGTATTTAAGGACATCGAGGTTGGTCTGGACTATGAGCCGGAGCCAGGCCTAGCTGACAATGGTGACCTCGAACATGACCTTCAAGCATTATTCGAACAGATTGGAATGGCAGCCAAGGCTGCGAAAACCGTTGTTGTTATTTTGATTGATGAGTTGCAGTATGTCGCCGAGCCTCAATTAGCTGCGTTGATTACCGCCATGCACCGAATAGAGCAGCGTGCCTTGCCGGTGGTTCTAATCGGAGCTGGTCTGCCACAGTTGCGAGGCCAAATGGGCAATGCGAAATCTTATGCTGAAAGACTGTTTGACTTTCCGGAGATTGGCCCTTTATGCCCAAGTGCTGCTAAGCAAGCGATTGTTAAGCCACTAGAGAACGAAGGCGTTGAGATCACCGATGAGGCAGTTCAGAAAATTCTGGCCGTCAGTCAAAACTATGCATACTACCTTCAGCAATGGGGGAGTCACACTTGGCGTGCAGCAACTGCGAGTCCGATTGTCCTGGCAGATGTGGAAACGGCCTCAGCGACTGCCGTTGCTGCTTTGGATGAGGGGTTCTTCCGTGTGCGATTTGATCGTCTCACGCCAAGAGAAAAGAAGTACTTGCGCGCCATGGCTGCCTTGGGACCGGGGCCACATCGCTCCGGTGACATCGCAGCGTATTTTTCTAGCGAGGTTTCCTCATGGGCGCCAACGCGAAGCTCCTTGATCAAAAAGGGTATGATATGGAGCCCCAATCATGGTGATACGGCGTTCACTGTTCCCATGTTCGATGAGTTCATGAAACGAATCATGCCGGGTGATGATTGGATCAATTGAGTTCGAGATGAGTGATGACCGCCAATGTTGCGCATCAATGGCGGTCGCGATGTCACGCCCGTGTGTCTGCCTGCGTATTTCACGGAACGTGACCGCTGATTTCACCTGAAGATGACCGATTTGTTTTTTGTAGTTTCGGGTCATCAGTTTTGAATTCTAACCGGTCACGTTCAATTTGAAACGTCGGTCATGTTCACCGTGTAATCGCGGTCACGTTCAC
>CAMCOS010000050.1 GCA_945876565.1 Lautropia mirabilis | reverse complement strand
TGGAGCCCTAGCTACTTCGCGAGCAGCACAGGCGGGGCTTCGATTGAAGTACTCAAGCGCTATATTCAAGAACAAAACCGACCTTATTGACCCTACCTTATTGACCGTTTGTCCCCGCCCTGAACGGCGGGGCTTGTCGTGATGGTCATACACACAACGAAACCCGACATACACTGCATAAAAATCTGCCGGCTTGTATTGCATGCCGGACTGAGTCATCTTCTCTGGTCCGTACCACCAAGAACCACCAGCAGTTAGTCTGTCGTTGCCACGAGCATCAGCTAACCACTCCCAAACGTTGGCACCCATGTCATACAGACCATTGACCCCAGGTGGGAAACTGGCAACGGGCGCATGCATGGGCCAACCGTCCTGATCCCCCACTGTATTGGCTGCTGTATTGGCTGCTGTATTGGCTGCTTTACTGTCGCCACCCGTTGGGTACTGATAGATCTGACCAGTCTGAAACGGTTCAGGCGGATCGATCCGCATTTCCTCATAGGCAGCGCGCGACCATTGCGCGCGTGTTGGCAAGCTGCCACCCTGCCGCTGACAATACTGCTGAGCTTCGAACCAGCTCACGTGCACCGCGGGCTCTGTCTCGGCAGCCCGCTCACCAAAAGGTGTACGGAAGTTCCAGCCATCGCGCTGCTGCCACCCAAAACGGTACTCATAGCCACCACCGTCGCGTTCAGCGGCCGTTTGCACATTGTTTTGTTGGGCAAACTGATCAAACTCGCCAACCGTCACCTCGGTACTGTCCATCCAAAACTCAGGGGGCTGCCCAATGGGCAGGCGCTCTGCAGCAAACGCCAAGGGCGCCAACGGCGCCCCGCCCATCAAACACAAAATGAGTCTCCATCCTCGAATACGACACATGACCTCACCCTTTTTAAAAAGACAAATTGCCGCAAGTCCTGCTTTGCGTGATACTGCAAGCCTGTAGAGAACTCACCAAAGACATTGGAGCAGACATGATTCTGGTTGGACGCTACCTCTCACCCTTCGTGCGCCGTGTGGGGATCACTTTGCACTGGCTCGATATCCCGTATGAACATCGCTCATTATCACCAGCCTTGAATGCGGATGCGGTGCGGCTTTTTAACCCGATGATCAAAGTACCAGCCTTGGTACTCGACGATGGAGAAATCCTGGTCGAAAGCAGCGCCATTCTTGACAGCATTCTGGAAACCGTCCCGGGGCAAACGATGTTGCCTGCCAGTGGTTTGGCGCGGCGCAAGGTTCTGCAACAGTGCGGCATCACCACCAGCGCACTCGACAAGTCAGTCGCAGCGGTCTACGAGCAAATCAAGCGCCCCAAAGACAAGATTCATCAGGCCTTTCTAGACACCCTGATCGCTCAGGCAAAAGCAGGCATGGATCAAATCGACGAACAAGTCGCAGCGGGAAAGTTTGGGGGTGTTAAAAATCCGACCGTGGCCGACATCACTGCCGCAGTGGCTTACACGTTCATGAATGCCATGTTGCCACAGGCATGCAACGCACAGCTCCACCCAGTGCTCGCCAAATTTGCCAGTGAGTTTGAACAGACTGACGCTTTTAAAACCTGCATGTTCCAAATTTGAATCGTGTTCCAAGCGTGAATAAAGGCACGCCACCGTTTTACGGCTGGCGTGTCGTTCAGGGAACGTTCGTGGTGGCGTTCGTGGCCTGGGGCTTTGCGCTTTACGGGCCCAGTGTCTACATCGATTCCCTCAGCCGCACCCATGGCTGGTCAACCTCGAGCGTGTCGATGGCGCTGAGCATGGCATTTTTGGTCAATGCCTTGTCCATTGGCTTTGTTGGCACTTTGATTGGCCGTCATGGGCCACGAGCGGTCATGACTGTTGGTGCCCTCATCATGGCGACCGGAATCGCTGCGCTCGGGCAAGTAACTGAACAATGGCAAATGGTGGCTGCATTTGTGACCATGGGGCTCGGCTGGTCGTGTTTGTCGACCATCGCGGTGTCCGCCACGATTGCGCCCTGGTTCGAGAAGCACCAGGGCAAAGCGATTTCCACGGCGCTTTTTGGCGCGAGCCTAGGCGGCATGCTGGGCATACCGATCACGCTATGGCTGGTGCAAAGCTTCGGGTTTGCAGACGCGATGAGCATGATCGGTGCAGTGGTGGTGTGCACGATCGTGCCAATTAGTCTGTTGGTCTTGCGCCGCCGCCCTCAGGACCTGGGACTTTGGCCAGACGGTCTTGCCCCTGATCTGCATGAAGTCCCTATCCATGATCGTCAATGGACCCGAGCACAAGCGCTAAAAACATTTGCTCTGCGCTCAACTATCATCACGTTTGGATTGGCCTTGATGGTTCAGCTGGGATTCTTAAGCCAGCAAGTCAAACTATTGCAAACCCAGATTTCACCGGCATTGACTGGATTGACCATCCTGGCGAGCGGCTCGCTGGCATTCGTGGGACGCGTGATGCTGGCTCGCGTGGCTGACCGCGTGAACATACGACTGGCAGCGGCTTTGGTGCTTTGGCTAGCCGCAGCTGGTCTATTGGTGGCAGCCTTGGCCACCACGGCCACCACGGCCACTTGGCTGGTCATCGGCGTGCTGCTATTTGGCTTTAACGTCGGCAACCTCACGACGTTGCCAGCGCTGATCGTGCGCCGCGAGTTTGGCGCCACATCCTTTGGGCAGGTGTTTGGCATTGCAGGCACATTCATGCAACTGATCAATGCCTGCGGGCCAGCTTTATTTGGCTTCTTACACGACAGCACCGGCGGCTACACAACACCCATTGCAGTTGCTGCTTCAGTCATGCTCGGTGGCAGTCTGATCATCGCCCATGGCCAATGGCCATGGCTGCAAAACCGCCGTACCGGACCGCTCTAGACAGCTGGCACTTGCGCCTCGAACCATGCAGCGATCTGAGCCGGTTGGAGAAACACCGTTTTAGTGCTCGCCACAAGGCCATCGAGCATCGCTTCAAACTCACCAAAGCGATGTGGCACACCCATTAAATGTGGATGCAAACCGATTGCCAGCACTCGTGGATGCGCATCACCCTCGCGCTCAAACAGACTCAGTGTGCGTTGGGTGCGATCCAGAAACTGGCCGGTGGCATGCTTTTCGATGGCATAGATCACCGAGTCGTTGAGCTCCAGGTTGTATGGCAAGCTCATGATGGGCCCGTGGTCGGTGCGCATCCAGTGCGGGACATCATCCATGCACCAGTCAAACACATAGCGCACACCGGCTGCCTTAAAAATATCCAAACTGCGCTCAGTCTCTCGCAATCCGGGGCTAAGCCATCCCCCAACAGCTTGACCGCTAAAGCCACGCAGCTTGGTCAGTGTTTGGTGAACCACATCCTCTTCCTTGCCCGCCTGCTGCACCGACTTTTGGTGCAAGCCGTGGCCAATAAACTCCCATCCTGCTTCAAGCATGGCTTCTGCCGCACCCGGGTAGGCATCGATGACACTGGCGTTAATGCTGGTTGAAGCTGGCAAGCCGCGCTCGCGAATCGCCTCGATCATGCGCGGCAAACCGGCACGCATGCCATAATCGACCCACGCGAAATTGGGCACATCTGGAATGGTCTCCTTGCCGTGCGGTGGTGTGATGATGGTGCGCGGCATGGCGGCATCCAAGCTCCAGTTCTCGACATTGACAACCAGATGAACCAGAATCGGGCGGCCGTCGTAGGCTTTAAGGGCGGGGCCCGCATTAGAAAATCGATAAGGCGCGCGTGGATTGCTCATCTCATATTCCATGTACGTTGCACAGGTTTAGTCCAAACTATTTACCTTGAAATTTCGGTGTGCGTTTTTCTGCAAACGCCAGACGCCCTTCAGCATAATCATCGCTCACAAAACAGGCCGACACCGCCTCAGACACCTGCTCGGCCGTGCCTGCACCAGGCGCGTGGTCGATGTGCTGCAGCGCCATTTTGATGGACGCCAGCGTCAAGGGCGCGAGCGCAGCGATCACTTCGGCCTGAGCCCGCGCATGCGCAAACACCTCATCAACACAAGCATGCACCAACCCCACCTCTTTGGCCTCTTGACCGCGGTAAACCCTGGCAGTCAACAGCAGCTCAGCCACACCAGCCGCACCTAAAATTCGATGTAAGCGGGTCACGTCTTCTAGCCCATAGCCAAGCCCAAGTTTGCCTGCTGGCACCGCAAAACGACAGTCTTGGCTGGCGTACCGCAGGTCGCATGAAGCCACAATCCCGACGCCACCACCGTAGCAAACGCCTGAAATCGCGGCAATCACCGGCTTACGACATGCCCCAATGGCCGCCTGCGCACTCTCCACACAGGCGTCATAGTGCGCCACCGCTTCAGCAGAACTGCGCAAGGTGGCAAACTCCGAGATATCAGCCCCCGACACAAAGGCAGCCTCACCCTCACCGCGCACAACCACCACTCGCACAGCATGGTCGAGCGACAAATCGTGCATGGTGTTGGCCAGAGACTTCCACATACCCAGTTGCATTGCATTCATGCGGCCCGGATTTGACAAGGTCACCGTGGCAATACCCAAGCCGTCGTAATCGGCTCTCACTTCTCCCATGTCAGACAACCCCGTTGTCATGAAATTTCTGTATTTGCTGCGCATCAAAACCAACTTCAGCGAGCACTTCATCGGTGTGCTCACCCCAACCCGGCGCCGGCACCACGACCTCGGGCGGTGTACGCGACAATGTCATGGGTTGGGTGATGTAATGCATTTGTTTGTTATAGACGTTTGCCAGCGAAGTCACCACACCCAAATGCTTGACTTGCTCGTCTTCAAACATCTGCGGCACGTCATACACGGGCCCGGCTGGCACACCCGCGTTGTTTAGTGCAGTCACCCAATAGTGCACGGTGTTGTTAGCGAACCTTGCCTCCAGCAGCTGGGTCAGTTTGGATCGATTTTGCACACGCAACTTCTCGGTTTGGAAGTCAGGGTCTTCAAGCCATGCTGGCTGTTGGAGGATCTCACACAGCCGCAACCAGTTACCCTCGCCCGAGGCCCCAATATTGAATACCCCATCCGATGCGGTGAACAGCCCCATGGGGCTGCTAGTGGGATGATCATTACCAACGCGAACCGGGATATCGCCGTCGTTTAAATAACGCGCCCCCTGAAAATCCATCATGGCGATTTGTGCATGCAACAACGAAGCTTGCACCCACTGTCCCTTGCCCGACTGCTCACGCTCAATTAATGCAATCAAGATGCCAATGGCTGCATACAGTCCCGCGCTCATGTCTGCCACTGCTAAACCGGCACGCACTGGACCAGAGTCTTGGAAACCCGTGACTGACATCAGACCACCCATGCCTTGCATGATCTGGTCAAAGCCCGGGCGGGCCGCATAGGGTCCTGTCTGACCATAACCGGAGATACTAGCCAAGATGATCCTGGGGTTAACTTTGGCCAGTGACTCATAATCCAGACCCAGTTTTTTCTTGATATCGGGGCGCCAGTTCTCGACCACCACGTCGGCGGTTTGCACCAGCTTCATAAAAATCTCAAGCGCACCTGGTTTTTTTAAGTTTAAGGTCAATGAGCGCTTGTTGCGATTGAGGTTCTGAAAGTCGCCCCCATGGCGGTTTGCGGCAAACATCGCCTCGTTCGGATCAACGCCTTGGGGTGGCTCGATGCGGATGACGTCGGCCCCAAAGTCTGTCAAAACGCGCACACAGTTTGGACCGGCGCGCACGCGTGACAAGTCCAAGACTCGAAATGGCTTTAATGCTTCTGAAGCCTGAATCTTGCTCATGACTGCTGTCCCTCTGCATTTAGCACTGGCACGATGCCTTGCCCCCCATGTATGTCGTTTTGTATGTGTTCACCCACGGCCAGCAAGTGATGCTCATGAAACGGCTTACCAACCAGCTGAATGCTGATGGGCAGGCCATCGGGACCCACCCCAACCGGCATCGACAATGCTGGCAACCCCAAGTAATTAACCCAGCCACCATACCGATGTAAGCCTAACAGTTTGGCGCGCTTAAACCCAGCTTGCCCCAGATAAACCTCACTGGTTCTAGGCAATAGACCGGTCTGCAATGGTGCCAGCAATACATCCACGTCTTTAAACACCTCAGTGACAAAACCCTCCAAGCAATGGGCACGATCGCGTAAAGCCTGCCGCCACCAGGCTGCAGGAATCGTCAAACCAAAACCGCCGAGTCCTGCAACTTGAAGGCAAGCCTTGCCTTGCGCGATTCTTAGCCGCTGTGTTTGCCCAACCTCATAGGCCATGACAAGCTCCTGCAAGGCACTTGCTCGGCGTTCGTGCCCAGCAATGTCAATGTGGTGATGCCCGTAACACCGCATGATGGGGTCAACTACTTGACGCACATCATCATCAAGTTCGGTTTGGGCAAGCCAGTGACCAACTCCAAGCATCTTAAATGGCACTGGACTGTCCCAATCCAGCGCTGGCGCCAACACGCGCATGACGCAGCGAATGTCATCGGCAGCTCGAGCCAGGACCCCAATCGAATCAAGTGATGGGCAAAGCAGCGTCATGCCCGAGCGACCGATGAGTCCATGCGTGGTCTTTAAGCCCATCACGCCACAGGTCATGGCCGGAATACGCACCGACCCTGCCGTGTCTGTTCCGAGCGAGGCATACACCATGCCGCTGGCCACCGCCACCGCACTGCCACTGGACGAACCACCAACCGCCACATCGACACCTAGCGGGTTCAGTGGGGTGGGTAACTTGTCGGTTTGACCGGTGGCCGAACAGGCATCCTCAGCCAGAGCCAAGGTGCCCAGATTGGCGAGCCCTGCCGCATCCAGAAAATCCAGCACCGCCGCTTGGGCCAACCCTTTCTGTGTTGATGGCGCCTGGCGACCAAGTCCAGGACGGCAATTGTGCAAATCAAAGATATCTTTGTGTGCCAGTGCGACACCTGCTAATGAACCAGGCTCGCCGTCTGCGCTCACCGGTGGCGACAAATAACGGGTTACCGCCCCAGTCAGGTTACCAATGCGCCAAAAGCGATCAGCTTGAATTTGCAGCGCTTGTGCTCGAGACAACACGCCATCTTGCAAGGCTAACCGCAAGCCTGCCATGGTGTTTGGAAGATCGGCACTCATCGGTACGTGACCAAATGTCGTTCGAACGCCTGTTGCAAATTGTCGTGATCGGTGGTCAAACCGTCAGGGTGCTCGCCACAGCCTGCCTGCGACAACTCAAACCCCACCTGCCTCAAGCGAATTGTGAGCCGAGAGAGGTTTTTTAATGCCCGGCTTTGTTGTTGCTGCGTCAAGAGGACCCCCGCCGACTTGACATGCTGCTCACCCGATTCGCGCCAGTATTGATCGACGTCTATCTCGCCACGCAGAAGCGCTTGCGCACAGTCCACGTTACTCAATTGGTTTTCCTGGATTTTAAAAGCAGTTATAAATATATTTATAGTGGATTCATTAATTTTTAGCAACAGGTAAAATCTATTCGATGGCTTCGTGGCTATTTTGCTGAAAGCCGCCTCGCATTGAACCTAGGGGGTTGCCGTGGTTACTACACAAAAAACGCACAAGAACATCAGCGACCGCATTCGAGCCGACTTGGCAGAACAAATCAGTCAAGGCCTGCTGGTACCTGGTGACACCCTCGATGAGAACGAAATTGCCAATCGATTTGGTGCCTCAAAGACCCCCGTGCGAGAGGCTCTGCTTCAATTAAAGGCCCAAGGACTGGTGAGCAATCTGCCACGTGGCGGCGCCATGGTGGCCAAGATGGACCTGGCCCAGTTACTCAGTCTGTGGGAGTGGCTGGCCGAGATTGAGGCCATTGCGGTCAAACTCGCCTGTGAGCGCATCTCCTCCAAAGAGTTAGAAGCGCTGCAGCGAATTCATCAAGAAAGCCAGCCATTTGCTGAACAAGAGGATTGGGATGGCTGGCAGGCCTGTAACCAACAGTTTCACCAAGCGCTTTATGCGGCTTCAAGAAACGGATTTTTGCGCCAGGAGGTCATGCGCGTGCGGGCCCGCACCGGCGTTTACCGTCGACATGCGTTTGGCGCACTCGGTGCCACCAAAACATCTTACGAGCAACACGGAGAGATACTGGCATTTATGACTGCCCGAGATGGTGAGGCAGCCGCAAACGCCATGCGTCGCCACATCCTGCCGGCGAGCAACACGACGGCACTGACCAACTTTATCCTGAACATCCCGAAAGATTTGCTGGCGAAATAAGCCCAAGACAAAGTCAGCCAGCGTGCTAAAAACAAGGCAGAGCCGCAAAACAATTTGAGGATTAGCCTATGCGCGAAGTCAAGTTTGAACAACTTAAATCGCTGGTGGGCAGCGAGATTGGCACCAGCGACTGGTGGGACATCACTCAGGACCGGATCAATCAGTTTGCGCAAGCAACGGGTGACTTCCAGTGGATTCACATCGATGAGCAACGCGCCAGGCAATCGACATTCGGCACCACCATCGCGCATGGCTACCTGACACTGTCGATGCTCGCTGGCATGCGTTTCCAAACATTTGAAGTCGCTGGAACCGCGATGACAGTGAACTATGGTTTGAACAAGGTTCGGTTTTTAACCCCTGTGCCAAGCGGCAGTCGAACCCGGGCAAAGTTTGAACTCATCGACGCCCAAGATCGAGCCGACGGCGGCCTTCAGTGCACTTTCCGCACAACTGTCGAACTCGAGAATGCACCCAAGCCGGCGTGCATTGCCGAGACGATATCGGTCTACTACCAGGCGTGACTTCAAAACACGCACTGGTAGCGTTTTGGTTGCGTGCAACCAGCCAGCCCTTAGAGGCCGATCACACCGCCATCGACTCGCGAGATCGCGATGGTGGCTGATCTAGGACGTGTTGCTTGCCCGTACCGCTGATCTGAGCCTACATTGCTTGGCCACTGACTTTGAAGTGCCTCATCAGCCACCCCTTTGGAAAGTTCGCCAGGATGCTGAATATTCACAAGCAGCACTCTGCCGTCAGCCGTTTCTGTCAGTCCCGTGATCTCTGAGCCTTTCGGGCCGACCAGAAAGCGCTTTAGCCTCGGTTCGCCAAGCAGCGCGCCCACGAATGTTCTCTGTTCGCCTTGCTGGTCCTTGAATTGGTTACGAATCGTGACCGGACCACCATCACCGACTTCTCCCGGCACAGCAGCAACCATCATGCAGTTGCTTTCATCGGTCGCCGCGCCATCATCGGTCTGAATCCACAAAATGCCAGTGGTTGGACTAAACCAGAGGCCGTCTGGCGATGAGAACGAGTTTGAGGCGGTAAGCTGTGACACATTCACATCGACTGGCATGTCCTCTTCGGCACCAAACAAGAAAATATCCCACTGAAATCCTGCCGCATCGGCCAGGCCGTTGGCTTCTCTGAAACGCAGAATATGGCCGTTGGGATTTCCATCCCTCTTTTTGCCGTCTTCGTCCAGATAAGCTCGAGGGTTTGCCGAATTGACCGTACCAACATCGCGATTCTTGCCATTGTTGTTGGTGAGCGTGAAATAGACCTCGCCGTTTTTGGGATTGACTGCACCCCATTCAGGGCGATCCATGGGCGTGGCGCCCACCGCATCGGCAGCCAGACGTGCGTTCACGAGTACGTCAGCCTGATTGGCAAACGAATACTGCTCAAAGCCTTTGATGCGAGGATCCTCGATCGACAACTCAATCCACTGGCCCATGCCATCGTCATTGAACTTGGCGGCATAAAGCTTGCCTTCAGTCAAGTACTTCTGTCCTGCAACCATGCCTGCACCAGTATCCGCCGGATCCCAGACAGCGTCTGAAACGAACTTATAAATGTATTCATTGCGCGCATCACACCCCATGTAGAAGGCCAGTGGCTGGCCGGGAACCGGCACGGAGCACACCGCTGCCTCGTGAGCCATCCGGCCTAAAGCAACCCGCTTGGCCATGGGTGACTCGACATTGGCTGGATCTATTTCAACCACGTAGCCAAATGTGTTGCCCTCTTGCCGAAAATCTCTCGTCGGATCCGCACCGTTAGCGGCTAGGTTCCAACGCGAGAAACGGTATTGATCATCCGGCATGTCCGTCACGGTATACCAGCCTTGACTGCGCCCCTTGGTCGCATCTTCAGGCAAGGTTTTGGCAGGCAAACCATAACGCTTATTGGCCTGGGCGAGCTTGCCCTCGGGCGCAGCCTTTCCAGACGGAATGTTGAAGTAGGCCGCCCAGTTCTCTTCACAACCCAGATAAGTGCCCCATGGCGTTTTACCGTGACCGCAGTTATTGAGTGTGCCACGCACCGTCTGGCCTGATGGGTCAAACGCCGTCGTCATGAAAGCACGAATATCCTCGATGTGCGCAGCAGGCCCTGTCACCTCTGCCAAGGTTTGGGGCGTGACACGGCGATTCAAAGGCGCATCTATTTTGTATCCGCTGATTGAACCGTCGGCATTCAATTCCATCTCAACCACAGAAAAGCCATGATGGTTAATCTCTTTGAGGACCTCAAGTCCGGGGCGTTCGCCCAAATCCCAGTTACCAAACTGCGTAAACTTTTTACCCGTCACGCCATTGGACGTCTGACCATTCGGATGGAAAAAATGTGCATCGGCTGAGCTCTCGTGATTAACCACGAGCACAGCCCGATTTGTCACGGTTGGCGAGTACTTGCCATCAGCACCGATATAAAAAATATCCATGCCATCATGATGGTCCCCGATGCGCTGCGACCAATCATCAGTCTCCAACCCTTGATTGGAATAAGGTGATACCGATGAGACGATTGGATCACCGGTGGCATGGATCACCTTGACAACATAGCCATCTGGCACCACCACCAGATCGGCCAGGCTTTTAGGTACCGCGTTAAAACCCAGGCCAGCACCGGCAGGCTGATCTGGGAGCTGCGTCAGACCAGATGACCATGATGCACCAGGCGCAGCCACCAAGGCTGCCAAGCCAAGCCCAGTCTTTAATAGGTGGCGGCGGGCCGGATTGTGGCGAACCCTGGCAAGCACCTCCTGAAAATGCTCTTGCTTCGATTCGTTACAGACCAAATGGTCATCGTCATATGCACGTGGGTTCACATCAAGCTCCCAAAAGATCACTGTTAACAAAAAAACTCTTGCAAAATACGATGCAACATCAACGTGTCAGGGATATGACCAGACAGGATATAACCAGACTATTGACCAACCACACCCTAGCTAGACGATCGGTCAACGCGGATTTATCATGCAGACGAAGTTACTTAACAGAACGATCGCCATGGATTGTTTTGGGGTTTTACTTGGAATGTCTGGATGACGAACTGGTTCCAGCCCACCGACATTTACTGCGAACGCCTGGACGCAAGCTTTTGGGCTGAGCCCGTGAATGCGCTGACCAACCTTGCGTTTGTATTGGCTGGATTATTGCTGCTGCGACAGACGCAGTCACCGGGCCGACTAATTGGCTTACTGATTATCCTGATTGGGGTTGGCAGCTTTTTGTTTCACACCTTTGCTAATCGATTCACTGGATTATTGGACGTATTTTTCATTGGTGTTTACCTCATTACCTACGCCTGGCTTTGGCCCAAATGGGTTGCGCAGCGTACGATATGGGTTCAAGCGGCAAGCGTCATCATGCTACTAGCCGCCATTGGGATCGCAACGTTTGCGGTATGGGCGCTCAATCATGGGGGGCTGAACTTGCCGCCCGGCACTTATCTGGGCGCCTGGTTTTACGTGATTGGCTTGGCAACCCTGAGCGCTGGCAATCACAAGCAAGCGAGCTGGTGGCTTTGGGTCACCGCAGGACTCTTTCTGGTCTCCATGACAGCCCGCCAACTGGACATGCCCCTGTGTGAGAACTGGGGCGCTACGCACTGGCTGTGGCATCTGCTCAATGCAGCCGTGTTGTACGCCAGCGCTCGGGCGCTCTTAGATGGCGCCGCTAAGCGACGATGCTAGAAGCGGTGCGAGAGGTTAAGGCCCAAGCCCACGCCCGTGCTGTAATTTGAATTTACCGTCTGGGTGCCATCAGCCGACTGAGCTTGCACGTTGCCACCCGTGCTAGCCACCCCGTACAGGTCGATGCGAGTGCCCGGTGCAAATTGATAGCTAACCCGAGCAAAAACCGGGATCAGGCGGTTTTGACCAATACCACCGGCGTAGGGTCCACTGTCGTTGAGCCGGAAACGATAAGAACGATAAGCGCCGCCCGCGCCAATGGTCCATTGCTCATCGATCTTGTATGACAATTCAAGGCCAGCGCCACCTGCCGGACCAGCAGGCAAGGGATTGCTCAAGGTCCAGTTATCTGTAATTCGCCAATTCACCGCAATGAATGGAAACACCTTGTTCTCATTGATCTGGCGAAACACGCCCGCACCCAACCCCAACGTCAAGGTCGGCGATGCGGTGTACGTTCCCAACAACACGGCACCATAGGTCGATGCACCGGCCGTTCCGACCCCATTCTCAGCCGACCACTCCACGGATGGACTCACACTCAAGCGCCAGGCAGCACTAGGCGAGTAAGACACGCTGAATCCCAACTGAGGCGTACTGATCCCCGCCCAGGGTGCCTCACCACCAAAGGCCTGCGGGTTGTTCCACGACCAGTGCTGATAGCCATATTCCACAAATACCCCACCGCCCCAATTGGGCGTGAACTGGGCGTTCACCCCCAGTCGAACGTTGGCGTCGTACCAATCGAAGCTGCCACCTGCATTCATGTCGGTCTTGAACTGATTCACACCAGTGACTGAAAGAAACGTGCTGGTCTGTCCGGGCTTGACTGGCTGGGCTGAGAGATTGAAACCTGCGGCCAACAAGCCAATCAGGCCAATCAAGCCAAATAGGGCCGCACGCGATGTAGAGTATTGCATTTGATTATCCTGTGGTTTGATTGCCAGGTTAAGTTTCAGGATAGCCCGAGAAAGCCCAAAATTGAGAGAAAGTTACTCTCCCTGTGAATTATTTTCAGTCATTCATTGCTACCAACCTAATGAAAGCCTTCTATACCGATCAGTTCGTGCTGCCACTTCCCCCAGGGCATCGGTTTCCCATGGCGAAATACCGGATGGTGCGCGAGCAAGTCGCTGATCTGCCCGGGCTTGAGCTCATGGAGGCGCCACCGGCCAGTGATACCGAACTTTTGCTGGCACACGACCCGATTTACGTGCAGCGCGTGATCACTGGCACCCTCGCCCCACAAGCCCAGCGTGAGATTGGGTTTCCGTGGAGCGCTGGCATGGTTGAACGTTCTCGCCGCTCGGTAGGCGCCACGATTGCCGCTGCACAAACTGCGCTCAGCGAGGGCGTAAGCGTGAATCTGGCTGGTGGCACCCACCATGCCTATCGAGACAAGGGTAGCGGCTTTTGTGTCTTTAACGATGCAGCAGTGGCTGCTCGCGTGATGCAACGTCAACACGGCATCAAGCGGATCGCCATCATTGACCTCGATGTACACCAAGGCAATGGAACGGCCAGCATCCTGAAGCACGATCCCAGCATCTTCACGCTATCACTTCATGGCGAGAAGAATTTTCCGTTTCGCAAAGAACCGAGTGACCTCGATGTAGGACTGCCCGATGGCTGCAGCGACGAGGAATATCTCATGGCGCTTGACAACGCGCTTGACAGACTCGCCGAGCGATTTGAGCCTGAGCTACTGATTTATCTGGCGGGTGCTGACCCGCATGAGGGTGATCGCCTCGGTCGTTTGAAACTATCTTTTGCGGGCTTGCACGCACGCGATGCGCGGGTACTTGAATTTGCCAAATCACTGGCTGTGGGGGTAGCCATCACCATGGCTGGTGGCTATGGCACAGAGATTGACCACACCGTCCAAGTCCATGTGCAGACCATTTCTGAAGCACTTGACTATTGGCGATCGACTCACCATCAACGAGCGCAGACATCGCTGTGAGCAAACACAACCCGGAACACCGCTTAGCCGATCATGTGGCCAACGCTCAGTTTGACCACTTGCCAGCTCATACGGTTGAGCGCGCTAAAACCTTTATCGCGGATACTCTGTCTGTTGGAATGGCTGGTAGCGCTGTGCCCGAAGCCCAAGAACTTCTGGCGCACCTGCGTGCAGGTGACGCACAGGGCAACGTCTCAGTTTGGGGCACCGGCGCATGCCTGTCAGTGCCAAACGCGATCATGGCCAATGCATTTAACGTGCACTGCCAAGAATACGATTGCCTGCATGAGGGCGCTGTGGTCCACGCCATGGCAACGCTGTTGCCGGTGTTAATGGCGCAAGCGGCCTCTGCAAAAAACATCAGCGGCAGAGAACTCATCACCGCGGTCGCTGTTGGCATTAACGTCGCCTGCACCCTAGGCCTGGCGGCTAATCAGGCCATGCAATTTTTCCGGCCTGCAACGGCAGGTGGATTTGGCGCTGTCGCTGGCCTGGCCAGACTCAGAAACCTGCCCCCAGAGACCATCATCGCTGCCTGGGGATTCCAACTGGCGCAGGCCAGTGGAACCATGCAAGGCCACCGAGAAGGCCGGCCTATTTTGCCTATGCAAATCAGCTTCAATGCAAGGGCAGCCTGGCAATCGTGCGATCTGGCTCAAAGTGGCCTGGCGTCACTCGATTTACCACTGACCGGTGAATGTGGCTACCTGAGCTTGTTTGAACGGGACTACGATCTTGAGCCCCTGCTCGATGAGCTCGGACACCGTTGGCGGATTGACGAGTTCAGCCACAAACCCTTTCCAAGTGGGCGCGCAACCCATGCGGGCGTTGAAGGTTTACTGGCGCTCATGCATACCCATCAGCTGCAGACTGATTCGATCGCCTCAGTTGTTGTCACCGGGCCTTCGCTCATCAATCGGCTGGTCAACCGGCCTGCCGTGCCCAATCCTAGCCCCAATTACGCCCGCCTTTGCATGCCCTTTGTGTTGGCCAAGATTCTGAAGCACGGCCATTTGGCGCCAACGCACTACTTCGGTGATGAACTCACGGACAAACCAACGTTTGATCTGGCCCAAAAAGTTCGCATGGTTACTGATGACAATCCAGATCCCAACACGTTTACGCCTGTCACCATCCATCTCACGCTCGCGAATGGTCAGACGCTGAGGACTGATATTGCCGACATGCTGGCAAGCCCTAGGCGGCCGCTTTCGCGTGAGCAATGTCAAGACAAGTTCATGCGCTGCTGCTCGATGGCTTGGCAGACCACCCCTGGTCAGCATACGGATACACCTGCCTTCTTCGAGAGGCTGCTCGAATTAGAAAGAATCGGCGATGTACAGGCACTTTTAAGTTCCTTCAAGGTATAGACAAGATTCAGTTCCATTTATTCACAGACAGGACACACCATCATGCCCATTTCTGGCAAAGGCATTCTGATTACTTCGATGAACATCGATGCGGCATACGAAGACGAGTTCAACCTTTGGTATGACCGCGAGCATATTGCTGAGAGAGTCGCCATCGACGGCTTCATTCAAGCGCGCCGCTATCAAGCCATTGACGCCAACCCAAAATATTTCGCCACTTACACCACAGGCGACTTTGAGGATTTAAGTAGCCCCGCTTATCAACAGGCACTCGCTAACCAAACCGACTGGTCTAAAACCAACATTGCCCGATTCAAAGACATGATTCGGGTGGTTGGCCGCATCACGGTATCAACAGGACAAGGACGCGGCGCGGCCATGACTGTGCTGCGCTTGCGCCCTGACTTCATTGATCACCTCCTCGCCCTAAAGAGCAAGGATTCCCTCTGCAGGAAGGTCTGACCCGACCTCGGCTTGCGCCTTATTTACCGATGCTTCGCAGGCTTTCGCCTCCACAGCGGCAGATTCAATCACCAACTGAGCAAGGCCACGGGCAAGAATGTTGCGAGCCGCA
>CAMCOS010000049.1 GCA_945876565.1 Lautropia mirabilis | reverse complement strand
GATAAAGAGATGGTGTTGCCGGGTGACAACGTGGCGATGACGGTCAAACTGATTGCCCCGATCGCCATGGAAGAAGGCCTGCGCTTTGCAATCCGTGAAGGTGGCCGCACCGTGGGCGCTGGCGTCGTCGCGAAAATCTTGAAGTAAATATTAGTAATGGGGCTCCATGAGTGATAGCTCTGGAGCCAGTCAGGGGTTTAGGGGCATAGCTCAATTGGCAGAGCGTCGGTCTCCAAAACCGAAGGTTGGGGGTTCGATTCCCTCTGCCCCTGCCAGAGTAGTTTTGAAACGGTTTAATTTGTTTCGGCGTCAGTCGACCTATTGTTGGTAAAGAGAATGTCTAACCAAAACGTGCATACAGTAAGTAGCATGGCCGACCGCATAAAGTTGGTGGTTGCAGTGTTGGTTATCATTGCTGGCATCGTAGCGTTCTCAACCCTTGAACCGCAACTTGCTGCGCCTGTCCGAGTTGCAATTTTTATTGTTAGTTTGCTCGCGGCTGCTGGCATCGCTGCGATCAGTGAGCCAGGTCGCCGATTTATTGGTTTTGCGCAGGAGTCTTATTACGAAGTGCGTAAAGTCGTTTGGCCGACACGGAAAGAAACCGTGCAAATGACTGGCATCGTATTTGCCTTTGTTGCGGTTATGGGTATTTTTCTTTGGCTGCTGGACAAGAGCATGGAGTGGTTGCTCTTTAGTGTTGTGCTCGGCTGGAGATAACAGGAACAACGATGAGTAAGAAATGGTACGTGGTTCATGTTTACTCTGGCATGGAAAAAAGTGTTTCCAAGGCCATGATTGAGCGCATTGATCGTGCGGGCTTGCAGGCTCGCTTCGGACAAGTTCTTGTGCCCTCTGAAGAGGTTGTCGAAGTAAAAGGTGGGCAGAAGTCAATTAGCGAGCGTCGAATTTTCCCGGGCTACGTTCTGGTTGAAATGGAGTTGACCGACGAAACATGGCATCTGGTTAAGAGCACGCCGCGGGTTACCGGTTTTCTGGGCGGCTCAGGTAATCGCCCCACGCCTATCTCAGAAAGTGAAGTCAAGAAGATTCTGTCCCAGATTGAAGAGGGTGTTGAAAAGCCAAGGCCCAAAATTCTGTTTGAAGTTGGTGAATTGGTTCGTGTCAGAGAGGGACCATTCGCCGACTTCAATGGCAACGTTGAAGAAGTGAATTACGAAAAGAGCAAGGTTAGAGTGTCCGTAACGATTTTCGGTCGTTCAACGCCCGTCGAGCTCGATTTCAGCCAGGTTGAGAAAACCTGATTTTTAACCCCCGGGGAGTCGTCGATTGGCGACGTTTGTACCCACAAGGAGCATTGTAAATGGCGAAGAAAATCGTCGGCTTCATCAAGCTGCAAGTGCCAGCTGGTAAGGCTAACCCATCCCCCCCAATTGGTCCTGCCCTCGGTCAGCGCGGTTTGAATATCATGGAGTTCTGCAAGGCGTTTAACGCGCAGACCCAGAGCTTAGAGCCCGGTTTGCCGATCCCGGTTGTTATCACGGCGTTTGCGGACAAGAGCTTTACTTTTGTGATGAAAACGCCTCCGGCGTCCATCCTGATTAAGAAAGCTGCCGGTATTCAAAAGGGTTCACCGAAGCCGCACACTGACAAGGTCGGAAAGCTGACACGTGCACAGGCTGAGGAAATCGCTAAATCCAAGGCACCCGACCTGACGGCAAGTGATCTAGATGCAGCAGTCCGCACCATTGCTGGTAGTGCACGCAGCATGGGCATTACGGTGGAGGGAGTCTGAGATGGCCAAATTATCAAAGCGCATGGCTGCTGTCGCGCAAAAGATTGATCGCAGCAAGTTGTATTCTGTTTCTGAGGCCCTTACGTTGGTTAAAGAGTGTGCAACTGCAAAATTCGACGAGTCCATCGATGTCGCGGTTCAGTTGGGAATTGACCCCAAGAAGTCTGACCAGTTGGTTCGTGGATCTGTTGTCATGCCCGCCGGTACTGGTAAAGCCATGCGAGTCGCGGTGTTTGCTCAAGGCGAAAAAGCAGAGCAAGCCAAAGCAGCTGGAGCAGACATCGTTGGCATGGAAGATCTGGCTGAGCAGATTAAAGGTGGCAACCTCAACTTTGACGTCGTGATTGCATCACCTGATGCCATGCGAGTTGTCGGCGCGCTAGGTCAGGTACTCGGTCCAAGGGGACTAATGCCAAATCCAAAAGTTGGCACGGTCACACCGGATGTGGCGCAAGCGGTAAAAAATGCAAAGGCCGGTCAGGTTCAATACCGGACGGACAAGGCTGGCATTATTCACGCCACGATTGGCCGTGCCTCGTTTGGTGTGGAACAGTTGCACAGCAACTTGTCTGCGTTAGTTGATGCTTTGAATAAAGCCAAGCCTTCTGCAGCCAAGGGGGTGTATCTGCGCAAAGTGGCGATATCTTCAACAATGGGCGGTGGTGCTCGAGTTGAGGTTGCGTCAGTCACTTCGCCGCAGTCGTAAACGGATTATGTAAAGACTTTGGGCTGTGCCTGTCGTTGTAAGCAGGCACTGCTGTCAAAGACCGCTGGAGCATAGAGTTTGTTTTTTTAACGAAGTGCTTAATACCGGAAACGGATCCAGCGCAGACGGCGTCCATGGAAGATTTCTTAACTGAACTCAACCAGGCTCGCCGCATTCGGCCGACACGGAGATTTTTTCGAAGTGTCATTTGATGGAGTGTTCAAACCGTGAGTCTCAATCGTCAAGAGAAGGCGATCGTCATCGAAGAAGTAGCCGCCCAGCTGGTCGGTGCCCAATCGATCGTGGTTGCTGAGTATCGTGGTCTGGATGTTGCTACCGTCACCGTACTGCGCAAAACTGCGCGTGAGTCAGGCGTTTACTTGCGTGTTCTAAAGAATACGTTGGCGCGCCGTGCTTTGGCAGGCACCTCGTTCGAGGGTTTGTCAGAGCAGCTGACGGGTCCGCTAATTTATGGAATTAGCAAAGACCCCGTCGGTGCTTCGAAAGTGCTAGCTGCATTTGGAAAAACAAACGAAAAGCTGGTTATTAAAGCTGGTGCACTGCCTAATAGTGTGCTCGACGCCGATGGCGTTAAGGCTTTGGCTACCATGCCTTCTCGTGAAGAGTTGCTTTCCAAACTGCTTGGCACAATGCAAGCACCGGTTGCACAGTTTGTTCGGACGCTTAATGAGGTTCCAACCAAGTTTGTCCGCGGTTTGGCCGCTGTTCGTGATCAAAAGCAAGCCGCCTAAGATCGCAGATGAAAGACAAATGAAGTGGAATTGACGAGAACAACGTCCTTTACCTGGTTAAATAAATCTAATGGAGTTTTAAATGGATAAAGCTGCAATCCTCGACGCAATCGCTGGCATGACCGTGCTGGAGTTGTCAGAGATGATCAAAGAAATGGAAGAAAAGTTTGGTGTTTCGGCCGCTGCCGCTGCTGTCGCCGTTGCTGCGCCCGCAGCTGGTGGGGCAGATGCAGGCGCTGCTGCTGCTGAGCAAACCGAATTCAACGTCATTTTGACCGAGGTCGGCGCGAACAAGGTTAGCGTCATTAAGGCTGTTCGTGAGTTGACCGGTCTAGGTTTGAAAGAAGCTAAAGATTTGGTTGATGGTGCACCGAAGCCGGTCAAAGAAGGTGTTGCCAAGGCCGAAGCTGAGGAAGCCAAGAAGAAACTCGAAGAGGCTGGTGCCAAGGTCGAGCTCAAGTAATTGTTGTCGTACGTTGCCCGGAGAGGCCAGAGGGCGTCTCCGGGTTTCGCGCCTTCAGGAAACCCGTTTGCACACACCGTAACGGGCAGTCGAGTTTCCTGAAGTCGTACCTCCGGGCCGTGGTTGACGGCCCCTGTAACCTCGAGTCGGAGTGCTCATGCCATACTCGTTCACCGAAAAAAAGCGCATCCGCAAAAGCTTCGCAAAGCGTGAGGACGTGCAGGACGTTCCATTTCTCTTAGCGACACAGCTTCAATCCTACCTGACATTCCTGCAAGCAGACGTTCCGTCATCGCAGCGGCATGATGAGGGTTTGCAATCTGCGTTTACCTCGATATTCCCGATCATTAGCCACAACAACATGGCGCGGCTGGAGTTCGTGAGCTATTCGCTTGGCGAACCCGTTTTTGACGTCAAAGAGTGCCAACAACGGGGTTTGACGTATGCGTCTGCATTACGTGCCAAGGTTCGACTGGTTCTAATGGATCGTGAAGCGAGCAAACCCACGACTAAAGAGCTCAAAGAGCAAGAAGTGTACATGGGCGAAATGCCCTTGATGACGAACACGGGCTCTTTTGTGATCAATGGCACCGAGCGCGTGATTGTGTCGCAATTGCATCGCTCGCCGGGCGTGTTTTTTGAGCACGATCGTGGCAAGACCCACAGCTCAGGTAAGCTTTTGTTCTCAGCGCGCATCATTCCTTATCGTGGTTCATGGCTTGACTTCGAGTTTGATCCTAAGGACGTTTTGTTTTTTCGTGTCGACCGCCGCCGCAAGATGCCAGTCACCATTTTGCTTAAAGCAATCGGAATGACACCTGAGGCAATACTGGCGCATTTCTTTGATTTTGACCAGTTCGAACTCCAGTCTGATGGTGCGTATGTAGATTACGTTCCTGAGCGCTGGAAGGGAGAGGTCGCTCGTTTTGACATAACTGATAAAAGCGGCACGGTCGTTGTTGAGAAAGATAAGCGGATTAACGCCAAACACTTGCGTGACATTGCTGCTGCCGGAATTACGCGGATCTCGGTAACGGACGATTTTCTAATCGGACGAGTATTGGCCACCAAGATCATTGACGCTGAAACAGGTGAGCTCGTCGCAGCGGCGAACGATGAAATCACCGAAGGTGTTTTGGTTAACATTCGCGCTGCTGGTGTACGTGAAATTCAGACCTTGTTCATTAACGATTTGGACAAGGGCCCGTACATTTCACAGACCCTGCGTACAGATGAGACGGTGGACCAAATGGCGGCACGTGTTGCCATCTACCGGATGATGCGTCCTGGCGAGCCGCCAACCGAAGATGCAGTCGAAGCACTGTTTCAACGCTTGTTCTACAGCGAAGAAACATACGATCTTTCACGCGTTGGCCGGATGAAGGTCAATAGTCGTTTGGGACGTGGTGACGACTCGTCGGGTTCGATGACTTTGACCGACGAAGACATTCTCGAGACGATCAAGCTTTTGGTTGAGCTGCGAAATGGTCGCGGAAATATCGATGATATCGACCACTTGGGTAATCGCCGGGTGCGTTGTGTCGGCGAATTGGCTGAGAATCAGTTCCGCGCCGGTTTGGTCCGTGTAGAACGTGCTGTCAAGGAACGTCTGGGTCAAGCCGAAACAGAGAATCTGATGCCGCATGACTTGATTAACTCCAAGCCGATATCGGCCGCGATCAAGGAGTTTTTTGGTTCCAGTCAGCTTTCGCAGTTTATGGATCAGACCAATCCATTGTCAGAGATTACGCACAAGCGTCGAGTTTCTGCGCTCGGACCCGGTGGTTTGACGCGTGAACGTGCGGGCTTCGAGGTCCGGGACGTTCACCCAACGCACTATGGTCGTGTCTGCCCAATTGAAACGCCGGAAGGACCAAACATTGGTCTGATTAACTCGATGGCACTGTATGCCCGTCTGAACGAATATGGCTTTCTTGAGACGCCATACCGCAAGGTGGTTGATCGTCAGGTTACCGATGAGATTGACTATTTGTCAGCCATTGAAGAGAGCAAGTTTGTCATCGCACAGGCTAATGCCCAGCTAAATGACAAAGGTATGTTCGTTGATGATCTAGTTGCGTGTCGCCAGGCTGGTGAAACGCTGTTAACAGCACCGGGAAAGATCAACTACATCGACGTTGCGCCATCGCAAATTGTTTCAGTTGCGGCATCGCTGATTCCCTTCCTTGAGCATGACGATGCAAACCGGGCGCTAATGGGTGCCAACATGCAACGCCAGGCGGTTCCGTGCTTGCGTCCCCAGAAGCCTTTGGTCGGGACGGGTGTTGAGCGTACTGTTGCAGTTGACTCGGGCACAACGGTTCAAGCATTGCGTGGCGGCGTTGTGGATTATGTTGATGCTGAACGAGTTGTGATTCGGGTTAACGACGACGAGAACGTGGCTGGGGAGGTCGGTGTTGATATCTACAACCTGATTAAGTACACCCGTTCGAACCAGAACACCAACATCAACCAACGTCCTATTGTTGGGCGTGGTGATCGAGTCAGAAAGGGCGATGTGTTGGCTGATGGAGCATCGACCGATCTGGGAGAGCTTGCGCTCGGCCAAAACATGCTGATCGCCTTCATGCCATGGAATGGCTATAACTTTGAAGACTCAATTTTGATCTCCGAAAAAGTCGTGGCTGAGGATCGTTACACTTCGATTCACATCGAGGAACTGACGGTTGTCGCTCGTGACACGAAGTTGGGGCCCGAGGAAATTACGCGGGACATCAGCAACTTGGCCGAAACCCAACTGAATCGTTTGGACGAGTCAGGCATTGTTCACATTGGTGCAGAGGTTCGGGCAGACGACGTTTTAGTCGGAAAGGTAACGCCGAAAGGCGAAACCCAACTGACACCCGAAGAAAAACTGCTCCGCGCAATCTTTGGTGAAAAAGCATCCGATGTGAAAGACACTTCACTGCGTGTGCCATCCGGCATGGTTGGAACAGTCATCGATGTTCAGGTCTTCACCCGTGAAGGCATAGCCCGAGACAGGCGCGCCCAGTCAATCATTGACGATGAACTCAGACGCTATCGCCAAGACCTCAACGATCAGCTGCGAATCGTTGAGAACGACACATTTGACCGTATCGAAAAGGTCCTCATCGGTAAGGCCGTTAATGGTGGCCCGCGCAAGCTAGCGAAGGGTACCGCTATTGCGAAAGAGTACCTTGTCGAACTCGATCGTTGGCAATGGTTTGATATCCGTCTGTCAGATGAAAATCACGCCATTACATTGGAGCAAGCCAAGGAGTCGCTTGAGGCCAAGCGTCATCAATTCGATTTGGCGTTTGAAGAAAAGCGTAAGAAGCTGACCCAGGGTGACGAATTGCCGGCGGGTGTGCTCAAGATGGTTAAGGTCTATCTAGCGGTCAAGCGTCGTTTGCAGCCCGGTGACAAAATGGCTGGTCGCCACGGTAACAAAGGCGTAGTGTCGAAAATTGTACCGGTGGAAGACATGCCACACATGGCTGACGGAACGACGGTTGACATCGTTCTCAATCCGCTTGGTGTTCCATCTCGGATGAACGTTGGCCAGGTGCTCGAGGTTCACCTCGGTTGGGCAGCCAAGGGTATTGGCAACCGGATCAACGATTTGTTGCGCGAGCAACAGAAAGTAGAGGCTAAGCCTTTGCGCGCATACCTTGATCGTGTCTACAACGAAACGGGTGCTGGCGCTCAGATCGAAAAGCTAACGGATACGGAAGTAATCGAGCTCGCTCGTAATTTGGCGGCTGGTGTGCCCTTTGCGACGCCGGTTTTTGACGGGGCTTCAGAGGCTGAGATTAGCAAAATGCTTGAGATGGCCTATCCGGAAGAAGTGACCAAGCGAGTTGGCTTGACCGAGACGAAGACACAGGCTTGGCTGTATGACGGCCGTACCGGTGATCAGTTTGAGCGTCCAGTCACTGTCGGATACATGCACTATCTTAAGCTGCACCACTTGGTTGATGACAAGATGCATGCTCGTTCGACTGGTCCATACTCGCTCGTTACTCAGCAGCCACTAGGCGGTAAGGCTCAGTTCGGTGGTCAGCGTTTTGGGGAGATGGAAGTCTGGGCGCTCGAAGCTTATGGTGCTTCTTACACCTTACAGGAAATGCTTACCGTCAAGTCCGATGATATCGGTGGTCGTACCAAGCTTTACGAGAATATCGTTAAGGGTGACCACACGATCGATGCGGGCATGCCGGAGTCCTTTAACGTGCTGGTCAAGGAGATTCGCTCCTTGGCATTGGACATGGATTTGGAGCGTAAATAATGAAAGCGCTACTAGACCTCTTTAAACAAGTTTCGCAAGACGATCGGTTTGATGCCATCAAAATTGGCATTGCGTCACCGGAAAAAATCCGCTCTTGGTCTTACGGTGAGGTCCGTAAGCCAGAGACGATTAACTATCGCACGTTCAAACCTGAGCGTGATGGACTGTTTTGCGCCAAGATCTTTGGTCCGATCAAAGATTACGAATGCTTGTGTGGTAAGTACAAACGCTTGAAGCACCGTGGTGTTATCTGCGAGAAATGCGGCGTTGAAGTGACCGTTGCCAAGGTGCGCCGTGAGCGCATGGGACACATTGAGCTTGCAAGTCCAGTGGCACATATTTGGTTCTTAAAGAGCCTGCCCTCGCGTTTGGGTATGGTTTTGGACATGACGTTACGTGACATTGAACGGGTCTTGTACTTTGAAGCCTGGTGTGTGATTGAGCCAGGCATGACGCCTTTAAAGCGCGGTCAGATTATGCCTGATGACGATTATCTGGCTAAAACTGAAGAGTACGGCGATGAATTCAAAGCCCTGATGGGTGCTGAAGCGGTTCGCGAATTGCTGCGTACGATTGATATTGATCGCGAGGTTGAGACACTTCGTGCTGAAATCAAGGCGACATCATCAGATGCAAAGATCAAAAAGATCTCCAAGCGTTTGAAGGTTCTTGAGGGCTTCCAGAAGTCCGGTATCAAGCCTGACTGGATGGTTATGGAAGTGTTACCCGTTCTTCCGCCCGATCTGCGTCCGCTTGTGCCACTCGACGGTGGACGTTTTGCGACATCAGATCTTAACGATTTGTATCGTCGCGTCATTAACCGCAACAACCGCTTGAAGCGCTTGCTTGAGCTTAAGGCGCCAGAAATTATTCTGCGCAACGAAAAGCGCATGTTGCAGGAATCGGTTGATTCCTTGTTGGACAACGGCCGTCGTGGCAAAGCCATGACAGGTGCAAACAAGCGCCAGCTCAAGTCCCTTGCAGACATGATTAAGGGTAAAAGTGGTCGTTTCCGCCAGAATCTGTTAGGCAAGCGCGTTGACTACTCTGGTCGCTCCGTTATCGTGGTTGGTCCGACGCTCAAATTGCACCAGTGTGGTCTGCCCAAGTTGATGGCGCTTGAGCTTTTCAAGCCATTTATTTTTAACCGTTTGGAATTGATGGGCTTGGCCGCCACGATTAAAGCAGCCAAAAAACTCGTCGAAAGCCAAGAGCCTGTGGTTTGGGACATCCTCGAAGAGGTCATTCGCGAGCACCCGGTTATGTTAAACCGTGCGCCAACGTTGCACCGTTTAGGTATTCAAGCGTTCGAACCGGTTTTGATTGAAGGCAAAGCCATCCAGCTGCATCCGCTGGTGTGTGCAGCGTTCAACGCTGACTTTGACGGCGACCAAATGGCTGTGCACGTGCCTTTGTCACTCGAGGCACAGGTCGAGGCACGTACCTTGATGCTGGCCTCGAACAATGTCTTGTTCCCGGCCAACGGTGAGCCCTCGATTGTTCCATCACAGGATATTGTGTTGGGTCTTTATTACGCTACACGTGAACGCGTCAACGGCAAAGGCGAAGGCATGTTCTTTGCGGATGTTGCTGAGGTGCAGCGTGCGTACGACAACAAAGAGGTTGAGCTGCAAAGCCGTGTCACGGTGCGGTTAACACAGTGGTCACATGACGCACATGGTGAGTGGGTATCAGAGACCAAACGTGTTGAAACAACAGTTGGTCGTGCTTTGTTGTCAGAGATCATGCCACGAGGTTTGCCGTTTGAGGCGATGAACCGCGCGCTGAAAAAGAAAGAGATTTCTCGCTTGATTAACCAGTCTTTCCGCCGTTGCGGTTTGAGGGACACGGTTATCTTTGCAGACAAACTGATGCAGTCTGGTTTCCGACTCGCAACTCGTGGCGGCATTTCTATTGCCATGGGTGACATGTTGGTGCCGCAGGTCAAGGCAGAGATTCTTGCACAAGCAAGCACCGAAGTTAAGGAAATCGATAAACAGTATTCCTCCGGTCTAGTGACGGCTCAGGAGCGTTACAACAACGTCGTCGATATCTGGGGCAAGGCGGGTGATAAGGTTGGTAAAGCAATGATGGAGCAATTGGCCACAGAGCCAGTTGTTGACCGTCACGGCAATGCAACTCGTCAAGAGTCATTCAATTCCATTTACATGATGGCTGACTCAGGAGCTCGTGGCTCGGCTGCACAGATTCGCCAGCTCGCTGGTATGCGTGGTCTGATGGCTAAGCCTGACGGCTCCATCATTGAGACGCCCATTACGGCAAACTTCCGCGAGGGATTGAACGTTCTGCAGTACTTTATTTCTACCCACGGTGCACGTAAGGGCTTGGCCGATACGGCCTTGAAGACGGCTAACTCCGGCTATCTAACCCGCCGCCTGGTCGATGTGACGCAGGATTTGGTGATTACCGAAGACGATTGTGGCACAACACACGGTTATGCCATGAAGGCACTTGTTGAAGGCGGAGAAGTTATTGAGCCGTTGCGAGAGCGTATTTTGGGCCGTGTCGCTGCGGTTGATATTGTCGATCCAGACTCTCAAGAGACCGCTATTTCAGCGGGCACATTGCTTGATGAAGACATGGTTGATTACATCGACCGTTTGGGTGTTGACGAAGTTCGTGTGCGCACGCCACTGACTTGTGAAACCCGGCATGGTCTTTGTGCGCATTGTTATGGTCGCGATCTGGGCAGGGGCTATTTGGTTAACGTCGGTGAGGCCGTTGGTGTGATCGCGGCGCAATCGATTGGTGAACCAGGCACCCAGTTGACCATGCGTACTTTCCACATCGGTGGCGCGGCATCACGCGCTGCGATGGCTAGCAGCGTGGAAACTAAGTCAGCAGGTTTGGTTGGTTTTGCAAGCACGATTCGTTACGTTACCAACCCCAAGGGTGAGCGCGTGGCAATCTCACGTTCCGGCGAGATCATTATCTTCGGTGATAACGACCGTGAGCGCGAGTGTCACAAAGTGCCCTACGGCGCCACGCTGCAGGTCAACGATGGAGAGGCCGTAAAAGCTGGCGCTCGGTTGGCGACTTGGGATCCATTGACGCGGCCGATCATTTCTGAGTACGCCGGCAAAATCCGATTCGAGAACATCGAGGAGGGGGCTACGGTTGCCAAGCAGGTTGACGATGTTACTGGACTATCCACACTAGTTGTCATCACGCCAAAGACGCGCGGGGGGAAGGCTGCACAGCGCCCACAAATCAAATTGATTGCTGAAAATGGCGAAGAAGTCAAAATTGCGGGCACTGACCACTCGGTCAATATTTCTTTCCCGGTCGGCGCATTGATTACAGTTCGTGACGGTCAAACTGTAGACATTGGTGAAGTACTGGCTCGTATTCCTCAGGAGTCGCAAAAGACCCGTGATATTACTGGTGGTCTACCGCGGGTTGCCGAGTTGTTCGAAGCAAGATCACCCAAAGATGCTGGCATGCTAGCCGAGGTGACTGGTACCGTTTCGTTTGGCAAAGACACCAAAGGCAAGCAGCGTTTGGTTATTACCGATCTTGATGGTGTCGCACACGAGTTTTTGATTTCCAAAGACAAACAGGTATTGGTGCACGATGGTCAGGTGGTTAACAAAGGCGAAGTCATTGTTGATGGCCCGCCAGATCCACATGACATTCTGCGCTTGAAAGGTATCGAGCAGCTTGCAACCTATGTCGTCGATGAGGTTCAGGATGTTTATCGTCTGCAAGGCGTGAAGATCAACGACAAGCATATTGAAGTGATCGTTCGTCAAATGTTGCGTCGTGTTTTGATCGTTGATGCTGGGGATGCGTCCTTTATTCCAGGCGAGCAGGTCGAGCGTTCGGAGTTGCTCAATGAGAATGATCGTGTGATAGCCGACGGTAAGTTGCCTGCTACGTATGAAAATGTGTTGCTTGGCATTACGAAAGCGTCGCTATCGACAGACTCATTCATCTCGGCAGCGTCGTTCCAAGAGACAACGCGCGTTCTCACGGAAGCAGCTATCATGGGCAAACGTGATGAGTTGCGTGGCTTGAAAGAGAACGTCATCGTTGGCCGCCTTATACCCGCGGGTACGGGCATGGCGTATCACGATGCCCGTCGCGATAAGGAAGTCTTCGAAAAAGCAGAGCGCGAAGCCGCACGTGCGCTAGCAAATCCGTTTGAGGACAGTCCGGTTGCGACTGAAGAGGTCTTAGCAGATTCGTCAGAGCTCAACAAGGATCCTTCTGACGATTCGGCAGCGTAGTGGTCAATCAGAGGCTCAGGAAAACATGAGCCTCTGATTAATTGACGAAGTTTTAAAGCGTTTAGTAGATTTGACAAATAAGGGAGTCTGATATATGCTGTTGGGCTCTGTCAAATAAGAATAGATACTTGTCTAAAAGGTCGTGAACAATGCGCAGTAGTTCGCCGTTTGGTCGACTTTCGAAGCAGGTGATGGACTTTTTGAAGTAAAGATTTTTAGCCTCACCGGTTTAGCCGGGCCTAACGGGTGAGGCGTTTGGCATATCTGCTCTTTAACGGTTCTCCGTCTGGGGTGGGCATGCGTCAAACCTGGCCCGCAACTGGATTCGGAAGTTCCGCCAGTCAGTTAAATGACGACGGTTTTATAGGAAAGAGGTATGCCAACCATCAACCAACTTGTGCGCAAGCCGCGTGCCGTTGCAATTACGAAGAGCAAGAGTCCAGCACTGGAAGATTGCCCGCAGCGCCGTGGTGTTTGTACACGCGTCTACACGACGACTCCCAAGAAGCCAAACTCGGCGCTGCGTAAAGTCGCAAAAGTGCGGCTCACGAACGGCTTCGAAGTCATTTCCTATATCGGTGGTGAGGGTCACAACCTTCAGGAACACTCTGTTGTGTTGGTTCGTGGTGGCCGTGTGAAGGATCTTCCTGGTGTTCGTTACCACATTGTCCGTGGCTCGCTTGACCTTCAGGGCGTTAAGAATCGTAAGCAGGCGCGCTCCAAGTACGGTGCAAAGCGACCGAAGAAGGCTTAATGCCAACGTGCGAGTGCCGGCTATTCGCCACCACTCGCGCATTAGCGCAAAAAATGCGCTAGCAAGGATCACTACAACATTCGATTGAGTAGCGTGGTGAGTGCAACCGGAATAGACCGGGAACGTAAGTTGCTACCAATTGCGTAGCTGAGGGATGACAAGCAACCGTCACCCAACTGAACTGACACAAAGGAAATAGATATGCCGCGTCGTCGTGAAGTCCCCAAACGCGATATTCTGCCGGACCCAAAGTTTGGCAGCGTTGAGCTCGCAAAATTTATGAACGTTGTAATGCTCTCGGGCAAAAAAGCAGTTGCAGAGCGTATCGTTTATGGCGCTTTTGAGCAAATCCAAACCAAGTCTGGCAAAGACCCGCTCGAGGTGTTTGACACAGCAATCAACAACGTTAAGCCACTGGTTGAAGTTAAGAGTCGCCGCGTTGGCGGTGCCAATTACCAAGTGCCAGTTGAGGTCCGTCCGGTGCGTCGTTTGGCTTTGGCCATGCGCTGGGTGAGAGAAGCCGCCAAAAAGCGCGGAGAGAAGTCTATGGACCTGCGCTTGGCCGGAGAGCTGCTCGACGCAGCCGAAGGTCGTGGCGCGGCCATGAAAAAGCGTGAAGACACGCACAAGATGGCCGAAGCCAACAAAGCTTTCAGCCATTTCCGTTGGTAACTTTAGGAAGTCATCATCATGTCCCGTAAAACCCCGATTGAGCGTTACCGCAACATCGGTATTTCTGCGCACATCGACGCCGGAAAGACCACTACGACCGAACGTATCTTGTTTTATACCGGCGTCAACCATAAGATTGGCGAAGTGCATGACGGCGCTGCAACCATGGACTGGATGGAACAAGAGCAAGAGCGTGGCATTACGATTACTTCGGCGGCCACAACGGCCTTCTGGCGTGGAATGGGTAATAACTTCCCGGAACACCGTATCAATGTTATCGACACACCGGGACACGTTGACTTCACGATCGAAGTTGAGCGCTCGATGCGAGTGCTTGATGGCGCCTGCATGGTCTATTGTGCTGTGGGTGGTGTGCAGCCCCAGTCAGAAACTGTGTGGCGCCAGGCTAACAAGTACGGTGTGCCGCGTTTGGCTTTTGTGAACAAAATGGATCGCACCGGTGCGAACTTTTTCAAGGTTTATGACCAGTTAAAGTCGCGCTTAAAAGCGAACCCAGTGCCTGTGGTTATCCCAATTGGTGCGGAGGAGAGTTTCAAGGGTGTGGTAGATCTCATCAAAATGAAGGCCATCATTTGGGACGAAGCCAGCCAAGGCACAAAGTTCGATTACATCGACATCCCCGCTGAGCTGCAGGCTCAAGCAAACGAGTGGCGTGAAAAGCTGGTTGAAACAGCGGCTGAATCGTCCGAAGACCTGATGAATAAGTATCTTGAGGCAGGTGACCTGAGCGAAGAAGAAATTAACCTAGCGTTGCGTACACGCACGATCGCTAATGAAATTCAACCCATGCTGTGTGGCACCGCGTTCAAAAACAAAGGCGTTCAGCGCATGCTAGATGCCGTCATCGAGTTCTTGCCATCGCCAATTGATATCCCACCGGTCGAAGGTGAGCTTGATGACGAGACTAAGACAACGCGTAAAGCCGATGACAGCGAAAAGTTTGCGGCGTTAGCGTTCAAATTAATGACGGACCCGTATGTTGGCCAGCTGACTTTTGTGCGCGTCTACTCTGGCGTACTGAAGTCTGGGGATACGGTTTACAACCCGATTAAAGGTAAAAAAGAGCGTATCGGCCGTATCTTGCAGATGCACGCCAATAACCGCGAAGAGATTAAAGAAGTCGTGGCTGGCGACATCGCTGCTGTTGTAGGTTTGAAAGACGTCACAACGGGCGAAACGCTGTGTGATATTGATTCCCATATTATGCTGGAGCGCATGGTTTTCCCAGAACCTGTAATTTCTCAGGCAGTGGAGCCAAAGACCAAGGCCGATCAGGAGAAAATGGGTATGGCGCTATCGCGCCTCGCTCAGGAAGACCCCTCGTTCCGTGTTCGTACCGACGAGGAGTCTGGTCAAACCATCATCTCAGGTATGGGTGAGTTGCACCTCGAGATTATTGTCGACCGTATGCGTCGAGAATTTAACGTTGAGGCCAACGTGGGTAAGCCACAGGTTGCCTATCGTGAAACGATTCGGAAAACCTGCGAAGAGATCGAAGGCAAGTTCGTTAAGCAGTCGGGTGGTCGCGGTCAGTATGGTCACGTTGTGCTTAAGATCGAACCGTTGGCTCCTGGTGGTGGTTATGAGTTCGTTGACGCCATTAAAGGCGGTGTGGTACCTCGCGAATATATCCCGGCGGTTGACAAAGGAATTCAAGAGACACTTCCAGCGGGTGTACTGGCCGGTTATCCGGTAGTTGATGTTAAGGCAACGTTGTTTTTTGGTTCGTATCACGACGTTGACTCGAACGAGAACGCCTTCCGCATGGCTGCATCAATGGCCTTTAAGGATGGTATGCGTAAAGCCAGTCCGGTTCTGCTCGAGCCGATGATGGCTGTGGAAGTGGAAACGCCTGAAGACTACGCTGGTACCGTGATGGGTGATTTGTCCTCACGTCGTGGCATGGTTCAGGGCATGGATGACATGGTTGGCGGCGGAAAAATCATTCGAGCAGAAGTTCCGCTGGCTGAAATGTTTGGTTACGCCACCAACCTGCGTTCATTGACTCAGGGTCGCGCAACTTACACGATGGAATTCAAGCACTACGCCGAAGCGCCGAAAAATGTGGCCGACGAGATCATCGCGGCTCGTGGCAAATAATCAAATTTAAGAGGAAATTATCATGGCAAAAGGCAAGTTTGAGCGTACCAAGCCCCACGTGAACGTGGGCACGATTGGTCACGTGGATCACGGCAAGACGACGCTGACGGCGGCGATCACGACGGTGTTGGCGCGCAAGTTTGGTGGTGAAGCGAAGGATTACTCGCAGATTGATGCGGCGCCCGAAGAGCGCGCACGTGGCATCACGATTAATACCGCGCACGTGGAGTATGAGACGGCGAACCGTCACTAC
>CAMCOS010000048.1 GCA_945876565.1 Lautropia mirabilis | reverse complement strand
TGGAGCCCTAGCTACTTCGCGAGCAGCACAGGCGGGGCTTCGATTGAAGTACTCAAGCGCTATATTCAAGAACAAAACCGACCTTATTGACCCTACCTTATTGACCGTTTGTCCCCGCCCTGAACGGCGGGGCTTGTCGTGATGGTCACGCTGATTGCCAAACTCTTTGGCGTTAACTTGATCGGCTAGTACAAAACAAGACGACTAAGCGGGACGGCTAAGTAGGAAAACGCAGTGATGGCCCATTCTGACTTTACCCAAGGCTCACCGCCCACCACTCTATTGCACTGAATCCTTGTCCTGGGCGTTACGGCTGTGCACTCGTCGAATCAAGTAGGCCGGTCGTCGTTTGGATTCCAGAAAAAGCCGGCCGACATACTCACCGAGTATGCCCAGACCAATCAGCTGCACACTCCCAAAAAACAGAATCGCCACGAATAATGACGCATACCCTGGCACATCAGCACCAAATGTCAGGGTCCGAAACACCACATACACCCCGAAGATCAGCGACAGTAAAGCGCCCGTAATACCGATGTAGGTCCAGACCTTTAAAGGCGTGGTGCTAAAGCTGGTAATGCCTTCAATACCCAGATTCCAAAGCCGCCACCAAGAGAACTTGGACTCTCCCCCAATCCTTGGCTCACGGCCGTACTCGATCACCATGGTTTTAAAGCCAACCCAGGCGAACAAGCCTTTCATGAATCGCTGTGTCTCGGGCAAAAGAGCAAGGGCTTGCACCACTTCACGCGTCATTAATCGACAGTCACCAACATCAGCAGGGATTTTGACGGAAGACAGATAGTTGTGCAGCTTGTAATAGGCTTTGGCCGTGACGCGCTTGGCTGCGCTGTCATGACGCCGATCTGCGCGCCTAGCCAGTACCACATCCACCGGATTTTCCTCCCAAGCAGTGATCAACCGCGCAACAAGCGACAAGGGGTCCTGGAAGTCTGCGTCAATCGTGATGACCGCATCGCCCATGGCCGAATCGAGTCCAGCCGACAAGGCTGCCTCTTTGCCAAAGTTACGGGTCAGCTCAATCACCCTAAAACGCTCGTCTTGCTCGGCAACCTGAACCAACTCATCTAATGTTGAGTCTCGACTGCCATCATCCACACAAATCACTTCAAACTGATAATCAGACAGCTTATCGATTTCAGTAACCAATGATCGATAAAAAACGTCTACGTTGCCTGACTCATTAAAGAATGGGCAGACAATACTGACAAGCAGTCGTTTATCCACGGTGACTGCCTCCTGATGTTTGGGAATGGAACATAAAAATTCCGGCACACAGTTGCGCCCTAAAGATAATTGAACTTGTCCAGTGATGACTCATGCGCGCGAGACTACAAAAAACCCGATTGAGATGCTGACAACGAAACATAACTTCCCAAAACCCCATCAGATCCGACACCTTGCAAAGGGGCTAGGGAGCAACGGCTTAGCAATGCCTGATGGGTCGTTTGAATGGCCAATCCCCAATTTGATAGAAATCAACTTCTTATTGGTCGTAGTGGCAGTGTATCAACTGCGCGCCCACTAATACTAATTAGCGGTACCAGGCCTGCATGTTTCTCGAGCGTTAGCTGGGCAACGTCCAGATCAACCTGCGCTTAGAGACGACAAACGCAACTATTCCACGGTTATGCGTAAATCCCAACACTCAGGGGGATTGTCACCACTTGTTTCAAATTTACCTTGGATCCTACCGTTAAAAGACTCTAAGCTAGGGCATCAGGTTGACAGACAGAGAGCGCATCATGACAGACACCAACGCTGGCACCGCCGTTGCCCAAGACTTACCAAGCCACCCACTACCGTCCTACCTCAACCCCGATGAGCTTGGGCCTTGGGGGACTTACCTCGAACAAGTTGACCGGGTGACGCCCTATTTGGGCAGCCTGTCGCGCTGGGTTGAGACATTGAAACGTCCCAAGCGCATTTTGGTGGTTGATGTGCCGATATTTCTGGACAATGGCACGATTGATCACTTCGAAGGCTATCGGGTGCAACACAACACCAGTCGTGGCCCGGGCAAAGGCGGTGTTCGGTTTCACCAGGATGTCACCTTGTCAGAAGTCATGGCACTGGCTGCCTGGATGTCCATCAAAAACGCGGCCGTCAATGTGCCTTACGGTGGCGCCAAAGGCGGCATTCGGGTTGACCCGCGCACACTCTCCATGGGTGAACTTGAGCGAGTGACTCGCCGCTACACCAGTGAGATCGGCATCATCATTGGACCGAGCAAAGACATCCCGGCGCCAGACGTCAACACCAATGAAAAAATCATGGCCTGGATGATGGACACCTACTCCATGAACCAAGGCACGACCTCGACTGGCGTGGTCACCGGCAAGCCGCTCGACCTTGGTGGGTCACTGGGTCGACGTGAAGCCACCGGCCGTGGGGTGTTCACGGTGGGTGTACAAGCAGCCCAGCGAATCGGCCTGCCAATCGAAGGCGCACGGGTTGCGGTTCAAGGCATGGGCAACGTCGGTGGAATAGCAGCCAAACTGTTTGCAGAAGCTGGCGCACGCTTGGTCGCTGTCCAAGACCATGGCGGCACGATCTATCGCGAAGCAGGCCTAAACGTCCCTGCATTGCTTGAACACGTGGCGGCCCATGGCTCAGTGGCTGGGTTCGAAGCGTGTGAAGCGATTGCCAGCGATGCGTTCTGGGATGTGCCATGCGACATGCTGATTCCGGCAGCGCTCGAAGGCCAGATCACCCAAAGCAATGCCCATCGCATTTCAGCGCGCATGATTATTGAAGGCGCCAATGGCCCCACCACGCCAGAGGCCGATGACATCCTCAATGACCGTGGGGTTCTGGTGGTGCCGGATGTGATTGCCAATGCTGGTGGCGTCACAGTCAGCTACTTTGAGTGGGTACAAGATTTCTCTAGCTTCTTCTGGACCGAGGAAGAAATTAACAAACGCCTGGTGGACATCATGAAAGGTGCGTTGGACACCATCTGGCAAGTCTCGGCAGAGCACAACGTGAGCTTGAGAACCGCCGCCTTTATTGTGGCTTGCAAGCGCATTTTGCATGCACGGGATTTGCGGGGCTTGTATCCTTAAATTTAACGGTCGATGTCAGATTTACTTGGTTTTCAATATCGGTCTTATCACTCTTGGGGCTACCACCGCAACAGTGCCGGCCCCAAGGTTCGGCCAACCAAGCCTGCCAGCACGATGCCCGCGGTGTACCAAATCGCCACAAACGTCAGTGACGTCTCGGGGCAAGCGAATGAGTAACCGATTGCACCTACAGCACCGGCCATAAGGCCCGCAGCAAACCCGGTCGTTTTAAGGTCCGTGGGCGCCAATTGCCTGGCGGCATAAAGCAGCGCGGCCAACGCCGGCATCGACAAGCCGAGCACAAACCACGGGCAAACAAGCCAAGTATCGCCAAATATGGCCCGTATCCGTAGGGGTTCAGGCGTGAGCATCAGGTAGACAAATCCCGTAACAGCCATAACAAGCAAGGTCAATAGCGGCCATCTCATTGCCCGCTGCGACGGCACCCCTGGTCGATACAATCGCGACAGGAGCACAGCGAGCATGAAGACCAGCGCAACCCCATAAACAAACTTGACCCACACCACGGGCAACAAAAAGTCTCGTGCCGGCAAAACACCGATCAAGACCACGCTCAGGATGGCGCTCATCGTCAGGCCCAAGCCCAACGGCCAAGCCAGTGACTTGGCCACCGCCTGCCTGTCAATTGGCTGCGCATTCGTGGCCAATAGGTCAATGAGGTTGGATGTGTTCATGTGAGGTTCACTTGGACCGAATGAGTTCAGACAACCGCTTGATGCCGCGATGCACATTGACCTTAATGGCGGATACTGACATGCCGGTTTTTTTAGCAGCCTCCGTGACCGTCATGCCTTCAAGCTTGGTCAACTCAATGGCTACGCGTTGTGCTTCGGGCAATGACTGCAATAAGACGTTCACGTCATGCCCAGTACCGGCTTCTGGTGCATGGGTCACCAGCAAACTTTCGTGCGTATCATCAATGTCATCGTGCAGACCACCGGTACGTGCATGACGGCGCCAAAAATCCACTAACTTATACTTGCCAATGGCCAACACCCAGGCGGTCACAGCATAGTCAGGGTCGTACGTTGAACGTTTCAGGTGTATCGCCATCAAAGTCTCCTGCACCAAGTCCTCCACCTCTGCCGGCAAGGCCGCTAAGCGCCGCGTGAAATAGCCGCGAAGACGTTGCGCGATCAGCCCAAGCGCTTGCTCGTATGCCACGTTGTCACCAGCCAACGCCGATAGCCACAAAGGCTTTAGCTTGTGCTCAAAGGCTTCAGCCCAGTCAGAGGGTTGCATGGTGCTATTCGTCACCTGATGATAGAAAGTTACAGCGTTAGTGATTTTTTTATCTATGTGCAATGTAACCAATTTACGTCTCAGGACGAATAAGCACGAATAAGTCAGATTTGCCCAACAGGAACGAAATAATGGCTACTGCGTTTCATCCGTCTGCTGCATCGCTGACATGTGTCGTGCTGGTTGCTTACCTGCTTGCACACTCTAGCCATGCAGTGGCACTCTCCACCGCGCTGCCACTGACGCTGCCACTGACGCCTCAGCAATGGCAGGAAGTCAGGTTAGCGGACGATATTCGTCCCAACATGTTTGTATTCGAGACAGTTCAAGACGAGCAAGTGTTGCGCATTGAGTCAGACGCCAGCATGTCGATGATGGCCACATCGATTGACGTTGACCTTACCAAAACGCCCGTGCTGTGCTGGCGCTGGCGGGTCAATCGCGTACTCGAGAAAGCCGACATGACTGAACGCTTTGGTGATGATTATGCAGCCAGACTTTATCTCAGTGTTGCCATACCAGACGCTGATAAAAGCTTGGGTCTGCGCTTGCAGCTTGGCTTAGCGCGCTCAATTTGGGGGGATCAAGTTCCCGATGGCGCCATTAACTATGTCTGGGACAACCGCCAGCCCGTTGAAACGGTCATGGACAACGCCTATACCGATCGCGTTGCCATGGTGGTGGTGCAATCAGGGTCAGATCGAGTGGGGCAATGGGTGCAGCAAAGCCGCGACGTCGCGCAAGACATCAAGCAACGCTTCACGCCTTCGGCCAAAGCCGTGCAAATTGCCCTCGCGGCTGATACCGACAACACTGGTGAGACAGTCAGGGCAGAGTTTGCCGATATACGATTTGCAGCGAATGCGGCAAGTTGCCAGTAAATACCTGATGTTTGTGGTTTACGAACTGTTGCTGTAACCATTGTCGTGCCATGATCGAATGGTTTGGTACAGACATTGATAAAGGATATCCATGAAATCCACCCTGCCGTTGCTGCTAAAGACCGATTTCCCGGCGATTTCGCGCAAAGGACTGCAAACATTGCAGGTCAATCTTGGTTACCTTTGCAACCAGTCCTGTCAGCACTGTCATGTCAACGCCGGACCCAATCGCACCGAATTGATGGATCGCGACACCGTGGATCTTGTGCTTCAGACGCTAGAGAAACACCCGGTGCAGCTATTGGACTTAACCGGTGGCGCGCCCGAGATGAATCCGCACTTTCGGGCTCTGGTCAGCGGCGCCCGAGCCCGAGGAGTTCAGGTGATGGATCGCTGTAACCTGACCATCTTGTCCGAGCCTGGTCATGAGGATCTGGCCGGGTTTCTGGCCAAACAGCAGGTGCAAATCACGGCTTCCATGCCCTGTTATTCGCCAGCCAATGTCGACAAGCAACGGGGTCAGGGTGTGTTTGACCGCAGCATCGCAGGCTTACAAGCGCTCAACCGCCTGGGTTACGGCATCGAAGGCTCGGGACTGGAACTAAATCTGGTTTACAACCCCTTGGGGCCGAACCTGCCACCGCCACAAGCCGCGCTCGAATCAGACTACAAGCGTGAGCTGAAATCTCATTTTGGGATTGAATTCACCCGTCTATTTACGATCACCAACATGCCGATCCAACGCTTTGGTGCTGTGCTGTTGAGCCAAGGGCAATTCGAGGGTTACATGCAGTTACTCAAAGACGCCTATCGACCAGAGAACCTTGACACCGTCATGTGCCGCTCGCTGCTCAGCGTCGACTATCAAGGCTACCTATATGACTGTGACTTTAACCAGATGCTGCAACTGTCAGCCATCAGTTCATCGGGGCCGCGCCCTCACCTGCGCGAACTGCTTGAACGCGATGATTTCAACACCACCATTCACATCGCTGACCACTGTTACGGTTGCACCGCTGGCCAAGGCAGTAGTTGTGGCGGCGCACTCGAGGAAACAGATTTAGCCGTCACGGCAGAAGCCGTCATCGCGTTTCATCCAAACTAGGACATGCCATGAACATCATCAAGCCGTGGCTGCGCTGGTTACTGGTGCTGGCAGCACTGCTTGGCCTGGTATGGGCCTATCAAACCTATGACCTAGGCGGCTTGTTAACGCTTGAGCAGCTCAAAGCCAGCCGTGACCAGTTGCTTGGCACATACGCCAAGCAACCCGCGCTGACACTGGGTATCTACTTTGCGGTGTACGTGCTTGCCACTGCAGCATCGTTTCCCGGCGCGGTGATTCTGACGTTAGCCGCGGGCGCCTTATTCGGGTTTTGGGTGGGCTTGCTGGTGGTCTCGTTTGCATCGAGTTTGGGTGCCTTGCTGGCATTCTTGGTGGCACGCTATCTGCTACACGACGCCGTGCAATCCAAGTTCAGCAAGTCGCTAGCGCCACTTAATGATGGCATCAAACAAGACGGTGTTTTTTATTTACTGACCCTGCGCTTGGTGCCAGTGTTTCCGTTCTGGCTGGTGAATTTACTCATGGGTTTAACCCCGATGGGGGCTGCGCGCTTCTACACCGTCAGTCAGATCGGCATGTTGCCCGGCACTGCAGTTTTTGTACTGGCTGGCACGCAACTGGCGGCCATCGACTCGGTCGGTGATGTGCTCTCGCCAGGCCTGGTCGCCAGTCTCTTGTTGCTCGGCCTATTTCCCATCATCGCCAAGTATGCCGTGATCTTTATCAAGCGCAAAAAGATCTATGCGCGCTGGCCACGGCCCACCTCATTTGATCGCAACCTCGTGGTCATTGGCGCAGGCGCAGGTGGGCTGGTTACTGCCTACATTGCCGCAGCAGTTAAAGCCAAAGTCACGCTCATCGAAGGTCATAAGATGGGCGGTGATTGTCTGAACTATGGCTGCGTGCCAAGCAAAGCCCTAATCCGGTCAGCTAAATTCGCCAAGCAACTCAAGCAAGCCTCGCAACTGGGCTTAAAAAACGTGACGGGCGAGGTTGATTTCCCTGCCGTTATGCAGCGCGTGCATCAGGTTATCCACGACATTGAACCTCACGATTCGGTCGAGCGCTACACCAAACTCGGCGTTGATGTCTTACAAGGTCACGCGGTCATGACCTCGCCTTGGCACGTGCAGATAACGCTGGCTGATGGCAGTCAACAGACACTGTCTACGCGAAACATTGTCATTGCAGCTGGGGCAAGTCCGCTTGTTCCGCCCATCCCGGGCCTCAAAGAAACAGGCTTTGTCACCAGTGACACCGTCTGGAACATGACTGAGCTGCCCAAACGCTTGGTCGTGCTCGGTGGCGGGCCCATCGGCTGTGAACTGGCTCAGAGTTTTGCCAGACTCGGCAGCGTAGTGACCCAAATCGAAATGGCACCGCGCCTGATGAGCCGTGAAGATCCCGAGGTCAGCGCGCTGGTGCAACAATCACTGGTTGATGATGGCGTGACGGTGCTCCTTGGGCATCAAGCCATGCGCGTTGAAACACGCCATGGCCACAAAACCCTCCTCGTTCAGACATGCGAACCTGGCCAGTTACCTGAACAAGCCATTGTGTTTGACCAAATTCTGGTGGCTGTTGGCCGCAGCCCGCGGGTCACGGGCTATGGCTTGGAGCAACTTGGCATTGCACTCACTCCCCGTCAAACCATACAAACCAATGCCTACTTGCAAACGCTTTACCCCAATATCTTTGCCGTGGGCGACGTGGCTGGTCCGTTTCAGTTAACCCACGCGGCTGCCCACCAAGCGTGGTATGCCGCAGTCAATGCCCTGTTTGGACAATTCCGATCGTTTAAAGCCGACTATTCGGTCATACCGTGGGCAACCTTCACTGACCCAGAGGTTGCCCGGGTTGGTTTATCTGAAACCGAGGCTAACGCCGCTGGCATTGCTTACGAAGTCACTCGGTTTGAGCTTGCTGAGCTAGACCGTGCGATTGCCGATGGCAACACAACCGGTTTTGTGAAGGTGCTGACCGTGCCAGGCAAAGACAAGATCCTGGGGGTCACGATCGTGGGCCAGCACGCGGGCGATCTGCTAGCCGAATACGTCCTAGCCATGCGCCACGGGCTCGGTCTGAACAAGATCTTAGGCACCGTACACACCTACCCCACACTGGCTGAGGCGAACAAGTATGCGGCTGGTCAATGGAAGCGCGACCATGCCCCGCAAACGGTGCTTGCCTGGCTAGAAAAACTGCACCGGTTTAATCGGGGCGGTAACAAAGCACCGATAGACAAAGCACCGATCGACAAAACACCTGCCCACAAAACATCCTCACACAAGCCATGACACCCGCGATTTCAATCATCATGCCAACGCTAAACGAGGCTGACTCGATTGAGCAGACGCTGGTGACGGTTCGCGCACTGAATCTATCGGCGCAAGTCATTGTCATCGATGGCGGCAGCACTGACAACACCCGAGAACTCGCGGGCGGCTTAGCACATCAAGTGCTTCGATCTGAGTGCGGACGAGCGCGCCAAATGAATGCCGGTGCGGCGGCAGCATCTGGCGACTACTTGTTATTTTTACATGCCGATACTGAGCTCACGGTGCACGCCGCGACTCAGTTACAGTCCGCACTTGAACAACAGCCCACCTGGGGTCGGTTCGATGTGCGCATCAGTGGCGATCACCGCATGCTGGCCATCATTGCTTTCATGATGAACTGGCGCTCCAGAATCACGGGCATCGCCACAGGCGATCAGGCGATCTTCGTTCGGCGTGAAGTATTTGAATCCATGGGCGGGTACGCTGACCAAGCGCTGATGGAAGACATTGAGATCTCGCGACAACTGCTCAAACAGTCACGGCCCGTTTGCCTCAAAGGTCCGGTCATCACATCCGGGCGCCGCTGGCAAAACCATGGTGTGTGGCCCACGATCGTTTTAATGTGGCGATTACGATGGCGCTATTGGCGTGGCGCAAGTCCCGAGCAATTGGCCAGGGACTATCGCCGATGAAGTCCCCCGCACGACTTGCGCTCATCATCATGGCCAAAGCCCCAGAGCCTGGCTTAGCTAAAACCCGGCTGGTTCCAGCACTTGGGTGTGAAGGGGCGGCAGGCCTGGCCAAACAATTGCTGGATCACACCTTACAGACGGCAGGCCAGACAAGCCTGTTTGACCACCGTGAACTCTGTGTCACCCCGTGCCGCCATCACCCGGCATTTAGCTTGGCTGCACCAATTTTTGATCTCACCGAACAGGGTGAAGGTGACCTTGGCGTGCGCATGCAGCGTGCGTTTGACCGTGTGCTCAGTCACGCGACAGCCGCCATCATGATTGGCACCGACGCACCTGCGCTCACGGCTGACTTGTTGGATCAAGCTGCGACAGATCTTGAGCTCCACGATGCCGTCGTCATTCCCGCACTCGATGGCGGCTACACCTTGATTGGCTTAAAACAAGTCATGCCTGAACTGTTTACCGCAATACCTTGGAGCACCGCTGAGGTGATGTCGATTACCAGAACCCGCCTTGCTGCGCGAGGGGCAAGCTGGCACGAATACCCTCACATGGCTGACATCGACGAACCCCGTGATCTGATCCATGTGCCTGCCGGGTGGTCAACATGAAGAAACTCGTTCTTGTCGGAGCGGGCCATGCCCACGCACTCGTCTTAAACGCTTGGCGCAATGCCAAGCAGCCTAGCGTTGAGTTGACATTGGTTACCCCGATGACCCACGCACCCTACTCTGGCATGATCCCAGGCTGGTTGGCCGGGCAGTACCAGTTTGATGAGACCGTGGTGGATTTTGCAAGGCTGTGCGAGCGCGCTGGTGCCAGCGTGATTCAAGCCGAACTCACACGACTTAACCCAGACAACAACACGATCGAACTATCCAATGGTCAAACGGTTTCATACGACTGGTTGTCCCTAAACGTGGGCTCAACCTTGGTACCGCCCGCAAGTCAAGCGCCTATCCTGGCGATGAGGCCATTGTCCACCCTGAAAGCGCGTTATGAAGCCTGGCTTGCCAACTGGCAAGCCAGCGCTGACTCGTCACCGTTGCGCTTGACTGCGGTGGGCGGCGGTGCCGCAGGTGTGGAAAGTCTTTTGTGTATCAGGCATCGCCTTGCACAACTGCGCCCTGACAAACCAATACAAGCACGACTCATCACCCGTGGTACAACCATCTTGCCCGGGTTAAGCCACGCTGCCCGGCGCTTGGCTTTGACAGCGCTACACGATGCCCATGTCACCGTGCAAGCAAACACCGACTGGTGTGAAATGATTGCACAAAGCAGCGATCTCATAATCTGGGCCACGGGTGCGCAGGCCCATGCTTGGCAGACAGACCCTGATCGGCGAGGCAACTTGCAAACGGATAGCTCGGGTTTTGTGGTGGTCGATGAACAGTTACGCTCAGTCTCTCACACCAATGTCTTTGCGGTGGGCGACTGTGCCACCTTATCAAAGCCAGTGCCCAAAGCAGGTGTCTATGCCGTGCGCATGGGGCCAACCTTGACCACCAATCTACTGGCCGTGATTCAGGACAAGCCGATTGTGCCTTTTACCCGTCACGGCAGCGCACTGGCATTACTCAACACAGCCAATAACAGCGCAATCGCCTCCTGGGGGCCATTGGGCTGGCAAGGCAAGTGGGTCATGCGCTGGAAGGACCGGATTGACCGGGGGTTTATTGAGCGCTTGACTTGCAGTACTTAAAACAGGGAGGTTTCACATGCTGGCGATTGTGGGCGGAACAGGTCTCTATGACCTGCCAGGATTGACGATTAAAGACCGTGTCTATTCAAGAACGCCGTTTGGGCAAGCCTCAGGCGATGTGCTGATCGGTGAAATCGGACAATATCCAATCCTGTTTTTAGCTCGCCACGGCAGTGGCCATCGTCTCTTGCCACACGAAATCAACTACCGCGCCAATGTGTTTGCGCTCAAAGCGGCCGGTGCCACCATGCTCTTGGGGTTTTCTGCGGTGGGTAGTTTGCGCATGGAAATTGAGCCTGGCGACTTGGTCATGCCTGAGCAATACATCGACTGGACCAAAGCCGATCGCTTGCGCACGTTCTTTGGCAATGGCGTGGCTGCCCATGTATCAACGGCCAAACCCGTGAGTGCAAATCTAGTGCAATCTGTCGTTGCCGCAGGTGATCGAATCAACCAACGCATCGCTCGCGGTGCGACCTATGTCTGCGTGCCAGGGCCACGCCTAGGCACACAAGCCGAAAGCGCCTGGCTCAGGCAGATGGGTGCAGATTTGGTGGGCATGACCAATGTGCCTGAAGTGTTTTTAGCGCGCGAGGCACAAATAGCCTACGCCACGCTTGCGATGGTGACCGACTATGACTGCTGGCTTGACGATGAGTCGCAGCATGTCAGTGCACTTGGGATTTTTGAGCTCTACGGCAAGACCTTGGTTAAGGCACGCTCTGTGCTCGACAGCTTATTGGCCGGTGAATTACCAACACCAGAGCCGACCATTCGCCATGCCCTGTCAAACGCCATCCTGACGCCGAAAGAGGCAATCACGCCCGAGCAACACCAGTGGCTCGATGTGCTCAGTCGTTGATTGCAGGGGCAGCGTTTAAACAGCCCCCGTGTACTCGCCACGGGCAGGATAGTTCTTGCCGATTGCAAAGTCGATTGCCATCAACAAGTCCGTAAATGACGGACGTGCAAACGGCATGGTCTGAACCGACCCGTAATACAGCGTCTGATCGGGACGAACGAGAAACACGCCTGGCTCAGCGAACCGCTTAGGCTCTTGAATGCCGATCGAGGTTTTACCGATGCCTTCAGAGATATACAGCCCCCATGCCCGGGCTATTGTCAGTGGCAAGGCGTAACCAAAGTTCAGATCGGGTATGTTGACCTTGTTGGCCATCTCGCGCGCACGAGCCTCATCATCGGAAGAAATCGCAATGACTTTGACACCACGCTCTTTTAGTTGCGGTAACAACGCACCAAGTTCTTTCAGATACTTGACGCACAACGGGCAATGCAATCCCCGAAAAAACACCACCAAAGAAAAATTGCCCGGGGTTTGCGTGGCTAGGCTAAATGCACCGTGATCAAGCGTGGGCACATCAAGGCTCGGAACAGTCTGGCGCGGAATTAACATGGTTGAGCTCCTTAAATATCACTCATGACTTTTGGTTTAATAGCCATCATCGTAGAGTACGTTTAGAACCAATAGGTATTGAATAGTTTGCAATTCGTATCAAATCTAAGAGAATCGTGATGAACCAAACAATGGGTCGAATTGATCGGCTCACACCCATCTTCGAGAGATTTGTGCCAGACGTTCAGGTGCAGTTTGCAGATCGCCTCTGTGGGCAAATCAAGGTCTCAGCCGATGAACCCATTGGCCATATCCATTGGCTGAAGTCAGGTCGCTTGTCCGTGCACGGTGAGGGCATGAGCCATTTGGTGGTTGAACAACCCAGTGTGATCTTTGTGCCCGGACCAATACCGCACACACTTGCATCAAGCAATGACGCCGAGCTTGTCTGCGCAGAGTTTGAGTTCGGTCAGCGCTATCACAACCCACTGACCATGATTGAGCCAGCAATCATCGTTGTGCCGGTTGCCGAGGTACCCGAGATTGAAGTGGTGCACGGCTTGCTGATGAATGAAGTGTTTTCTGACCGGTGTGGTAAATCGCTGGCCGCCAGTCAGCTGTTGCAATACTTTCTGCTGATTTTGTTTCGTCACCTCATCAAAACAAACACGGTAGCGGTTGGCCCACTGAAAGCACTCGGTGACGACAAAATTCTCAGGGCAGTCGCTGCCATTCACCGTCATCCGGGCCAAGCTTGGACGCTTGAACGTCTAGCTGATGTGGCCTCGATGTCACGCGCCACATTTGCCAGGCGGTTTCGGGAACTCATGGGCAAAACCCCACTGGACTATCTGACTGACTGGCGGATCACCGTCGCGCAAGCGTTAATGGCACAAGGCATGCCCATCAAAGCAGCGGCCACCGAAGTTGGCTATTCGTCAACTGCGGTCCTGACGCGAATTTTTACGCAACGACTCAGCATGGGGCCACGCCAATGGGTGTTGGCGCAAAAGGCGGCCGTGCCTGCGTAGTTTCTGTGGATAGCTTCTGTGGATAGTTTCTTTACACCCATCCTTTTAAACTGCATCCGGACGCCAAACCGTAAGATAGACTGCCATCAACTGAGGAATCGCGCATGTTCTCGTTCAAGCAACTTGCTGTGCCCATCATTCAAGCACCGATGGCGGGCGGCGTGTGCACGCCTGAATTGGCAGCGGCTGTCGCCAACGCGCGTGGGGTTGGCAGCTTTGGCTTTGCCTACAGCACCCCTGAGAAAATCGCCCAAGACTTGAGCGCTGCCCGAGCGCTGACACGAGGACCCATCAACGCCAACTTCTTCGTGTTTGCGCCCGTGGTTGCACCCGATACCGCCACGCAGCAAAGCGCGCTCGAGGCGCTGGCGAGTCTGCCGGTTGCCCGCGAAGCACTGGCTGCACCAATCACGACAACACTGACCGCACCCACCGAGCCGTTTTATCCAGCCCTGGGCGAACAACTCGAGCCAATCTGGGCACACAAGCCAGACATACTGACCTTTCATTTCGGTATCCCGGATGCCGGTTTCGTTCAAAAGGCGCACGCACTCGGTATCGCAGTGGGGATGACCGCGACTTGTCTGACTGACGCCTTGGCCATTGAAGCAGCAGGTGCAGACTTCATCGTCGCCCAGGGTATTGAGGCTGGTGGCCATCGCGGCATATTTGAAGTGGATGCGCAAGACGATCAGCTCAGCGCACTAGAACTCACGATGCAACTGGCCATGCACAGTTCACTGCCAATCGTGAGTGCCGGTGGCATCATGGATGGAACTGATATCAGGGCGGCACTGAATGCTGGTGCCGTGGCAGTTCAACTCGGCACGGCTTTTCTATGCTGTCAAGAATCCGGGGCAAGCGCTGCCCACAAGCGCTATCTGCTCAATGAAGGTCAGCGTGGTAGCGTCATGACAAACGCGTTTTCTGGGCGGCCAGCGCGCGGCATTGACAACCAGTTTATCCAAGCCCTGCAAGGACGGACCGTCTTGCCCTTTCCGCTACAGAACACGCTAACGGGCCCATTACGCAAGTGGGCCACGAATGCCGACAACGGCGAATACCAAAGCCTTTGGGCTGGGACGCAGTATCATCGCGCCAGAGCCATGTCGGCAAGCGATCTCATGCAAACACTGGCACAAGAAACACAAAACGCCATGCGTCAGCAGTGAGCGAGCGGTTAGCGGTTAGCGGTTAGCGGTTAGCGCCAGGCTTGCCGATCAATGTCAAGGTCAGAGAACTGATCCGGATTTAAAACCGGTTCTTCTCCACCACGTGCCAGTTGCTTACGATAGTCCTCCAACATCCTCAATACCACCGGCAACAAGGTCACGATTACCATCAGGTTCACGACCGCCAGTATGCCCATGAGCGGATCCGAGAAGAAAAACACCGAAGTCGCCTGAGGTGCCGCCGCACCAAGCATCACGCACGCCACCACCAATACGCGCAAGACCAGCAGGGCTGTACTGGATTGGCTGAACTCGCGCAGTGCGGTTTCGCCGAGATAGTAGTTATAGATAATCGAGCTCAACGAAAACAGAAATAGCAAGAAAGTCAGCAGAAACTGCGCCCAAGACCCAAAGTGTGCGGATAAAGCGTGTTGTACGAGCGGTGCACCAGTTAATTCAGCACCTGGTTGATACACGGGGCTTAGCAGGACGATGAAGGCCGTGCATGAGCAAATCACTATCGTGTCGATAAAGACAGACAGTGACTGCAAAATGCCTTGCGACACGGGGTGTTTCACATCGGCGGTCGCTGCCACGTTCGGGGCTGAACCCAGACCGGCTTCGTTTGAGAACAAGCCACGCTTTAGGCCCGCAGCCAGGGCCGCGCCCATGCCACCCGACACCGCTTCTTCCCAACCAAATGCATTGGCCACGATTACACCAAACACACGCGGCAGTTCAGCCACATTGAGCACCATGACGGCCAGCGCCATAAGTATATAGATCATGCACATCAGCGGCACAATCGCGTCCGAAGCCTTGACGATGCGCTTAAGCCCACCAAAGATGATCAATCCAGCCAACGGGCCCACGACTAGCGCGGTGGCGAATGTTGGTATGCCAAGACTATCCTGAACAGCCGTGGAAATGGTGTTGCCCTGAAAGGCGTTGAAGCCAAACCCAAAAGAGGCCAATAAACAAAACGAGTAGAGCAACACCAGCCAGCGATAATTCGGCCCCAGACCATGACGAATATAGGCAGCCGGACCACCACGAAACGAACCATCTTCAGATCGACGCTTAAATACTTGAGCCAGCGTGCATTCGATCAAGCTCGTGCACATGCCAACCAAGGCAATCGCCCACATCCAGAACACCGCACCCGGTCCACCGAGTGTTAAAGCGACGGCAACACCAGCCACATTGCCACCGCCGACCCGGCCACCGACAGAGACCATCAATGCATCCCAACCGCTGACTTGACCCTCAGCCACGCCACCAGCGCCTGGATTAGCCAGCTTGAACATCCGCCCGAAGTACCTGATTTGCACAAAACGCGTGATAAGCGTGAAGTAAAGCCCAATCACCACCAGCAGCGGGACCAGTGCCCAGCCCCACGTCAGCGAGTTAATGTAATCAAAGAGTGTGGTCAGGATATCCATGGGTATTGTCTCCTTTATTTTTGGCAGCAAGATTCTAGTTGCTGCGCTTGGTATGTCCCTCGATGTTTGTGCCATTTTTCTTAAAGAATAGCGGTTTACACCGGCGGACAATTTCGTTGTCAAATTGGAAAATACCACAGCCATACCGCAGCAGGGCGCGAACGTAACACATGGTTACATTTCACACCGCCCCTGCACGCTCGTGCACCCACGCCGGGTTGATCAATGCAAAACTACGAGCCAAAGGCATGCATATCCAGTGCATGCCTTTGGTGACTGCTAAGACGAAACTACCTGTTTACTTCAACATTTGAGCCGTGACATTAGGTGTTGGGTACGGCAGGTCGTCGACGAGCCAGGCGCCGGCCTTGCCGCTGTCAAACAAAGTCTTCAAATCAATGACGACGTATGTGGTTCGATTCTGGTAGTTCGTGAAGTGCCACTGCGAATTGGTCAGGTCTTTAATGGCCACCCACTGGGTGTAGTCAGACACTACCTTGTCACCGGCCTTACTCGAAGCCACCCCTTTCGGGATGTCAACGTTATTCAGGATGTGCGCGGTCAGTTGTACATTCTCGGCACGGGTTTCAGGCACATCGGAAAAGTGACGCAAGTAAGCAGCACGCACGAATCGTGATGGCGGGGTGTAATCAGCTGGCAAGCCCACCAGGCCGCCTCCCTGACCAATTTCGGTGACCATCACGACAAGCCCCGCCGTTCAGGGCGGGGACAAACGGTCACTAAGGTAGGGTCAATAAGGTCGGTTTTGTTCTTGAATATAGCGCTTGAGTACTTCAATCGAAGCCCCGCCTGTGCTGCTCGCGAAGTAGCTAGGGCTCCA
>CAMCOS010000047.1 GCA_945876565.1 Lautropia mirabilis | reverse complement strand
GCTGGGGCTGGGGCTGGGGCTGGGGCTGGGGCTGGGGCTGGGGCTGGGGCTGGGGCTGGGGCTGGGGCTGGGGCTGGGGCTGGGGCTGGGGCTGGGGCTGGGGCCTCGGTAGCGATGGTGTCTTGTGCACTTTGAACGTTTTCGCGAACCACGTCAACGGATGTCTGAATACCGTCGGGCTGAGTCTGCACCACTTGCGTGTTTTGGCTGTCAGTGACTTGAACTGCCTCAGTGACCTGTGTTGACTCAGCCTGTTGAGCAGTGCTGTGCATGTCGGTCGCTGAATCATCTGCCATTGAATCGAGGGTTTCGACCGCGGTGCCCTCAGCAGGCCGCTTGCCACGACGGCCACGACGGCTACGACGACGAGGCTTGTCAGCGGCGGCTTCATCCGTTTCTGCCGCGCTGGTTTGCGTCACATCGGGTTGGTTGGTGGACGCCTCGCCATTGCCGTTTGTTAGCGCAAGGTCTTGATCTTGCAGGTTGTTCAACTCAGCGGCTGCCATGACCTCGCCTTGGCTAGGCTTGTTACGGCTGCGCCCCCGACGCGATCGACGCGAGCGGTTAGATGCGGTTGCGGTTTCTTGATCAGCATCCGCGCTCTCGGCAGCCACTTGCGCAGCGGGTTGAGTCTGGCGAGCTTGCCCATCGGTGCCTGGGCGATCCTGCTTGCGATTGTCTGGCCGGTTTGGGCGGCGATTGCGGTTGTTCGAATTGCCGCGACGATCTGATCTCTGCTGCACATCTTTCGGGCTAACCTGAGCCGGTTCGGCTGTGGGTGTGCTTTCAAAAATTCCACTAAAGAGCTTAACGATCTGGCCCCATAGACCTGCGGATTGAGGCTTGTCCGTGGCTGCTGCCGCTGGAACTTCGCGCACTTTGGGTGTGGAGGGTGGGGCAGGCTGAGCGGGTGTCACGCCCTTAACCAAGGCTTCTGGCTTTGCCTTGACTTCTTTCTCTTTGCGGGTGGGGCTCAAGTCAACCGAGGCAGGTGCTTCGAGCATCTCGAAGCTCGCCTTGGTATCTTCTAGTCGCGGATCGTCGTGGCGCAGGCGCTCGATGATGTGGTGTGGTGTTTCCAGATGCTTGTTCGGGATTAGCATCAAGTTGATTTTTAAGCGGGCTTCCATCTTGGTGATGTCGGTGCGCTTTTCGTTTAAAAGGAACGTGGCCACTTCAACCGGCACCTGCGCATGCACGGCGGCGGTGTTTTCTTTCATGGCCTCCTCTTGAAGCAACCGCAGAACGTGCAGTGCACTTGATTCAGCATCGCGGATCACACCAGTGCCATTACAACGCGGGCAGGTGATGTGTGAGCCTTCGCTTAGCGCCGGACGCAGGCGCTGTCTTGAGAGCTCCACGAGCCCGAAGCGTGAAATTTTCCCCATCTGCACCCGGGCGCGATCGACGTGCAGTGCATCCCGTAGACGCTGCTCGACTGCACGCTGGTTACGCGGCTCTTCCATGTCGATAAAGTCGATCACGATAAGGCCACCAAGGTCACGTAATCGCAGTTGACGTGCGGCCTCTTCAGCGGCTTCGAGGTTGGTGCGAGTGGCAGTCTCTTCAATGTCAGCGCCACGCGTGGAGCGCGCCGAGTTGACGTCGATTGCCACGAGTGCTTCGGTGTGGTCAATCACGATAGAACCACCGGAAGGCAGGTCTACCTGACGCGAGTACGCAGTTTCGATTTGGTGCTCAATCTGGAAACGCGAGAATAACGGCACATCGTCGCGGTAGCGCTTGACGCGTTGCACGTTGTCAGGCATCACCACGCTCATGAAAGCGGTGGCCTGGTCAGCGATGTCATCCGTGTCGATCAAGATTTCACCGATATCCGGTGAGAAGTAGTCGCGGATGGCGCGGATTACCAGACTGGACTCGAGATAAATCAGAATAGGTGCTTGGTTAGACTGAGCAGCCCCGTCGATTGCGCTCCAGAGCTGCATCAAATAGGACAGATCCCATTGCAACTCTTCAACAGAGCGGCCAATGCCAGCGGTGCGGGCGATGATGCTCATGCCCTGAGGCACATTCAGTTGATCCATGGCTTCGCGCAGTTCCTGACGCTCTTCGCCCTCGACACGGCGCGAAACACCACCACCGCGGGGGTTGTTGGGCATGAGCACCAGATAACGGCCAGCCAGTGAAATGAAGGTGGTTAGAGCAGCGCCCTTATTGCCGCGTTCTTCCTTCTCAACTTGGACGATGAGTTCTTGACCCTCGCGCAAGGCGTCTTGAATGCGAGCCGTACGAACGTCCACACCTTCTTTGAAGTAAGCGCGTGCGACTTCCTTGAAGGGCAAAAATCCATGGCGGTCTTCGCCGTAATTAACAAAGCAGGCCTCAAGGCCGGGTTCGATTCGGGTGATGACGCCTTTGTAGATATTGCCTTTGCGTTGTTCACGTCCGGCGGTCTCGATGTCAAGATCGAGGAGTTTTTGGCCATCAACAATGGCAACACGCAGTTCCTCTTGGTGCGTCGCGTTAAACAGCATGCGTTTCATTCATACTCTCCGTAGGTTGGCGCAGCAATGAGCCACGCTGCCTAAGGCGCGCCGGAGCAGACTTCCATGAGACGCAAAAATGCCCGCCTGTAGCGCGGGCTGTCACCCGTCAGGCAGTCAAACCCAATGTTGGGTTTGAAGTTCCGCTAAAAAGCCAGTTACGTTGTGAATTCAAAGGATTACCAATTGTTCTCTAACGCTGACAACATCAGACTTAAAGACAGCCTGATGCGGAAAATTTGACAGTTTCTTATTGCGATTCGTTTCGTCATCTACGGCCAGCAATTCGCATGGCCATCCGGTCGCCATCGGGTCTGAATGTGCTGTAGTTACAATGGCACTCGGCGATGGAGGCGACCAACAGTTGGCGCTTCTAAACATCTACCTGATTTTTCAGACCTTTTTAGGCTAGACCTATTATATGCCCGATTTGATCGATCGCGAAGCGGTAAGTGACTCTCGGGTCAAGGTTCGGTTCGTTGAGGTGACCGAGGCCAGCGAGGGCCAACGGCTTGATAACTTCCTGATCCGGCTGTGCAAAGGTGTTCCTAAGAGTCACTTGTACAAAGCGGTCAGGGATGGGCAAGTGCGCGTCAATCGTGGGCGTTGCCAAGTTGACTACCGCTTGCAGATTGGTGATGTGGTGCGCGTGCCGCCGATCCGGGTGGCCGTGACTGTGCGTTCGCTCGCGCCTAGCAAATCATTCGATATTGTCTACGAGGATGATGCGATCCTGGTGATCAACAAACCGGCTGGTGTTGCGGTGCATGGTGGCAGTGGTGTTTCACACGGCGTTATTGAGTCTTTGCGTGCCGCACACCCGGAGTTCAAGTTTTTGGAGCTCGTGCATCGACTTGATCGCGACACGTCTGGCTTGTTAATGTTGGCTAAGCGGCGCAGCGCGCTTGTCAAACTGCACGCGATGATGCGTGAAGGCGGCGTTAGTAAGCATTACTTGGCGCTAGTCCAGGGCAGGGTGGCCAATGATCGGCAGCATATCAAGGCACCCTTGATTAAATGGTTAACCGCCAGTGGTGAGCGGCGCGTGCGCGTCGATGCTGAGGGCCAATCGGCACATACCATTGTGACTTGCCTTCGTCGTTTGACGGCTTATTCGCTGGTGAACGCCGAATTGCGAACCGGGCGAACCCATCAGATCAGGGTTCATTTGACCTCGATTGGTCACCCAATTTTGGGCGACACCAAGTATGGTGATGATGATCAGCTAGCCAATTGGAAGAGACTGGGTGTCAAGCGCATGTATTTGCATGCGCATCGGCTGGAGTTTGAGCACCCGCTGTCAGGTCAGGCGCTATATTTGGAGGCGTCAATGCCCGCTGCGTTTGACCACCTGATGCAAACGCTTGACTTCCAATCGAGCCTAAGGATAGAAAGCAAGGAATGAGTCAATATGAGCTAGTGGTGTTTGACTGGGACGGGACCTTAATGGACTCGACCGGTGATATTGTGCGTGCGATCCAGGCCGCGAGCCAGGACATGGGGTTTGAGGTGCCAGACGATCGTGCAGCGGCATGGGTGATCGGCCTGTCATTGGACAAGGCGCTTGAGCACCTTGCGCCTTGCATGAACGAGCGGGACCGCGAACGATACCTTGATCGCTATCGGCATCACTATTTAAGCCGGGATGCGGAACTGCGGCTCTTTGATGGTGTCATACCGATGTTGGAGACCTTAATTGCGCAAGGTGTCACGCTGGCGGTGGCTACTGGAAAGAGTCGTGTTGGCTTGAATCGAGCCTTTGAGGCCACGGGGATAGGGCATTATTTTGCTGTGACACGGTGCGCCGATGAGACGCATGGCAAGCCCGATCCACGCATGCTTTTTGAAATTATGGATGATGTGGCAACCAGCGCGCAGGCCGTTGTCATGATTGGTGACACATCGCACGATCTTCTGATGGCTGCCAACGCAGGGGTGCACGGCCTTGGCGTGAGTTATGGCGCGCACCCGGTTGCTGACTTGCTGGCGCACCCGCACCAAGGCATCGTGAGCTCGGTGGCTGACATGTACGACTGGCTAACACCACGCTTGCGTGGCATCAAGTAGGGGAGTTTTTTATGGGCAACTATCGTTACCCCAAGCCGGCACCTTCTGAAATCACGCCCAAAGAGGTCTGGCACGAGAGGCGTCGCTTCATGGGAGCCAGTGCCTTGGTTGCTGGTGGGCTGGCTTCTCCTTTTGCGCACTCCAATGCACAAGCCACCACTTCAGCGGCCTTGCCCGCTACGCCTAACCCAGCATTCATGTCGGTTGAAAAAATAACCGAGTATGTTCAGGCGACCACCTATAACAATTTCTATGAGTTCGGCATGGACAAGGCTGACCCTGAGCGCTATGCCGGGCAGATGAAGGTTTCGCCATGGAGCGTGAATGTTGAGGGAGAAGTGGCCAAGCCGGGTGTATTGGGCATAGAGGACTTGCTAGGGCTTGAGCCCATGCAGGAACGCATATACCGGATGCGGTGCGTAGAAGGCTGGTCGATGGTGATTCCTTGGATCGGCTATCCGCTATCAGTGTTGTTAAACAAAGTGCAACCCACAGCCAATGCCAAGTATGTGGAGTTTGTCACTGACATGCAACCCGACGTGATGCGCGGTTTGAGTTCTTCGGTGATTGACTGGCCTTATCGCGAGGGCTTGCGCATGGATGAGGCCATGCACCCACTGACACTGTTGACCTTCGGCATGTACGGCGAGGTTCTGCCCAACCAGAACGGTGCGCCCGTTCGAATTGTTGTGCCCTGGAAATATGGGTTTAAATCGGCCAAATCAATTGTCACGATTCGAGTAACTGAAGAGCAGCCGACTTCAAGCTGGATGCACTCAGCACCAAAAGAGTACGGTTTTTATTCCAACGTGAATCCGAATGTGCGTCACCCACGCTGGAGTCAAGCCACAGAACGTCGTATCGGTGAAGGTGGTTTATTTGCGCCGCGCAGGCCAACGCTCATGTTCAATGGCTACGAGGAGCAGGTTGCATCGCTCTACAGTGGCATGGATATGGCCAAGTTTTATTGAAGTGACGAAGATTTCTTCTAGTCAGATTGCCTTGATAAAGCCCTGGCTATTTTTGGCGGGGCTTTATCCTTTGTTGCGTTGGTTTTATCTGGGTTGGCAAAACGAGTTGACTGTCAATCCCGCGGAGTTTTTGACTCGGTCCTCAGGGACGTGGACGCTGATTTGTTTAATTGCCACTTTGCTGGTGTCACCGTTGCGTGACTGGCTAGACCAGCCTGCACTGATCCGATTGCGACGCATGTGTGGCTTATTCACATTCTTTTATGCAAGTCTGCACCTAGTGGCTTGGGCCATGTGGGAGCATGACTTTGCTGCACTCGAGATGGTTACCGATGTGATTGAGCGACCATTTGTGTCTGTTGGTGTGGCGGCATTTTTATTGATGCTGGCCATGACGTTGACATCAAATCAGCGTGCCATGAAGGCAATGGGAAAGCATTGGAAAGCTCTGCATAATTGGATTTACCTGGTTGCTGTGCTTGCCATCCTTCATTACTGGCTGCACAAGGCTGGAAAGAACGACTTCATCGAGGTAGGCATCTACGGCACAGCAGTCGCTGCTTTGTTGGCTTGGCGCCTTTGGCGTCGACTCAGACGGTCTCAAGCCTGAAACAGGAACAGTGTGGGCAAGCCAGCGAGTTCAGGCTCGGGCGCTTGCTTCCATTGTGCGATCGTCATGGTTTGCACCCACTCCTGATCGCCGGTGACATCGCGAGCCACGCAAAGGCGTGTCTTGGCGCTCAGGGTTTGGAGCATGCTTTCTAACATCGCGATGTTGCGATATGGCGTTTCGATCAAAATTTGAGTTTGAGACAGGCGCGCAGACAGTTGTTCCCACTGCTTGAGTTGCCGCGCACGATCCTCGGGTTTAACCGGTGCGTAGCCATGAAACGCAAACCGTTGGCCATCAAGCCCACTTGCCATGAGACCCAGCACAATCGAGCTAGGTCCCACCCATGGCTTGACGGGGGCGCCAAGCTCATGCGCGAGCGCCACCACTCTCGCACCGGGGTCAGCCACGGCAGGGCAACCCGCCTCGGAGACGAGCCCGATGGGTTGGCCGGATTTCAGAGGCGCGAGCCACTGAAGGATTGTCTGGTCATCGGTTTTTTGCGTCAGCACCTGGATTCCGATGTCCTGGATGGGTCGCTCGAGCTCAACTAGCTTCAAGAAAGCCCTTGCTGTCTTGGCGTTCTCGGCGATGTACTGCGGCAAAACGCCGGCTTGTCGCTGGACGTTTGCGGGTAACCAATTGTCAATGGGGCAGTCGGACAGGCCAACCGGGATCAGGTGCAATATACCGAGATTTTTCGAATGAATATCAGGCATGGTCATTAGATGGATCTAAGGGGTCTAGGCCTGCGAGTACCAGTGAGCGTGTTAGCTCGATTAAGGGCAGTCCGATGATGGCAGTGGGATCGTCGCTCTTTAACGCTGTCAGTAAGGCAATGCCCAACCCCTCGGCCTTGGCGCTGCCTGCCGTGTCTAGAGGCTGCTCGATGGTCAGATAGCGGTCAATCTGAGCCCCAGAAAGGTGCCGAAATGTGGCCTCGCAGGGACAAACGCGGACATGCGATCCCTTTGGGGTTATTACAGCAAAAGCGCTATGAAAGACCACCGTTTGGCCGCTGAGCATCTTCAGTTGTTCGCGCGCAAGCTCAAGGCTGCCCGGCTTGCCAAGTATTTGCCCATGGCAGTCAAGTACTTGATCTGCACCAATGACCACGGCCCAGGGGGCATTCTTGGCGACTGCTTTTGCTTTTTCTAACGCGAGTCGTCGAGCCAGAGCCAAGGGCGTCTCACCAGCCAGAGGGGTCTCGTCAACGTCCGGGCTACGTGTTTCAAAAGCAATGTTTAGCCTAGAAAGCATTTCGCGCCGGTAGGGCGAGGTCGAAGCCAAAATCAAACGAGGAGGTACTAGGGCTGACACACGTTGCAACCAGTTGTATTCACAAAGGATTTCACGGTATGATAGCGGGCTTTGCTACTCTTGGCGAGTTAACTTGGGAATTTGCTCAAATGGTCAGTTTGCCAACTTCAAATCAAGAGTGGCGGGATCGCTGTGCAGAGCACTTCGGTGTTCCAAGGCACACTGATTTGTGGGCGCTAGCCAAGCAGAATGATTCGGTGTGTGGTGTTGTGCCGATCACCAGAATGACCCGTTTGGTGCAGGATTTGCCAAAACAGGCTCTTGTTCAAAGTGTCGCTGACATGGGGGGCAATGAGAGCGGTGTTGTCTGGTTTGAGTTTCGCGGCTCGAGCCAAGCAGGCCGACGGCCTCATGTCTGGTTGAAAGTGCAGGCTGTGGTTATGCTGATCTGCCAGCGGTGTATGGCCCAGATGGCCTATGTGGTGGATGAAACGGTTGAGTTCGAGCTGTTTGCCGACGAATCCAAAGCAAATGCCGCTCAGGTTGAAAGCGAAGCCGATCCGCTGGCGTCTGAACCGCTGGTGGCTATTGGCCCTGTTAGCTTGCTGGCGATCGTTGAGGATCAGTTGATTTTGGCGATTCCATACGTTCCGAAGCACGATTCCTGTGAGTCGGCAGCATCGATGCACGCCGATCCGGTTGCGGTTGTCAAACGAGAATCTCCGTTTAAGGTTCTCGAAAATTTGAAGCGTGACTCAAAATAGGTGTTGAGTCACAAGTGTGGTTTATAACTAATCGGATTGTCGTACAATCCTGATCATTATTAGGAGTCATCATGGCTGTCCAGCAAAACAAAAAATCCCCGTCCAAGCGTGGCATGCATCGTTCGCACGACTTTTTGGGTACCCCGAACACTGCCATCGAACCCAACACGGGTGAGTTGCATCTGCGTCACCACATCAGCCCGAACGGCTTTTACCGTGGTCGCAAGGTTCTGAAGACGAAGTCAGACGAATAAATCACGATCAGTTGATAGCGGAATGCTTTCGCGTTCCGTTCGTGCTTCGTGACCAAGCCTGTCCGCATAGCCGTTGACTGTATGGGTGGTGACGTTGGAATCCCGGCGACCATTCCTGCAGCGCTAGCTTTCATTGAACGCAACCCGCAAGCAACTTTGTTGCTAGTCGGGGAGTCTGCTCACATCAAGAAAGCCTTGATCGATTACTTGCCACGATTCCCCGGTTTGGACCGTGCTCGCCTCGAAATCCGGCATGCCAGCGAAGTGGTCGCCATGGATGACCCAATTGAGGTTGCCTTGCGTCGCAAGAAAGACTCGTCAATGCGGGTGGCCATTGAGGCAGTTAAATCCGGTGAAGCTCAAGCCTGTGTCTCGGCTGGCAATACTGGCGCCTTGATGGCGATCTCTCGGTATGTCCTTAAAACCCTGGACGGCATTGATAGGCCTGCCATTGCGACTGCCATGCCAAACCAAAAAGGTGGTTCCACCACCATGCTGGATCTTGGCGCCAACGTGGATTGCACCGCTGAGCATTTATTGCAGTTTGCCATCATGGGCACGGCTTTGGCGCAGGTGTCACACACTGGGCCGCTGCCTTCGGTGGGTCTACTCAATATTGGTGAAGAAATCATCAAGGGCAACGATGTGGTCAAGCACGCCGCCGAGTTGTTGCGCAGCAGCCCATTGAATTTCCATGGCAACGTGGAAGGCAACGATATTTTTAAGGGCACTGTTGATGTAGTGGTCTGTGATGGGTTTGTCGGTAATGTGGTGCTGAAGTCTGTTGAAGGACTGGCGCACATGCTTGGCAGTATGATTCGCGAGGAGTTTTACCGTAGTACGCTCACTAAATTAGCGGGACTGGTGGTTAGGCCCGTGCTGAACCGTTTTAGGCGTCGGGTGGACAATCGGCGCTATAACGGCGCCGCTCTCTTGGGTTTGCGCGGTATTGTGTTCAAGAGCCATGGCTCAGCCGATGACTATGCCTTCAGACATGCTTTGCAGCGTGCTCACGACGCAGTCCAAGCCGGCGTGCTCGAGCGTATTGCGCACGCAGTCGTTGAGCTTACCAGTCACCAGGTTGCCCCGAAGTAAATGGCACTAGCCATATGAGGATGTCATGACAGCTTCTGCGCGGTACTCCCGAATCATTGGTACAGGCAGTTATCTGCCTGAGGATGTGGTTAGTAACGAGGAATTGGCGATTCGATTGGCCAAACAGGGCATCGAGACATCAGACGAGTGGATTGTCTCGCGCACCGGCATTCGGCAAAGACATCTGGCCAATGACAATACTAAAACCAGCGATCTCGCCACGCATGCTGCACAGCACGCATTAGAGAGCGCTGGCAAGAGCTCGGCCGACGTTGACCTGATTATTTTGGCAACCTCAACACCAGACTATGTGTTTCCAAGTACGGCTTGTATGGTGCAGGCAAAGCTCGGTAATCATGGAGCTGCGGCATTTGATGTGCAGGCCGTCTGTAGCGGCTTTGTGTATGCGTTAACCATCGCGGATAGCTTCATTCGGGCTGGCAGGGCAAAGTGTGCGCTGGTGATCGGGGCGGAAGTGTTTTCTAGGATTCTGGATTGGCAAGACAGGGGAACCTGTGTGTTATTTGGTGATGGGGCCGGGGCCGTGGTGCTTGCAGCCTCTGACGAGCCCGGTATACGTGCGGCCCAGTTACATGCCGATGGCAGCCTGACTGGTATTCTGTGTGTGCCGGGCAACGTGGCGCACGGGCAGGTAACTGGCGATCCCTTCTTGCGCATGGACGGCCAAGCGGTGTTTAAGCAGGCGGTCTCGGTCTTAGAGAAGTCTGCACGCGACACAGTGGCTGAAGCCGGACTGACACTGCAGGATATTGATTGGCTGATTCCGCATCAGGCCAACCTTCGCATATTGACCTTCTTGGCCAAAAAATTGGGCTGCAGCACGGACAAACTGGTGGTGACAGTTGACCGACACGCCAATACCTCTGCCGCCAGCGTGCCGTTGGCGCTAGATCAAGCGCATCGTGACGGGCGTATCAAGCCTGGCCACGAGATCTTGATGCAAGGCGTGGGGGGTGGCTTTACCTGGGGCTCGGTGGTTGCCCGCATTTAAATTTGTGTATAGGTGAAACAAACATGAAGTTTGCATTTGTGTTCCCGGGTCAGGGCTCCCAGTCGGTCGGCATGCTGGATGTATGGTCGGATAATCAGGCAGTCCAAGAGGTCATTGCGCAGGCCAATACAGCACTGGGCGAAGATCTCGGCGCCCTGATTGCCCACGGCCCAGCCGAGCAGTTGAATTTGACGACCAACACGCAGCCGGCGATGCTCGCCGCCTCGCTTGCGATGCACGCAGCCTGGCGGGCTGCGGGCGGACCCGAGCCAGTCGTGATGGCTGGTCACAGCTTGGGTGAGTATGCGGCGTTGACCGCTGCTGGTGCGCTAGAGCTTGCTGATGCAGTTCGCTTGGTTCGAGTTCGTGCCGATGCGATGCAGGTGGCTGTGCCAGTTGGGACTGGAGCCATGGCTGCCATTCTGGGCTTGGAGGATGATGCCGTGATTGCAGCGTGCCAGAAGGCTGAGCAGTCAGACGTGGTGGAAGCGGTTAATTTCAATGCGCCAGCGCAGGTCGTGATTGCTGGTCACAAAGCTGCGGTTGAGCGTGCCATGGAAAATGCCAAGGCAGCCGGTGCCAAACGAGCTGTCTTGTTGCCAGTGTCGGCGCCGTTTCATTCGAGCTTGCTTAAGCCTGCTGCGGCTGTCTTGTCTGAGGCGATCGCTAAGATTGATTTGAAGGTGCCGACGGTTGCAGTCATTCACAACGTCGACGTCCAAGTGCATCGCGAGTCAGCAGCGATTCGCCAGGCGCTCGTGGATCAGGCGTGGCATCCCGTGCGTTGGGTGCAGACAATCCAAGCGATGGCCAGTCAGGGGGTCACCCACGTGATTGAATGTGGGCCGGGCAAAGTGCTCAGTGGTTTGGTCAAACGCATTGCACCAGAGTTGACTGGCCTGTCTGTGGCGGATCCGACATCAATGCAAGCCGCGCTAGATGCGGTAAAGTCTCGTAAGTAAAGCACTGGCCCGGAACGAATGAGTGGAAAAGAGATGGAACTGAAAGATAAAGTGGCATTGGTGACAGGCGCGAGTCGAGGCATTGGCAAGGCGATTGCCCTAGAGTTGGCTGCCCGAGGGGCAATCGTGGTTGGCACGGCCACCAGCGAGAGCGGTGCGCAAGGGATCACTGACATGCTCGCTAGTCAGGGTGGGCGTGGCATCGTTCTGAATGTTGATGACCCCGCTTGCATCACGGCCGTGGTTGATGAACTGACCAAAGAGGGTGGGCCTCAGATTTTGGTGAATAACGCTGGCATTACCCGGGATATGCTTGCCATGCGAATGAAAGATGAGGATTGGGATGCGGTGTTGCAAACCAATTTGACCAGCGTGTTTCAGTTGTGTCGGGCGGTCATGAAGCCCATGATGAAAGCGCGCAACGGTCGAATCATCAATATCACATCCGTGGTTGGCTCTAGCGGTAACGCGGGGCAAGCCAACTATGCGGCTGCAAAAGCAGGTGTGGCTGGCATGACCCGGGCAATGGCCAGGGAGCTTGGCAGCCGCAACATTACGGTCAATTGTGTGGCGCCAGGTTTTATTGAAACCGACATGACAAGGGCGCTGTCGGCAGACCAAACGGCGGGGCTTCTGGGGCAGATTCCTCTTGGTAGACTAGGGGCGCCAGCCGATATTGCTTACGCAGTTGCATTTTTGGCCTCTGATCAAGCAGAGTACATTACGGGTACGACCTTGCACGTCAACGGGGGTATGTACATGTCTTAAGCCCCTTTTGGGCTTGGCTTGGCTATAATTCACAAGGTTTTTTTCTCACTGGAGATTTGAATGGAAAGCATCGAACAGCGCGTCAAGAAAATCGTCGCTGAACAACTTGGCGTTAACGAAGCCGAGATCAAGAACGAATCCTCATTTCTTGACGACTTGGGCGCAGACTCGCTCGACATGGTTGAGCTGGTCATGGCGCTCGAAGACGAGTTCGAGACGGAGATTCCCGACGAGGAAGCCGAGAAGATCACCACGGTCAAGCAGGCCATCGATTACATCGAATCCAATTCGAAGTAATCGCGTCGAACTTAGTTCGGCAGTGTCTGGAGGTCGTATGCCAGTGCGCGTGCGGCCTCGGCGGTCGGGAAACTAGGGTGCGGGTGGTCAGGTCAATGTCCAGCCGCTCACGCTAGTGGACTCGACCGCTTTTGTTGTCAATCATCAGGAGCAACTCTTGAAAAGACGAGTAGTGATCACTGGCCTGGGTATCGTTAGCCCTGTGGGCAATGACATTGCCACAGCCTGGGACAACATTGTCAATGGGCGTGGTGGGATTGGCCGTATTAGCCGGTTTGACCCCTCGGAGATGAATTCTCACATAGCGGGTGAAGTCAAAGACTTTGACGTGACCGCCTATATGCCAGCCAAAGAAGCCCGTCAGATGGATACGTTCATCCACTACGGTATTGCGGCGGGTGTTCAGGCCTGGAAAGACGCTGGCTTGGAAGTCAATGACGTCAGCGCTGAGCGGTTTGGGGTGATTGTTGGGTCTGGCATTGGTGGCCTGCAACGTATCGAGGAAACCCAAAAAGACTACCTCGAGCGTGGTGCTCGCCGAATTTCGCCTTTTTTTGTGCCCGCCTCATTGATTAACCTGGTCTCTGGTCAACTGTCAATCATGCTCGGGCTCAAGGGTCCTTCTTACGCGGTGGTGTCGGCTTGCACCACCGGCTTGCACTCGATCGGTGACGCGGGGCGTTTGATTGAGTACGGTGATGCGGATGTGATGCTAGCCGGTGGTACCGAATCGACAGTGACGCCATTGGGCATTGGTGGATTTGCTGCCATGCGCGCCTTGTCCACGCGCAACGATGACCCCGGGACTGCGTCGCGGCCTTGGGATGTTGACCGTGATGGTTTTGTGCTTGGTGAGGGTGCTGGTGTGATGGTGCTTGAGGAGTATGAGCACGCCAAAAAGCGTGGTGCCAAGATCTATGCTGAGTTGGCTGGATATGGTGTGAGTTCAGATGCTCACCACATTACTGCCCCTGATCAGGATGGCCCTCGACGCGGGATATTGGCAGCACTTAGAAACGGTGGCATCAACCCGGATCAAGTCAGTTATGTCAATGCGCATGGAACATCGACGCCGTTGGGTGACAAGAATGAGACGCTTGCCTTAAAGCTCGCGTTTGGTGATCACGCCAAAAAACTCGTGGTCAATTCGACCAAGTCAATGACCGGTCACTTGCTCGGTGCGGCGGGTGGCATTGAGGCTGTATTTACGACGCTCGCGGTGCATCACCAAGTGTCCCCACCTACCATCAATATCTTCAATCAAGATCCCGAATGCGATCTGGATTATTGCGCCAACCAGGCCCGTCCCATGCAGATCGACGTGGCATTGTCGAATTCGTTCGGGTTCGGTGGCACCAATGGTTCAATGGTCGTACGACGGGTTTAATGCAAAGCGATATCAACCTCGCTGACGCTGCGCAATGGCGCTCAGACGCCACACCCCGAACCGTTTGTTTGATGCAAGCGGTTTTGATATCGGCTGCATTTGCTGTACTGATTCAATCAATTGTGAATGTGTTTTGGGCGTTTCCCGTCGAGGCATTGCATCTGACGGCTTTTGTTTTGGTGCTACCGGTTGCCTGGTTGCTGCGAATCCGCGGGGGTTCATGGCTGGTAAGCGAGGGAGCAGTCTCAAGTGTTGGTCTTAGCCGCCAGTCAGTGCTAGCCACCTTTGAAAATAACCATCAACCGGTTCTTATGCGCATCACGGCGATCGGGCGCTATTGGGGCGCATTGAGCTTGACGTTACAGCCAGAGCAGTCAGCAGCCATGGATGTTAGGCTAGATGCCTCTGTGCCGATTACGTTCACGCTGTGGGAATCGACACTGGGGAAAGAGAGGTTTAGGAAAGCCTGCGCTTTGGCGTATTGGCATGCCAGAGGTTCGCATGACTGAGCGCGAGGTGGATGCCAAGCTGGTTGCTCAGGTGCAGCAGGGCGACAAAAAAGCATTTGACCTGCTGGTGCTGAAGTATCAGCGCAAGATCCAGCGCTTGCTATCACGCATGCTTCGTGACCAATCAGATATTGATGATGTGATGCAAGAGGCCTTTATCAAGGCCTATCGGGCATTGCCCCAGTTTCGTGGGGAAAGTGCTTTTTATACATGGCTTTATCGCATCGCCATTAACACCGCGCGCAATTGGATGGCCGCGCAAGGCCGTCGTCCTAGCACCCCGAGCTTAAATCAGAGCGAGGACGGTGAAACTTTTGATGAAATTGACAACCTAACAGACAACAATACGCCGGAGTCGGTGCTGGCTAGCCACGAAATTGCCAGAACCGTCAATGCTGCGATTGAGCAGTTGCCGGCAGAGTTGCGCACGGCCATCGTCTTGCGAGAGATCGACGGTTTGAGTTACGAGGAAATTGCCCAAACGATGGACTGTCCAATTGGAACAGTTCGATCGAGGATTTTTAGAGCGCGGGAGGCGATTGCTGCCAGACTGCGCCCAATATTGGATACCCACGGTGACAGACGCTGGTGAGGACGTGAGAGATGATACCTACTGAGAAAGACCATACGTGGCCCGAGGATGCGCTTGTGGCACGGATGCAGTCGGAACAGACACTGTCTGCTTTTATGGACGGTGAGAGCGATTTAACTGATGTTGATTTGTGTTCGGTTCAGATTCGACATAGTTGGACCACCTACCACCTCATTGGAGATGCCATGCGAGAACCAAGCGCCTTGGTGCCAGTGAGATCGGCGTTTTCAGTGCGCATGTCGGCAGCCCTGTCTCGTGAGTCGGTGCATGGCCAGACTGTGCGAGCGACAAAAGCGGCACGCCCGCCAGTTGCCCGCTGGCGCCAGGCGTTGCAGGCATGGCCAGGTTTGGCCGTAGCCACCGCTGTGGCCTCGGTCATTTGGGTTGCGCAGCCTTTGTTTGGTCTTGAGCAAGGTGCTCAGCAAACCATGGCGGTGGTCGACACAGCACCGGCCAGTCGCGGCACTGCTGCGCTCGATGACGCACGGCCTGAGGCGGATTATGTTTCGGCACATCGACAACTGGCCGGGCCAATTGCAGTGCGCCAGGTTGCGTTTACCGCCGGGGCTGACTGATGTTGGTTTCGGTCAGACCCATCGCTCAGTTCGTCTTGGCAACAACAGTGTTTCTGATGGCGGCGACGGTAGCTTTGGCACAGGCGCCAAGCCAAACGCTGAGCGGGCCGGAGTTATTGAAAAAAGTCCAGAACGCAGCCAAAACTCAAAACTATCAAGGAATTTTTGCGCATCAGCGCAATGGCCAGATGCGCTCGTTTCGTGTGACGCACCGTTTTGAGGACGGTCAAGAGCTTGAGCGCTTAGAGGTGCTCAGCGACAGTCCACGCGAGTACTTAAGGCACAACGATCGCGTACAGTGCTTGATACCTGAGCGCAAATTGATTGTCTCTGAGCAGCAGCAGCAAGAGCGTTTTCCTGCGCTGTTGATGGCCTCTGTCCAAGAGTTAGGCAAGCATTACGAGATTTCGACAGAATCAGGCAAGGCGCGTGTGGCCGGGCGTCACTGTCAGCGCATTAGCATTGTGCCCAAGGATAACCATCGGTCTCGTTACGAGTTGTGCGTTGATGAGCGCACGGGCTTGTTGCTTGAGGCGCAGATGCAAGACGAACAGGGTTCTGTGCTTGAACATATTGCCTTTACGCAGCTGCAAATTGGTCAACCCATCACCGATGAGGACTTGCAGCCCGCTTGGGTAACAGATGACTGGCGTCTGGTTGAGCGCCAACACAACAATATCGACCTGAAGTCACTGGGGTGGTTTTACCGCGAGCCACCGGGGTACCGACCTGTGGTTGAAATTGAGCGGCAGTTTCAAGATGGCAGACAAGTTAGTCAGCTTATTTTGACAGACGGTTTGGCAACCATCTCAATTTTTATTGAACCTTATCAAGAAAACTTGTCTCAACATCAGATGATCGGCGCTATTCGGTCCGGTGCAGTTAATCTCTACGGCAAGCGTCACGACTCGTTCTGGGTGATGGTTGCCGGGGAAGTGCCTGCTGCCACGGTACGTCAACTTGCCGACTCGATCGTTCAGACGGGTGTGTTGCACACGCGTTAAAGACAAATAAAATGCAAGCGATGTTAAACACGGAGTCAAATATGTACAGTCGTGTCACAACGATAAATTCTTACCAAACCATGCAATCGGTTTCTCAGAAAGCGCGCTGGCAAATGATGTTGTTTGCCTTGATCGCTTTGTTTGCGTTTCAGTTATCTGCCCCAGTTAAGGCAAACACGGTTGGGTTACCGGATTTCACGTCTATTGTTGAAAAAGCAGAGCCGGCGGTGGTCAACATTCGTACCACAGCCACGGTCAATGAGGCTGGTGGCGCTCATGGTGGTCGCGACCCCTATGAGATGTTCCGCTGGTTTTTTGGGCCGGATTTT
>CAMCOS010000046.1 GCA_945876565.1 Lautropia mirabilis | reverse complement strand
CCAGTTTGGCTATCGCAAGACTCGCTACAGAGGACTTGTCAAAAACACCGCACAAATCGTGACGCTCTTTGCGTTGAGTAACGTGTGGTTGGTGAGAAGTAAGTTGAGGCCGACAGGATAGGTGCGCCCAAAAAGGGCGCAGCACCCCGAATCGGGGTGCTAAACGGGCAGAAATGCCTGAATATCTGTCCAAATTGACCAAAAAAGTAAACATTGCTTAAGCAAAAAATTGAGAGCGCGGAAAATTCCGCTTTAACCTGACTTATTCAGACCTTCCCTAGTAGCTGTCGGTATCGCATAGAAGAATCAAAAGGATAGACTTACTATGCTACTGATGATCGACAACTGTTCGTCCATGAAACCGCATGGCGTTTTGTGACAACGTGGTGTCAAGTGTTCTTGCCCGAGTCAAAGTCAGCGCCGTTGCGTACGGCATGTGAGTGTGCAGCACGCAAGTCTTGCGAGCAATTTGATGAATGGCAGCGTGGATGTACATCGCGGTGGGTTCGACTGGATGGCGCCCGGCAAGTTGCTGTCCCTGGGCATCAACCATCACGATGTCGTCAGCGTAAACCTCTTCCCATAAAAGTCCGCGCGGGTTTAGCAGGAATCGCCCGCTGCCATCGGGCAGCTCAACGCTGAAGTGATTGCAAACACCCTCAGACAGGCCGTGAAAGCTGGCTGCCCGTAACGCAAGCGCCAAGTCTTCACGCAGGCGCGTGACAGGTTCACTTTGAAAATCGTCCTCATGGGTAGTGGGACTATCTGACATGTGTGTCTCCTTGGCGTGCGGACCCGCGGTCACTCGCAACGTGTTTGGTTTAAAAAACCCTTCAGTTCATCGAACCACTGATGCCAGTCCAGGCTGCTGGCAAAGTGTCCATAAGCTGAATCGATTTCAACATATTTATTGCTGTATTGCGCCTCGGTTTGTGCTCCCCAGCGTTGGAGTGTTTCGTTGGCGATGGTGGTTGGAAACAGCCCGTCGGTGCGGCACAGCACATACATCAGCTCTGCTTGTGCATGCCCGAGTTGCTCGCGCACATCAAAACGGTTGATGGCCTCGCGCAGCACCAACATGGCGTTGGCGTCAAACCGTTTGGCCCAGTGTGTGGCCATCCCAGTGAGCCTGGCCTGAACTGTATCGCCGTCTCTGAATTCGGTTGCAAGCCAGGCTGGCACGCCATAACGTTCCAGTGTTTTTAGGCGGATCTGTTCCAAGGTCTTTTGCATCTGCGGCAGATGGTCGTCATACCAGCCATCATGCCAGCCAGGGCTGGTTTGCAATGCAACGGTCACGCTTTGATGGCTCGCCGCCTGGTTCAGTGACCCCCATGGTGCGCTCAGTACAGCAATGACTTTGCGCGTCATGGCGGGGTGTTGTACAGCCCACTGGAAGGCGCCAAACCCACCCATGGAGAGCCCAATGACTGCGTGTGGCCTACTAACACCAAGGGTTTGAAGCAAATGGTGTTGTGCATTGGCTTGGTCCTCGAATGTCAGTGCCGGGAACTGTGGACCCCATCTTTTCCCTGTCTCAGGGTTGATCTGGCCAGGCCCCGGGCTGCTGTGGCTCGAGCCCAGCGCATTGGGCGCGATGACAAAGTAGTGATTGGTGTCGATCGCTTTGCCAGGGCCAATCAATGGGCCCCAGCTGCCCTCGGCGTTGCCTGGATCATCTTCGAGCACAAAGCGATCGGCTCAAGGTATAGCCATGCAAAATTAGAATGGCATTGTCTGCGGTCGTATTTAACTGGCCCAAAGTCACATAGGTCAGGTGCGCAGCCGGCAATGTGCCACCAAGCACCAGGGGCACGTCGCCCAATGAGATGTGTTGATCGGCTACTGGCATGGCTTGCGGGGTCGGGTGTTTGTTGCTCCCACTCGAGCAACAAAACCCGCTGGCGTGAATATTGTTCTTGTCTGTGGTTTTTGTTGGTGGTCTCTTGTTTTTTTACGGCAGCAAGTCACTGCCAGCTGTGTTTAAGCAAGCTGTGACTAGCCAGTTTGATTCATTTGGCGATCGCGCAATGACCCGCGACTGGCGCTTTGCCAGACCCCAGTGAAATGGCTGGTGGTTCTTTGCGCATGTCGATAGCGGGCGTTGCCAGCCAGTCCCAAGATAGAAACAAAACCAGTAAGAGCCAAAAGAGCCATTTCAGCGGTGTTTGAGTGCGCATGGTCTGCTCCGATTAAAACCTGTAGTGGCGACGCACTCGCACGCCGATCAACGTGCCAGCAAACGCCAATGGCATCCAGATCCAGCCGTGCAGGCTGCCCGTGGAGACACCGCTGAGCATGGCGCCAATATTGCAGCCAAATGCAAGCCTTGAGCTGTAGCCCATTAGAAAACCCGCCACCAGACCAATGACCCACTGTTGTCTTGTCAGCGCAGTGGTGTTACCCGACGATTTGGCAGAAATCCATAAAGCACCTGCCAGGATGCCAATGTTGGTGATTGAGGTGACGTCAAGCAAAGCCGTCTGGGCCAGTATCTGTGCATTGCCATCCTGACCCCAGAAAAAGTTACCCGATGGATCAAACAGGTTCGCTGACTGTGCAATCTTTGCAGCCCAAAGCCCAAAACCATAGACCACTCCCCAAGGCTGGCCAGCCACAATGAGGTTCAGCGTAGCCAGCAACGCCAGCGCCAAGGCGCCCCAGAGCCATTTGGAATCGAGCCATGTCTTATCCTTGCCAACCCATAGGCGCACCGCGACAAGTAAAGCGATTAGCCCAATCAGGGTTACTGCCAGTGCCTTTTCCAGGCCCAGCGAGTTAACCAAGCCAATCGGTTCAGTCTGTCCCAGTGAAAGCCAGTCGCCGATGTGAACTGACCCCAGAAAACTGCCAGCGGCAAATAGCGGCAAGATGCCCATGTTCATTGGGATGCCGAGCCCAGCTTTGTAAAGTGTGCCCGAGCCACAACCATCGGCAATCTGCATCGTTAAGCCAAACACGAATGCACCGACAATCAGGCTAACGCTAGGCGGCCCCAATGCAGCGGTCAATTCTGTGTAGTTGGCCAGCAATGGCATGGCCAGAATGGCTGCGACGGCCAGTAGTGCAATTTGACCAGTCACGCCGCGCGGATCCTTATGCTCGATCAGTTGCCGCCAGCCGGTGGTGAATCCAAACCTTGCGCCAGCCAGCGCGGCCCCCATGCCAATACCGATCGCAAAGAGCAGCGCTTGGCGCACTGAGACTGACCATAGCAGTAACATGAAGAAGGCGGCCATCAGGCTGGCCAAAGGCAGTCGTTTCATCGGAATTTACAGTGCTTCAAACCAGAGTTTGGCGTCGATGACGAGTTGCTTAAAGCGTCCGGGTACGTTCTCCATGGGCAAAGGGTCTGATGCTTGCGTCCAGTCCACCATGGACCCTGCATACATCTTGACGTCCTTGTCGCCAACTAACTCAGACAGCACAAACCAGTTGGTTGCTGCCCAATGTCCTGTATTGCAAAACGACACGACTTCTTTGTCGGTATTGGCGAGATTGAATTTGGCTGCAATTGATTTGGCTTGATCGGCATCCAACACCTGACTGGTGCCGGGTTTGAACCACACGGAGTGCGCCACATTGACTGCACCTGGCAGTGTGCCAGGCGTCTTTGCTGCCACGTGACGGGTTTCGCCATTGAAGAAATCAGACGGCCGGGCATCGATCAGCACAGCGCGAGAGGACTGTGCGTCTTTGGCTAGTTGCTGTTGGCTGATGAAAAGGTTCTGATTGATGCTTGGGGTGAAATCACTCTTGGCAACCTGGGGTAGTTCGGTTGAAAGGCCAAGGCCGGCAGCCTTCCAGGCTTTGAGACCGCCATTCAGAATCGAGAGGTGCTCAAGTCCCAACACTTTTAGAGTCCAGTAAACCCGGGCTGCCGCACCAAAGTCGGTGTCGTTGGCGCCGCTAGAGACGATCACCGCATGGGTTTGAGGCGTCAGACCCATGCCCTGAACGAGTTCGGTAAGTTTGTTTAAGGCCGGCAATTCACCAGGGTTGGTGGTGGGACCACGCCATTTGCCGTAAGGTGCGTTAACTGCACCCACGATGTGGCCTTCGTTGTACTCCTTGGGTGGGCGAATATCGATAACCTTGACGTCTGGGGCGCTGGCGATCTGGCCAAGTGCTGTGGCATCCAGCAAAGGCTCGGCGGCTAGTACGAGGTTGCTGGCCGCTAGCGCCAGGCTGGTGGTTGCGAGTAGGCGATAGAAGTGGTGCGTGATGGGCTGTTTCATGGTCTTGCTCGAGAAAGTCGGGTGAATCGAAGCCACCCATTCTGGGAGATCTCTATAGATCTGTAAACTACATATTTCTATTTCCTTAATTCATTTTCGTAATAAAAGCCAAGACCCAGCTACATGCCGTTTGGGCATGCAGCGGGGTCCTATGATTACTTGGTCAATTTGAAAGGGGCTTTATTGTGCTTTGACCTTTAGGCGCCACGCGTGCAGAAGCGGCTCTGTGTATCCGCTGGGTTGTGCCATGCCTTTGAAGACCAGATCGCAAGCAGCTTGGTAAGCCATGGAAGTATCGAAATGACCAGCCATGGGTTTGTAAAGCGGGTCACCGTGGTTTTGTTGGTCGACAACAGCGGCCATGCGCTCAAATGTCTCGCGCACCCGGTCTTCTGAAACGATGCCATGATGAAGCCAATTGGCCACGTGCTGGCTCGAAATGCGCAGCGTGGCGCGGTCTTCCATCAGCCCAACGTTATGGATGTCAGGCACCTTGGAGCAGCCCACGCCCTGATCGATCCAGCGCACCACATAGCCCAGGATACCTTGAATGTTGTTGTCGAGCTCTTGCTGCTTTTGCTCGGCACTCCAGTTCGTGTCGGTGGCAACCGGCACGGTCAGCAAACCAGTGAGAACTTCCTCGCGCACGTCATCGGCATGGGTTTTCTCAAGCTCCTTCTGGATGTCGGCCACACTGACTTGATGGTAGTGCAGGGCATGCAAAGTGGCCGCGGTTGGGCTAGGTACCCAAGCCGTGTTTGCGCCCGCCTTGGGGTGGCTAATTTTCTGCTTGAGCATTTCAGCCATCAGGTCTGGCATGGCCCACATGCCTTTGCCAATCTGTGCCTTGCCGCGCAGGCCGCAGGTCAGCCCCACAAGCACGTTGTTGCGCTCATATGCCTGGATCCATGCGCTAGCTTTCATGTCACCTTTGCGAATCATAGGGCCAGCAAGCATGGCGGTGTGCATCTCATCGCCCGTACGATCAAGAAACCCTGTATTGATGAATGCAACACGGCTAGATGCCGCGGCAATACAAGCTTTTAAATTAACGCTGGTACGACGCTCTTCGTCCATGATGCCCAACTTGACGGTGTCTTGTGGCAAGCCAAGCACTTTCTCAACGCGAGTAAAGAGCTCAGCGGCAAATGCCACTTCTTCTGGGCCATGCATTTTTGGTTTGACGATGTAAACGCTGCCTTTGCGGCTATTGCGGATTTGTTGGCCTTTTGCGTCTTTGCCGCCGCCCTTGAGGTCGTGCATGGCAATCAATGTGGTTACCACAGCATCTAGGATCCCTTCGGGAATTTCCCTGAGCTCACCGTTGCCTGCATCGTAGTGCACCGCTGGGTTGGTCATCAGGTGGCCGACGTTGCGCAAAAACATGAGCGAGCGGCCATGCAGCGTCACGGGCTTGCCATCAGCACCGGTGTATTGGCGATCCGCGTTGAGCGCGCGCGTCATGCTGCGGCCACCTTTCTGAAAGGTCTCTGTCAGCGTGCCTTTGAGAATGCCAAGCCAGTTGCGATAGCCTGCGACTTTGTCCTGGGCATCGACGGCAGCCACGGAGTCTTCAAGATCAAGAATGGTTGAAAGCGCGGCTTCAACCACCACGTCACTGACGCCGGCCGCATCGGATTGGCCAATCTCGGTGTTGCGGTCAATCACCACGTCGATGTGCAAGCCATTGTGCACCAATAAAATGTTGGTCGGGCTAGCGGCTTCGCCGTTATAGCCTACGAACTGTGCCGGATTTTTCAGGCCAACGGTTTGACCGTCTTGAAGGGTCACATGCAACTTGCCGCCATCGACGCGATAGGCCGTGGCTTGGGCATGTGAGCCAGCACTCAGCGGTGCGGCATCATCTAAGAATTGACGGGCAAATGCGATTACCCTCGCGCCACGAACGGGGTTGTAACCGCCAGCACGCTCAGCCCCGTTGTCCTGCGAAATGGCATCGGTGCCATATAACGCATCGTAGAGCGATCCCCAGCGGGCGTTTGCCGCGTTTAGCGCATAACGAGCGTTCAGGATTGGCACCACTAATTGCGGTCCCGCTTGAATGGCCAACTCATCGTCGACGTTGCTGGTGGTGGCCTGAACCTGTTTGGGTGGTGTGACCAAGTAGCCAATCGACTCAAGAAACTGACGATAGGCGGTCATCTCCAGTATTGGCCCTGGGTTCTTTTTGTGCCATTCATCGATGGCCAACTGCAAATCGTCACGCTTTTTGAGTAACGCCGCATTTTTGGGGGCCAAATCAGTCACAAGGCTGCTAAAGCCAGACCAGAATGCAGTCGGGTCTACGCCCGTGCTAGGCAGTGCCTCGTTGTCGATAAAGGATTTGAGTTCCGACGCTACACGCAGGTGGTCGACGACAATGGGTTGACTCATTTGTAGGGATTCCTGAAGGTTGATTGTTTGGCTAATGCATAAACTATACGGGACGATTAGGTATTAATTAATGCCTAATCTAACTATTCATCTTATCAATGAAGTATCAAATGGACTGAATGGTTTGCTTCAGTCTTGTTCTTGGGGCTCGTCGACCGACTGAAGTGGTTTTAGATCGTCAATGTCTCGAACTCGCCGGGCAAAACAATTTCGAGTAACTCAAGGTCTTCCGAGTGCGCGATTTCACGGTGACGAATGCCAGGCGGCTGATGAACACATGTGCCAGCGACCAGTTTGTGTTGTCCTTGCCCCTCATACTCAAATATTGCCCAGCCTTTGAGCACATAGACGATTTGCAGTTGCAGGTTGTGATAGTGCCACTGGCCAGTCGCGTTGGTACCTTCACGTGCGCGAATCACGTGCATGACCGCTTTGTCAGCAGTGGCGTCTTTGATGCCAAGGTCGCGATACTCGAAGTACTCGCGCAGCCCATCATACGAAAAGGCGGACTGCGCCGAGTGTGAAATGCTGAATTCCATGTTGGGTCTCCTCGTTGCAGGTCAGGCTGGTCAAGTTTTTGATGTTGCTTTTGGTATCGCTTTTGGTGTGGCTGCTGCTTTTGTTCTGGATGTTTGGTGGGTTTTAGCTGTTTTACTGGATCTGGTTGCCCGTTTGGTGGCTTTCGCGGGTTTGCTGTTTGGTTTTTTGTCCTTTGGCTTATTGTCTTTTGGGCGCTTGTGCTTGTAGTCACACAGATCAGCGATGCCACACACATCGCATTTGGGTGTGCGTGCTAAGCAGACGTAGCGACCATGCAGGATCAGCCAATGATGGGCGTTTAAGAGGTATTGCTTGGGCACAAACTTAAGCAAGGCTTTTTCCACCGCTAGCACGGTCTTGCCGGGCGCAATGCCAGTGCGGTTAGAGACTCGAAAGATATGCGTGTCTACCGCCATGGTGGGTTCGCCAAAGGCAGTGTTGAGGACCACGTTAGCGGTCTTGCGGCCCACGCCTGGCAGTGCTTCAAGTGCATCTCGGTCTCTGGGTACATCACCGCCATGCTGCTCAATGAGGATCTGACATGTGGCAATGACGTTCTTGGCTTTGGTGCGAAACAGTCCGATGGTTTTAATGTAATTGGTGATGCCATCAACGCCCAAGGCAAGCATCTTTTGTGGCGTGCCATGTTTCTTGAAAAGTTCACGCGTGGCGATGTTGACTGACTTGTCTGTGGCCTGTGCCGACAAAATAACTGCGATCAGCAGTTGAAATACGTTGCCGTATTCGAGTTCGGTGGTCGGGTTTGGGTTGGCTGCTTCGAATCGTGCAAAAATTCGTTCGCGGTTTTGTTTGTTCACTTCTATCCTCTTCTGGCTCGTGCGCGGGCCAAAGCAGCCTTGACCGCGGCTTCTTTGTCAGCAGCGCTGGCTACCGGCGCGAACGCTGCTTGGGCTGGGGTGCTGAGCCTTTGCTGGCGATTGTCGTGTCGTTGGCGTGCCAGGTTAGCGCGCTCAACCGTCCACGCTGGCTGGTCAATCACCTCCACCATTTCAATGCAGTCAACAGGGCAGGGCGGCAGGCAAAGATCGCAGCCTGTGCACCAATCAGCCAGCACTGTGTGCATGTATTTGTTGGCACCAACAATCGCATCAACTGGGCAGGCCTGGATGCAAAGTGTGCAACCAATGCAGTGTTGTTCGTCAATCACGGCAACGCGCAAAGGCCCAGGCTCGCCGCATTCAATATCGATTGGCAGAATGGGTTTGTCTAGCAGTTGTGCAAGCTTGACAACCCCGGCATCACCGCCTGGGGGGCAGCGATTAATGTCTGCTGATCCTTCTGCAATCGCTTGGGCATAGGGTCTGCAACCACTAAAGCCACACTTGGTGCATTGTGTCTGTGGCAAAAGCTGATTAATCTGTTCAACGAGGTTATCGCTTGTCACGGCTTACCAGTAGTTTTCAACCGCAAGTGTCCCTGGGTTACCGCGCCTGCTGGCCGCAAAACCCTTGTCTTGCAACAGTCCACGCATCTGAGTCACCATCTCAGGGTTGCCACACAACATGATGCGGGCATCCTCGGGGGTGAGGGGCTCACCCGCAGTGCGCTCCAATAACCCATCGGTGTAAGCGTGCGTGATACGGCAGGGCGAAAATTGGTTGCCAGGCCAGGGTTCACGCGATGTCACAGGCATGTAGATGAATTGCGGGTTGGTTTGAGCGAGCGCATCGAGCTCTTGGCGGTAAGCCAATTCATGCGCGGTTCGGACACCATGCACCAAAATGACTTTGCCAAAGTCGCGCCACGTTGCCGTATCTTTGAGCATGGGCAGGTAGGCCGACAGCCCGGTGCCGGTTGACACCAGCCACAGCGCCTTGGCTGGCAAAAAGCGTTCTAACGTCAAAAACCCGAAGGGCGACTTCTCAACCCAGAGCGGACTATCTTTGGATAAACCGGCAAGTTTGGGACTGAATTGACCATTGGGCACGGTGACACTTAAGAATTCCAAGTAATCGTCATCAGGGTGTGACACCATCGAGTAAGCGCGCCATAGATCTGGCTGCTGTGTCGCTTCGGTGGTTGGCAGGCCGATGCGCGCAAACTGTCCGGGTTTGAACTGAAAGTCCGGGGCGCGCGTGATGCGCACCGACACCAGACTGGGCGACTCCCACTGCCTGACGCTTAGTACGCGTTGGCAGCTGTATTTGTCTTGTGCTTGATCCCCGGACATGGCAAATGTTGTTATTTCAGTACTTGTTAGCGTTCGAGGTGTTTGAGTTTGTCTGGTGTGCCATTCCATTGGTCAGCGTCGGGCAGTGGTTCTTTGGTGCGCGTGATGGTTTTAAATATAGGGGTAAGCTCGGCATTTAATGCAATAAAACCAACTTGGTCCTGTGGCACATCCTCTTCGGCAAAAATCGCATTGGCTGGGCACTCCGGGATACAGACGGCGCAGTCAATGCATTCATCGGGGTCAATGACCAGAAAGTTTGGCCCCTCCTTGAAGCAATCCACAGGGCATACGTCCACACAGTCCGTGAACTTACACTTAATACAGTTTTCAGTAACGACGTGAGTCATGGTGTTGGCAGTCTCAAAAGTGCTGCATGCGCAACGATAGAAGACAAAAAGGTGATAATCACCGTAAAGTTGCATTTTAGCCAATGCAGCCGTTCATGTTTCGATGCCCCTGCTGGCTGCAAGCCGTGTGCTAATTTGGTGCTTACTTTATATTGATGACGATTCGATCGCTCACCCCATGATCATCCAGTCTTTGCTTGACACAGATCTCTACAAATTCTCCATGATGCAAGTGGTGTTGCACCATTTTCCAGCAGCACAAGTGGAGTATCGGTTTCAATGTCGAACGTCTGGTGTCGACTTGGGCGTGCATATCGATGAAATTCAGGCCGAGATTGATTCGCTGTGCGAACGTCGTTTCACGGAGGTTGAGCTTGGCTATCTTGGGGCATTACGGTTCATCAAGAGCGATTTTGTAGACTTTCTCGGGCTGTTTCATTTGCCACGCAAATGCATTCATGTCTCGCGCGCCGATGTTCAGGGTGGCATTTCAATCTCGGTCAAAGGGCCTTGGTTGCATACGATTTTGTTTGAAATTCCGGTGCTTGCCATTGTCAATGAGGTGTACTTTCGACACGCAAACCCTGCGCCTGATCCAGAAGAGGGTAGGCGACGGTTACGCGAAAAAATTGACATGGTGCTTAACGAGTCGGACATGGCCGCGTTTCGAGTGGCTGAATATGGCACCAGAAGACGCTTTTCTCGGGTCTGGCATGATGAAGTCGTAGCCATGCTGAAAGCCTCGATGGGGGAGCATTTCGTTGGCACGAGCAACGTCGAGAAAGCGATGCACCACGGCATTACCCCGCTTGGAACCATGGGGCACGAGTATTTGCAAGCTTGCCAGGCCTTGGGGCCGAGGCTAAGAGACTCACAGGTTTTTGCACTAGAGACTTGGGCCATGGAATACCGCGGTGACCTTGGGATCGCCTTGTCTGATGTCTATGGTCTAGATGCTTTTTTGCGCGACTTCGACATGTACTTCTGCAAGTTGTTTGACGGCGCGCGACACGACTCAGGTGATCCGTTTGTTTGGGGTGAGCGCATCCTTGCCCACTACAACGCGAATCGCGTCGATGCCAGAACCAAGACGCTGGTGTTTTCTGATGCGTTGACATTTCCGCTGGCGATTCAGATTGCCCGTCGTTTCCAAGGCCGAGCCCGTATTTCCTTTGGTATTGGCACTAACTTGACCAATGACCTTGGCTTGCAGCCTTTGCAAATTGTCATGAAGATGGTGCGCTGTAATGGACAGCCTGTTGCCAAGGTTTCCGATGCGCCAGAAAAAACCATGTGCGATGATCCTGCTTATCTTACCTACTTGCGGCAAGTGTTTGACTTGCCGCCAGATCCTTTAGTCAACTGATTATTAATTTCTGAAGTATTGCTACACGGAGACCTATCATGCAATCTATTCAACGCGTGAACGTTCAAAAGCGTTTGTCTGACATGGCTATCTACAACGGCGTTGCCTACCTGGCTGGCCAAGTGCCCGAAGACCCAACCCTGGATATTACCGGCCAGACTGAGCAGGTGCTCGGCATCATTGATGGCTTGTTAGAGGAGGCCGGCACCAACAAATCCCGGATCTTGATGGCCCAAATTTTTGTGGCCAACATGACTGAGTTTGATGGCATGAACAAAGCCTGGGATGCGTGGGTCGCTGATGGCAACGCGCCACCGCGAGCGACCATTGAGGCGCGCCTGGCCAACCCCAACTTTAAAGTCGAGATCGTGGTGACTGCAGCGGTCTAGTTGCCCGCAGGCTTTCAAGACCCTTAGCGCATGAAATGACCAGAGACGCTTGCCCTTTGACGTCAGAGCAAATCCAGTCGTTGTCGGCTGGGCTGTCGGTGGATGATGCAAGCCGTCTGCGTGGTGCACTCGATTGGGCGAGGCAGCGCTATGAGGAAGCAACGATTGCGGGCGACCAGCCGTTGTGGGTGCACTGCGTTGCCACCGGTCAAATACTGGCCAACCTGCAGTCCGATGTGGCAACACGCATGGCGGCGTTGTTGCTGGCTTTGCCAGCGCATGAAGGCAAGGGGCTTGATCCAACCACCAAAGAGTTTGGGCCTGAGGTGGGCAAGCTTGTGCAGGGCACGCGTGCGCTATTGAGGCTAGGTGAGGTTGCTCGCGAGGCGTCATCGGACGCAGTTTCTGACCCATCCACACAAAAAGAGAATCTGCGCAAAATGTTGCTGGCGATGGCAGCTGATTTGCGTATTGTCTTGATTCGGCTGGCATCGCGATTACAAACGCTGCGTTGGCACGCCAAGAGCAAAGTGCCTTGTTCGGTCGAGTTTGCGCAAGAAACGCTCGATCTGTACGCGCCTCTGGCTAACCGCCTGGGTATCTGGCAGGTTAAGTGGGAGATGGAGGATTTGGCGTTTCGGTTTCAGATGCCTGAGAAGTACCGGGAAATTGCCAAGTCGCTTGAAGAAAAACGTATCGAGCGCGAAGCATTTATTGAAGACACCTTGGCGCAGCTGCAAACATTGCTTAAGGATGCGGATATTAAGGCGTCGATTTCCGGTCGTCCCAAACACATATACAGCATTTGGAACAAGATGCAGCGTAAGGCCATTGACTTTACGCGTTTGTACGATTTGAGAGCATTGCGGGTGATCGTGCCCGATGAGCGAACCTGCTATGCGGTCCTGGGCATCGTGCATGAGCACTGGTCACCGATCGGTGAAGAGTTTGACGACTACATTGCCCGACCCAAGTCCAATGGTTATCGGTCTCTGCACACGGTGGTTGCAGATCGGCAAGGGCGTGCTTTCGAGGTTCAAATTCGTACTCAGGCCATGCACGATTTTGCTGAGCACGGCATGGCAGCCCATTGGCGGTATAAAGAGACAGGGAAGTCAAGCGGGCCAGAGGCAGGCGCTCAGGAGTATGACCGACAGCTTGCGTGGATGCGGCAATTGCTCGTCTGGCAACATGAGGCGGGTCCCGAGCAAGTAGTGATGCAAACACACGAACCAGTCTCAGATCGAATTTATGTTCTGTCCCCACAGGCGCGTGTGATTGAGCTGCCGCGCGGTGCCACACCGGTTGATTTTGCTTATCACTTGCACACTGACTTGGGTCATCGTTGTCGCGGTGCGCGCGTCGATGGCCAGATGGTTCCACTTCAGACCAAGCTCGATACCGGCCAGACAGTGGAGATCATGAGCACCAAGGCTGGCGGGCCGTCTCGTGACTGGCTGAACCCGCAGCTTGGGTACCTGGCTAGCCCACGGGCCAAGGCCAAGGTCAGGGCCTGGTTTAATGCGATTGAACTGCAGCAACGCATCACGCAAGGCCACGCTTTGGTGGACAAAGAGTTGCAAAGGCTGGGCAAGACGGCCGTCAATCAAGAGCAACTGGCGCAGCAGCTCGGGTTTGCCCATGCCGATGACTTGTATGTCGCGGTTGCTAAAGAAGACTTTAGTTTGCGTCACATTGATGCTGCCTTTCAGCCTGAGCCAGAACAAGAGGAGCACCGGCTGGCAGCGATGATTAGCCAGCCGATTAAGACTGCGCCGGGTTCGAGTGGCGTCTTGGTGCAAGGTGTTGGGTCACTCTTGACCCAGTTGGCTCGCTGTTGCAGGCCCGCACCACCGGATCCGATCAGTGGTTTTGTGACACGCGGCCGCGGGGTATCGATTCACCGCGCAGACTGCCCAAGCTTTGTGCAGTTGGCAAGGCGCGATTCAGAGCGGGTGATTGACGTGTCCTGGGGAGAGACAACTGATTCAGTCTATCCGGTCGATATCGTTGTCCATGCGCACGATCGGTCAGGACTTTTGAGGGACTTGTCTGAGGTTTTTGCGCGCTTGCGATTAAATGTCGTTGGGGTCAACACTCAGAGCAAAGGATCTCTGGCTCACATGGTCTTTACTGTGCAGGTCGGTGGGGTCGATGCGATACGGGCTTCAATCACCGCGCTAGCCGAAGTATCAGGTGTTTTGTCGGCTCAACGGCGCTAGGCTCCTCAGGGAAAGCAACTGTCTGGACGTTGGACTGCTAAAATTATTCAATTATGTACGTATTGCTGTATGCACTGCCATCTGCACTGCCATCTGCACTGCCATCTGCACTGCGATATGCGTTGCCAACGCTTGCCAACTAGGGGGCATGATCTGTGAAACCTTACGATTTTCCTGACGCAACGGGTCACTTCGGGCCGTACGGTGGCGTATTTGTGGCAGAGACGCTGATGCACGCGCTCGCACAGTTACGTGAGTCCTACGCCAAATATCAGCATGACCCTGATTTTTTAGCTGAGTTTCATAGCGAGTTGCGTCACTTCGTTGGCCGTCCTACTCCGGTTTATCACGCCCGTCGCTGGTCGGAGGAGCTCGGCGGTGCCCAGATTTGGTTTAAGCGTGAAGACCTGAACCATACGGGTGCGCACAAGATTAATAACAGCCTTGGTCAAGCCTTGCTTGCTCGGCGCATGGGTAAACAGCGTATCATTGCTGAGACAGGGGCCGGTCAGCACGGTGTGGCAACCGCAACCGTTTGTGCCCGCTATGGCATGCAATGCATTGTGTATATGGGCAGTGAGGACGTAAAACGTCAGTCACCCAATGTGTTTCGGATGAAGCTGCTTGGCGCCACGGTGGTGCCAGTCGAGTCTGGCTCAAAGACGTTGAAGGATGCCTTGAACGAGGCGCTGCGTGATTGGGTAACCAACGTCGAGGATACCTTTTACATTATTGGTACCGTCGCGGGACCACACCCGTATCCGATGATGGTGCGCAACTTTCATTCGGTGATCGGCGAGGAGTGCATCGAGCAAATGCCCCGCTATGCTGGGCGCCAGCCAGACTATGTTGTGGCGTGCGTGGGTGGCGGTTCAAACGCCATGGGCATCTTTCATCCTTATATCAACCACGAGGACGTCAAGCTTGTCGGGGTTGAAGCCGCGGGCCATGGAATTGCGACTGGCCATCATGCTGCTTCCCTGTCGGCGGGCCAGGTTGGCGTTTTGCACGGTAACCGCACCTACGTGATTCAAAATGAAGACGGCCAGGTGCAGGAAACACATTCAGTCTCAGCTGGTCTTGACTATCCTGGTGTTGGACCTGAACATGCGTGGCTCAAAGACACAGGTCGTGCAAGCTATGTTGGGGTGACCGATGATGAAGCATTGGCCGCGTTTCACCACTGCTGCCGTATCGAAGGGATTATCCCGGCGCTTGAGACCGCACACGCACTCGCGCAAGCGGCGCGCATGGCGCCCACGTTGCCCAAGGACCGAATTATCCTGGTCAATTTGTCGGGCCGTGGTGATAAAGATATCAACACCGTCGCCACACAAGCTGGCATCGAACTCTAAGGTCAGGGGAACTCGTGAGCGTTGCAAAGATAACGAATGCATTTGAGCGTGCCACTGCCCAAAAGCGAGCAGCACTGATTCCGTATATCGCCGCAGGTAATCCGTTGCCGGCTTCGACTGTGCCATTGATGCATCAACTTGTTGCTGCCGGTGCCGATATCATTGAGCTTGGTGTGCCGTTTTCTGATCCCATGGCTGACGGACCGATTATTCAGCGTGCAGCTGAGCATGCGATCGCACATGGTGTTGGCTTAAAAGACGTCTTGAAGGTGGTGGTCGAGTTTAGGCAAACAGACCAAGTGACACCGATTGTCCTGATGGGTTATGCCAATCCGATTGAGCGAATGGGTCAGGAGCAATTTGCCCAGAAAGCTGCCCAAGCTGGCGTGGATGGTGTGCTTGTCGTTGATTATCCGCCAGAGGAAGCATCCGAGTTCGTCGATTTGCTGGCCAAGCACGACATGGCGCCGATCTTCTTGTTGGCGCCAACCTCGACCGATGATCGTATTGCGGCGGTCGGTCACCTGGCCAAAGGCTATGTCTACTATGTCTCGCTGCGTGGCGTGACGGGTGCTGGCCACTTAAATACAGATGAGGTTGCAACGCAACTCGCCAAAATCCGTCAACATGTCACGATTCCTGTGGGCGTTGGGTTTGGTATTGGTGATTCCGATACTGCTAGTCGGGTCGCAGAAGTGGCTGATGCGGTTGTCATTGGCAGTAAGTTGATTGACGTCATGAACAAAGCGTCACAGGACCTGCCAGTCGAGCAACAGACCAACGCGGCAGTTACCGCCGGGCACGATTGGCTAAAGAGCATCCGTCAGGCGCTCGATAAAGTGAACAAGCAGTCCGCCTAAAGGGCAGTGGAGCAACATGAGCTGGTTAGACAAAATCCTGCCGCCGCGCATCAACAAAAGCGCTGAAGCATCTGCCAAGAGAGTCCCCGAGGGGCTTTGGGTTAAATGTCCTTCGTGTGAGTCCGTTCTTTATAGCGAGGACCTGGCAGCCAATCTGCAGGTTTGTCCCAAATGTGATCACCACATGCGGCTTGGCTCTCGAGCCCGTATCGATTCACTGCTTGATATCGAGGGACGGCAGGAGATTGGTCAAACCACGCGATCGATGGATCCGTTGAAGTTTCGCGACTCACGCAAGTACCCGGAGCGTTTGCAAGAGGCAATCAATCAAACTGGCGAGACGGATGCCTTGGTGACCGTCAGCGGCTCGATTCATGGTGTGCCGTGCGTCTTGTCTTGTTTTGAGTTCGATTTTATGGGCGGCTCCATGGGCTCAGTGGTTGGTGAGCGCTTTGTGCGCGGGGTTCACGCTGCCGTTGAGCAACACACAGCGTTTATTTGTGTTGCCGCCTCGGGTGGTGCCCGCATGCAAGAAAGCTTGTTCTCGTTGCTGCAGATGGCTAAAACCAATGCCGCCTTGACACAGCTTTCTGCGCAGAAGTTGCCGTTTATCAGCGTTTTGACGGACCCAACCATGGGTGGTGTTTCGGCAAGTTTTGCGTTTGTTGGTGATGTGGTGATTGCTGAACCGAAAGCATTGATCGGATTTGCGGGACCTCGCGTAATCGAACAAACAGTACGAGAAAAACTCCCTGAGGGGTTTCAGCGGGCAGAATTCTTGCTAGAGAAAGGCGCTGTCGATATGGTAATCGACCGTCGGCAATTGCGTGATGAGCTTGCCCGCTTGATTGGCTTGTTCATGAATCAGAATGTCGATATTCCAGTCAGAACAGCAAACTGATCGAGCCACTGCGTGAGCGGTTCTGTTCAAAGCAACGTTCGCCCTGATGCGCTCGCTGTAGTTTGCTGGACGATAGGTGAACATGGATCCTCCGTGCTCAAGCCATGCGTCAATTGGTAGGGCAGCCGGTTGTTGGCCGACTGACCCCAATTTTCACTCTAATCGAAAATCAGCAGTGCAAGAATGACCGCGGCCGCAGCCAGTATCCATACCGGCAGCGAGAACTCGACGCGCTTGGTTAGCGAATGTTTTAAGCCTTCTGGCAAAGTGATCCACTGACGATCAGCACTTTCCCGGATTTTTTGATTCGGATTCGTTTGCCTGGAGTTATCTTGTGGGTGATCATACGCATTGTGTTGGCTTGATGGTTCCATGTGTACGCTCCGTGGTGGTGGTTAGTCAGCAGAAGAGCTAGTGAGATGGGTCAAGCGTGCATTTGGTTCCCATGCTCGACACACAACCCTACAAAAAGATCGGGATTTGAAGGGTTAAATGTATTGGCCAGATGAAAGGCCCAACACCTTTTGAGTGTTGGGCCTAGCGATCTAAAGACTTGGTGTCCTAAAGGTCTAGAGGCCTGAGGCCGCGAGAGCTAATCAGATTCTCAGACGCCTGTGCGCGTCTCTACCTGAGTCAATTGAACCTGTGGTGGTGCGGGTAAGACTTTGGGCTCACGCCCAACTCTGACTTGCGCTTGTGCAGCGACTTCACGCTGTGCAAGCTCGACCCGGGCAGGATCGCTCTCAACCCACTTCAAACCGGCGCTTGCCACAATCGCGTCCAGCGTGGCTTTATCGGCGGTCTTCGGTCGTACCACGATGTTGTCCGTGCTGCTGGGTACCTGGACGCTAGATGGGGCGACTTCGGTGTCATGGCCATTGCCAATTACGGCAGAATCCACAACATCTGGCTCAGCGAGTTTGGTGGTTTCGATGGGGGCCACTTCGATCGCCGGTACTTGGATCATTGATTTGTCATCACTGGAGAGCGGCTCAGCAACGGCTTGGGCTGGGGCTGGGGCTGGGGCTGGGGCTG
>CAMCOS010000045.1 GCA_945876565.1 Lautropia mirabilis | reverse complement strand
CTTCGGGCAAAAGGCGCTATTTTTATTGAAGACCTCAATGAGGTTCCGTTAGGGTCAAGAGTCATTATGAGCGCCCACGGCGTAGCACGTCAGGTTCGAGCCCACGCCGATAAGCGCTCGCTTGAGGTATTTGATGCCACCTGCCCGCTCGTCACCAAGGTGCACGTTGAGGTTCGAAAGCTTGCGGCCGAAGGCTACGAAATTGTGATGATTGGTCATCACGGGCACCCAGAGGTTGAGGGCACTATGGGCCAGCTTGATTCCGGCATATATCTGGTGGAAGACGAAGAGCAGGTTGCCCAACTACAGGTAAAAAAACCCGGGAAGCTTGCCTATGTCTCGCAGACAACGCTTTCCACGGATGACACTCTATCAATTGTCAATGCACTAATTAAAAAATTCCCAACTATTCGCAGCCCCAAATTCAGCGACATCTGTTACGCCACCCAGAACCGCCAAGACGCTGTCAAACTCATGAGTAACCAGGTTGATGTTGTGCTTGTTGTAGGCAGCAAAACCAGCTCCAACAGCAACCGACTGCGTGAGGTTGCCGAGCGATTCGGCGTTCCTGCCTATCTTATTGATGGCGCAGAAGATCTCAACCCCGAATGGCTTGAGGGTAAGCTTCGTGTCGGCATTACAGCGGGAGCCTCCGCGCCCGAAGCCCTGGTACAAGGCCTGGTACAGGCGGTGAAAAACCTTGGTGCGGGCGCTGTTCGTCGGCTCCCCGGTGCAGAAGAGCATATTCGGTTTCCCCTACCCAAAGGCCTTGGTCTACCTCACGAGGCAGCGGCAAAAAGCTAACGGCTCCTCGGGTCCCGCGCATTTGGGGGCAAGCAGTCCTTCCTTTATCATTACGGCATTGCCGGTGTAGCTCAGTTGGTAGAGCAGCGCATTCGTAATGCGAAGGTCGAGGGTTCGATTCCTTTCACCGGCACCAATAAACTGTTGATTTATAAATACGTTTATTTAAAACAGAAATGCAAAAGTAGTTAGGTAATTTCTTTACTACTTTTTCTCTCATCTTTCTTGTAGTGTTTCGTCATGGACTCTACGACCTAGACACCCCGTCATCGCACAGTTCCTCTGACCGATTCCATCACTAGAGTCGGCAAAGGATACCCAGACAAACTCGTTATTTTTGTCTTCCTGCGTCCTCTTACTGGTGGGTTCGGTACTGGACTCAGAACAAGATGGTCAAACGCAGTACTAAGACTGCGAATAAAAGAGAAGCGATTGCATTTGCGAAACAGTTCTACGAGGAGACTCTTCTTCGTGAACGTAACCTCTTACCCATCACCAAGAGTCCAACATTCGAGAAGGTCTCAGACCTATTGATTGAAGAATACCCTTGGGTCAGGTTGGTTTTTGATTGGAATTCTTTTGAGTACAAAACAATCCGGGTGAGAGAAGGTGTGTTGCTTGCTTCGGGCTAAGTGTGATTGGACGCGCAGTAGCTAGTAGGATCTCACCCATCCTGCTCGCTGGACTGTGATGTTCCATTTCTATAGGTCACTGGAGCTCGACGACTCAAAGGCAACCTCAGCCCGGAGATGCTCTCAACGCTTTAGGTCTTGAACCCCCCAAACGAGAGTCCGCGCCACTCACGCTTTGGCTGATAGCTGTCCAGCCAGCATCTCGGCTGTGCCCGCCGACAGTGTCCACCCCAGATGACCATGGCCGGTGTTGTAGAAAACATTCGGCTTCGTACCTGGCCCAACCCTGGGCATCATGTCGGGCATCATTGGGCGCAGCCCGACCCAGGGTAACACTGAGCGCGTGTTCACATTCGGGAAGCAGGCGTGAACCCAGTCGACCAAGGGACGTATGCGATCGGCTCGTATATCTCTGTTGAAGCCATTGAATTCTGCAGTACCGGCCACCCGAAAGCGGCTCACACCCAGTCGGCTAGTGACCAGTTTGGTCTCATCATCCAGTAGGCTCACGTTGGGTGCGGCCTGCTGGCTGCACGGGTCGTCTAGGCTGACAGTGATCGAGTAGCCCTTGACCGGATACACGTTGAGACGGTCTCCGAGCTGCGCGGCGAGGTCCCGGCTTCCCACACCTGCACAGACCACAATATTGTCGAACGAGAGTGGGTCAGACTGACCCTCGTGACGAGTCACCACTGTTGCACGCTGCCCGTCGGAGGACACCCTCAGCACCTCTCGGTCGTATAGAACTATGACGCCCCGACGCTCGGCGGCCGCCGCCAGACCATGTGTAAACTTGTGGATGTCTCCCGTGGCGTCACTTTCGGTGAAGTACCCACCGTAATAACTGCCGCTGAGGGTAGGCTCGATAGCCTTCATATCCGAAGGCGTCACCGCGCGCCGGCGAAGCCCACCTTTAGCAAGAAGGGCCGATACCCGCCCCGCATGCTCAAAGCCAGCCTTGTCCCGGTAGATGTGGAGAATGCCCTCCATCTTGAGGTCGAAGTCGATGCCCTCGTCCCGGGCCCAGCCGAACAAATGTTCACGCGCGGCGATGGCCATTTTAGCCGTGGTAATGGTGTTGGGCTCGTATCTTGGTATGGCCGCCATGAACTCCGCAAACCAAGAGAATTTGTGCCAACTGGGCTGAAGATTAACCAGCAGTGGTGCGTCCTTTTTGAAGAGCCACTTCATGCCCTTCAAGACCGTGGCCCAGTTGTTCCAGACTTCGGCATTCGAGGCGGACAACTGGCCGCCATTGGCAAAGGATGTCTCCATGGCCGCGTAGCGATTGCGCTCAATCAAAGTGACTAGGTGCCCGTACCTGGCCAATGCATAGGCCGTGGTGACACCCGTGACACCACCGCCAATAACGACAAAGGACTTTCTCATTTGTGGGTATCCAAAACGTCGAGGGTCGTAGTCGATCGCAACATGCGATTCGAACGCCCCCTCTGTTTTGGACCTGAGAGATTCACGGGCCACTGGCCCACTTGCTCCTGCGGTGCTCTGACGGACGCGCGCCAGAGACTCTTCAGAGTGATGTAAGGAACCGGTCCTTTTGCCTGAGAGTTTCCGGGGCGGTTGCTCCTTCGGCGTCATTAGGAAGCAATGATCTCTCCCGATGCCCACGCAAAGAGTAAGGAGTTTCTCGTGGGAGGTCAAGTCCGTGGGGCAACCACAAAGTAGCTGTCGGACTCGATACCTAGGATAAAGCCAGCCCGCTTAAAGGTATTCACGCAGTCGAATCGAATCGGCACAGCCTTGGAGACATCCTGAAACTTCTGCCGATGGATGAACCGTAAGACATGCACGATGTCGTTGCAACGGCCTTTCCGGCGCGTCATGACTTAATCCCTCTGTCCACTGGCGTACTACTGACTATCGCACAAAGCAGTGATCTGATTTACATACAAGCGGCCTCTCGCACTAGCGCGGCTGAGGATGACGCGGAAAACCTCTTTGCCATGGAAGTGAGGTCTTGAAGGGCTTGGCTATCAGCTCGGTCAAAGCGGGCCCTCACGAAGTCAGCTTCACCCGGCACTACGAGCCTAGTGAGATCCCAGATCAGCCCCGACCTGATAAAACTCCAAACGTAGGCCATCAGGGTCAGTGACATAGATTGTCAGGCCATAAGGACCATCGTGAAGATCGTCTTGGAATTCCACTCCAGCCGCTTTCAAACGATCTCGCAGCTCGGACACGCGGTTCACCTCGAATGCCATGTGATCGATTTGCCGGTGGCCAGTCTGCCGTCCCTCAATCAGCGCAATGCCCTGGGTGAAGGCGACAAAGGGGCGGCCGTCTGCCAAAGGCTTTGCCGGCCGGACACGAAAACCGACCAAGTCCTCATAGAAGGCAAGGGACTTTTTCATGTCCGACACCATCATTAACATATGCCCATAGCCCAAGGGGTGTGGCGCGGTTTCACGATCAATCCATTTCTGAATGTCGTTAGAACTGGTGAACTGACAGAAATACTGATCCCAGACTTCAAAGGCCATGGTTTCCCAGCTATCACGAACGCCAGAAATACAGTCCTTTACGGCGAGCACATCAAAATCACGAAGATAGGCCTCTCGAATAGAGGTTTCGACACAGGCATTGATCGTGGTGCCAGCAATCAGCAAAGTCCGAACGCCTAGCATACGCAACAGCATGTCCAAGCGGGTGTCAAAGAACGCGCCATAGCGATGTTTGCGCACACAGAAAGTTGGGTTCACGGCTGCAAAGGGCTTGAGCTCATCCACAATTTCAGCATCCCAAGTGCCCGCAATACATGAGACACGCTTTCGGCGAGCCGTATGCGAAGCCAGTTTCTTGCGGGCACGGCTTTGATCGACATTCAAATGCTCTTGAACTGTCCAAATCACCGGTATCCCTGCCTGCTGACACTGCGGAATCAAGGTTTGCAGCTTGGGCACAATCGAACTAAGACGCTTGGTGTCAACTCCCGAAATGCCTAATGTGCCCTGTTCGTGAATGAATGCGTTTTGAAGATCAATGACCAGCAAGGCGGCTGATCGCATGTCAATAGACTCAATGCTCATTTTGTTTCCTTCATATCAATTCCTAAAATACCGGCCCGACCCCAGCTATCTTTGGGCGTGTCGTGAATCACAACGTGAAGATGATCCGGCTTTGCGCCGGCATGCTCTACCATGGCATTGGTGATTGCCTTCACCAATGCACGTTTTTGGTCGACCGTACGACCTTCCCACATTTCAACAATCACAAACGGCATCGGTACCCCTCCTTTAAATCCCTGCTTGAACTGCGGTTGCCCAAGTCGGCACCGGGTTGTTAAATCCGCTTACAAAATCATTGCCTGACCGATCCTCGCCGGCGACCAGCCAGATAGGCCGATTGGTGTAATTGATCAAAGGGCAACGCTCGACCTGACGGCGGTTTCCATGAAACGCCTTGGAGCGCACATAACAGCTGCTCGCAGCCATGTAGCGTGCAATCCACAGCGGCCCTTGGGCTGCATTCACAAAACAATCTACTGCGTGCAAACCCTCACCGCTTGTGCCCGCCGCTGTAGCAAGGCACTGGTCGGCATAAAGATCGACAAACACCAGCGCGCCAACCGCAGGATCGATCGGCCACCATTCCGTTGCGCACTCCTGTTTAAGGCAGTCATGCAACTGCGTTGGGCCTTTGATCCACTGGGCATCCCAAAGAATGAGGTCCGGGCCTAATAACCCTTTCACCGGCTCCACACAGACAGGCGCGCTAAAAAATTCAAGCACCGACCAGGTATCGATCAGATCAGCCGCCTGGCCCCAGGGGTTGTGACTGCCCGAGAGACGCTGAGGCAACAAGGCGCGTGTGCCCTCCAAGGCCTCAAGCGCAAGCGCTTGTTTTCTTAGAGGGTTGCAGTCGACTGAAAATATGCGCACAACAAAACCCTTAAGCGGCCTCGTGTTCTGGCCTCATCAGGCAGTTGCCCGTGCCGAACATTTCATTGACCACACCATTTTCATACACCACACAGCCGCGCGAGATTGTCATAACCGGCCAACCCTGCAAAGTCCACCCGTTGTAAATACAAGTGCCTTTTCCGGTGTGGTTGATCGTGCGTTTCTCATCCAGATCAACAAGCACCATATCCGCATCGGACCCTGCTTCAATCACGCCTTTGCGCGGATACAAACCGAAACGACGCGATGGGTTATAAGAATTTAGCTCGGCCAAACGTGTCAACGGAAGGCCGCGCTGACGAACACCAAAATGCAGCATCAAGGCCAGTTCATACGGAAAGCAGATCACGCCGGGAAATTCGGTCCACAGATTCTCGCCCTTTTTCGGAAAAAACGGCACGTGATCAGTGCCCAGGCTATAAACGCCCCCATTCATCACGCCAGCCCACAATCCCTCCTGCTCTTCTTTGTCGCGCAAAGGCGGTGAGATCTTAGCCCGCATATCCAGATCGGCGTCATAGGCGGTGCGAGTGAGATAGTGCTGACAGGTCTCCACCGTGACATGCACGCCCTTAGCGCGCGCCTCTGCTGCCAGAACCGGGCCCATACCCACCGAGGTGTGCACCAAATGCAAAGAGCAGCCGGTTTTCTCTGCCAGGAAGATCATCCGTCGAATGGTTTCTACTTCGCAAAATGCGGGTCGTGATTCAGTGTAAGCACCCAGATCTTGACGGTTTGTTGCAATCATCTCGTGCTTGAGCCACGAGGCAATCTGGGTATTTTCGCAATGGACATTGATCACACCACCCGGAATCTTGGACAAAATCCGCATGGCTGCATAGACCCAGCCGTCGGTCGCCGGCACAATGCCAATTGGATTGTCGGGCTCATAACCGAAATAACATTTGAAAGAACGAACCCCGGTTTTACGAACAATCTCGGGAATCTCGCCGATATGCTCTTCGCGCTGAATGCCGAAGTGAAACCCAAAATCGATCATGGCGTTTTGTTCGCCAAGCGCACGGCGCTCCTCGTAAAAGGGTATGTAAGAAGGTCCCTTGTTGCGGATGTACAGCAAAATGGAAGTCACCCCGCCCGATGCAGCAGCGGCCGTTTCGGTGCGCATGTCCTCGTCATAGGGGTAGTTCACGCCAAGATGGCAGTGGGGATCGATAATGCCCGGCAGCAAGGGGCGCCCATGGGCATCAATATCGCGAATCGCCGATGGCATGGCATCGCCTGAACCCACGGCAACGATCTTTCCGTCCTTGACTGCCACGGCACCAAAGATTTCGCCGTCGTGGCGAATAATTCGGGCATTACGAATGACTAGATCTACTTTCATCAGGCAACTCCAAATATTTTTTCAACGCGCTCACAAATTCCAGACCACTGGCTGCGGCCCACGGTGACCGGGGCGCGCTGACCCAGCCCACGCGCCCAGATGGATTTCCTGCCACATCGGGCTGCAGCCTCGTGGTCAATGCTCCCAGGCGGCGCAGCCAGATCAACCAGCACCGCATGCTCTGGCGTTTTGACAATGAACTCCTCGCCGAGAATGCGAGAAGGTACACTACAAATCACGATGTCGGCCGTGCTTAGCACCTGCGGCAGGCCAGAAAAATCTGAGGTCATTGCACCTGCGGTAAATGCAGCAGCCCTCTGTTCGGGGTTTCGTGCCACCACGTGAACATGTGCGCCCAAGGCAATCAGCGTTCGGGTGGCAAGGCTGCCGATTGAGCCCTGCCCTACCTGACAAATGTTGGCGTTATGAATTGAGCGCTCGGTAGTTTCAATAAGGATCTTGAGCATACCTTCGACAATCGAGGGCGCTCGCAACAACATCAGGGCGACATCCCATTCGTATTCGTGAATCTGAATCTTGAACTTTTCACACAAGGACTTCAGATTTGGATCTGCCCAGCCGAGAATGACATGGGAATTGGGCTGCATGCCTGCCATCATCGCCTCGGTCGGAATGATTTTTTCCGAATGAGATGGCGCAAACAAGGCACCTTCTTTGGTAATGCCGGGAATGGGCATGAGCGCAACATGTGCGCCGCGCAGCGCTTCGTCGGGACTTGCACACCAGATCAGCCCTGGGATTTCTTTTTCGGGCGCGGGAAATCCAAAAGCCCGAACCGTTGCGCCTGTACTTAGCGCGCAGCGGGCTATCTCCTGCTCGCGCCGATCTCCAGCAACCATCGCAATGGTTAGCTCACTCCATTTCATACAGACCTCACATAACGATTTAGGGATGCGCGATCCAGGCCCTCAATTCCCATGGTCTTCGCGCTGCGGCCTTTACCCTCCAATGATTGCCCCATGGCTGCTGCTCCAAGGCTCAACAGTGCATCGGCTACAGGCACTTCAATGCCTGCAATGCGCGCAAAAGTACGAAACGGCATCAGGCCGTAGCCAAGATCTTCTTGGTAATAACGATGGGCAAAAGAGTCGGGCGCTTTGATGCGGCTGTTCGCCTTGCCCGATGAAATTGTAGACTTGAAATCGTTGGTGTCGGTCACCTCGGGCTCGACCGTTCCGATTCGTTGCATCTCCTCAATGAGATTGGGAAGGTCATGGCCAAAGGCCTTGGCAACAGCACGACGCTCATCATCCAAGGCCTTCATCACCCGGGCAACGCCATCGGTCATTCCCTGTACGTAGAAGGTGAAATCACCGCCTGTTGCCTCCACCCAGACCGAGCCCAGCACAGCACCGGGCGCATGCAGCACCATGTTTACATTGCTCAAGCTAGTGGCCAAAACATCGGTCATCGGATCAGCACTGGGGTAAAGCGCTTTGGCAGACTCCAGGGCCTTGGCCCCACCAGGCAGGCAGGCCACACGAACTTTTTTCGCAGTGCCAGAGATCATCACGCGTGACCCGCTGCTTTTTCGAGCGACATAGGTAAGCGTTGAGAACTCTGCAATCGGAGGTGCCGGCGCGTGAGCCCGATAGCAAGCCGAAAACTCGAGCGCCCCACCAGTGTGCCCAGGATTCAAAATGACTGGACGTTGTGCGCCCCAGCCCGCCTTAGCCAATTGCTCGGCTACTTGTGGGTGCAATAGTGTCGGCAAAGTGACCAGGGCAACATCGCAGTTCCCAACAAGTTTGGAAATGTCAGGTGTAATCAGTGCCGGCCTGATCTCACCGGTGCCGAACACGCCGTCATAGCCAATCACCCCGGTTGCAGCAACTTCTGCAATCGTTTTGGTCGACCGGTTCCATAAATATATCTCATGGCCCCGTGCACCCAGCTCCGCAGCTGCAGAAAAACCGCCTGCGCCTGCGCCAAGGATCCCCACTTTCATCTTAGTGCCCTGCCTTTAGCACACCACGCATTTCAAAAATCTGACGAACTTGCGTGACGTACTGCTGAAACTTTACATCAGAGTGAACAGAAGCCCAGTTGCGTGGCCGATCAATTTCCACTTTGAGATCTAGATCAATGCGGCCAGGACGTGGCGTCATCACAATCACGCGGTCTGCCAAAAACACGGCCTCATCAATGCCATGCGTAATGAACAACACCGTGTTACCAATGCGCGACCATGTCGTTTGCAGATCCATAATCATCTGTTCGCGGGTCAACGCATCCAGGGCACCAAAGGGCTCATCCATCAGCAGCAAGCCTGGCTCTTGAATCAATGCACGGCAAATCGCCACACGCTGGCGCATGCCACCCGAGAGCTCTGATGGAAATTTGTTTTCAAATCCGGCAAGCCCCACCTGGGCGAGCAGGCTGATGGCTTTCTCCCGATTGTTCGGCACCGACTGGTGTTTGATCTCAATCGGAAGGAGCACATTATCCAAAACGGTCCGCCATGACAGCAGCAAATCGGACTGAAACACCATCCCCACCTTAGGGTGGGGCCGAACGACCTGCTCACCATCAATCATTAGCTGGCCTTCGGTGATATTGGTTAACGACGCAAGCAGGGACAGCAAGGTGCTCTTGCCGCAGCCACTTGGCCCAACAACCGCAACAAAGCTACCAGCCTGAATCTCGAGGCTTACTCCATCCAAAGCAAGCACATCCTTACCTTGCCGAGTTTCATAGATCTTCGTGAGATTCTGGATGGAAACACTTGCGCCAAAGGGCGAGGGAACAGTGGTCACTAAACGCTCCTCATGTACTGAGTCAATTGAAATTCGCAGCGCCTGACCGTTCGAAGGTCTTACGGATAATCACTTGGCCGATTCCGAATGAAAGCTCACGAGCTTTTCGAATATATCTATAACGTAATAAAGGCCCACGCCGAGAAGCGAGATCACGACAACGGTGGCAAAGTTCAAAGTTGTGTCTAACTGCTCATTGGCCAAAATCTGTAAATAACCGAGGCCGCGCTCTGCCGCAACGTACTCACCGATCACAGCACCAATAACGGCAAGCGAGATCGCCACCTTAAAGCCGCCGAAAATACTCGGCAGCGCAGCCGGGAGGCGGACTTTGAGAAACACCTGTAGCTCGGTTGCTCCCATGGAACGAGCCAGATACACCAGACCACGCTCTAAGGTCTGCAAGCCCACGACTGTCGCGATCACAATCGGGAAAAACGAGATCAGAAATGCCAGCGCAATCTTTGGCGCCCAGCCATAGCCCAGATATAGCACCAACAAAGGGGCAAGAGCCACCTTGGGGACGGTCTGCAAAAACACCATGATGGGATAAAGCGCCCGCTCAAAAAATCGCGAGTAGAAAATAAGCATGGCGAGCGGAATGCCAATCGCGACTGAGACCGCGAAGCCCATGAGCACCTCCAATAAGGTGATGTAAGTGTGCGACACAATCAACACATAATCTTCAATGATCCGAATTACGATCGCACTTGGGGTTGGCAAAACAAAACTCGACAATCCCAGAATGGGAACAATCGCTTCCCAAATGAGCAAAATCGCCAATGAGAACAAGGCCGCTGCCGACCTTTCAAAAAAGCTGCTGGCCCAAAAAGATTTTTTCGCTTTTGGCATTTACCGCTTCCTTAGAGCGAAGGATGGCGGGGTACCCCCGCACATCCTCCGTTTAGACCTAGTTGCCGAGAAGACTATTGGTAAAGAAAGCATCAACCGGCTTTACGACCTCGGGCTTAGCGCCCGCATTGATCAACTCCAGCGCCTCGCGAATCACCTGGGAATCGACCCAGCCAAAAGGGCGGCCCTGAATCTGGGGAACAGCATCCATCGTGGCCTTCACCTGTTTGTCAAGTACAGATAGCTCCGGCGCGCTGTTCCATGCCTTAGCCATAGCAACCGAGGCGGCGCGGGTATCAGCCTTAGAGATGCGAATTGCCTCGTTAGTAGCCGCCAGAAAACGACGGATCTGATTTGCACGGTCTTGGATGTCCCGATCGCTTGCAACTATCGCCATGCCCGGCACCTTCAGGCCATAAGCGACCAGGTCGAGCTGGGGAAACTGCTTGCCTGTGGTTGCTTCCAATAAGGGAAGATCATTGGTCTGATAGGCGCTCACGACATCAACCTGCTTTTGCATAAACTGCGGCGTGCGCAGACCGCCAGCCATGGTCACCTTTGTAATTTTTGAGCAATCAATCTTATTACGGACGCAAAAACTATCCAGATAAGTCGTTCCCGTCTCGCCTACTGAGTGCGCTATCCTTTTACCTTCGAGATCACTGGGTTTGGTCACCGGGTTTTCAGGATGGGAGATATACACCATTGGCGTACTCGGATGGTAAAGCGCCACAAGTCGAATTGGCATGCCTTTTTGGATTGCCGTAAGCGCAAAGGCTCCAGGAAGCACCACCAGGTCCTCTTGCCCCTGAATCAAAGCGCCGAGTGCAGCTTGGGAACCGGCCCCTTCGCCAAGGGTCACTTTTAAATTGTTTTTGGCATAAAGGCCCTGCTCCTGTGCAACATAAAAATGGGCATACTCGCCCTTGAACTTCCAACTAAACCTAACCTTAAGCTCATCATTTGCGAGGGCACTCCCCGCTGAGATGACCGACAGCGAAAGCGCCGTTGCCAGCGAGCTAAGCCAAATTTTTATAACCTTCTTCATGTCCATGCTGAACCCTCCGATGATGACCTACTACTCTCGAAATAGAATTTTCCTAAAACTTTAACCACGTTCTAGACTAACGACACAAGTCTAAATTAGAATAAAAGAACGATCACATTTTGTGATCACAAGTCCGGTTTGTCAACGTGAAAAAGAAAATTAATAGTCAAAGTTAGGGATAACATGGGGGGACTTGCATTTGCGAAGTTAGAACATTCATTGACGCAGCCGGAATCTAAGGTCGCGCGCGCATCAACCCGTGAGCAGACTCGTGCACGCATTCGGCACGGGCTGATGGCAGGTATGTTCACTCCGGGGCAGGTGCTTAGCCTGCGTAAAATGGCGCAGGCTCTGGGTACGAGCCTCATGCCAGTTCGGGAAACACTGAGCCAACTGGTCGCAGCTGGAGTGCTAGAGGGCCAACAAAACGGTTCCGCACGAGTCCCCAAACTTAGCAAGGAGCGATTGCAGGATCTCTACGAGGTACGCAACCTTCTAGAGTCGCGCGCTGCACGTCTTGCGGCTGAGCGTGCGACTTCGGGTCTAATGCAGGAACTCGGTCAGATCAATAAAGAGCTTCTTTCCGCAGTAAAGAAACGTAAGCTGTCAGACTGTCTTTTAAAAAACCAGGAGTTTCATTTCACGCTCTATCGGGCATCGGAATCTGAAGTGCTTATGCCCATCATTGAAAATGTTTGGCTTCAATCAGGTCCAATGCTTTATTTCACCCTGCTTGAGCCAGGCGTGCACTGGGACGCGTCTGCCCACTCCGCGGTGCTTGATGGCTTGGCCGAGAGAGACCCAAATGCAGTAGCGCGGGCAATTTCTCGCGATATTCGCTCGACACTCAAGTTATTATTAAGCAGCGATCGTTGGGATTACCCCGGCCGTCTTGATGGGCTGATGATCGACGGCATTCACCTCAGTTAAACATTGTTATCTTTAGGAATCTTCACGTATGTTGACTATCAAGCTACGCCTGCAAGAGCTTGGCATTAACCTGCCCCCACCGGTTGCCCCTGCTGCAAACTATGTTCCCTATTGCTGGGCTGGTAACCTACTCTTTATCTCCGGGCAAGTCCCCAGGGAAAATGGCGTTGATCAGTTCTTGGGTAGGGTTGGGGAAGACCTCAGCATTGAAGAAGGACAGAAAGCAGCACGGCTTTGTGCAATCAACATCCTTGCCCAGGTCAATACCGCACTAAATGGCGACCTTGAGCGCATTCAATCCTGCGTCAAGCTTGGGGGCTTTGTAAATTGCGCTCCAGGGTTTGGCGAGCAGCCTTCTGTAATCAACGGTGCTTCTAACTTTTTTGTTGAGGTGCTTGGTGATCGCGGTCGTCACACGCGCTTTGCGGTGGGCAGTGTCTCGCTTCCCCGTAACGTTGCTGTGGAAGTTGATGCCATTTTCGATTGTCGTCTGGGCTAGAGCAGTCCATGAGCAGCACAATCCCACTGCTGCTGCTCTGCGGATTTCTCGGTAGCGGGAAAACCACACTTCTTCAGTCACTTCTGAAACACCCGCGGCTTTCCCGCTCGGCCGTGATTGTTAACGAGTTTGGCGAGGTTGGCATCGATCACCTCTTGGTTGAGCGCCTCGATGATGACATCGCACTGCTCGACTCGGGATGTATTTGCTGTGCGGCCTCCGAAGATCTTATTGGAACGCTCAACACGCTCTGTAAGCGCGTTGAGCAGGGCGTTATTTCAGCGTTCGATCGTGTCTGGATTGAAACCAGCGGCCTGGTCGATCCATCGCCCGTACTTCTTGCGCTGTCAACCCGACCAGACCTCGACAAACGATTTGAACCACCACGGCTAATAACGGTCGCTGATGCCTTACATGGCCGCCAAACCTTAGCCCAGCAAAAAGAAAACGCTACTCAGCTTGCGCTGGCCGATTTATTGATTATCTCCAAGACGGACCTGGCTGATCTGTCCTGGATCAACCTATTCGAATCCGAACTGAGCCGCATCAACCCAACAGCTGCGATCTTTCAGATCGCAAAGGGCGCAGTCAGTGACACGATGCTCGAGGCCATGGTGAACACGACGAGGCGGACGAATATTCTCGATAAGCTTACGCAAATTCCAGCAGTCCCACGCGCAAGGCTGCCCACTAATCTTTCGCGCGCAGCTATTCACAGTAGCGATATTACAAGCTTTGTGCTGCGCGAGGATCGACCCTTGCCGCTAGGCATTTTTCTAGAGTGGCTCACACTTTTGCTTGCAAATCGAGGTGAAGATATTTTACGGGTGAAAGGGTTTTTGAAAACTGATGCCTCAGTGCCGCTGCTGATTCATGGTGTGCAGCACGTGGTCTACCCGATTGAGCGGTTCGCACAATGGCCTGCAGGAATTACTCAAGAGACACAACTCGTAATGATCACGCGTGGCCTACCCAAGGACTGTGTCGAGCGTAGTTTCAGGCGACTCTGGGAGCAAGAGTTTTTTACCAGCAATCCAAACTTCGCGGCGAGTGTGCAGAACTGAAATCGCCTGTTCAAAAGAAGTCGCGGGCAACAGCACAAAGTCTGCACGGTCTCCGACACGTAAGATATTGTGGCCGTTGCACATCGCCCCTACCAATTGCGCTGGGTTATCAAGCTGGGCTGCAATCGCCGCAACATAGGCCGTGGTGATCATGTCTCCATCGCCAAATGGATAGAACCAGTCGCGCACGTTATCGGTGCCTAAACGTACGGGCACGCCCTGGTCCAAAGCCTCTTGAACCAAGGTAATGCCTCGACGTGCCGGCGTTACGCCGGCTGCCCGGTCCTGTAAATACAAATTGGTTTCGGGAAGGCTAATTAGGGTTGCCCTAGCCTGCTGCATTTTGCCGAAGATCTCTATGCGCTCATCTGCATCTGCCAAGATCAAGGAACAACCATGGCTAATGGCCACTTTCGCGGCAAGGCCATGATCAAGCACCATGGGTATCAGAGAATGAAAAAGAGTCTGCTGCGCGTTGAGGTGCTCATCAAGATGCAGATCAATCCCCTTGCCATAACAGGCTGCAATTCGGCACGCATTTTCAATGGCCTTTTTCGGCTCTTTGCTAAAGGCCGGTGCAGCACCCGCCCAGTCTGCCCCCATGGCCATAGCCTCTTCAAGCCTTGCGCATGCGCTCGGGTCGGCAAGATCATTCGCTGCATTTGCAAACGCAACGATCTCAATCTTGCAAAGATCAGTACATTCACGTTTCATCGCAAGCAATGCCGCCATCGAACGTAAGCCAATCAAAGGATCCACATCGGTGTGTGTCCGTATGATCGAAACTCCGTATTGAAGACTGTTGCGCACGAAGCGGCGCGCACGTTCCGTGATCTGCGCTTGGCTTACGTTGCGTCGGTAATCGGCAGCTTGCGAGATCGCATCGGCTAAAGACTTCGGCCGGCCACTGGTGCAGGTATAAGCCCGGTCAATGTGGGCATGCATGTTGGCCAAAAGCGGCAGGGCAATCCACTGCACCTGGGTATCGGTCTGCGTACAAATATCGGTAATACGCCCGCCTTGAATCTCAAGTACAACTGGCATTGAGGGCCCTGCAGCAAGGGCAACGCCCGAGATCTTCACGGTGAAGCTCTACCCAACAGCTTAGTTACCCGCATCATAGAGCGTAGTGGTAGTAGGCACAGATTCGTCATTCAAACCGGCGCGACGCACCGCTTCTTTTGCAAGCTCACGGGCTTTACGCTTGATTTCCTTTTCATCGACCGTTTGCACTTTTCCATCTATGAAAAGCGGCACACCATCGACCCAGGTTTGCACAATTGATGCTGAAGAAGCTGAAAATACCAATGCCTGCAGCGGGTCGTAAAAGGGCGTCCATTCAATATGGTCAAGATCAAACAAAATGAAATCTGCTTTTTTGCCAACTTCCAACGAACCAATCTCGTCATCCCACAAAAGGGCCTTGGCCCCATTGATGGTGGCTGCACGTAGGGCCTGCCTGGCCGTGTAGATATCGGGATTGATTCGGGCGTCTTTAAACAGGCCCGCAACAATCAGCATTTGACGCATCAAATTCAGGTTGCCCGATGCTGAAACGCCATCGGTTCCCAAAGCTACGGTAACCCCTTGGGCCTCCATCTCTGGATAACGGCCAATCGGGGAAGCAGCCCCCTTGCCCAGCTTTAACGAAGAGCAAGGGCAAAATGCGATTTTCGTTCCTGACTTTGCAAGGATCTCAATCTCTGAATCGGCAACAGCTACACCGTGCGCAATCACCAGATTCCTGCCAAGCCCGCCAGCCTTATACACCCGGCTAATCGGCCACATGCCATATTTCGATTCGCAGACTTTGGCTTCTTCGATTGAGGTGGCGAGGTGGTAGGTTGTGCCCACGCCTAAACGCTCTGCCAAGGCCCTCGCGCCGACGTGCAACCCCAAGGTGCAAGGCTCCTTGCCTTCAATATTCACCCAGCAGCGCGCCCGGCCATTGAGGGTATTGTTATATTTCAAAACACAACGCTCAAGCTCGGCGAGCGCCGTTTTTGCATCGAGGAAGAAATGATGCTTCATCATTTCTGAAGTCCAGCCTCGTGGGGCTACCTCGGGCGGGTTGTCTGCTGCATGCCGGCCCGTAATGCCCCGAATGCCCGTCTTTTCCATGGCGCTGATCACCACACCGGGGTCATACTGAGAGCCCATGTCCAGAAAACAGGTCGTACCACCTCGCAGCATTTCGGTAATGCCAAGCAGGGCCCCCCAGTGTTCATCTTCTTCAGTGATAAAGGCATAAAAAGGCTTAGCCCAATGAAACACCCAGGCCCGGGTATTGAGGTTATCGGGAAAGACTGCACGAGACAGCGTCTCGGACAAATGCACATGGCTATCGATGAATCCAGGGCAAACGCCACGATCCTTACAGTCAACAATCTGATCAAAAGTCGAACGATTGTGGCGCCGAGCGATCTCAGCCACAGGACCAAGATCGGCAATGCGATCATTCTCAATCACCATACTCGCGTCTCGAATCACGCGATCGTCGACATCAACCGTGAAGGCAAAGTTCAGATTCTCAAATAGAGTTCTCACACCTACTCCTTGAAAGCAGCGCGAACACTATTTATGCCGGTATCTTCAGCAGGTCATCTGTGTTCGCGTAATCGGACAAAAGCTCAGAACCTGAGGCTGTTACCAGCAACATGTCTTTATTTTGCATGCCATAGCCATAGCCGGTGCGATAGCACAGAGGCTCAAATCCGAGCACCATGTTTTCTTCAATCCTGCCGTCTTGGCCGGGTTTACCCAGAATCGGGGTCTCGCCAAGATAAGGATCTTCGTGCAAGTGCAGCCCAATGCCGTGGCCAACAAAAGAAATTGGCGGGAGCTTCATCTGTGCAAGCTTTGCAATGAACTCGTCGTAAATTTTGCGGCAGCTTGCACCAGGCTTAACCTGGCTTAGGATATCGTACTTGCACTCTACAAGATGCTTCCAGATCTCTATAGCCATCTTGGGTGGCTCGCCCACCACCGCGGTTCGGCAAACGCCCGCCTGATAGCCGCTGATAACGGAAAATATTTCAACACGACAAATATCTCCGGCAACGAGTTTGCGATCGGTTGGGCCGACATTGGGCAGTTGACTTCGCTCGCCTGTGGCCACAATCAAAAGCTTGAAATGCTCGGCGCCCAGGGCGTAAATATTTCTTGTCATTCGTCCAGCAATATCAAGCTCGGTATCACCGGCTTTAACATCGTGCAGTGCATCGGTAATGGCCTGGTCCGCGATACGCGACAAACGACGCAACAGTGAAATCTCTTCGGGCGTTTTGATCTGGCGAAGGCGTGACAAGAGCTGCTCACAACCCGTAAATCGGGCCTTTGGCAAAAACTTTTGCAAGCGCGCCAAATCGCCTGCTGGTAGGTAATCCATCTCGATGCCAATAGCAGACTGCGAGAGGCCCTCGCGGGTCAACATATCAGCAAGCACAGCCATGGGATCGTCACTAAATTCTGCCCACACTGTCATTGGTAGATCGGGCTCCCGATTACGGACCGTCGTAGCTTCCATATCCACACAGAAAAGTGCGGTCGTTGCGTCGGCCTTCACCAGCGCCATTGCATGACGATGACGAATAAGCGGCTGGGAAGGGACTACAAATCCGGTGCAGTAGGCGAAGTTTTCGGGAGAACAACAAATTAATGCATCAAGCCCAATGTTTCGCATCGCGACTGCCTGAGTGCCTATAATCTCTGCGCGCATGAAAAACTATCCTTTCTATAACTATTTCATTCAAAACAAGCGCTCGCGCGAAGTGCCTAGCGCTTTAGTCGGCCACCCGATACCTCTCGATCTTGGCCTCATCGACAGCGATCCCCATGCCGGCCGATGTTGGCACCACAACTGCGCCGTCCTGAAACTCAAAAGGAGCAACAAGCAAATCATCTTTGTAATAAATGCCGCCCACCTGGCCTTCTTTTAGAAATTGGGCTGGCGTTGAGAGTGGAATTACGCAGGACAGGAGGACTGCAGGCGCTGCTGCAGCAAGATGAACGTTAGCGAGGTTGCCAACGCCAGTCTCCACAGACCCATTCACATTACATATAATCCCAGCCGCCCGGCACACCGCTGCGACCTCCATGGCCTTGTAAAGCCCCCCAGATTTGGTGGTGTAGATCGACACAATCTGCGCGGCCCGTTGCGAAGCAATCTGGAACGCGTCATGGGCATTCCAGGCTGACTCGTCGGCCATTACCGGTGCATCAATGGCCCGCGCCACTTCTGCGATTCGCTCAATACCCATCACCGGCTGCTCAAAGTACTTGATGCGATAAGGCTCCATGGCCCGAAAGGTTGTTATCGCCTCACCCGGGGTGGCATACCCTTCATTCGCATCGACACAAAGCTCAACGGACTCACCAACCGCAGCCCGGATCGCACGAACGATCTGGACATCGCGCTCGGGATTAACTCCCACCTTGATCTTAATGGTCTTGATGCCCTCGCTCGCAACTTTCGCCGCTTCTTTTTCTGCCTCTGAAATTTCAATCAGGCCAATCGAATGAGTAATGGGTACCCGGTCACGCACCTGCCCGCCCAATAAGACATGCACCGGCACGCCAAGCTGTTTCCCGAGAAGGTCATACACCGCAAACTCAACGGCCGCCTTCGCATAGGGATACCCCTTGATCACACGATCCATGCGGACATGAATTCCAACGATATTTGAGGATTCGGCACCTATGATGTTTGGCGCGAGGTAAGACTCAATCACCAAGCGGGTAATCGAGGGAGACTCGCCAAAGTATCGGCCGAATTCTCCCCCCCAGTCCTTGAGTGCCGGGGCCTCTCCCCAACCGATGCGATTCTCTTCGTCGGTGACTTTAACAAGCACATAGCGACCAATCGGCTCGGTAAGGCCCGTCCACCGATGCTCACGACGCGTGGGTAACTGCACCAAAAACGTTTCAACACGTGCGATCCTGGACACGATGACTGTCTCCTAAAGACTTGGCGAGCAAAAAGTTTGCTTTTTTCTTGTGATCACATTTTGTGATCGAAATAATTCCTTGTCAAGTGCCTGGTTTGTGCTGTTCAGTACCTGAGTTGATTTAGACTTAAACCTGACCCGTGGAAGGAAGTCGCGCCCAAATCCTCCCTTTAACCGGGTTTACGGTTGTTTCACTGAAGCATGCCCTTGCGGCGCTCTTGGCCTCGAGACAGCTTGCCGATTTAGGGGCGCGGGTTATTAAAGTGAAGCGACCGGGTGATGGTGACTTTGCCCGGCACCATCTTGTTTTCTGTTTGAATCTACGCGGCCTGAAGAGGACGGATCTGTCGAAGGCTCTTCGCCATTTCGCCTTTTGCAATGGCGGCATCGTAATCAAGTTGAAGCCCGGTCCAAAAGTTGTCATTGAGACCAAAATAACGGGAGAGCCTGAGTCCCGTATCTACGGTGACTGCTCTTTTACCAGCAATGATTTGGCTGATCCGAATTTGGCTGACTCCAA
>CAMCOS010000044.1 GCA_945876565.1 Lautropia mirabilis | reverse complement strand
TTCCCTGAAATTGAATCGTTCTGGTCTGTGGCTAAATCAAAAAACTCGCTCTGGAGCCCTAGCTACTTCGCGAGCAGCACAGGCGGGGCTTCGATTGAAGTACTCAAGCGCTATATTCAAGAACAAAACCGACCTTATTGACCCTACCTTAGTGACCGTTTGTCCCCACCCTGAACGGCGGGGCTTGTCGTGATGGTCACAACAGCCATGGGGTAGGGCCCCACGTCAGGTCAGCACAAGCCACAAAAAAAACCCTGACGAATCAGGGTTTTATCGAATTTGGCGGAGGCGCAGGGATTCGAACCCTGGATGCAAGTTTTAGCTCACATACTCCCTTAGCAGGGGAGCCCCTTCAGCCTCTCGGGCACGCCTCCTAGACAGCGAACAACCTGTCAAGAAACAAGATTCTATCACGCCGGATTGGCATCGAGTTCAAAGGCTTTGTGCAACGCGCGAACCGCCAACTCCATGTACTTGTCCTGAATCAGCACCGAGGTCTTGATTTCGCTGGTGCTGATCATCTGGATATTAATGTTTTCCTCAGAAAGCGTCTTAAACATGAGACTGGCAATGCCCGCGTGCGACCGCATGCCAATGCCAACAATCGAGACTTTGGCGACATGCTCATCGGCCACAAATTGCGCAGCGTCAACCGCGGGCATGATGTCCTTTTCAATCAACTGAACGACCTTTTGAAAGTCGTTTCGATTGACCGTAAAAGAGAAGTCCGTGGTGCCCTGCACCGACTGGTTCTGCACAATCATATCCACATCAATATTGGCATCGGCCACCTTGCCCAAAATGGCGTACGCGATGCCAGGCTTGTCTGGCACGCCCAACAGGGTGATCTTCGCTTCGTCACGGGTAAAGGCAATGCCTGAAACGACTGCTGCTTCCATTTGCGCGTCTTCCTCAAAAGTAATCAATGTGCCCGAACGCATTTCTTCTTCGAGCGGAATGTCGGTCGGGGTCAAAGACGACAACACCCGCAAGGGCATGCGGTACTTACCTGCAAATTCCACTGAGCGAATTTGCAACACCTTGGAGCCAAGTGATGCCATTTCAAGCATCTCCTCAAACGAAATCACATTCAATCGTCTGGCGTTGGGTTCAACCCGGGGGTCAGTGGTGTAAACCCCATCGACGTCTGTGTAAATTAAACACTCGTCGGCCTTCAGTGCCGCTGCCACAGCCACAGCCGACGTGTCTGAGCCGCCACGGCCAAGCGTGGTGATGTTGCCATCGGGATCCACGCCTTGAAACCCTGTGACAATGACAACCTGCCCAGCATCGAGATCCGCACGAATACGCGCATCGTCAATGCCGGCGATACGCGCTTTGGTGAACGCCGAGTCAGTGCGAATCGGCAGCTGCCAGCCCGCGTAGCTACGTGCTTTGATGCCCTGGGCATGCAAGGCAAGCGCGAGCAAACCACTCGACGCCTGCTCGCCAGTGGCCGCAATCATGTCCAGCTCTCGCCCATCTGGCATCGATGAAATCTCGCGCGCTAAGCCCAGCAATCGGTTGGTTTCACCCGACATGGCCGATGGCACAACCACCACTTGGTGCCCGGCGGCATGCCATTTGGCAACCCGCTTGGCAACATTGCGAATTCTCTCGGTGCTACCCATGGAGGTACCACCGTACTTGTGAACGATCAGTGCCATAAAGACCTTATGTCAGGCTAGATTGTGATGCGCGGGCATTGCGGGTCAGTTACTCGGTACGCACCGAACCCTCCCCTGCCTCGCCTTCAAAGCTAGCTATTTTAGCGTGAAGATGTAACTGCCCGCGAATGCAGCGGACCATACAGTCCTGCTGCTCCCATCTCAAATCGCGGTCGTGGCCTAGTGCATGGACATCACGTAGCTGGCGCACCAGTTCAACCAGCCGTTTGTCGGTGGGCATCTGAAAGCCAGCCTGGCCAAGCCAAACACGGAGTACCAACACTTGTTCGTCAGGGTCAAGCGCTCGCCACTGAAGCAGTGAGAGCACCGGCCAAGTTCCTGCTGCGGTATCGATCGCCAGTTCAGACAACAGGCGATCACCAAACCGAAACAGCAGTCGGTCAGCCTGCGCCGCCTGCTGGGCATGCCGTGCCAAGGCCTGCTGCCAAGCCGGCCAGTGGCTTTGAACCGCTGGAATCACCTTGGCCCGAAGCGTGCCTCTGGCCAACGAACCATCCAAGTTACTTGGATCATCCACGGGCAACCAACCGGTGCGCTCGGTATAGTCTGAAACACAATCAAGTAAGTCTTTGCGCGACACATCAAGCCAAGGACGTACCCAATACAAACCGGCGCGTCTGGTGATCGGCGCCATCGCAGCCATGCCGCTGACACCTGAGCCACGCAGCAGCCGCATCAGCACCGTCTCGGCTTGATCTTGCTGGTGATGGGCCAACAAAACAGCGCCCACGTCTCGCTTGGCCGCCATCGACTCAATCGCTTGGTAGCGTGCGAGCCGAGCTGCACCCTCCACGCCGAAACCACCCGTCAAATCAACCGTCACGTGCCGTACATCGAGCTCTCGATCAAGTGCTTGGGCAAGCGCCCGCACCTTGGCCGTCCACGCATCGGCATCAGCATGCAAGCCATGATGGACGTGAAAGAAGACAATCGATCGATTTTGGCGTCGGGCGACACCATCGGCGCAAATCGCCAAGGCGCTAGAGTCCGGTCCCCCGCTTAGCGCCACGGCAAGTTTTAGATCGCCCGGCAGTTGCCCGATTGCCTGCTCAAGGCTCTTGTAAAGCAGGCTGTCTGGCACGTGGCTGTCCTTGGCCTAACCCTTGGCTTCCTGAAACGAGCCATAGGCAAGTAAACGTTGCAAACGGTGCTCAACCAACTCTTGTGAGGTCATGCCCGCAAGTTGGCGCAAAGCGTCAGCTAGGCCTCGGCGCAATAGGCGCGCCATCACGCGAGGGTCGCGATGCGCTCCACCCACGGGCTCATTGACCACACGATCAATCAGGCCGAGAGTTTTTAGGCGATCAGCCGTAATGGCCAGCGCTTGAGCCGCATCGGGCGCTTTGTCGGGGCTGCGCCACAAAATGGACGCACAGCCTTCGGGAGAAATCACCGAATAGGTCGAGTACTGCAGCATCAACACCGCGTTGGCCACAGCAATAGCAAGCGCGCCGCCCGAACCACCCTCACCGATGATGGTGCTGATGATTGGCACTTTCAGCTCAGCCATGGTGTAGATGTTGCGGCCAATCGCCTCGGACTGCCCACGCTCTTCGGCACCAATACCGGGATACGCCCCGGGGGTGTCAACGAATGTGAACACGGGCAGGCGAAACTTTTCCGCAAGCTTCATCAGCCGTAATGCTTTACGATACCCTTCCGGGCGTGGCATGCCAAAGTTTCTGGCCGCACGCTCCTTAGTATCACGACCTTTTTGATGCCCAAGCACCATGCAAGGTGATCCGTTAAATCGCGCCAAACCGCCGACAATCGACTGGTCATCGGCGTACTGTCGGTCGCCGTGCAGCTCATGAAAATCGGTGAAAATCTCTCGCACATAGTCCAGCGTGTAGGGCCGCTGCGGGTGACGGGCGACCAACGCGGTCTGCCAGGGCGTGAGCTTGGCATAGATATCTTTCGCCAAAGTCTGGCTTTTTTGCTGCAACCGGGTGATTTCTTCCGATATATCCACAGCCGAGTCAGCCTGCACAAAGCGAAGCTGCTCGATTTTGTTTTCCAGCTCTGCTAAGGGCTGCTCGAATTCTAGAAATGTGTTGCGCATCGGTCTATTGTTTTCCCATGATCGGCGCGAAAATAGTCAGTGGAAGTTTAACTCTTTAGTACTCAACCGGAATCGGGTCCAGGCTACGCCAAAGATACCAGGTCGCTACCGTGCACCAAGGCTGCCAGCTTTGAGCCACCTCCCTTGCCTCGTAGCGTGAAACCGGATCACCGCTGAAATACAAGAGGGAGATCGCCTTGAGTAAGCCAATATCGTCGAGCGGCAGGACATTGGGGCGCTGAAGATTAAATATCAAGAACATCTCCGCAGTCCAGCGTCCAATGCCCCGAATATCAGTCAACTCTGCAATCACCGCTTCGTCAGCCATCTCAGCCCAGCTTGCCGGATGCACCAAACGCTTCTTGAAGTGACCTGCCAAATCCAGGATGTATTCCACTTTGCGCATCGACAAGCCACTTTCACGCAATACCGTCGGGCCAACATTGATGACCGTGGTGGGGGTGAACCGGTTGCCGCAATTGGTCAGCACCCGCTGCCATACCGACTCAGCGGCCTTGACCGAAATTTGCTGGCCAACAATGGAACGCGCCAGCGTGACAAACGGCTTGCCACGAGACTCAAGCCAGACCTCAGGGTGCTCAGGAATCAGCCTGCGCATCACACGGTCACGCTTGACCAAGTCGACCGTGGCCTGGTCCCAATAATCCGGTTTGCCGTTAGGCTGATGCACGCGACTAGGCATGGATAATCACCCTCGCCGCCATTGTGTCAGACCACCTGGCTTGTCTTCGAGCAAGACACCAGCAGCCGCAAGCTCGCCGCGGATTTGATCCGCTAGCTTGAAGTCTTTTTGCTGCTTGGCCTGCACGCGCGCCTGAACGCGCGCTTCGATAACTTCATCGCTGATCTGACCAAGCGTCACCGCTTCACCTGCACCAGCCTCAGCAGCTTGTGCTGCCTCAATAGCCCGGTGGGTATAGCGCGTGGGGCACCTGAAATACTCGTGAGCACTGACGCTAAAAAGGCCGAGCACCTGACCGAGCGCCAACATCAAGCCGCTGGCCTGGGCATCACGCTCCCGGTTGGCCGCCGCAGCAAGCTCAAACAAGACCGCCACCGCACCTGCCGTATTGAAATCGTCATCCATCGCCGCTTTGAAGTCTGCCGCCGCGCTCAAATGCCACTCAATAGACACATGCGCTGGGGCAACGGCCTGCAGCGTCAAGTAAAGCCGATCGAGCGCAGCCTGGGCATCGGCCAGATTCTCAGGCGCATAGTTCTGGGCGCTACGGTAGTGATTGCGCACAATAAAAAAGCGCAACATCTCGGCCTCACGCACGTTCGGTTGGTAGGTAGCCGAAGTGGTCGAGTCTGGGTTGGCCTGGCCATCAACCGTTTCACGGATGGTACGAAAGTTGCCAAGTGACTTGGACATTTTCTCGGCATCGACCATGAGCGGGCCGCAATGCATCCAAACATTGGCGAGTGTTCCACCAAATGCACCCTCAGACTGGGCGATTTCATTTTCGTGGTGAGGAAACTTCAAATCTGGCCCGCCCCCGTGGATATCGAGCGGCAAACCGAGCACCGCATGACTCATGGCCGAACACTCGATGTGCCAGCCCGGACGCCCCGCCCCATAGGCCGACTCCCAACGCGATTCTGCCGGCTCATCGGACTTGGCTGCTTTCCAGAGCACAAAGTCAAGCGGATCTCGCTTAGAACTAGAAACTGCCACACGCTCGCCTGCACGCAACTGGTCAAGCGATTTGCCAGAGAGCTTGCCATAACCTGGAAACTGCCGGACTGCAAAATTCACATCACCATCTTGCGCCTGATAGGCCAAGCCTTTGGACTCAAGTGTCCTGATGATGTCGAGCATTTGAGTCACATAGGCCGTTGCTCGAGGCTCCTGGTCCGGTGACTGCACGTTTAGCGCACGCTCATCGGCGTGCATGGCGTCAATAAAAAAACGGGTGACATCGGAAATTTTGCGGTTGGTCTGAACCGCTCGTCGAATAATCTTGTCGTCCACATCGGTGATATTGCGAACGTAGTTCAATTGGTAGCCAGACTCACGTAACCAGCGGGCAACGACATCAAAACCCACCAACATGCGCGCGTGCCCAAGATGGCAGTAGTCGTAGACCGTCATCCCGCAAACGTACATATTGACCTCACCTTCACGCGCGGGCTTAAACGGTCGCTTGGTTCGCGAGAGAGAATCGTAAATTTGCAGCATGGTTAAACTGATCAAAGAGTCCAGTGGTAAGGTTGCTCATGCTCCGGGGCAACAAATGACCTCGGCGCGTCAAAAGGCAACTTTATATGAGCATTCTGGCTTTTGCGAAAAGCATGGCTAAAATGAAGTTCCTCAGTATACCAACGCGGAAGTCGCCCAAATTGAAGCAAGTTTTAAAGCAAATTTTGAAGCAAATTCTGCCCCTGCTACTTTGTGTATTGTTTTTGAACGGGCTAACCAACAGCGCTTTGGCCCAGACAGACACTGGCCAAAGCGAACCCGACCGTGGCTGGAATGCGCTGGCCAATGTTCTGGATGCGTTAACGCCATCAGTTCAAACGCAGGACCCACCGACGGGCGAGCAGGTCAATCGCGCAATTCAAGACAAGCTAGATCGCCAACAACCACAAGCCGCACTCCAAGACATCGAAGCACGTGAATTGGCGCTCGCTGAACTTGGCGGGCCTGGTCGTGATGTGCAATTGATGTTTCAAAAAGGCCGTGCGCTGGCACAGCTTGGCAGAATATCGGAAGCCGAGGCCGTCTATCGGGAAATGACCATTCAATACCCCGAGCTCGCCGAGCCCTGGAATAATCTGGCTATCCTGTACATCAGAAACAACAACCTAGGTCAAGCCCGAATGGCGCTTGAGGCTGCGATCATGAACAACCCCCGATACACAGCCGCAATCAGCAACCTCGCTGACCTGCAATTGGTACTGGCCCTGCAGGGCTATGAAAAAGCTGCTTCCCTAGGCGATCGTAACGCTAGCAATCGCGCCCAAACATTACGTCAATTTATCAAAGAGACCAATCAGCCATGAATGACAAATTTTCTTTCACCAAATTCTCAGTGATGCTTTTGTTGCTGGCAACTTTCTCTCTGGGGTTTAATAGCGCCTTTGCGCAATCTCTTTCACAAACCAAACAGGACACCCCTTCCATGAGTACATCTCCACGCGTCAAACTCTCAACTTCGGCTGGTGACATCGTGATCGAACTCGATGCAACCAATGCACCCAAATCCTCAGAGAATTTTGTTGTCTACGTCAAAGATGGTTTTTATGACAACACGATCTTTCACCGCGTCATGGACGGCTTCATGATCCAGGGCGGTGGCTTTGAGCCGGGCATGAAACAAAAAACCACGCGCAACCCGATTGAGAACGAAGCCAATAACGGCCTGAAAAACGACAAGTACACCGTTGCCATGGCCCGCACCAACGATCCGCACTCAGCCACCGCACAGTTTTTTATTAACGTGGCCAACAATGACTTTTTGAACCACACCTCGCCGACGGCACAAGGTTGGGGCTATGCCGTGTTTGGCAAGGTCGTGCAAGGTCAGGACGTGGTCGATAAGATTCGTGGCGTCAAAACTGGCAACGCGGGCTTTCACCAAAACGTCCCGCTCCAAGACGTTGTCATCGAGAAAGCCACTGTCGTTGAATAAGATCTCGATTGCGGGGCCCGTCTGGCTGGCCTCTGACATTCATCTAGGCCCCGACAATCCCGAAACTGCCGAGTCATTCTTTGCATTTCTGGATAAGGCGAGCGCCCATGCGGGCGCTTTATTTTTGCTGGGCGATATTTTTGATGTCTGGATTGGCGATGACTGGGCCGATCAACCACCGGCTTGGCTTGGCCAAGCGCTCGCCCATTTGCAACAAACCAGCAATCAAATCCCTTTGTTTATTGGGCACGGTAACCGTGACTTTCTGATGGGGCAGCGTCTGGCAGCCCGCTTGGGCGCGCAGCTACTTGATGATCAATGTCTTTTGCAGACCCATCAGCAATGCGTGCTGCTAGCCCACGGCGACGAGTTCTGCACCACAGACCACGCCTATCAACGATTCAGAAAAATCGTGCGTCATCCTTGGGTGCAAAAGTTGTACTTGAGTCTAAGCCTGCCTCAGCGCATGGCCATCGCCCACCGGGCCCGGCTCAAGAGCATCAAGACCCAAGCCCGTCCCAATGCAGTTTGGCATGATGTCACGCTGACGCAAATCGATCAGACGCTCAGACAGGCAGGCACCCGCGTTTTAATTCACGGCCACACGCATAGGCCCGGTCATTACCCTAGCGCCGACGGCAGTGCGATGGTCGACCGATGGGTGCTGCCCGATTGGGAAGCAGACCACCTAGAGCCAGGCCAAGCCCCTCGCGGGGGCTGGATCGTAATCAACAACAGCGGCATCGGATTATTTAACGTCGATGGCACAGTGCAAATGTCGACTTAAAAAATGAAATAGGCGACCACTAGCCCAAGTACGATCCGGTACCATCCAAAAACCCGATAAGTGTGGCGCGTCAGAAATGCCAACAGCCCACGCACCACGAACAAGGCGCTGATGAACGCCATGACAAAGCCAACCGCAATCGCCATGACATCGGTCTGTGACAACTCTGCCGCATGCTTGTAGGAATCGTAGATCGCAGCAGCAAACATGGTCGGCATGGCCAGAAAAAACGAAAACTCGGTTGCGGTTTTGCGTTCTATTCCAGCCAGCATGCCACCAATAATGGTCGAGCCTGATCGCGATGTGCCCGGAATCATGGCCAAACACTGAGCACAGCCAACAATCAGCGCCTGCTTCCAAGAGATTGTTTCTAGTGACAGCGCTGTGGGCGCCCGCTTGACGGCATTCGGGCGTTCTACCCACAGCATGATGATGCCACCAATCACCAGCGTCACCACCACCACGCCCGGATGGAAAAACAGCGCCTTAATTGCCGAGATAAAAATGGCGCCGATCACGGCCGCTGGCAGGAACGCAATCACCAGATTGCGCATCAAAGCAAGCTCAACTTTGTCGTGCCGATAGGCGCCTGCCAGCAATTGCCAGACTCGTTGGCGAAAAATCCACACGACCGCCAAAATGGCGCCCAATTGGATGACGACCTCAAACACCTTGCTCTCGGTTGACTGAAAGTCAATCCAGGCGCCCACCAGAATCAAATGCCCGGTGCTCGAAATCGGCAAAAACTCAGTGGCCCCCTCCACAATACCCAACAAAAAGGCCTTCATTAAATGCAGTGTGCTCTCTGTCAAGCCTTCTCTCCTGTCTGCTCGTCTTCAGTCTTGATGTGTTTCTCAACATGAACCATGGCGATGCGGCGTCTTTCTAACCTGACCACCTTGAACGTAAATCTTGCATGCCCTGAATCAAACTCGCAACTATCGCCAACACTAGGCAGTTGCCCAAAATGAATCAACAAATAACCCGCTAAGGTTGTGTATTCCTCATCATCGTTGACTAGCCCATCGGTATCGAGCACCTGCTCAAGCAAATGCAAATCAGCTGCACCATCAACGCGCCAGCGATTTTCACCATCAGCAACGATATCCGGGGTCTCATCCTCGTCCGGAAACTCCCCGGCAATGACTTCAAATACGTCAATTGGTGTCACCAACCCTTCGATGGTGCCAAACTCGTTGGCCACCAGCACAAGCTGACCTTTGGAGTGCTTGAGCGTGTCAATCAGTTGAATGATGCTAATTGTGTCGTGAACAATCAAGGGCTCACCCAGACGGTTTTGCTGAATGCGACCATGGGTGAGCAAATCAGCAATCATGCGCTTGGCTCGGCCAATCCCGATAATTTCGTCAAACGTGCCTCGACAGACCGGGAAAAAACTGTGTGGCGCTTGTTCGATTTGATCCCGAATTTTGGCTGGTTCATCATCGATGTTGATCCAGGAGACCTCCGTGCGCGGCGTCATAATCGAGTGCACAGAGCGATCTGCCAGCGTCAGCACACCGCTCACCATGTTGCGCTCTTGTATGCCAAACGAAATGGGTTTTTCACGCCGATCCCTGGTGATAGCCTCCTGTACTACCTCATCCGGCGTCACCTTGCCCAGCATTCGCAGCACCGCCTCAGCCGTTCGTTCGCGCATGGGACGCATCGAGTCTTGCGCACGCAAATTTCGGCGAGCCAGTTGATTAAACAGCTCAATCAAAATGGAAAAACCGATCGCAACATACAAATAACCTTTGGGCACGGCCACGCCGAACCCCTCTGCCACCAGCGCAAAACCAATCATGAGCAGAAAGCCCAGACACAAAACCACCACCGTGGGATGCGCATTGACAAACCGGGTCAGTGGCTTGGAAGCCACAAGCATCACGCCCATGGCAATAATGACAGCAGCCATCATGACGGGCAAATGCTCAACCATGCCCACCGCGGTGATCACAGCATCTAACGAGAACACCGCGTCCAACACCACGATTTGGGTCACCACTACCCCAAAACTGGCATAAACCCGCGAGCCGCCTAGCTCAGCGCGCTTGCCCTCGATACGCTCATGCAACTCAAGCGTCGCCTTAAACAACAAGAAAAACCCACCCAGAATCAGGATGAAATCCCGGCCTGACAGACTGAATGCACCGATGGTCAGCCACGGCGCGGTGAGTTGAAACAGCCAAGAAATCCCTGAGAGCAGCGCCAACCGCATCAAGAGCGCGAGCGACAACCCAATCACTCGAGCCCGGTCACGCTCCTTGGGCGGCAGCTTATCGGCCAGAATCGCAATGAAGATAAGGTTATCGATGCCAAGAACGATCTCTAGCACGACAAGCGTCAATAAGCCTGCCCAGATGGTTGGGTCTGACAACCACTCCATTTAGGCCTCACGAGTCATCACAACGCCAGTCATCACAACGCCAGCCATCACAACGCCAGCCAGCCCAAACGCGAGCCCACCGTTGAGGCCACCGTTCTTACTCACGTACATAGTGCAGGATCTGGGTAAACAGTTTGGGTGTTGCAGCCACCACATTGCCGGTCTGCATCCAACTTTGCTCGCCATCAAAGCCAGCAATCAGGCCACCCGCCTCTAGTACCAGCAGTCCAGCAGCGGCCAGATCCCACGGTTTGAGCTCAACGCCACAGAAACCATCCAGACGTCCTGCAGCCACATAGGCCAAATCCAGCACAGAGGAGCCCGTGCGACGCACTCCTGCACTCTCATCGGTCAACTTTCTAAAACGAGGCGTTTGCTCCTGAGAGGGTCCATCCGAGCCGGGCCAGCGCGCCCCAAGCAGCGAATCCACCAGATACAAGCGTCCCGAGACGCGCAGGCGACGGTCATTTAAAAAGGCCCCGCCCCCGCGGCTTGCGGTGAACAGCTCATTGCGGTTTGGGTCGTAGACCAATGCGTGCACAGCTTGGCCTCGGTGCAGCAATGCCAGCGACACAGCAAAAGTAGGCAAGCCATGGATGAAGTTCGTGGTTCCATCAAGCGGATCAATCACCCACTCATACTCAGGCGCACTGCCATCGGCCGGATGATGCACTTTTCCGGACTCCTCCGCCAAAAACGCGTGGTCCGGGTATGCCGTATGTAGGATGTCAATGATCGCCTCTTCGCAGGCATGATCGACTTCTGTCACGAAATCTCTGGCACCCTTACGGGTAATCTGTAATCGCTCTGCGTCCAAACTGGCCCGGTTGATAATATTGCCGGCGCGGCGAGCTGCCTTGACGGCGATGTTGAGCATTGGGTGCATGTAACCAACTATTTGTTTCAACGTTAAACCTAGGATTTTAGATGACTTCTGTGTTTTCTCGGGTTCGATTCATTCTGACCGAGCCTAGCCATCCCGGTAATGTGGGTTCAGCTGCCCGTGCGGTCAAGAACATGGGCTTTGAAGACCTATGGTTAGCAGCCCCTCAAACCCCCCACATGCGCGAGGCACCCGAGGCCGTTGCCTTGGCCAGTGGCGCCAACGATGTTCTGGCAAACGCCCAGACGACTGACGGGCTAGCGCAAGCGTTGGGCCCTGTCACACTGGCCTTCGCACTGACAGCCCGGCCTCGCGACCTAGGCCCCCCGCCTTGCGATATTCGAGAGGCAACGATCCTGGCGCGCAAACACCTGCGCGAGCCCAATAGCCGCGTGGCCATGGTGTTTGGCTGCGAACGCGCCGGGCTAACCAACGAACAAGTGGCCCTGTGTCAGCGCGTCTGCCACATCCCTGCCAACCCTCAGTACAGCTCGCTTAACGTATCTCAAGCACTGCAGCTTGTTGCCTGGGAAATGCGATATGCATTGATCGATGAGTCTGAACGACTGCCCAGCACGCCTGATATCGCCCCAGATCCAGGCAAAGCACCAGCAACTGCCGCCTCAATCCAGGCACTATTTGAACATTGGGAGCAGGCCTTGATCGCGGTGCAATTCCTCGATCCGGCGCACCCCAAAAAGCTTGTCCCACGGATGCAACATCTGCTGCAGCGCAGTGGCCTGACGCAAGACGAGGTGGACATGCTTCGAGGGCTATGCACCGCCATGATCAAAACCGCCCAACAACGCCAAAACCGCTAAAAAGCGCTAAGAAGCTTGAGCACGACAACAAAGCATCGGCACCGAGATGGGTTCAAGCCGCAGACCAGCCTGCCATCAGTTACCATGCCGGCATGTTTACGCTGATTAAAGAAGACATCGATTGCATCCTGGCACGTGACCCGGCTGCTAGAAGTCGCTTGGAGATTGTGACTTGCTACCCAGGCTTACATGCGATTTGGGTGCACCGGATGGCTAATCGACTCTGGCGAGGCGGCTGGCATTGGCTGGGTCGATTCACATCTCACCTTGGCCGACTGATGACGGGCATTGAGATCCATCCAGGGGCCACCATCGGCCGACGAGTTTTTATCGATCATGGTCATGGCGTTGTCATTGGTGAAACCGCTCAAGTCGGGGACGATTGCACCATCTACCAAGGCGTCACCCTAGGCGGCACCCGTCTGTACAAAGGACAAAAGCGTCATCCCACCCTCGGCCAAGGCGTGGTCGTTGGCGCCGGCGCACAAGTGCTCGGCGGCTTTACGGTGGGCGATGGCGCCCGTATCGGCTCAAACGCAGTCGTGGTCAAGCCCGTGCCAGCGGGCGCAACCGCGGTTGGCAATCCGGCACGGGTCATTCTTCCAACGCAGATGAGCGAGCAGGCTGACACAGCCACATCGATGCAGCAGGCAGGCGTACAGCCATCTGAGACCAGTGCGATGTCGCCATGCGACCCTTGCGATCTAGACAAGCTAGATACCCTGCCCTTGCAGAACATGCTGGCATCGCAAGCCATGCGCCAAACGGTTTCAGGCACCAATGGCGAGCAACAACCCGATGAATTCAGTGCCTATGCAGTCAATGCGCAAGACACTGATCCGCTGGTCAAGGTGTTGCATGAGTTAATTGACCACACCGCCAAGCAAGACGCACGCATCGCCCAGCTCTGCAAGACGATTGAGTCAATGGGTAAAAAGGTCAACGGGTCAGACGACCAGCAGTTAGATGTTCATCGTCTAAACAAACTGGTGGATTAAGCCAGAAGATCAAGCCCCGTCATAAGTCTTAACTCCTCAATCCCAGCCCCCGCACAGTCTTCAACAACGCGCACCGCGCCCTCACCCTCGATTTGGAATACGGCGTAGTCCGTGTACACCCGCGACACGCATTTAAGACCAGTTAACGGGTAGGAACATTGTTCGACCAACTTGGACTGCCCATCTCGGGTCTGCAGCTCCATCATCACATAGACTGCACGCGCACCCGCGGCCAAGTCCATGGCGCCGCCCACCGCAGGAATAGCATCAGGCTCGCCCGTGTGCCAGTTCGCCAAATCACCATGCCGGGACACTTGAAAGGCACCGAGCACGCATATATCAAGGTGGCCGCCCCGCATCATGGCAAAAGAATCGGCATGATGAAAAAAGCTGCCGCCTTTAAGCAATGTCACGGGCTGCTTGCCAGCATTGATCAAATCCCAGTCTTCCTGACCCGACTCGGGTGCAGGACCCATGCCCAGCACACCGTTCTCGCTATGCAGAAAAATTTCCTTGTCTTTAGGCAGGTAGTTGGCCACTTTAGTGGGCAGCCCAATGCCCAAGTTCACGTAGGCGCCCTCGGGGATGTCTTTGGCCAGTCGTTGGGCAATCTCATCTCTGGATAAACGTTTCATCAATGACCTCCTACCACTAAACCTTGATCACCCGTTGAACAAAAATGCCTGGCGTAACAATCGTCTCAGGATCCATTTCGCCTAATTCGGCGATTTCGTCGACCTGTGCGATGGTGAGCTTGGCCGCGGTGGCATGAACCGGCCCGAAATTTCTGGCGGTTTTGTTGTAAGTCAGATTGCCCCAGCGGTCGCCACACTTGGCCTTGATCAAAGCCACATCGGCCTTAATCGGTGCCTCAAACACGTAATCCTCACCATCGATTTGGCGAACCTCCTTGCCTTGGGCCAACATCGTGCCAACGCCCGTGCGTGTATAAAACCCGCCGATGCCAGCACCACCCGCACGCACACGTTCAGCGAGCGTGCCTTGGGGCACCAGTTCAAGCTCAATCTTGCCGCTGCGGTAAAGCTCGTCAAACACATACGAATCAGTCTGGCGCGGGAACGAGCAGATAATCTTGCGCACCCTGGCAGCTTTCATGAGCGCAGCCAGCCCAACCTCGGCATTGCCAGCATTGTTGTTCACGATCACCAGGTCTTTGGCGCCTTGCTCAATCAGCGCATTGATCAAGGCCATGGGCTGACCCGCGCCGCCAAACCCACCGACAAGCACCGTTGCGCCGTCCTCAATGCCAGCGACGGCTTGCGCCAGCGATTGCACGATTTTGTTAATCATTTTTCAACTGATTCCATGTTGAATTGACTAATTTAGTCTACCCTGAAGAACAACCAGCGGAATCAGGTCATGCATTCGAGAGCGAATTTAGTGCCAAAATGACGCTGCGTTCAATCACCAAAACCCTGACGATTTAAAATGCTCATTGAAATTCCAGTTGCTGTGGCAGAGTTGTTTGACAAAATTTCGATCCTGGAAATTAAGCTCAAAAAAATTGAGGACTTGACCCGTCAGCAATACGTCTCAGATGAGCTCGAAAAACTCCTGCAGGTTGCACGCCTAAACCAGATTGACAGTTTTCTGACGGACCCGTTGTATGAGGATCTCAAAGCAGTCAACGAAACCCTTTGGGACGTCTGCGAAGCAAGGCGTCAGTCTGAACGGGCAGCGGTTTTTGATCAGGACTTTATTGAACAGTCGCGGCTTGAGTACAAGACCAATGATCAGCGTGCGCTAGTCAAACAAAAAATCAATGACCGATTTAATAGCGCCATCGTTGAGGTCAAAAGCTACGACAAATTCAACCGACAGCCCTCCTAGCCTTGTGTTGACCAACATGACCATCCAAGCATGACAGACTCTCTACAACACTTGGTAGACAAAGCCGTTGCTGACCTGCAAAGAGGCAAGCACGAGGCTGCCGAACGAAACCTCAGAAAAGCGTTGCGTGACAACCCACTCGCGCCAGACATCCATCACTATCTGGGCCTAGTTGCATACCAACGGGGACAATACGACACAGCAACGCAACACATAAAAAAATCGATTTCACTTCAGGCCTCTGATCCGGCAACCCACCACAACCTTGGTTTGGCACTGCTTGCCCGTGGCATGAATGCGGATGCGCTAGCCGCTTTCAAACAGGCTGCTGATCTTGACCCAGGCTATGCACAGGCATGGTTCGGCTGTGGCAATGCGCAACGCCAGCTTGGCAATTTCGAGCAAGCGCAACAAGACTATGCTCGGGCTTTATTGATCGATCCGTTCTACGCAGACGCGCACAACAATCTGGGTCTGACCCTACGCAGCCTGGGTGATTTGGCGCAATCGTCGCAACAACTAGAACGTTGTCTTGAGATTACGCCTGAAAATCACTTCGCACTGAACAATCTTGGCTTAACCATGCAGGCGCTTGGCAGGCATGACCAAGCAAAAGATCTTTTTACCAAAGCCGTCGAGCTTGAGCCAAGTTATCTTGAGGCAAAAGTCAACCTCGGCAACCTGTTACAACTTCATGGTGACTACGCCAACGCCTGCCAACAATACGATGCTGCTTATCGCCTGGCCCCAGCGGTGGATCTGCTGGCGGGGTATCTCGCCCAATCAAAATCCATGCTTTGTGACTGGAAAGATTTGAGCGCTCTATGGAAACGAATCGAGAAGCAAGTGGACCAAGGACAATTGCCATGCTCACCCTTTGATCTTTTGAGTTTTTGTGATGAGCCAAAGCGCAGTCTCGCCCTCGCATCGAAGTACGCTGACCGTCACGTGAAGCCACCCAAAGTCTCAACCTACGCGCCCCCCAAGAAGCCACCTGGCAAGAAACTTCGAATCGCTTATGTATCGAGTGATTTTCGTGAACATCCGGTTGCCTACTTAACGGTTGGGATTCTAGAGGCTCACCAGCGCGACTCGGTAGAAGTATTTGGCTTTGCGCTTCGTGCGCCTCAAGCCACTGGATTGGGCTTACGGATGCGCCAAAGTGTGGATCATTTTGTCGACCTGTCTCAGTTAACAGACGCACAGGCGGTTCAGTCCATCCGTGAGCATGACATCGATGTTGCGATTGATCTGAATGGCTACATCGAGGGGTGCCGCCCTGGCATTTTTAAAGCACGCGTTGCACCACTGCAGATCAATTTCTATGGTTACCCGGGCACCATGGGGGCTGACTTTATGGATTACATCGTGGGTGATCCGGTGCTGATTCCCCCTGATGCGCGCAGCCTCTATAGCGAGAAGATCATATACCTGCCCGATAGCTATCAACCGAATGACGATCAGCGAGAAATCAGCAACAAGCCCATAAGCCGGTCCGAGCATGATCTTCCCGAGAAAGGCATCGTGTTTTGCAGTTTCAACAAGCCCTACAAAATTACGCCGGACATGTTTTCCTGTTGGATGTCAATTTTGCGCGAGACCAAAGACAGTGTGCTTTGGCTGCAGTCGACTGACGAATGGGTGGTTGCCAACCTGCGACGCGAAGCAAAAAAAGCAGGGGTTGATGCGTGGCGCATCGTCTTTGCTGGCAGAACGCCAACCACCGCAGATCACTTGGCAAGATACAGGTTAGCTGATTTATTCCTCGACACCTATCCCTACACAGCGCACACGACTGCCAACGATGCGCTTTGGGCAGGCCTTCCCGTTCTTGGGTTTTCAGGGCGCACATTCTCCGCCAGAGTTTCCAATAGTCTGCTGAGTGCGCTTGGGCTAGCTGATCTAGTCATGCATGACTTCACAGCCTACAAAAATAAAGCAATTGAATTGGCTAACTACCCCGACCAAATCGCTGCGTACCGAGCGCGTCTCGAACTCGGAAAGCTAGAAAGCTCTCTTTACAAACCTGCTGAAATCACTCGATGGCTCGAAAAAGGTTTTTATCTAGCCCATGAGCGCTACATCAATGGCGAGGATCCCGACCACATTGTCGTGCCGCGCCATTAAAGTTCGGGATCTAGGGAGATCCGAAAACCTGACAGGCCCGTATCGCGTTTCACATTAATCGACATTGCGGTATTCAAACCGCCAGGTTTTGAGTCATTGACCAGAATTCGCTCACCCACCGGGAGCGAAAACAGCACGTGATCATATCGGCAGCCGTGCTGCTTCAGAAAATCCAATGTCGGGCCCATCTCTGCTTGCGTGCGCGCGCTGAGCAAAACGACTACGTCAGCATCGGGAATTTGAGACCAGAATTCCCGCACACCCTCCAAGAGCTCCTCACGCTCAAGTTTGTGCCCATTGTGACGAACGATTGTGCCGTCCACATCGATTAGCCACGTATGTGGCAATAAACTCAAACGGATATCGGTCATCGCCTATCCAAACCGGACTCAAGCCAATAAAGCCCGAGGTAAAAAGCGCCAATGACCGAGTCAATGTCGTCTCGAGCATATCCAGTCAGGGCCAACCAAATTAAGCCATGCAGAATCTCCACCTTGGCCAAATCACGTCCTAGATACTCAGAAAAGATATCTTTTGCTGTTTTGGCAAATAACGGCTCTTCCATCAATATTTCAGCCGTCTCGTTATCGACATAGAGCTTGAATTTTCTTCGGTTAAAGGCGTCATACCCTCCCACGGCAGAGTAGAAAACCTTGGCGAAATCATAGGACGGGTCACCAAAAATCCCAGGCTCCAGGAAATAGCCGCGTGGGTCAATGAACCAGACTCTGAGCTTGTCGTCGATGATCGTATTGGAAAACGTTGCATCACCGTGTATGGGCACAAACCGGTCTGGCAATAAGCCTGGCATTAACTCTTCGAGCAAACCGGCGTATTTAGGCGAGAAAAAGTTACGACATTTTTTGCCGTTGATCGTCATGGTTTCAGACTCGAAACCCGGAATAATCGGCGCAACACTCTTGACCCGTGCAATCGTCTTATGCAGATAAACCTGTCGGACTTGCTCAGGGTCAGCAGGCATAAGCCCAGAATCATGAAGTGCGATTAACGAATCGAGGTAGTCAGCCATGACCGCTCGACGTTCCCGGGCGGTCAAGTCCGTCATTTGATAAGCGTGCTGCCCCATCACCCTTTGAAGTATCAAGGGCGTTTCTTGAAAAACCGTCGGAATTCGCCTAAATCCGAGTGCCTTCGCCTCACGGTACCAGGCAACCTCGTTGACATGGACTTGCTCATAATTGGCATCGATGACGGTTTTGACGACTTGCGTCTCACCGATTTCAACCCGATTAAAAAATCGGCTAAAGCCACTGCGATCGTTATCTTGTTCGATCGTCGCAAAATCCCCCAGCTCTTCCAAGTCAGGGCAATCCAACAGTTCATACTGAGGCACGTTGGCTGCAAACCACTTAACAAACTCACCTTTTTCCGGCACGTCTGACAGCAGTTGAGCATCGGGCAAATAAAAGAGACCAACCACGCCATTTCTTGCGCCTGGCTTCTCACGCAATGTCCCATCCTGCGCAGCCGTCCAACGGCAAGTGAAAGAACTGGTTACACAAACGACTGGGACAGTGGTATCAGGCCACGGTGGCAAGTCACCAATAATCAGATCGCTCCAGACCAACACCACTGGCTGGCCTGGACCAATTTGAGCCAATGCCGCATGCACACCGGATGCAGTGCCTTTTTCACTCGCGTGAATCAAACAGACATCGCCGTCCGGTGGGTTGATGTTGATATAGCGTTCAAGCTGATCGTATAGATAATCACCAATCACCCAAAACTTGGCGCCTGCGAATTTCTCAAACAGGTGATAGAGGATAGGCTTTCCTCTGACAGAGACCAGACATTTCGGTTTGTTCCACGTGTGGTGGCGCAAACGACTACCCCGCCCCCCAGCCTGAACAATGACGTTGAGTTGGTTGTTTTCAGCTGGTGTTGCAGACTGATTCAATTTGCCGCTCGCTCATGCATAAGACAACATGGCAAGCGTACACTACTTCACGCTTTTCTTTTAGGATGACAACCTGCGCCCGGCACGCCACAAGTCAACATACAATCAAGACACTTTGATCTCCTCCTCGCCCTAAAGAGCAAGGATTCCCTCTGCAGGAAGGTCTGACCCGACCTCGGCTTGCGCCTTATTTACCGATGCTTCGCAGGCTTTCGCCTCCACAGCGGCAGATTCAATCACCAACTGAGCAAGGCCGCGGGCAAGAATGTTGCGAGCCGCAT
>CAMCOS010000043.1 GCA_945876565.1 Lautropia mirabilis | reverse complement strand
CCTAAGCTCACACGCGATCCGGTGGCCCCGGCCAAGCGCTCGGATGCTGCGATGAAGAAGGTGCTGTCGCGCACCTTGGACGATGGCTCGCCGGTGCATAGTTTCCAGACTCTTATGGCGCAGCTTCAAACCATTGTTCGCAACACTTGTTGCACGCAAAAATGTGCCGCTGACGCGCCCACGTTCGAGCTTGTCACCACACCAACCGAGAAGCAAAAACGTGCCCTTGAATTGATCGCTCAAATCAAGCCGTAGTCAGAATGTGGAACCCAAATTACAAGGGGTTTCATTGGGAAAACTCAGCTTTTTTGGGGAAGAACTTCAGTTTAATCGCCACAATCACCACAATCGAAGCGATGCCCGCTTCAGCGCGCCATTTCTACTGCCATTAGGCGATAATTGCGAGCGAAAAAAGTCAGGTCACTTTCCAATCGACACCCTATCGCAGCGCTGTGGGCATCAGATCCGGCGCGTACAACTCTCGCGAGACTAATTCATGAGCCACACTGAACTGAGCATGCTGACTGAGAACCTGATTCGCTCAGCCATCTTCGGCCTAAGCGTATTGGTCGTTGTGACCTTTTTTAGCGGTGCCATACTCATCCGGATCAATATCAAGTTCTCGAGCTACTGTCAGTCTAAAACCATCCATTCATCATTGCCTTTGCGCGTGCACTTTGTATACGCAGTCTTTAAGTTGTGCCTAGTGCAGATTGTGGCGATGCTCATGTGGACAGCCGCCGTCTATGCGGCAGGTCTGACTGAGAATCTCAGGCTTGCGTTTATGTTCGTGGGCAGTTGCTTCACCACCCTGGGAATAGTCTCAGATATCTTTCCGGTCGAGTGGCAATCGGTTGCGTTCTATATTGCCTTTTCCGGGTTGTTCTCATTTGCATTTGCCACGTCTGTGATGATCTCTTTAGTAACTGAAGTGGTCAAAGCCCTGCCGAAACACACACACGATCAAACCTCCGGGGTTTAGAGCGCAGCGTCTAATGGAAACCAATGAGTTCACAACGGGGTAATCACCTCATGGGCGTCACCGGACTTCTTAAAGCCCGATCAAGCCCGCTCTCTCGGCTGACCCAATTGAATAAAGCCGAAGGTGCCAAGACTTAAACAACATTGTTGCAGCACCGTCGCAACCCTGTTACTAGCCTGTCGCTGATCTGTTCACCCAAGCCGATCCCAACAAAGGCCCTCGGGTGGAACATCCACCCGGGGGCTTTTTATACAAAGACCTTAAGCTGTCGGCGTGCGCAGCTTGTAGAGCTGGTCTTTCTTGGCGTCTGAGACTGGCTGGCTTTCAGCGGCCGGAATCATCACCTCGATGTAAGCAGGTGCATCGCTGCTTTCAATGCGCTTAATCGCATCTTCGAGCTCAGCGACAGTGGTCACGCGACCAGTGACCCAACCCTTGCAACCCATGGCTTCAGGGATCAGGTGGTACTTCACCGGGGCCAGATCATCATACTCGTGACCCATCTCGCTCAACACATCCTCGATACCGAAGATGCCGTTGTTCAGCACAAACACAGCGATCTTGGCCTTGTAGCGACCCATGACGGCCACTTCGTTATAGGTCAACTGGTGCGAACCGTCGCCAGTCACCAGAACAGTACGACCCGACTTGTTCGCCATGGCCACGCCAAAGGCGGCCGGCGTGCCCCAGCCAATGGAGCCCCACAGCACCTGCGACTCGTAACCCACGTCTTTGGGCAACAACATGGGGCCCAAGTGCATCATGCAAGTACCGGTTTCGGCTACCAGCACATCGCCTGCTTTGAGCATCTTTTGAATGCGGGGATAGAAAACTGATGAGCCAGTTGGGTCGGTTGCAGCACCGGTCATGGCCATTGCCTGTGGCTTGTCAGTCGATGTCACCGTGTTAATGGCTGGGGTCGCGGCAATCAAACCGTCTAACACGGCCTCAATGCTGGTACCCACCCATACTTTGGCACCGATTTGAACCCATGTGTCACGGATACGAATGATCTTGTCTTCAGACAAGGTGTCGGACCAGAAACCTGTGTTCAAGTCCTCAAACACCACACCACCGATGTCAAGAATCAGATCTGCCGATTCCACCGCACCCTGAGCAGCCGCGGGAGCCGAGCTCACACCGTTATAAATCCCGAGGTAACCAGGGAGTGTTTCGCTCGCCACGCCTTTGTCCATTGGTGTGAGCGCAAACGACAACTCGGACTTGGTCAAAAACGCTTCGAGCTTGTCTTTGACGCCAAAACGCTGAACCATCATCGAAGGCAAAGCAACCACCTTGCCAGCAGCCTGCATGGTCTTGATGATGGCGGCAACAGCAGTATCGACCTCGTTTTGTACGGCGACACGGCGGGTCACTTGGGCCAAAGGCTTGCCCTTAATCGGCGTGCCAAGAATCGGCATGTTGCCATAATCTTCAGGAATCACAATGTAGGCAGGCTTGCACTGGCCAAGCGACTCTTCAATCACACGCTCCATCTCACGCACGGCGTTCTCAGGATTGAGCACGGTCGAGACGCAGCACGCTGCTGCTGACAAGGCTTCAAAATTACCGTAGACGCCATCACCAAGCGTGTGGTGAGTCACCAAACCCTGATGCACGATACGACGCGACGGTGCGCCCACCACATGGAAAACCGGCACGCGGTGCGACAAGCAACCCATCACGCCGTTCAATGCGCTCAGCTCACCCACGCCATAGGTCGTGCTCAGGATCGCGGCACCCACCCGGCGGGCATAGCCATCAGCCGCATACGAAGCATTCAGCTCGTTGGCGCAGGCCACCCACTTTAACTGCGGGACCAATTCGACGGCGTCATCAAATGAGAAGGCGTAGTCGCCTGGCACCCCAAAAACGTGATCAATACCCAAATCAGCCAGACGCTGTCCTACATACTCAGCCACTGAAGGTTTCGAAGTTGCCATTTTTTATCCTCTGTAAGATTGATCTCGAATCAAAAATTTTGTCAGATCGCGTCTCGCCAATGAGCTTTCGCATTAAACAAAGACCGTTTAGTCTTTACGAGACTAGACATTTGACTAAGTACTTGTAACGGAAACACGTGACACAATCAAACTATGGTTTGCACTATAAAATCTGGTTTGGTTTTCTCGCGTAACGCACTAATTTAGTGCTTTTTTGTTTTTTGCTGGGTTAATTGACCGCAGCCCTTGACTTAGTCAATCCCGCAGGAACTGGACGCTATCAGTTATATTGAGGATGCAGGCAAGAAAGGCCTGGGGTCAATAAAACGCTTGATATTTCAAACCCGTTTGCCCGCATTATCAACCCGTGATTACTCCATGCGCCTGAGAAGAAGCTTGTCATGTTTGTTGTTGGCAGTCACTGCGACTGGCTGTATGTATCACGGCAACACGCCAATCGCACAAGCCCCGACTGCGTTTTCAGTTGACAACACGACCAATCCCTCGATTAACCTGCCCGACCACCCTTGGTGGCAAGACATCGGCAGCAAGGAACTCAATGGCTTGGTGGTCGAGGCGCTAGAGAACAACAGAGACGTCGCGATTGCCAGCAAAAACATTGAAATCGCGCAAAGTTCGCTCGATACGGTTCGCTTAGGCTGGCTGCCGACCATCAACCTCATGGCTGGTCGATTTAACAGCGATGGCCTGATTCTGCTGCCAAACCTGCCAGTGCCTCTGGCTGGCACAGGCAATTTCTTTGCGTTCTTGCCCACTTGGGTGGCAAATATTATTCAACTACCCAACCAGACCAGGCAGGCACAAAAGAAGGTCGACATCACGGCAGCCGATTATCTGGCGCTCAGAGCTTCTATCGCAGCCCAAGTCGTTTCATCTTATGCACTGCTTTTGGCCTCCATCGAAGAAGACCGAATTCTGGCCGACCTGCAAAAGAACGTGCAGTCGCAACTGAGCACCACGCGCGCGATGACCTCGCAAGGCCTGAGGACTCAAATCGCCATCAATGAGCAGGACTCCGAACTGCTCAAACTGCAATCTCAGGCAGCCATTAATCAATCCAACATCATCGCCGCCAAAAATGCGCTACTCACTCTACTTGGGCGGCCGATAGAGGCCTTTACGCCCACGGCCACTTTCAACTCACTTAAGCTAACTCACATTGCGCCTGGCAACACACCCGCCTCTATTCTGGCGACCCGACCTGACGTGGCTGCAGCGCGCGCAAAAATCGAAGCCGCTGACTATGGCATCTCATCAGCGGCCAGCCAGTTTGCCCCCACTTTGATGTTAGCCACCGCCAACCTCAGCGGCAATGCCAGTGGCGGTGGTGAAAGTCTGTCATTGACGGAGACGGTACAGCTAGGCATTGCCACCTTGTCGCTCAACCCCCAATTCATCGGTCAGATCAACACCGCCAACAAGCAATATGACTCAGCGGTGATCAACTACCTGAAAACCGTTGATAACGCACTCAAAGAAGTCGACAACGCGCTGGCCGAGTTTGCTGCCAAGCAGACGATGCTGGTCAAAGAAGAACAAACCCTGGCCAATTCCCGCCAGAATTTGGCGACGTATAGAGCCATGCTCAGTAGTGGCCTGTTATCTGAGACACAGTATCGCCAAACCGCCACACAGTTTGATTTGGCCAACATGGCAATCGTGCAGGCCAAACTACAAGCCATTATTTCTTTATCCAAGCTCTACCAGAGCATGGGGGGCGGGACGACCTACCAGCAAGCGGATTACCGCCTCCAAGACCAATCGATTGTTGGGATAGACCGTGAACACACCAAAGACTAATGTGAAGCAATCATTGATGCAAAAGCCCAAATTCACCACCGTGATGTTTTTGTTGGGCGCCTTCGTCACGCTGGTCTATTTTCTGCTGGGCGCATTCAAATTCACCGATGATGCTTACGTAGTGCAGATCTCTACGCCCGTGGCACCAAGGGTGGCTGGTGTGGTACAGCAAGTCAATGTCGTCAATGGCCAGAAGGTTAGCGTCGGTCAAGCACTGGTGAGCTTGGACCCCACGAGCTACGAACACGATCTAACAGCTGCGATTGCCGAATACGAGCAAGCCTTGGTCGCGCTGGATGCGGACACCAAGAGCATCACGGTCGCTGAGCACAACTTGACGGCAGCGATTGCCATGCTCGATACGCTGAAGCTGCAGTTGCGTGCAAAAGACCATCCTGGCGTGCGACCTGGGGTTTCACAGATCGACATGTCTGAGCTGAGAAACAAGATCAAAGCCCAGACCAGTGAGGTCGACTCGCTCAAAGTGCAAATCGAGATTGATCGACTGAAGGTCCTGATGCAGGAAAAGCAGGTTCAGGCACTGAAAGCATCCATGCAAATCGCTGAAACGGCACTCAGACACACCACGGTCGCAGCACCTGCTGACGGCGTTATCGAAAACGTGTTTCTTGGCATCGGCACCCATGTATCACCGGCCAGTGGCATGTTTACATTAGTTAACGATGGCGTCACCTATGTACAAGCCAATTACGAAGAAACCGAGCTTGCCGGCATCAAAGCCGGCGACAAGGCCACCATCTACCCACGAATTTACTTTGGGGAAAAAACGTTTGAAGGCGTGGTGGTGGCCAATCCGTTTGGCGTGTCTCGACAGACGAGCAATCCATTTACAGGCGAAGCCTTCGTTGCCACAGAGAACAAGTGGCTTTTGTTGCCACAACGACTGCCCGTCATCATTCAAATCACTGAAACAGACGACAAATACCCTCTCGTTAACGGCATGAGCACCTATGTCCGTCTTCACGATTAAGAGCCAGTTTTTAGACGCGTACGACCCGTTTTGGATCTGTCGTGTGCTGGCATTAAAAGCCGGGGCAGCAACTATTTTGCTATTCCTGTGCAACGTCTTGCTCAAAGCACCTGGCTCACCCGTTTTGTATATGCTGACCACCTTGGTTGGGGTGGTTGCCTCGGAAGTATTGCCGGCTGAGTCTAAGGCCAAAAAACTAGGCATCTTTTGGGCGATGATCATTTTGCTGTCCATGGGGGGGGTATTTTTTGGTTTGCTGTCTTACTTCAAGATTGCCTTGTTTTTGTTCGTCGCAACCTTTATCTACCTGGTGCTGCGATTCATGGTCAAAAGTCCATCCTCGGCTGCGCTGCCCATGGTGATCATCACATGGGGCATCATTCAGCTTGAAGGCGGTGGAGCAACCAACTTCACTGCAGTGGCCAACAACCTGCTGTACTACTTTGAGTTTGCGCTCATGGGCATGATCACGATTGCATTCTTTCCTGACTTTACCCCCACGATCGTCAAAAGCGCGTTTATTCGCATACTCGAATCCAACGTTCGAAGCATCGGCAACCGGCGATATCGAAATAGCAACCCCAGTGTGCTGGCTGCACTATTTATCATTCGCAGTAAATTGCCGGCACTGCCTGCGCCCTACAAAGCACTCTATGAGTCCATCGTGCAGTTTCAGAACGATTTCATGCGCGCGCATCAGCTAAGCCCCAAGGAACAAGAATGGGCCAAGGAAGTTCTGAATGATCTAGCTCACGCGGTCAGCCACAAAGTTCAATTTACGGATCGCCAGGACCAGTTGCAGCAGGCCACGACCAACAACCCACAGGCCTTCAGCAGCCTGCGGCGTTTGATTGACCGGTACGACCAATGTCTAGCGTAGCCTTGCGAACCCGGGTCAACCAGATCACGATTCTGGTCGGCGCCTCGTTTTTGTTTTACCAGATCACCGGGTGGGAAGAAGGCATCTGGGTCTTGATTTCGACGCTAATGGTGGCAGGACCCATCAGCACATTTCTGAGCTATGAGAAAGCCAAGGATCGATTTCTGGGCACGCTAGTCGGTGTTTGGGTGGCTTTCCTCTTGGAAAAGTTTGTGCATATTTTCCCCGGGCTTCTGCCCCTAGTGGCATTTCTGATTGCGCTTTTGATTGGCTTCATGGTGACGCGACCTTACAGACACTTTATTATCGTGATCACCATCTGTACTTGCATGACATACACCTACATGAACATGCCGTTCACGCCGTTTGAGCCAGCTTCATTCGTGGTGGACCGATCTCTCGGGGTGTTTGTTGGGGTGCTGATTTTTTTGGTGCTGCAGCAGTTTGTGTTTGGAACCAGCAACGCCAAACTCGAAATGCTTGAAGCGAGTCAAACCGCGCTGGTGAAACTGCAGGCGACCCTGCGGCAGTATCAAGAGAGCCCGACATTGATGGGTGCCTATCAATGCGCCACAGATATTTTTTCTAACACCAAAGATATCAATGGTTACGTCAAAACAGCACACTATGTATTTGGCCAGGAAGATAACGACGCCGAGCGATATGCCAGGCAAGTCATGCGGCTAAACAATCGGGCGCTCAAGCTACTGGTCGACGAACCAACCGTCTCGCCAGAGAAAATAGCTCGACTGCTGCATATTGTGGACATCAAACTTGAACGTCAGTGAGGCGTACGATCGAGGGCTCGAAGTTTATCTCGCGCTGAAATGAGGATGCTTCACGAAGTATTTCCATCAGAATCTGCGGCACTTCAAACAGCGCACGGTTGTTTAGTTTGCTCACGTTGCCGCGCAATGGCGCTAGATTCGCGATCACCTCATTGACCGCCAAATCAACCTTGGTGAACGAGGGCAACACGTGTCCGATACTTTGCTCGCGGATCCAGTCCGTATTCCAGCGCTCTTGTGGCATGGTCCAGGCATTGCGGGCAACGATCACGGGCAAACCACAGTGCAGTGCTTCGCTGATGGCGCCAGGTCCAGGCTTGCCAATGAAGTAGTCAGCCAGACGCATCCAGTGCGCCACATCCTCAGTGAACCCGACCACATGATGTTTGGCCTTGCGGTCAAGCCCTGCCAGGGTTTGTTTCAAGGACTCATTGCGCCCGCACATCAAAATCAACGGCTGATCTGCCAACTGGGTGGCAATGCGTTTCATGGCCGCTGACCCATGGCCACCGAACATAACCAAGCCCACCGCCGCATCTGGATCAAAGCCTAGGGCTTGTCGCGCCTGGCGTCGATTTTGTATAGGCTCGTCGTAGAACCGCGGCGAAAGCACCATGCCGGAGGTGCGATGGATGTAACCGGTTTTAATGCCCTGGGATATAGCTTGGGCCACCGCATGGTCAGTGCCACAAATGAGATGTTGTGTATAGCCAGGCTCAATCCAGAAGTGCGGCGGATGATCCGCCATGTCGGTCATGACCGTGACAAAAGACGTTGCCAAACCCGTCTGTTCCAGGCTCACACCAATCGCCCGATTGAAGTTGGGGACCAAAGACACCACCATGTGCGGTGCAGTGACACGCCAATATTCCACCAGCTTGGCCACCAGTTGCGGATGTGACATCCGAATCATGGCTTGCAACAGCTTGAGTTCTTGTGCCAGTCCCAGCGTAAAACCGGTGGAGAGCCGCTTGTTGTAATAGGTCTCCGGCGCAAAGCCGGTCATGCGCTTAAAACGCTGTTTGGGATCTAGCACTTGAAACAAGTCAACTAGGCTAACGGAGCAGTTCGGATGCTGACGTACAAGCTGATCCTGCAAAGCGGTGGCGGCTGCCCGATGCCCACCGCCGGCGTTAAAGTAAATCAGACTGATACTAACTTTTCCCGCCGGGTCGATGAGTGCCCCATCGCCCGACCCAAAATAGTGCTGCCGATCGGAATCTAAAGTGCCAGCGGCCTTGTGCATGTGTTCGACGTCCACGTAGCAAATAGAAGCTTGTTGGATTTCAGATCAGAGTATCGACTGAATATGACAAGGTGATTAAAACGAACCTAGGGGGCCTAGGCGCACAGGGACGAGCCTAGAGAACATCATGTGATCGCAGTGCTGGATTAAACCTGGCTGCCAAAGTCATCAGAAAATTGCCAGCGCCGCGCTGAAACGAATCGCTATAATTTGTCAAGGCTCAAGTACTCAACTCAAGTACTCAAATTTCGCACCCGTGCTTTAGCTTATGCAACCCCAACTCACCTAGGCATCCATGAACATGTCGCGGCCATGGGTCCTAACAGGCACCCTGCTGTTAAGTGCTTGCAACGCCTCGGTTGCAAACTATCAAGCTGAGCTACAGGCATGGGTTGGGCAAAGCGCCCAATCACTGGAATCAAGCTGGGGGGCACCCGCATCCATGGTTCAAAGCGGTGCTGCGCAGATCTACACCTACACCCAAAGCGATGGCGCCTATGTGAGCGGCGGATACTGGCGAGGCTGGGCCACGCCGCTTTACTGCTCCACGTCCTTCACCGTGCAAAATGGTGTAGTGACCGGTGCGCAGTTTGTGGGTAACGAATGCAGATCGTATTAAACGACCGCAAAGCATTACCCACTTCGTCAGTTACTCAGGCACCACTCGGTAGAACACGCCATTGTGGCCATAGAGTGGTCGCACCCGATAGCCAGGACACTGATAAAAATTGATCTCTCGGCGCGGTGCCAGCACGCAACCCGCGGGTAGCGTCGGGTACACCGATCCAATGGGTGGCACAGCTGTGTAAGTCACTGGCGCCGGTTCAACCACCGTGGGTGCTGCCACTACACCCACCGCACCCACCGCACCTGCAGCAACTGCCGGCGGCGGCGGTGCCCAGACGGGACCCGGCCCCGCACAACGCCAACCACAACCCCAGCCCGGATGGTAGTACCCGCCCCAACCCCACGGACGACCATGCCAGTAAGCTTCAGCAGTATTGGGCAGCGCCGCTAAGCCCGACATCGCAATCAAGACATACAGTACGTATTTCATTTCAGAAATCCTCGTGCTCAATTTTTAGGTTAGTCCTGACGGGCAAACTCGGTCGTTGGCCGATTGAGGAAGCGCGCTGTATCAAATGTTGCTGGGTCGATGGGTTGGTCCAACACCCAATCAGAAAACTCGATCGTCACTTGGGGCCGGTTGGGCTCTTTGGTGTAAACCATGGTGATCATGCGTGGCAGTTTGTCATCAACCCCCACCCAGAACTGACCATCAACGCCAGACCCCGCCAAGGCAACCGCATTGGTAAGCACACCACCGACCAGATCCGTGGTGCCCACGATGAAGGCTGCTTTCAGATCAGCTGTCAGCACGTCATAACTGTTGGACAAAATGATCACACCGCTTGGGAAATAAATGCCTGCCTTCTCAAAAGCAAACACCGCCATGTCGTCAATGTTGTCCGGTGCGTCAGCCAGCGCAATCACTGGCTCTTCAGGCGTTACCCCCACGAGTCGCTTGCCATCGTAGATCAGTTCAGTGGGGTTGCCTTCGCCGGTGCGACGAGCCGCCAATTTATTGGGGCGTTGAATCGAGAAATCCGTCTCGGACATGTAAAACACGGTCACGTTGTCAATCGACACACCTTGCGACTGAACACGCGCTGAGAACTTGATGGTCTTGGCCTGAGACAGCCGCTCACTCATGGCCTTGATAACCGTGAGTGCACTGGGCTCAATAACTTGCAAGCCTGGCGGCAAAGCCGCTGTACCAGCAGTTGACTGCTGCGCCATGGCAGTGCCTGATGCGACACCCCCCATGGCAAGACACACTGCAACCGCATAATGGATGATTCGGGTTTTCATGAAGTCCTCTAAGGGGAAGAGCATCGGGTTGTCGGATTATCTGACGCCTTATCCACCACGGCAACTAGAATTTAATCAGTGTGGGTATTCCCTAGACTGACCCGCAAATAATTTGTCGGTGTTTACACCCCCCCCCGCAAAAGGCACTATGCTCGGGGGGTCTAATCCGGAACACACCTTAAATGTCAGCCTCGAGTGTCATCAGACTGCTGCTGTTGTCAGCCATTTGGGGGGCCTCGTTCTTGTTCATGCGGGTCAGTGCCCCTTTTTTCTTGCCAACCGACCTGATTTTTTGGCGGGTCGCACTTGGTGCCCTATTCTTGCTGGGGGTGTCCGTCTTTATGACAAGCAAGCTGGACGTGCGCCAGAACTTTAAACACTTCCTCGTTCTCGGTATGCTCACGGCCGCCATGCCGTTTTCTTTGTTTGCCTTCGCCGCACAAACAGTATCAGCCTCGCTATTGGCGATCCTAAACTCCACCGCACCGATCTGGGCTGCTTTAATTGGTAGCCTGTGGTTTAAATCCAAGACAACACTGGGTGCCATGGTTGGTATGGTAGCCGGAATAGTGGGGGTGTCTGTACTGACCGGATTTGAGAGCTTGAATCTGCCAGCCGGTGGACTCACCGCCATCCTGGCTGCCCTCGGTGCGACGCTTTGTTACGGCATTGGCTCACATTACATACGCTTGGCCAAACCCATTGGCGCAGTGGCTAATGCACACGGCAGCATGTGGGGTGCCACGATCTTGTTGGCACCGCTGTTTCTGTTGACTAAACCAATTTCACACAGCCTCCCGCAGACCGTCATTGCCTCCGTGTTTCTGCTGGGTGTCTTGTGTAGCGGAATTGCATTCTTGCTTTATTTCCGACTCGTGGCCGATATCGGTGCCACATCGGCGCTGACTGTCACTTTCCTCATCCCTGTGTTTGGCGTGCTTTGGGGCGTGGTGTTTCTGAATGAAGCATTTGGCTGGCACACGTTCTTGGGTGCCGGACTGATTTTTGTGGGTCTGTCGCTGGTGACTGGTCTGACAAATCGGTTAATTCAGCGTCCCGTCGTTAAGTCAGATCTGGACTAAATGCGGGAATCATGACGATGGGCTCGATTCATGAACGCCGCCACATCAAGTCAAGGTGCTCAAGCTCAGCATCAGCCAAGCACCAAAATAGAATACCGAGCCCATGACCACAGCGGTCCTGGCATATTGGTCAAACGCGTAGGCCGCTCCCAGACCGAGTAGCGGGATGAGCTGCTGGGCGTGCACCGCCAAAAAATGCGATGGACGTAAATCCTGATGCCAATGCCACCCAGTGATTGGCATGCCTGCGCCAGCTGGCGGTTGACTCGCCCCCAACATAAATCCACTGACGGTTGAAAGCGCAAACGTCATAACCAAAGCAATCAGCACACTTAACGTCATCACGGATACCCGGCCGGCTGGACGCATTCGCCAGATAATCCAGGCGAGCCACGCTTGAGAGGCAGTTAGACCGACGGCGGCAACGGCCATCACACCAAACAAAATCGCTCTAACCGGATCGCTGGTGTTGTAGTGCGAGGCCTCACCCTGGGAAGCCCGAAAAGTGATGTAAGCCACTTCAAACAACGATGTCACAACGATCAACCAGGTAACCCCTTTAAAGGCCCTGATTTGATCAATGGGTTGATCGTTGGCTTGATCGGTGGCTTGACCTCCGCGCCGATCAACTAGACTAACGAGCCAAACCGTGGTCACGGCAAAGAGTGCGGTTGCAGCCATGAATTTTATGGGCTTGGCCCAGATACCGACACCACGCAAAGTCTGCGTCTCGCCAAGAGAGACCAGATACGTCACGGCAAGTGCCAACACCATGAGGGCGGCATAAACCACCAGGAATTGAGAGGATCTGCTTAAGCCCGACCAAGATGACCGGAACGACTCAAGCTGACTCGATGGCAGTCGTCGTTCAAGCCCTGCAGTTGAATTCATGAAACAGCCCCTTAGTGAGTGAGTGAATGGATGAACGGCTGCATTGGTGGTTACTTTGACGCGGACATCAACATTTGCATCTTTAGCTAAATCAACAAAATGTTGAAAGTGTCTACATTATTGCCAACAGTTTATAAACTGTTGGCAGCAATTAAAACCATTCACATTTGCCATTAGTGACATACACGCTGCCAGTTTTCTGAACCGACACCCATTTAATCAGACCGCATAACCCAAACCATCAACTCACCCAATCTGAAAGAAACTTGCGTGCAAGCCGCCCGAGAAGTCATTGCCGAACACGGCGTTGAGGGCTTGAGCATGCGCGATGTCGCCAGAAAACTCGGCATCTCCCATCAAACACCCTATCGACATTTTGCGAGCCGCGATCATCTGCTGGCAGAGATCATGCGACGCTGTTTTGAGGATTTTGCTGAGTTTCTCGATCAAGGCTCCAAGGCGCGACCTTCTGATGAGCTCCTCGGTGCCATGGGGTGTGCATACATGGCTTATGCAGACAAAAAACCCTTGGAATACCGGCTGATGTTTGGCACGCCCTGGCCTGAACCGGCTGATCATCTCGATTTGGTCAAGCACGCGGTGCATGCCTTTGATCTGCTACGACAAAACCTCATGAACCGGAATGCGGGACTACCTGACGCCAGGAAACGATCCGAATTGCAGGCTCTCTTTATTTGGTCATCGCTGCAACGTCTGGCAAGCATCAAGCATGCCAATGTGATGCAACACCTGGTTCTATCCAGAGGTGTAGAGAACAAAGCGCAAGACTTTATGCTCGAGATGACTGATTCGGCTCTGGTGTCACAGGCAAACAAGTTTTCAAAGAGAACCCATGATTAATCATGGGTTCTTTTGGCGCAGCACAATCGTGGTGGTGCTTGGCACCACCCTGATTGGCTGCAGTCGGTTTAATTAAATCGAGCCTGACAGTCCCATTGCCTTGACTGCTCTGCCGCAGATGTCGCCCCTACCGAAAGTTGCGTTGGTGCTGGGCAGTGGCGGTCCTTGATGCTATGCACACATTGGTGTCATGCAAGTGCTTGAAGAGGCGGGCGTAGAGTACGACTTGGTGGTTGGGTCAAGCGTCGGTTCTCTGATTGGGGCATTTGCTTGTAGTTGTGACTGCCACACATCGCTGCGCTGCCTATCAGGGCGTCAGCTACCCATTAATCGCCAGGTACATCCAGCCCAAGTAGTTTTTCCTCGGTTACTTCAACGAGTTTTTCAAGAGCTTCGGGGAACTCGCGTGGGATGGACGGCATCACGTGGTGGTTTGGGCGCTGCCCGATGATTGAGCCAGAGTCGAAGCATGAGCCGCGGATATGCAGGATCATCTTCGAACGCATCGCGATCATGTGCGGTTGTAGTGTTGTCGATAAAGAGCAGATCGCCGGGTGCCATGCGAAACGCAAGCACGTGCTCCGGGTCCTCAAGTGCAGCGTCAAGTGCATCGAAGGCTTCGAGATCCTCGGGAGCCAGCGGTTCGCCAAGGCGCGCGTGGCCTTTCTCGATCCAGTAGCGCATGTACCTCATACCAATGCGCCCATCGTAGGAGAAGACTGGGAAACGGTTCGCCGCCAGGCGCTCAAGGCTGCGGTCGCTGCCCGGTGTGACGACGTCCCGAACGAACGACTCGTAGAGCCGTGGCAACAGTTTTGGGTGCTTTTCGCGAAGCACTTCGTGAGCCTGGACTGCGGAAACCACTCTTGATCGGCCGCCCTTTGGCGCCTGCCGCACGCAGGCGAGGCCGATAACCCCCGGCCGTACGTCCTTGCCCGAACTGTCAGTGTGCATCCCGGTGGACTCTCTGGTCTGGGAGACAGGAATTGGCATGTCTTTGTAGGACGCGCCCGAATCTTTGACATCGTAAAGGCGGCCGTAGGTGTCGATGGTTGGCCCCAGCGCGAGTCCCATCTTCAAGTAGACGAGCCGCAGTGAGATCTCGGACAACCCGGCGAAGCCACGAATCCACGCGAGGCCTGAGCCAAAGTCAAGTTCGTGCGCCACGGCTGCAGCTAGCGCATCCAGCGATGGCGTCGCTACAGAGTCTGCAGTCAATGCCGCGCACGGATCGGCTTCTCGCGCAGACCAGGCTTCCAGCGCGCGTACTTCAGGCTCTAGCGCAGCTGGAGCGTCGAACACCCACGCACTAGACTCGATGATGGACCGCGCAGTCCACGCAAGAGGGTGCACTGCCTCAACGGAGGGGACTCTGGCTACCATCAGGTTCACTCCGGAACTTGGATGCGAAACAGCATATGGAGCGGATAACCACGCAAGGGCTCGAAAAAGGCGCGATCGAACTCGATATGGCTTTCCGTGACCCTCAACTCAACGACCTTGGGGAGCGTAGTGAAGCCAGCCTCTGCAAGCGCCTCGAAGTAGTCCGTGAAGGTCTTGTGCACGCAGCGCACGGGAACACCTTCGCCGTCTCGGCGCCAAATCTTCCCCTCGTAAGTCGTGTCGACGCCCTCAAAGTAGCTTTTTCCCCCCGTATGAAAGAAGAACGGGGCCGCAGCAGATCGCATGTATGGGAAACAAGGATGCGGCACAGTGAAGACGAAACTCCCGCCGGGAGAGAGACGTTGGCGCGCCATGCGCATGACCGCGGTCATCTGCTCGCGCGTCAGATAGTTGAACAAGAAAACAGCTGCCACGCGATCAAAGCTATCGCGCGGGAACGCGGAAAAAACGGATGCATCACCGGCCTCGAACGCTAAGGCGCACGAACTTTCTGCTGGGATCGCCTTGCGCGCGTTCTGCACCATCTCGCCTGAGATGTCTACGCCGAAGACTGACGCTGCGCCAGCCTGCGCGATCAGACGGGCAACATAACCCTCGCCGCAGCCTAGGTCGAGCACGTGGGCGCCTGTCAGCGGGAAGAGTTCTTCAATCAAGAAGGGCCGCGCCGTGAAATCGCTCAGCAGCACCCGTTCGTTTCGCGCCCAGCTCCCCGCATGCCGGTCGTAAATCGCCTCAGTGGTGGTTTCTGTCATCACACCACCTCGTCAGCTCGTGCAGGGTTCATCGCACGCTCGTGGAGCCAGTCCCAAAAGGCGGTACGAAGCTGCAACGCCTTCAGCATGCCGCGGCGCAGACCGGCACGGCCTTCACCGCTTCGTGCGAAATCTGCAGAGATCGCCTGAAGGGTTGCCTGATGGTGGTCGTCGACCGCGGTGTGGAGTGGAAAGAAGACCGTATCGCGTGGCGCGAGATCACCAATGCGACCGATAGCTTCTACGAATGGCTCGTAGATCGTGCGTACGATGTTCTCGGTGCCAAGCCCGAGAGCGCCGAGGGCCTCCTCGGGTGAGCCGCCGGACAGGAGTTGAAGGAACATCTCCCGCCAACAAACGACTTGATCGGCCTCTGTTGCTACCTGGCTGCTCACGTCCATGGCATCGGCGAACCTCTGGAACAGTAATGGATGGGCAATGCCGTCCACCCACTCTCGCTTAACGCCCACCGCCTCAAGCGCCAGAAGTTCTTCTTCCTCGTAAGTCCCCGATTCTTCGACGAGGTTCTCAAGCAGCGCTTTTCGGTGTGCCGGGTTCTCAAGCCGCGAAACGACAGCCGTCAAAAAGCGTGGGAAGTGAGCAGAGTAGCCGCGATAATGCCGGGCGAAGTCTGCGAGTGCCCAGCGTGCATCAGGGTGAGATCCATTGGAAAGCGCGCGCAGGTACGGGTGACGCACAGCACGATGCCGTAGCGACTCATCCGAAAGCCTTCTCACGAACGCCACTTCCGTGTCTGCAAGGGGCAGTGTTGACTGCGGGCCAGATCCCCATGCGACTTCGATCGCTGACATCTCATTCGAAAGCGTTGTGATCGAGCTCATAATTTGATCATGATCGAAACGTTGTAGGCGTACGTTGATGTTGTCTTTATGATTCCGGACATTGGAACAGCACCAGTAAATTAATATTTTTATCAAACTTTTTATATTACCCAATTGCCCGTACATCAACAAGTGATAGTCATATCCCAATATGAGATGCGTCTAAAGCGCATTGTCCGTTTGTCGTCGATCATTACCAGATGGTGATCAACATGAACGAAGAGAGACTCGATAGTATCGAGCAATTGGCCCAGTTTCTGGAACTCACGGCAATGCTTAGCCCGCGCGTTGTCGGGGGTTAGGTCGGTCGGCGCGGTTTAGTCGGTGACAAGTGATGTTGATTAAGTTGGTCGCCAAACAAGGCGCAGTTCTATGCCCCTGCCATAGGCCACCCGCATGGCAGCTATTTTTCTATCTATTGAACCGGCAATAAAGGGTTGAAATCCTAGGCAGCGTATTTGACCTGAGGATCTTGGAAGTGCCTTGGGAACATCTGAAAAGTCCCCGAATTCATCGAACTCGAGGCGCGGTTGATTGTCTGAGTAGCACCGCTAACCTTTCTATCACGATCATGAACCAGTTGAGTTTTTCTGACATTGAATTCGATGCCAAGCGTAAGCAAACGCGGTGCGACAAATTCCTGGCCGGGATGGATAAGGTGGTTCCTTGGGCAGGACTGAGTGCGTTGATTGAACCGGTTTATCCCAAAGGCCCAAAGGCAAAGGTGGCCGTCCTCCGTACGCGCTTGAGACGATGCTTCGGATTCACTTCATGCAACAGTGGCTTGCGCTGAGCGATCCTGCGATGGAAGAAGTGCTCTACGACATGCAGTCGATGCGTCAGTTGGCAGGTCTGTCGTTGAGCCGAGGCGGCATTCCAGATGAGACCACCCGATCCGGCCAAGCAAACAGCACACAGGCAAAGCGCCTTACAAAACTAGTGTCACGCTCGCTTAGCCCTGGCTCATGAGGTTAACCGGTTAGTAGACATCACATTAGCCATACCAGGCGACCATGCCTCTTTCATGGATGCTAAGAATGTTGGCGGTACTCGATCATCGCTTTTGGCCTTTTGTAAGGTCGTGTGCATCGCAGCTGCGATGCGCTCGAGCACCTGCTCGGGCCTACTCACGCCGCAAATCCGGTGGCCGAAATCCAGCAGCTCTTTAGGGGTTGGGTAGACCTTTGTCTGATGCTTGCCCGAGAAGAGCTTCAGCGCCATGGTTCGGTCTTGTAACTCGGGCCCACCCGGATACTGCGTGTATTTGTATATAGAGGTGGTGACAACATCAAACATAGGCGCCAACCAAACATCATCGCTAGATCGATACAAAACACCAAAATTTTTCAAATGTGCATCCCCATTTCTGACCATGACAGAGAAAGCCACTTGTTCAAAAAAACGATGCAAGTTTTCCGCGGGTAACTGTAACTGGCGCATTAAATCAGCCACTCGCTGGTAGCTACCATGGTACTTTCGGTCCGACAAAACATCACGCACGCGTAAGCCGCCCAAAGCCGCGATATCTTCGAACCCTAGTCGCTGCAATCGACCATCAGCACTGATCTCCATGTCAAACCGATCGAGCACCAACATTTGCCCGTCGTCGGACAGCGCAAAACCAGGCACTTTGATACCTGCCCGATCGGCAGCGCTTAGACACAGAAACTCATTGGCCGCCAAGTCCGGAAAGGATTGGCTCGCGGCCTTGACGATCAGCGATGGTATTGGGATGGTTGGCCCATCTGGCACCATGATTTTAGGCTGCATGCCGGCAATACCTGCCCCCGTGCTCAAGTAAGCTTCAACCAATTCACCAAAGACCTCTGGCGTGTAGCGTGTGCGCAGTAATTCAGACTTGCTAATCGACGCAGGTGCCACAGGCGCTGGCATATCTGGCAAGTTGTATCCCACGCGACCAATGCCATTGCGCCCCACCAAAGCCAGCAAATGCATCGGTGTCATCGGTTGCTTGGGATACAGCGCCCGAATCCGCATGTAAAGGTCACCTTCCGGCAGGTTCTGATCCATCGGCGCAAACAAGTCGCTATCTTGCCAGGTCAGTTTCGCAGCCGGCGACATCAATAGAGCCACTGTTGACTGCGCCGGATCGGTACTCAGGTATCGAAACTCATACCTTGATGCTTTGAGTAACTGCCCGGCATCTTGTGCGTCACCAATCGAAACATTTAGCAAACGGATCTTCTCAGGAATCATCGTCATCTTCCTGGAACCGCCTGGCCACCTCCTCGGCCGTTGGCAAACCCGCGGGCTCTAGTCGCATCGCTAGCTTCAAAGCAGCCATGACAGCGATCAGTGAGGAGACCGTGGTGTCCTCGCCAGCTTCAAGCCGATAGATCACCTCGCGCACCTTGCCTGCCTTTTCCGCTAGCTCAGACTTGCTCATGCCCAAAGCCTCACGGCGCATGCGCAATTGATCGCCCAACTCATCAGCAAGTCTAATTTTGTCAGTCATAACTTGCATTTTACGTAAAAAATGATCGTTTTGTAAGCTATGACTTACACGAAGATGGATCAGACAACATCGAACATCAGTCAGCTGTCCGTCAATTCCCTAGCCTGTTCACGCAACACAAACTTCTGGATTTTGCCCGTTGATGTTTTGGGTAGAGAAGAGAACACGATGCGATGCGGCACCTTAAATCCAGCTAGATGCTCCCGGCAAAACTTCACGATGTCGTCCGACGTGGCTTGAGCACCATCTTTGAGCGTCACAAACGCACACGGTGTCTCGCCCCACTTTGGGTGCGGCATGGCAACCACGGCCGCTTCCAGCACGGCCGGATGACGGTACAACACACCCTCGACTTCCACGGTGGAAATGTTTTCACCGCCAGAAATCACAATGTCTTTTAGCCGATCTTTCACTTCAAAGTAACCATCTGGATGAACCACCACCAGATCACCACTATGAAACCAACCGCCCTTAAACGCCTCTTTGGTGGCGTCCGGATTCTTAAGGTAGCCCTTCATGACGGTATTGCCGCGCATGACGAGTTCGCCAATCGTCTTGCCATCGCACGGCACAGGCGCCATGGTTTGCGAGTCCACCACCATGGCTTCCTCCATGGTGTGCTTGCGCACGCCGATTCGGCTCTTAAGTCTCGCCTGCTCGTCTAGCTCAAGCTCATTCCAATGTTGATCACCTCCTCGCCCTAAAGAGCAAGGATTCCCTCTGCAGGAAGGTCTGACCCGACCTCGGCTTGCGCCTTATTTACCGATGCTTCGCAGGCTTTCGCCTCCACAGCGGCAGATTCAATCACCAACTGAGCAAGGCCGCGGGCA
>CAMCOS010000042.1 GCA_945876565.1 Lautropia mirabilis | reverse complement strand
CTGGCCCATCGGGTCAACGCATAAACGCTAACGACTATCTCATCGCCAAAGCAATCAGGGGCGTTTCACGTCTCGCTACGCGCGACGCTCAACGCCCCTGATTAAAAACAAACAAAACTTAGAAACCGCCCGAATTCACCTCAAAGACTAAAATGCCGTCAAATAACCGCGGAAACTGAGTGGTGTTCACACTTGTCAAAAACACCGCACAAATCGTGACGCTCTTTGCGTTGAGTAACGTGTGGTTGGTGAGAAGTAAGTTGAGGCCGACAGGATAGGTGCGCCCAAAAAGGGCGCAGCACCCCAAATCGGGGTGCTAAACGGGCAGAAATGCCTGAATATCTGTCCGTATCGGCTAAAAAAGTGAACATTCTTTAATCAGAAAATTCCAAGTGCGAAAAATTCCGCTTTGACCTGACTTATTCAGACCCTAGATTGCTATGTGGATCGGCATAGGGCGCCAAGGTCGACGGGGCAACGACAGATTTTGTCTTTACCGGGGCTTATCGTTGCCGCTGTTTTCTCGATAACAAAAGGATCGCCGCATGAATACACGCTTTGCACGGCTTAACATCCAACTCAGTCAAGCACCCGCAGATATTGATGAGTTCATCAAAATTCATCGGTGTATTGTCTACGCGGCAATATTTAGTTATGGCTGCGAAGATGAGTTTGAGGTGGCCTACCACGACACCGACCAGATGTTTAGCGTCACGGTAACGTACGGGTGCGAGTCGGAGCTCGGAATCATCACCGCCGGGTGGCTACTGGGCGGCACCCAGGCACGCTTTGAAGAAAGCGGCGTAGCAGACGCCAGCTTCTGGCTATCGACACATGATGCACAAGACAAGACCATTCAGAGTGTCTTGTGACAGGCATATATCTGCGCAACCAATCTTGACTCAAAAGGAGGCCCAGAGTTCCGATTGGTGGCGCGGCTTGGTCTGGTAAAGATTTCTTCAAGGCAGCCCGGGCTGGTGGCCTGCACGCCCGGCGCCTGGCGAAGATGCTCGTACGGCTTGGGATGGCCCACGAGGCGACCGTCGCGTTGGCGTGACATCCAGGTGAACGCAGCGCCCGGGTGGTCAGCGTCGTAGGCAGCGGTAGCAGCTCTGGTCGATTGAATGAAGCCGCCTCACTGTTCGATCTCAGCCCAAGAACTTTTTCACTTGGGTTCCTATTCTTATCGCGACGCCCTTGAAATTGTCACCTAAGCGATTGAAAAAGCAACTCGCACCCTGATGGGGGGAATGAAGAGCAAGGAGAGATTAACTTCTGCCGAGCGGGAGAATCGGAGGCGAGATGAGATAAGAAGAAGAGAAAAGAAAAAGCAGAAGAGAAAAAGCAGAAGAGAAACAGAGAGCAGATCTAGTCAAGAAGTGGGCCGAGGCTGACTTGTCTGCGCGCATGACGGCGAAAGCTAAGGTTGGTTGGGGTACCGAAGTACAGCCCTGGCTGAATGCTCTGGAGAAAGGGAGGCTATTGATGCAGCGGAGGCCTGCCTTTGCTGCGATCTCTAAGTTATGGACTGGACGAGATGCGGTGGATGAAGTCCGCCACAGAGCAGATTACCACTTCGATCCTCAAGTTGATTGAAGAAACATTTCATGCCGCGCGATTAGCTCAAGGCTGGCGGCTCAGACTAGTGCTTGAGTTTGGCTACAGAGTATGGCCAGACGGGATTCATTTACAAGCGCCAGGAGCGCACCATTTGCCTGGCGACTCCTTGCATTACCCTCTAGAGGAGGAGTCTGTTACAGAGGTTCGTTTGGCGATTCAAGCTGCTTTAGGGTGGGGCGGGAGTGATGCGCTGACTCTGATGAAGCGGGATCCGCAGTCGTTCCAGGCACTTCTGAACTTCGCAAAGGCCTCTCCTTCGCCCGAGAGGAAGACCGGAAGGACATGGACTCGATACACAACTTTGGGCAAATACGCCAAGCCTTAGTTGTCGTTTTTTTTGGGGGGGAGTTTATGGTTCGAATCCCCGACACCACCAGAACTTGATTTGTTATGACCTACGCAAGTAAGCGAAGCGACCCCTGCTGGGCCGCCATCCTATGGTTTGCCCCACACTCCGCTAAACCTCCGAGCCGCGCGACTCCTTGCGTGTCTTCCTCTGTATCCTTGCGTCCACCAAAATAAACAACCCTTGGCTCCTAGATGCAATCAGGGTCGCACAACCGATAACCACAGCAAACCCCAATATGGTTGTTGAGGGCCCGAACGCATCGACGACACCGCCTACCGCAGCCGATGCTAGAGGCTGGGCTATCAACACAGCGCCTCCCAGAAGACCGATCACACCCGCTCTCAGCGTCAACGGAACTGTTCGTTGCACTGCGCCAAGCACGATGGGCCATAGTGGCCCGAGTCCAAACCCGATTACCAAGGCGCCTGCGTAGAACCCAACAATCATCGGCAGGCTGATCAGAGATAGCCCCACCGCAACCATCGAAAAACCGACAAACAGAAGTAGACGCCCGTCGTAGCGATAACCAATCGAGCTATACGACAAAATCGATAGCAATACACCGGCGCCTAGCACCCCAAAAAACACAGATAGGCCCGTTGCACCAACATCGTGTGCGATGGCGAGCAATGGGCCTATCAGATTGTTAATCGCGCTCAGCGCAGAAATCAACAGCACAGCAAGCATGATGATTACTTTCAGCCCGGTGTTACTGACGATATACGCCATCGGATTGATATCGCCTTGCGCGGTATCCGCTTCGGCTTTACGAAAAGCCGGGAAAACTGCCACATCCACCATGAACACCAACAGCAGGATTGCGCTGACCAAAAAAAGAACTGTCGCAAGACCAGCGATTTCCACCAGCAGCACACCAGCAATGGGACCAGCCACCTGACCAAGCTGACTGGTCAGATCGCGCAGACCATTGGCGCGCCCAAGTGGCATACCGGCCAAACGAGCAAGCGCAGGCACTCGACTGTCTTGCGCCACGTTACCCGGTGCACCCAACATCAGACCCAAGGCAACGAACGCCACGGTTGGCCAAACACTGCCCTCAAAAAGAATCAGACTCGCGCAGGCTGCAGCAAATGCCACCGCCGAGGCAAGATCGGTTGATAAAAGCACAGGCCTCGGTCCAAGCCGATCGATCAGCAGCCCCCCAGTCAACAAGCCAAGCGCCGCACCGCCATGAAATGCAGCCGCAATAAAACCCGCGGTTGTCGCCGAACCACCGCCGCTAAACCAGAACCAGGGAAACGCCCCCATCATTAAGCCGGCCGCAAACATACCAAGTCCGTTGGTCGCAAACGAACCCCAAAGCGGAAGCGAATTAACCAGCCTGGTACTCATGCGCGGCAGACGCAGTAGCACTAATGTTGTTCTCATCATGCAGCGCAGTCAAATATGTACGTCATGAGGATTCCTATGGCCTTTCTACGGATATCATCGCAACAGTTATCGGCAGCAAAAACGTAAGTAAACCGACCCTGCGACCCGAAAATCGTCTGGAGTATATGAGTTCAATGTTTCAGTTGTCGGGTTCGAATGAATGCGGTTGCTCAGTTAGCACCAGTCGCTAAATTAGCACTAGCCACTTGAGCGCAATCACACGTCAACCGTAAGGGCAAGTCTGCACAAGTTGTGCCGACATGAGTCGACGACATGAGTCGACGACATGAGTCGCCTTGATTTTTGTCATAGAAACTGTTTGCACCTATGCCTGACTAACAGGTGGTCAATCGCGGTTAGGCAGCAGCGCCCAATCCGCCAGACAACCCCGCTGATGGCCCACGCTTTAGACGCCAAAGTAGCCAGCCTGCGATCACCAAATTCAGCGCATTCCATAGCGTGCCGTTGTAGAGCGCGGCCTGATAAGACCCAGTCAGGTCAAACATCTTGCCGGAAAGCCAGCCACCAAGTGCCATGCCAAGCATCGTGGCCATGATCACAGCACCCACACGCCGACCGGTTTCGGCAATCGGGAAATGTTCCCGCACAATAATGGCGTAGGCCGGCACAATACCGCCCTGAAACAAGCCGAATATCGCGGAGATCACATACAAAGACACCAGGCCGTTAAAGGGCAAGAACAATAGCAGCGCCACGCCCTGCAAAGCCGAACCCAAAATCAGCGTTCGCACGCCGCCAATTCGGTCGCAAATCACGCCCGACACCAATCGACTAATCACCCCAAAACCCAGCATGAGCGCCAGCATCTCAGCGCCACGCGCCGGTCCATAGCCTAGGTCTACACAATAGGCCACGATGTGCACCTGCGGCATCGACATGGCCACACAACAAGCAATTCCGGCAATGATTAACAGGGTCTGTGCCTGACCCGTGGACAGACCAAACGGCCGTGAACGAGGATACGGGGTTGGCTGACTTGTCGTGTTAGTGTTGGTGTCGGTGGCGGCAGAAGCGCTCGCACTGCCATCGGCCGCTGCTTGCTGATCAGCCACGGGCGGGCGTTGTCTCAAGAAAAACGCCAACAAGGCCAAGCTAACGCTACAGACTACCCCCATCACCATGTAGGTCTCGCGCCATCCCGCCTCGGCAATACCCCAATTGGCAAACCCTGGCCAAATCGCACCAGCCAAATAGTTGCCGCTGGCACACACAGCCACGGCAATCCCACGGCGCTTGTTCCACCACAGCGACGTATCAGCCACCAAGGGCGCAAACGTCGCCGAAATGCCAAACAACCCCAGAAACACCCCATGAGCAATCGCGAAGCTGTAGATGTTAGTGCTCAACCCTGCCCAGAGAAATCCAATCAGAATGCCGATGGATCCCAGCCAAAGTGCAACCGTGACCCCAAATCGGTCAACTAGCTTGCCCATGTAAATGCCGCCTACCCCAAAACCAATCATCAGCAAAGTGTAGGGCAGAGACACATCGGCACGCGACACACCAAACTCCGCCTGCACCGATGGCAAGACCACCGCTACGACAAACATGCTGCTGCTGCCCATGAGCATGGCCAGTAGCGCAATCATCAAACGACGCAACGCGTAGCGCGAGTCGATCAGTGCTGGATTAGCAGGAGTGGCATAGTCACGCAATTTGTTTGTCTCAAACGATGCAAGTCGGGTGTGACCATGGGATGCAAAAAACACCACACCCCGCGCTCACAAAGCACCGCCACATGCACTTTATTGTCAGGACTGCTTGAATCTTGACGAACAGATAAGCCTGTTAATACAACTCTCAGGCTAGTTGATTTTTAGCTTTCCCCGTGAGCATACCTTGTGGACGGCCAGCGGTGAAGGGATGTGGTCCAAATTGAAGTGACCCAACTGTTGCCCCAGGCTCACTAGGGGCTCACCAAAAACGATCGCACATACCACCCATCGACGGTCGCAGTGTCGATGAGCCGGTCGATTGCGTTCAGTCAGAACGATGGCGACAAAGCGCCTGCTGTTTGCTTTAGCGCAAACACTTCGCGCCTTTGGGGCCGAACACCGCTTCTTTAGCCCGAATGCCCAGCCAGCGCGACGGACTTAATCTGACACCACACAGAGGTACCAACCGCAAGGTCAAGCTCCTGCAGCGCACGAGCCGTGACCCGGGCAAGCACTTGCTGGCCATGACAGTCAACAGTCACGACTCGGTGGGCTGGATGGATGTCAGTATCAATCGCGCTGACCATACCAGGCAGGCGATTTTGAATCGAGGTTTCGGTCGGCTCGTGCAAGGTGAGGCTCACGTCGTTCGCATGCACATGCACTCTGACAGCTGCCGTTGGCGTCAAAGACTGTTGCCGCACCCAGAGCCTGCCTGTTGCCCGGCCATCTGCGATCAGTTCGATCTGCGTTAAATGAAACTGCTCATCGTGCGCAAGCACCCTGCCCTGCAAAATCGCACCTGCCTCACCACCGACTTCAGCCGCAAACATCGGGTTAGCCAGCACGTCTTTGATTGGCCCGTGCAGCTTGACCTTACCTTTTTTTAGTAACACCACGTGGTCAGCAAGGCGCGTGAGCTCCTGCATCGAATGCGTCACGTACAAAACAGGCACTTTGAGCTCAGTATGCAAGCGCTCCAGCCAGGGCAAGATTTCCTCGCGGCGAGCTTGGTCTAAAGATGCCAAGGGCTCGTCGAGCAACAAAAGCTTGGGTTGCATTGCTAAGGCCCGCGCGATCGCCACCCGCTGGCGCTCACCACCCGACAAGCTGCCTGGATCGCGCTTGAGCAAGTCGCCAATACCCAGTAGCTCAATGGCGTCAGACAACGCATTTGCTGCGGCTGGCCGTTTGATGCGTTTGATCCCGAATTGCAAGTTTTGTGCGACAGTCAAATGGGCAAATAGACTCGCTTCCTGGAACACATAGCCCAGATCACGCTGCCAAGTGGGCAGCTCAATGCCTTGCAAGCTATCTAGCCAAACCTGGCCATCAATGACGACACTACCTTGGGCCCGCTCGAGACCGGCAACGCATCGAAGAATGGTGGTTTTACCGGAGCCGGAAGGGCCAAATAGAACGGTGACGCCTTGCTGGGGTAACTGCAAGTCAACATCGAGCCCGAAATCAGCGCGATGAAGCGACAAGCTCAACTCGATACCAGTAGGCATGGCAGCGCTCATTGCGACGCTCATTGCGACGCTCATGGCAGCACCCGACCCGCACTTTGCCTTAAGCGAGAAAGCATCAGCAACACCGCAAACGAAAACACCACCATGCCAGCAGCTAACCAGTGAGCTGCGGTGTACTCCATGGCCTCAACATAACCATAGATCTGCGTGGAGACCACCCGGGTTTGGCCTGGGATGTTGCCACCGATCATGAGCACCACACCAAACTCACCCACTGTGTGCGCAAACGTCAAAACCGCCGCCGTCAAAATCCCGGGCTTGGCCTGCGGCAAAGCGACCGTCAAAAAAGCGTCCATCGGACTGGCCCGCAAGGTGGCAGCGACCTCCAGTGGCCGTTTGCCGATCGCTTCAAACGCATGCTGTATTGGTTGCACCGCAAATGGCAAAGAAAAAATGACTGACCCAATCACTAGTCCAGTGAAGGTAAACGACAGCAAACCCATGCCAAGCCACTCAGTCAACCTACCCACCCAGCCTTGCGGCCCAAGCAGCACCAGAATGTAGAAACCCAGCACCGTCGGCGGCAGTACCAGGGGCAAGGTCACCAGGGCACTGATCGGTGCGCGCCATCGCGATCCTGTTTGGGAAAGCCACCAAGCTAGCGGCGTGGCCAGCACCAGCAAAATAACTGTGGTGATGGCAGCCAACTCAAGCGTTAACGCAATGGCCTGCCAAGCCTCATGGGAAATCGGACTACTCACGTCTTACGCACCTTGGCCCAAAAGTAATGTTCGCCTCAAAGTCGATAGCCAAACGATGAGATGATTGCGCGGGCCTGATCGCTTTGTAAATAGTCAAACAAAGCACGTGCGCCCGCATTGTGCTCTCCAGCGATCAGCAAAACCGCATCTTGCTTGATGGGAGAATAATAGTCATCTGGCACAACCCAGCCTGACCCCCCTCTGATTTGGCCATCGGCAAATACCTGCGAGAGCGCGATAAATCCGAGCTGCGCATTACCTGAAGAAACGAACTGGAAGGTCTGGCCGATATTTTTGCCCTGCACCAGCTTGGGCACCAGCGCCTGACTCAATCCAAGCCGCTCAATCACTTCAAGTGCCGCAGAGCCATAAGGCGCCAACTGCGGATTGGCGATCGCCATTTTTTTAAAACGGTCTGACTGTAGGACCTCTGCGTTGCCATCAATTAGACTCGGGTCTTTGCTCCACAGCACGAGCCTGCCAATTGCATAAGTAAACCGTGCGCCTGGCACAACCTTGCCCGCTTGTTCAAGCTTGACTGGCACTTGATCGTCGGCCGCCAGAAACAGATCGAACGGCGCGCCGTGCTGAATTTGGGCATAAAACTGTCCAGTGGCACCGAATGATAAATTGACCTGATGCCCGGTGTTGCGTTCAAACTCAGTGGCAATCACTTTCATCGGCGCAGAAAAATTAGACGCCACTGCAACGTTCACGTCAGTCGCGCGTGCCTGCCCGCTCGCAAATGCGGTTGTCATGAGCATCGCAGCAGTCATCGCAACAATCATCGCAACAATCCGACCCATGCCTGACCCGTTATGATTGAAATTGATAACGAATCCTAACACGCTATTCTTTTTATGAATAGCGTTTGGCTTGTTCTCATTACCCTTCACCTCAAACCCCTGGCTGCCATGACCGATCAGAACACAAGCACTCAAGACCTTGCGCTCGAAGATGCATTGGCCAGCACCATGACCGACAAGCGCATCGAAGTCTTGCGCGCCATCGGTCGATTGGGGTCAATTTCCGAGGCAGCCCGCTATAACCAGGTGAGCTACAAAGCTGCCTGGCAGGCTATCGAGACGCTAAGCAACCTGGCCGGCGTGGCGTTACTGGAAAAGTCGGTTGGCGGTTCAGGTGGCGGTGGCGCACGACTGACCGCAGCGGGCCAAGCGCTACTGGAAGCGGCAGACCGTTTAAACGAGGCGCGAGCCCTTGCGCTGGCTCATATACGGGGCCAAGGTCAATCATCTAACGCAACCATCAGCGGCATCGTTGGCATTGGTTTGCGAACCAGCATGCGCAACCAGTTGCCCTGTGTAGTCAGTGAAATCGAAAAAAACACAGGCGCGCCGCGCGTCTGGCTTAAGTTGCCCGATGGTCAACGGTTGAGCTCAAGGCTAACCCTTGAGAGCATCGAGCTTCTGGACATCAAACCCGGCATGCAGGTACTGGCACTCTGTAAGGCAACGGCAGTCACCGTTGCACCCACGATTGTTGCGGTTGGCGACGTCAATCTGGTCTGTGGCAAGATAGCCAAACGAAGAGCACCGAGTAGCGATGGCCAAGTATCCATGGCGATCGGTTGCGGTTTGCAATTGAGCGGGTTTGCCAAGCCCGATACGACGCTTAAGCTCAGGCAATCTGCCATGGCAGCGATTGCCGAATCCGCAATTGTCATCGGACTTGCCTAAAACAATCGACAGGCCAGTGCGCAAACGCAGTTTGTTGTTTTAATTGATACATCAAACTGTATACAATTTGACGTATCAATTTCAACCCAGTCATACCAAGTATGCCCGCACCGGATTCCACAGAACGCGGCGACAAAACCGTGTTGCAACCAACTGAACGCATCGTTCAGGCAGTCACGCACGCCATCGCCGAGCGACGATTAATGCCTGGCACCAAACTGACCGAACAGAAACTTTGCGAGGTGTTTGATGTATCCCGCACCTTGGTTCGTCAGGCTCTGAACCAACTATCACGCGACCATCTGGTGACGCTCGAACCTGCCCGCGGCGCGTTTGTGGCCAAACCCACCATCGAGGAATCCAGGCAAGTGTTTGAGGTGCGGACCATGTTAGAGATCATGATCGTGCGTGAGCTTTGTGCGCGAATCACGCCGACCCAAATCAGAACACTGAAGTCACACCTTGCGGCCGAACGCAAAGCCATACGAAACAAGAATATTGCCGAGCGCACCCGCCTACTCGGAGAATTTCATGCCGCGCTGTCGTCGATGCACGGCAATCACGTTTTAAGCGAAATACTGTCCGACCTGTTGCTGCGTTCCTCTTTGATTGCGCTGATGTATCAGTCCTCTCAATCAGCCGAAGAGTCACACGCCGAACATCGAGAGCTTGTCCAAGCGCTTGAGCGTCGCGACACCGCGTTGGCCACCAAGCTCATGAAACAGCATTTGCAACATGTTGAGCGCAACCTAAATCTAGAAACCCAGACACCCGATCTTAAGTCTGCATTGACGACTTCAGTCACAGCACTCGCTTGCTAGTCGGCACAGGAGCCCCAAATGACCAACACACAGTCACCCGCAAATCCCTACCCACGCGACCTCGTTGGCCATGGCCGTCATCCACCCAACGCACAATGGCCTGGCAACGCCCGCGTCGCCGTTCAGTTTGTCCTCAATTACGAGGAAGGCGCGGAAAACTCAGTGCTGCATGGTGACCCAGGCAGCGAACAGTTCCTCTCAGAGCTCTTTAACCCAACTGCCTACCCAGCCCGTCATCTAACGATGGAGAGCATCTACGAGTATGGCTCACGCGCGGGCGTCTGGCGAATCCTGCGCGAATTCGAAAAGCGCAAACTGCCTCTGACCGTCTTTGGGGTAAGCATGGCGCTTGAGCGCCACCCGGAAGTGACTCAAGCCTTCGTCGAGGCAAAGCATGAGATCGCCTGCCATGGCTGGCGCTGGATTCATTACCAGAACATGGACGAAGCCACCGAGCGCGAGCACCTGCGCATTGGCATGGAAATCATTAAACGCTTGACAGGCGAGCGTCCGCTAGGCTGGTACACGGGGCGCGACAGCCCCAACACCCGGCGATTGGTAGCCGACTACGGCGGCTTTGAGTACGACAGTGACTATTACGGCGATGACTTGCCATTCTGGTTGAACGTCCGAAAGTCTGACGGTTCACAGTCACCGCAACTGGTGGTGCCCTACACACTTGACTGCAATGACATGCGCTTTGCCATGCCACAAGGCTTTAGCCATGGCGATGAGTTTTTTGAATACCTGCGCGATGCCTTTGATGTCCACTACGCTGAAGGTGCCGAGCATCCGGGCATGATGAGCATCGGCCTGCACTGCCGTCTCATTGGTCGGCCTGGTCGCTTCAGGGCGTTGCAGCGGTTTTTAGATCACATCGAGCGCCACGAAGGCGTCTGGGTCGCCCGTCGCATTGACATTGCCAGGCACTGGCAAAAGATCCACCCGTTTGATGCCAAGACAGCCTTTGACTGGGCCTAGTAACCCGGCAAGTACATACACCCCATCAAATATTCCAACCGGAGCCGTAATGTCCAACGATCGCCTGCACGCCAAAATCGACACCTGGGTTGATTCGCATTTTGATGAACAAGTGAAGTTCTTACAAGCACTGGTGCAAGTGCCCACAGATACCCCACCAGGCAACAATGCTCCGCATGCTGAGCGCACTGCAGAGCTACTGGCGGCCATGGGACTGGATGCACAAAAACACCCAGTGCCTGAAAGCGAAGTCAAAGCCTATGGGCTGCAGTCCATTACCAATTTGATTGTGCGCCGTCATTATGGCGATGGCCCCACCATTGCACTCAATGCCCATGGCGATGTGGTGCCGCCCGGTGAGGGCTGGACGCACGACCCTTATGGTGCTGAGATTGTCGACGGGAAAATGTTCGGCCGTGCAACAGCGGTCAGCAAAAGCGACTTCTCTACGTTCACGTTTGCCCTGCGCGCCTTGGAGGCTGCAGGTGTGCCACTGAAAGGTCAGCTCGAGCTTCACTTCACCTACGATGAAGAATTTGGCGGCGAAATGGGGCCGGGGTGGCTGTTGCGTCAGGGTTTGACCAAGCCAGATCTGATGATCGCAGCAGGCTTTAGTTACGAAGTCGTGACTGCACACAACGGCTGCTTGCAATTTGAAGTGACCGTCGAGGGCGAAATGGCGCATGCGGCCATTCCAGATACGGGGACCGATGCCCTGCAAGCAACCGTGCATATTCTGAACGCGCTCTACAAACTTAACCACGACTATCTGAAAGTCACATCCAATGTAGACGGAATCACGCATCCCTATCTGAACGTGGGTCAAATCATGGGCGGCACCAACACCAATGTGGTACCCGGCAAAGTGGTGTTCAAGCTAGACCGGCGCCTGATCCCTGAAGAGGACTGCACACAAGTTGAGGCAAGCATCCGTCAGACCATCGAAGCGGCTGCATCTAGCTTTGCCCCAGCGCGCGGCGGCAAACAGCTAAACATCAGCATTCGCAGACTCCTGCTGGCCAATGCCATGGTGCCGTTGGCGACCAACAAACCATTGGTGGACGCGTTGCAACGCAATGCCCAAGAAGTGTTCGGCGAGCCGATCAAGGCCATAGGGACCCCGCTTTACACCGACGTGCGACTGTATGTCGAGCGCGGCATTCCCGGCGTGATCTACGGCGCTGGTCCACGCACTGTTCGAGAGAGTCATGCCAAGCGTGCCGATGAACACATTGTGCTTGAAGACCTGCGCCGGGCCACCAAGGTCGTTGCCCGAACGCTCGCTGACCTGTTAGCCGCATAGCCAGGTGTAGCTGCGATGTATTTGGCTTCGAATTCGGGTTTACCCTGAAACAATTCGATTATTTGATCTGGCGTAAAAGTCTTGTAAGACCATTCTCGTCACGCAGGGTTTGATCAAAAAACAGCCCTCGAACGATACCCTCTTGCGAGACGCTGATGAGACAGACTGCCCATGTGCCTGCTGCCCCTCAGATTAGACCGATTCAAACAGCCGACCCTCACGCTTTAAAGACTTTCACGGCCGAGCTCTCACCAGACACGCTGTATTTCCGCTTTGGGCGTTTGAGTGTGTCGATCTGGAGCGAAGAGGAATGGCAAGCGTTGTGCGCCCCGCACCCCGACCGACGCGCGCATTTTGTGGCCACTGAAGTCATTGGACCTGGGCTCTATGCCATCGTCGGCATGGCTGGCTTAATTCTCGATGGCTCGCCAGACAGTGCAGAGTTCGGTCTGGTGGTTGCCGATCACCGTCAACACCACGGGCTAGGTAAGCAACTGATGCATGCGCCGGTTTGTGAAGCCAGCCAACGGGGTTTGAATTCGGTGTATGGCGATGTGTATGGCGATGTGTATGGCGAATTTTTGCCAAGCAACGCAACGATGCTATCCTTCCGTGAGGGTTTGGGGTTTGCGTCGGGGGTTTGTCCCGACGATGAGCGGATCCATCGCATGGTTTTGCGAATCAGAACACAAAGATTCAGCGATCAGCTTGTACCCGCATCAGAAAAATCGCCCACCCGGGTTCGCATGCAAGCCTGACAAGCCTCTGATATTTATAACGATTTCAATGTGTTACCGCAGATGTCACTAACATGACATCTGCATGAAGGGCAGCTATCGGGCATTTAGTCACAAACAATTAGAATCGGCGATTCAATGCGTTTAAACTAATTGTCGTAACTCAAAACAAAGGAGTGAAATATGTCAGAACAAGGTAAATGCCCGGTGATGCACGGCGCCCTCACCGAGAATGGTTCATCTGTGGTGGCCTGGTGGCCAAAGTCATTGAATCTGGACATCCTGCATCAGCACGATTCCAAGACCGACCCGATGGACGAGGACTTTGACTATCGTGAAGCAGTCAAATCTCTGGACGTTAAAGCACTGAAGGCTGATTTGGTCGCCCTGATGACCTCGAGCCAAGCCTGGTGGCCAGCCGACTGGGGTCACTACGGTGGCTTGATGATCCGCTTGGCATGGCACGCTGCTGGTACCTATCGTATCGCTGACGGCCGTGGTGGCGCCGGCACAGGCGCGCAGCGCTTTGCACCGCTGAACTCATGGCCAGACAACGGCAACCTCGACAAAGGTCGTCGTTTGCTGTGGCCCATCAAAAAGAAGTATGGCAACCAATTGAGCTGGGCTGACTTGTTCATCCTCGCTGGTAACGTCGCTTACGAATCCATGGGCTTTAAAACCTACGGCTTCTCGTTTGGTCGCGAAGACATTTGGCATCCAGAGAAGGACATCTACTGGGGCTCCGAGAAAGAGTGGCTGCAGAAATCTGGTGGCGAAGGCAGCCGTTACTCTGGCGAGCGCGACCTGGAGAACCCACTGGCTGCTGTGATGATGGGTCTGATTTACGTGAATCCCGAAGGTGTTGACGGACAGCCCGATCCGCTAAAGAGTGCTCACGACGTGCGTATCACGTTTGCTCGCATGGCCATGAACGATGAAGAAACCGTAGCACTAACCGCCGGCGGTCACACCGTGGGCAAAGCACATGGCAATGGCAGCGCAGCCAACTTGGGGCCTGAGCCAGAAGGCGCACCGATCGAAGAGCAAGGCTTGGGCTGGATCAACCACAAGACCCGTGGCGTTGGCCGCGACACCGTCACCAGCGGTATCGAAGGTGCCTGGACGAGCAACCCAACCAAGTGGGACAACGGCTACTTCGACATGCTGCTCAACCACGAGTGGGAACTGACCAAGAGCCCAGCGGGTGCCTGGCAGTACAAGCCGGTTGACATCAAAGAAGGCGACATGCCGCCTGACGTTGAAGACGCGTCGATTCGCTGCATGCCCATGATGACCGACGCTGACATGGCCATGAAGATGGATCCCGAGTACCGCAAGATCTCGGAGCGTTTCCACAAGGACCCAGCTTACTTTGAAGAAGTCTTTGCGCGCGCCTGGTTCAAATTGACCCACCGCGACATGGGCCCGAAGTCACGCTACATCGGACCGGAAGTTCCACAAGAAGACCTGATTTGGCAAGACCCCGTGCCGGCTGGCAACAGCGAGTACGACGTCCAAGCGGTTAAGGCCAAGATTGCTGCCAGCGGCTTGTCAACCCAGGAGTTGGTCGCAACCGCATGGGATAGCGCACGCACCTTCCGTGGTTCAGACTTCCGTGGTGGTGCCAACGGTGCTCGCATCCGTTTGGCTCCCCAGAAAGACTGGGAAGGCAATGAACCAGCACGTCTAGCCAAGGTCCTGACAGTGCTCGAGGGCATTGCCAAAGAGACTGGCGCGAGCGTGGCTGATGTCATCGTGTTGGCTGGTAACGTTGCTGTTGAGCAGGCTGCCAAGGCTGCTGGCGTGAACGTCGAGGTCCCTTTCCATCCAGGTCGCGGTGACGCCACCCAGGAAATGACCGATGTCGATTCATTCGAAGTGCTCGAGCCGCTGCATGACGCATTCCGTAACTGGCTAAAGAAGGACTACATCGTTCAGCCCGAAGAGATGATGCTCGATCGTGCACAGCTCATGGGTCTGTCAGCCAAAGAAATGACGGTTCTGATCGGCGGCATGCGTGTTCTGGGTGCCAACTTCGGTGGCTCAAAGCACGGTGTGTTCACCGACCGCGTCGGCCAGCTGACCAACGACTTCTTTGTCAACCTGACCGACATGTCATACAGCTGGAAGCCCACCGGCAAGAACAGCTACGACATCGTTGAGCGCAACTCGGGCGAAACCAAGTTCACGGCCACCCGTGTCGACCTGGTGTTTGGCTCGAACTCGGTGCTTCGTTCGTACGCTGAGGTCTATGCTCAGGACGACAACAAAGAGAAGTTCGTCAAGGACTTCGTTGCCGCCTGGACCAAGGTCATGAACGCTGATCGTTACGATCTGAAGGCCTAAGCTGTCAACCTTAAGTGCTTGGCCAGCGGCTAAGCACTCGCTAGTCAACCCGACCGTGCCACCAGCCGGTCGGGTTTTTTATAAAAACAAAGCTTCTGACAAAGATTAGACTCACCCGACAACAAAGCTAGTGCGCTTGCATTTGGCACGAGGGCTTAACCATATTGCGCACACGTCCGAGCCACACGCACAACCGTGCCGTATTTCTACGAATTGATCATGAACGCTGCCTCGTTCATCATCTCACCATGCAAGGACACGTAGAAGATTGGTGATTGATCCACACAGCAATCACATTGTTGACGCACAGTCATATTGTGCATAAAATGAAGGGCATGGATTAAGTGGCAATAAAATTTAGAGACCCGTGGCTTGAGAGTTTCTATATTGACGACAAAACACACCGCCGGATTTCCAGGGCATTAGAAAGCGCACTATTTACCAAACTCTACATGCTTGATGCGGCACGGATAGAGTCAGATCTAAGGACTCCTCCGGGTAACCGATTCGAGCGCTTGAAAGGCGATCTCTCCGGGTGGTGTTCAATTCGCGTCAACAAGCAATATCGCCTGATTTTTAGGTGGCATGAAAGCACCGCTTTCGACACTTACCTTGATGCCCACGAATACAGCTGATGAAGGCAAACCATCCATGAGAATTACCAAACGATGTCCTCCAACCGTTGGCCAGCTTCTGGTCACAGAGTTTCTAGAACCCATGGGCATTGAAATCAACGAGCTAGCTGATGCCATGGGCGTGCATCGCAACTCGATTAGCAGGCTCGTTCATGACAAAGGTGCATTAACGGCTCCGATGGCGATCAAGCTTGCCACTGCGTTAGGGAACTCACCAGATTTTTGGTTGAACGTACAACACGCAGTAGAAATATGGGATGTACGTAACAAGGCCTACGCTAACGAGGCCCGTGGTGTGCGCAGGGTAGTCAGCTCCCCTCAAAAACTACCGAACCACAAATAACGACAACATTTTTATGCGCAACGGATTAAAAAAAATTTTCACCGCATCAATAGATTGCAAGCATTTTTAGAGAATGGATTCAGCGAACTGCGAGCGAACCGCATCAACGCCCGCAAGACTAAAAGTAAACCTCGGTGAATAGAAGCCGCCCTTACCCCGTACCACCATCACCTATTACTCGAACCTGCCTGCATTCACACCATCAAGCGCTGCGCACATGCCTCAATAACATCAAAGATCTCATCCACTGTTTTTTGACGGATTGGATAACGGCTAGCGCGGGTTTTGAAGGTTTGCACTTGATCTAGCACGCGCTCTATCGCCTCAGTGGCGTCTACCAACGGCAAACCACCTTCTTTCGCAAGCTGCAATAGATGGTCGCGCCCAATTTCCTTTGACCTGCCGCACACGTCCATGTGGTGTTCGCCCATCGGGCCGCTACTAAACGTCAAGTCGAACGCCGGTGCCAGCCGCCAACGATGGTCTTGACCTAAACGCCAAGCAAAATTCTTGGGGTGATCGTCACGATTGTGAAACACGACATTGAACACAGCACGCGCATAGGCTTTTTGCACCTCGTTCTCATCACGCGTTAAAAAACGGGTCGCTCTTAGAAGTCCCGTGTAGTCCACCGAGCCAGGCACCCTGAAGTCCGCATGCATCAATCCCGCCAAGCTATGGCAAGCCACTCGCTGACCATCAACTCGGTCAAACCTTGCGACGCCAAATGCGGCGACCCCATCACCGACATCAAAATATTCACTTGACGGGACATCTAGCCCACAGCCACTTGCAAGCTCTGCGTAGAGTTTCTCTAAGGCACAGACTTCCGGGTGTTCACCCTGTGCAGGAAATTTGATCAACCATGGCTCGCCGAGCCCGGCTGTCAATGTGGTGACTTTGCCACTCTGGCGGTCAAACTGCACCAAGGCTTTTGGGCGTGCGCCCTGGGGCGATCCACCCATCACTGCCAGTTCGTGCAATGCGGCCTGCGCCTCGCCATTAACGAACAGTGCGGTTTGCTCAGCGAGCGCCACTAGATCCCAATCAACAAGCGAATCGCTTGCATCACTAGCCGGCATGAAGCGCAATGCGCCCATGGCACGATCACCAATGAACGCGAGTCGGTCTAACGGTCCTGGGTAACGCAAACCTTGCTGTCGAAACAAACGATCCATCAGCAACATACCCCAACCATCAGGCAGACTATCAGCCAATAAACCCGGCAAGCGATGCAGGTGCGACGGGAACTGAGAATATGCTTGCGATCGGAGCTTAAGATTCAATGGTGAGAGCTCAAGACCATGCTCTAGCGCTTGACGTGAGTATTCAAACAGAAGCGCTGTGCCATCGTCAGCAAGCGAACCCAATAACCAGTCCTCTGACCAGCCGCTGTAGTAGACATCGAGACGCTTCATGGTCTGGCTGCTCTCTTGCGTGGTGCACGCTGGCGCTTGCTCACTGCTTGAGCCACCTCCATCTGGGCAATGGAGGTTTGACGATACTCAAACAACGTATCGAGCTCTTGCACAAGCCCGAGCGTTTGCACCACCCGTATGAAGGTCTCTAGCGTTGACTGGCCATCACGCTCGAACTTGCGCACCGCCCCAAGAGACAAGCCCGCCATGCTGGCAAGCTGCGCCTGTGACAATGACTGCGCAAGCCGATGGACACGCAGGCGCTGCACGAGTGCGGCTTGTATTTCTGATGGAATAGATAAATTAAATGTCATTTTTATATTTATAAAAAGACTTTATTTATATTAAAGGCTATTATGATATCCATTATAGCTCACCTCAGCACAAGGTACAAGACCTTGGGTGCGGCGCTTCCGGTGCAGTGCTTCCGGTGCAGTGCTTCCGGTGCAGTGCTTCCGGTGAGGGGCTAGCGGCTGATAGAAGCTTGGATCGAGCCAAAGACATGCCACACACGACGGCCAAGATTAGCGGTGTTGGTGATCAGTATCAGGGGCGGCTGACTTGACTTGCCACCGTGTCCATATGAAGCTCAAGCGGCTGATCTTCTAGCGAGACGTGTTTGACAAAGTGCTCGATGACTTTGAGTCCGAGCTGCTTGAGTTCAACGGTGAAAACGATCATGTTCACCTGCTCATCTCATACCCGCCCAAGCACAGCATTTCGGCAATGGTGAACAGTTTGAAAGGGGTCTCTAGCAGGCGACTGAAAGAACAGTTCCCTGAAATTGAATCGTTCTGGTCTGTGGCTAAATCAAAAAACTCGCTCTGGAGCCCTAGCTACTTCGCGAGCAGCACAGGCGGGGCTTGTCGTGATGGTCACAAAGTGTCAAACGTGTCAAAAAGACCCGTAGCACTTGAGGAGCAACCAAATAAAGACTATATTTGGTTTCTAGATAAAGGAATCGACATGCAATATTCCAGCCAAATCAAACCCATCAGCTACGTAAAAGCCAACGCAGCTGAACTCATCAGTCAGCTTGAACGTGATCGACAACCCCTGGTGATCACACAAAATGGGGAAGCCAGGGCCGTGCTGCAAGACATCGTGAGCTTTGAACAGACTCAAGAGACACTGGCCTTGCTCAAAATATTGGCCTTAGGCAACCAGCAGTTTGCCAACAACCAAGTTGAACCATTTGATGATGTGATCAGCCGCATCAAGAACAAACACCGCACAGCCGAATGACCGTCAAACCCGCTAAATTCAAGATACTCATCACGAAGGATGCGCAGGCTGATCTTGAACAAATACATGATTTTTTAATAAGCCATCAGGGGTTGAGATACGCCAATGACACGCTTGACGAATTAAGTCAGTCGATCAAGACACTAACAACCTTCCCAGACCGCGGCAGTCACCCCAGGGAGCTTTTAGCACTGGGCATGGTCGAGTTTAGGCAACTGATTCACCAACGGTTCCGGATCATATATCGCGTTATCGATCGCCAGGTGGTGATTCAATTGATCGCAGATGGCAGGCAAGACATGCAATCGCTACTGACTCGCAGAGTGCTAGCGCTATAGGGTTGCCGCGCTTTGTAGCAATCATTTTCACTCAGCAAGCCGTCGCCGGCAAAGCACGCACTGGCAACGTAGGCATTGCCACCACATGAACTGCCACCACATGAACTGCAGGCTCAATTACCCCAAAGGGTTGAAATCGGTGCAGCCCAGATGCCATCACCAAGTGGCACTGTCTGATCTCCATCGTAGAGCAGTACGCCGAGCTTAAATCGCTCACCGGCGAGCTCGGCAAGTTTCTTTAGCCCCTTCAGATCATTGCGGCGCACTGTTGCTGATGCCTTGACTACGACACCGACCACCTCGCCGGCTGAGTTTTCAAGGACGAAGTCCACTTCCGTACCCGACAGGTCGCGGTAGTACAGAATGCGATAACGCCCTGAACAGCCATGGATACACTTCAATAGCTCGGCATAGACAAAGGTCTCGAGCAACGCCCCGAATTTCGTTTTGTCTCGGGCAATCGCATCATGGCCAAGCCCCGAAGCGGCCGCGAGCAGCCCTGAATCGAGGAACTGCAGCTTGGGCGTTTTCACCGCTCGGCTCAATGGGTTAGCCGCCCACACGGGCACACGATCAATGAGATATAGCTGCTCAAAAATCCCGACGTAACGACTCGCAGTCTTGCCGTCAAGGCCGACTTGGCTGGCAAGCTTGGCGTAATTAGACATCTGGCCTGCCGTGTGCGCCAAAGCCTCAAAAAGCCTCGGCATCTTGTCAAGTTTGTCAACTTGTGACAGGTCAGCCACATCACGAACCAAAATCGAATCGATATAAGACTGAGCCCACTGCACTCGCCGCTCTTCAGTGGCACGTGTCAGCACCTCAGGATATCCACCTTTAAGTACACGCTGCACCAAGTCAAACCCAACTGATGGTGAAGTGATGGTCAGCAGCTTCCCAGAGAAAGCCGCTTGTACCCAGTTGCCAGTGCTTGACTCAATTTCCGCCTGAGATAGCGGCAACAACAATTGGGTTTGCATTCGGCCCGCCAGTGAATCCGCCACCTTGGGCAGCGTCATGATGCTGGCAGATCCGGTTAGCAGAAAACGCCCAGGCCGACGGTCTTCATCAACCGTCTTTTTTATCGCTAGCAACAGTTCGGGTACCCGTTGCACCTCATCGATGACTGCGCGATCCAGACCTCGAACCAAGCCAACTGGATCATCCTGGGCCGACAAGCGCGTTGCCTCATCGTCAAGGGTGATGTATTGCATATCGGAGCCCGCGAGTTGACGCACCAGTGTTGTCTTACCGACCTGCCACGGCCCCACCACCAGCACCACCGGGGTATCTGACCACGCCACTTCAATGCAAGGGGTGACCGTACGCGCAAACATCGCCTTTCCTTCGACCCATCAGCCAAGATCGTCTAAGATTACGGAATATGATTTCATGAAAAATGGAATTTAAATCAATTTTTGCCTCTTTTGAAATTTGAGTGGGCTCGGTGTAGATTTAGCAGGATTGATCCGATGGGGTCAAGGGCAGGCGAAGCCTGACGAAGTGAACCCTTGATGCCATCGGATCAATGAGTACGCTGGTGGCATGGCTGCAAGCAGCAGTCTGCT
>CAMCOS010000041.1 GCA_945876565.1 Lautropia mirabilis | reverse complement strand
TTGCCCGTGGCCTTGCTCAGTTGGTGATTGAATCTGCCGCTGTGGAGGCGAAAGCCTGCGAAGCATCGGTAAATAAGGCGCAAGCCGAGGTCGGGTCAGACCTTCCTGCAGAGGGAATCCTTGCTCTTTAGGGCGAGGAGGTGATCAAGTGCTTAAAACGGTTCACGTGCTATCCATCATTTTGTGGGTCGGTGGCATGATGTTTGCCCATTGGTTCTTACGCCCCGCGGCGTTGCAGCTGGACTCGGAGTCGCGGTTGCGTCTGATGCAAGACGTGATGGGCCGTTTTTTTAAGTCGGTTTTGATTGCTTCGCTGCTGGTCTTGGTGACTGGCTATTGGATGATCGGCCGGGTGGCCAAGCAAACCGTGCAGGCTGGCCTGTCCTTTGAGATGCCCCTGTCGTGGACCATCATGTCGATACTGGGCACCATCATGGTGGCGATCTTTCTGCACATCCGTTTTGCGCTGTTCAAACGCCTGCGTGATGCGGTGCATTTTGCAACTTGGGACAAGGCCGCAGCCGCTTTGGCCAGTATCCGCACCTGGGTGGCAACTAATCTTGGCCTAGGCATCGTGATTGTGTTGGTGGCTTTGCTCGGCGCTTAATTGGCCTTGTTGGGGTTGGCAGTTTTGCCTGCACGACGCATCCAATTGTGTCTGCGTCCGTGCAGGCTAGTTTTAGATGCCTGAAAATCGGTAAGATGAGCGGCGTTTTATATCTTCGTCGGAGAACCTCATGTTGACCCCTCCCAATGCGCGATTGCGCGAGCAAGCCTTGAGGCTATTGGAGAACCCCCGGTTCACCAACTTCATCCTTGGCGTCATCCTGTTTAATGCGGTCATCCTGGGCATGCAGACTGCGACTGAAACCTTGGCGAGTTGGCAAGGGGTGTTGCACCTGCTCGATAAGGCCTGTTTGGCGATATTCGTGATCGAATTAACCTTGCGGCTTTATGTCTGGCGCGGTCGGTTTTTTAGAGACCCCTGGAGCATGTTTGACCTGACGGTGGTGGCGATCGCCTTGGTGCCAGCATCTGGCCCCTTGGCCGTGCTTCGGGCTTTGCGCGTATTGCGAGTGTTGCGTGTGCTAACCATTGTGCCTTCCATGCGGCGTGTGGTGTCCGCGTTGCTCGGTGCTTTGCCTGGGCTTGGCGCCATTGCCATGTTACTGATGCTGATCTATTACGTTTTTGCGGTTATTGCGACAGACTTGTTCGGTGACAAATTCCCAGACTGGTTCGGCTCGATCGGCTTGTCGTTCTACACGCTGTTTCAAGTCATGACGCTGGAGAGTTGGTCCATGGGCATTTCACGGCCTGTGATGGAGCAGTTTCCTTATGCGTGGATCTTCTTTGTGCCATTTATTTTGGTGGCAACGTTCACGATTCTTAACCTGTTTATCGCCATCATTGTGAATGCGATGCAAACGTTTGCTGAACAAGATCATGCGGCCGAGCGTGAGGAGCAGGCCCAACAAGCCAATCAGCGAGAGCAGCATTTGCAAGACCAGCTTGGATTGATTCATGATGAGCTCAGGCAGTTGCGACAAGCGTTAGCTGAGCGAGATCGTTCGTAGAAAGCCATGGCAAGGCGTGGCGGCATCGGCTAGGCTTCGTTACACTGAGTGGGTCTGTTATTTTTCTCTAGTGAGCAAAGCTTATGAGCAATGTATCCACGCAATTTGCGGATTTCTGGCGTATTGTGGTGGAGGTCTGGAACTCAGGCGTCTTGGGCTACTCCATCGGAGATGCTGTTGTCGCGCTTGTGATTGTGCTGGCGTTTTATGTGTTTCGGGGCATATTCCGTCGTGTGGTCATTGGCGCCATCGAGCGCGGCACCAAGCTCACCAAAAACACCATCGATGATGATATTAGCCAAGTGCTCGGGGGCCCACTGCAGCTATTGTTTGTGGCGCTCGGCGTATTTTTTGCGTTTCAGTTTCTAGGCTTGCGCGGGGAGTTTGATGAGCTTGGCGATCATTTGGTTCGCAGCTTAATTGCGTTCACGATTTTTTGGGCATTGTTCAATGCCATCACGCCACTGAGTGTATTGCTCAAGCGTTTGGAAACCATACTGACGCGTGAAATGGTGGTGTGGCTGATCACGGGTATTAAGTGGGGTGTGGTCTTTCTGGGTGCGGCAACCATCTTGCAGATCTGGGGCATACAAGTAGGCCCGATCCTTGCCGGCCTTGGGCTCTTTGGTGTGGCAGTGGCCCTCGGTGCGCAGGATCTGTTTCGCAATTTGATCGGTGGACTTTGTATTCTGATCGAGAAGCGCTTCAAGGTTGGTGACTGGATTTTGGTGGATGGCGTGGTTGAAGGTACCGTCGAGCATATCGGGTTTCGCTCGACTAAGGTTCGACGGTTTGATCAAGCGCCCGTCTATGTGCCAAACCAAAAACTCTCTGATGCCGCAGTGACTAATTTCACTGCCATGAAGTATCGACGAATTTTCTGGAAGATTGGCCTGGAGTATCGGGCCACACTGGATCAGCTGAAGTCCATTCGTGATCAGATCGAAGACTACCTGCGCACGGCTGGACCGTTTGTCCAACCACCGGCTGCGTCACTCTTTGTTCGCTATGATTCTTTCAATGCCTCATCGATCGATCTGATGCTCTACACATTCACCACGACCACGGTCTGGGGTGAATGGCTTGAGCACAAGGAGAAGCTCGCTTACCGCATCAAGGAGATTGTTGAAGGCGCTGGTTGCTCCTTTGCGTTTCCAAGTCAATCGATCTATATCGAAAAGCATCCTGAAGGCAATCCTGAGCCTTTCATCCCACCAGGCTAAGATTGCGTGTTTGGTGTTGGTATTAGCATGGGTGTTGGTTAAGTGGTGTCACGATCTGGCCAGATGATCCTCTCAGTGCTGAAATCATTGAATATCAGGCTGCGAATCCGCGGCCACTGCATCGCCCCAAGGTGAGTAGATTTCAGTGCAACCTGAGTTAGTTGATTCGGTGCGCATTACGCCGGCAGGGCAGGCGTAAGCGTACGGGTAGACATGCCGACGTGCGCGACTGGTGGGCATCACGGTTTGCAAGGCGGTCACCACATCGTCTGGCAATGCTAGGTCCGCTAAAATCTGTTTGCCGCCGTTGATGTCTATTCTGGGCTGATGAAATGCCTCAGGCAGGCTCATGCCATGTCGCATCAGAAACAGCGACAGTTGCATCACCGTACCGAGAATTTTTCTGCCGCCTGAAGCACCTAGCCCAAACGGCTTGCCGTCGATCGTGGTGCCTATCACCGGGCTGTAGTTGGTTAGACAGCGCTTACCGGGCGCCAGCGAATTAGGCTTACCAGGCTCGGGGTCAAACCACATGATGCCGTTGTTTAACAGTAAGCCCGTCGAGGGTGAGGTGACCCGCGAGCCAAAGATCGACAGCAAGGTTTGAGTCACTGAGCAGATGTTGCCCTCACGATCCACCACGCTAAAGTGCGTGGTGCAGCCGGGTGCTTTGGGTGACTCATGGTCGCCCATGCTGCTTAGGCGCTCGTCAAACGCTTGGGTCAGTGCGCGCGCGATACTGGCGTAGGCCTGAGCGCCTGGCTGTGTCTCATTAAACGCGTCGTCTGACAGTAGCGACATGGCTCTGACCAGCGTTGGGCCGCCCGTCAAAGCCGGTGCCGCATATAACGTACCCCAGCGGTCTGACCACTGCGTTGGTTCAACGATTTCGGCTTCATAAGCGGCAAGATCTGACATGCTTAGGCAGCCCCCCTTTCTTTGAACATCATCAGTCAATTGTTTGGCAATGCGACCTGTGTAGAACGCTGTTGGCCCATCGTCGCGCAATAATGCTAGGGTGGCCGCGAGCGCGGATTGATTCAGCCTGCGTTGTTCAACCGCGGTCCAGCCGCTCACAATGGGCCACTTGCCTTCATCCAGAAAGTAGTTGGCGGTATCTGGATCGGTCGACAGATATTTGGCATTCGCGCCAGTCATGAGCGCTGAATACCAGTCGGTCAGCATGCCTTGGCTTGCAAGATTCACAGCGGGTGTGACGAGCTCAGCCCAGTCTTTGCTACCAAAGGTTGAGTGCGCTAAGCCCAATCCCGCCACCAAGCCAGGCACAGCGACTGCGGTTGCGCCACTGACGTTTCGGTCGTTGACTACATGTGGCCAGGGAAATAAATCGTTGGCCACGCCTTGGCCGCTTAAGGGGTAATCTGCAGGGTTTAGGCTGTCGGGCGCCCGCATGCCAAAGTTCACCACTTGACAGCGCTTTTTTTGGGCATGCCACACCATCATGCAGCCACCGGCCGCCAGTCCACTCATCCAGGGTTCTACGACCCCCAAGGCCAGCGAGGTAGCGATTGCTGCATCCACGGCATTGCCACCCTTGGCCAGGATGGCCGCACCGACGCGAGCAGCGCCGATGTGTTGCGATGCAACCACGCCGTGCTCTGACTGCACGCCGGGTTTGCGGATGATTTGGGTAGCAGAAAAGTTATCAAGCGCCATGATGAGCAAAGTACCGGGAGTCTCTTTGATGGCTCTCATCTTAGGACAAAGAGCAGCTGTTGAGCACCTCATTTGGGCATGTACTCCATGTGGCCCCTGTTCGATGGCGGTGATCTCTTGGCGTGAATCCCATGCGATACACTGGATTGAGAATCTTCCACATTCAGAGGCAAACACCATGAGCCCAACCTCCAAACCCCTGCTTGCGTTGGCGCTAGGCGGTGGTGCTGCCCGCGGGTGGGCCCACGTCGGCGTCATCCGGGCTTTGCAGGCACGTGGCATTAAGCCTGACATGGTTTGTGGCACATCCATTGGTGCTTTGGTGGGTGCGGCCTGCGCCAGTGGTGAACTAGACCGTTTCGAGGCTTGGATTAAGCGCCTAAGCGTCATGGATATCCTCGCTTTCATGGACGTCAGCTTAAGTGGAGGCTTAATCAAGGGTGAGAAGCTCATGGGTTTCTTTGAAAAAACCTTTGTGGATCGCCCGATCGAGAGTCTGGCCTTGCCGTTTGCTGCCGTGGCGTGTGATCTTCACACGGGTGCGGAAGTCTGGTTGCGTGATGGTTCGACCGCGGATGCGGTGCGGGCATCGATCGCTTTGCCAGGGTTACTGACGCCCGTGCACTATCGCGGCAAGACACTCGTTGATGGTGGTTTGGTCAATCCGGTGCCCGTTTCGCTGGCGCGTGCCATGGGTGCCGATGTGGTGATTGCGGTTGATCTGAATGCGGATCTGATCGGCCGTCATCTGAACGACGACGAGCCGGATATGGCGGCGGGCGAGCAAAGCGGGCGCGCGGTCGAGGCACAAGGGGGTGTTAGCGAACTCGGTTGGATTGATCTGGTTCAGCAGCAACTCCAAAAGCGGCTTTCAATGCCTTGGGTCACCTTCAGTGGCAAAGATACGCCACCCGTGCCTTCCATGTTTGATGTAGTGGCATCGAGCATCAACATCATGCAAGTCCGAATTACGCGTAGCCGGATGGCCGGGGAGCCACCTGACCTGGTGATCGTGCCCAAGCTCGCTAATTTCGGCTTGATGGATTTCCACCGTGCCGAACAGGCGATCGACGAGGGAAGGATGGCGGTTGAACGCGCCTTGGATCAGATCAATGAATTGTTTTAGATTCGTGGGTGCGTGGGCTTGGGGATGTTGGTGCTTGCGGACGTCTGGGCAGACAGTCAGAATCGTTCGCCTCGGATGCGCTCGTTGCGCCGGCGCAATAACTCAAGCGTGATCAGCAATGCGACCGACAGAAAAATAAGCAAAGTGGCAACCGCCAGAATGGTTGGGTTGATCTGTTCGCGCAAGCCCGAGAACATTTGCCGTGGAATGGTGCGTTGTTCTGGACCAGCTAGAAACAACACCACGACTACCTCGTCAAACGAGGTTACGAACGCGAACAAGCCACCTGAAATCACGCCAGGTCGAATGAGCGGCACGGTGATGTCCCAGAAGGCCCGCACAGGTGAGGCACCCATGCCAACGGCCGCGTTGTATAGCGACCGTTCAAAGCCAGCAAGCGTGGCGGTGACGGTAATGATGACAAACGGCACGCCCAGCGCAGCATGCGCGATGATGAGTCCGGTGTAAGTGCCCACGATGTTAAACCGGGTGTAGAAAAAGAACATGCCAGCCGCGATGATGATCAAGGGCACTATCATGGGAGAGATCAGCAGGGCGGTAATCAGTCGCCTAAACGGCATGAACGGCGAGGTCAGGCCAACGGCGGCGATGGTGCCCAGTATCGTTGCCACAATGGCCGATGCGATCCCAATGATGAAGCTGTTTTGAATCGAGAGCGTCCACTTCAGGTCGGTAAAAATCTCCACATACCAGCGCGAGGAGTAGGCAGAGGGGTCAAGCGCCAGCATCCCTTCGGTGAAAGTGAAGTAGGGCTCGGCATTAAATGACAATGGGATGATGATGAGGATGGGCAGCATCAAGAACAGCAGCACCAGAAATGCGGCGGTCTTCAGGCCATAGTGCCCCAAGTAATGCCAAATGGTGTAGTAGGCGGGGAGCTTTTGCATGAATCAACCAAACGACAAACTTTTAGTTCCAACAAACCGGTCATATGTCCAGTAAAGCAACAAAATGACCGCCAGCAGAATAGAACCCAGCGCCGCAGCCAGCCCCCAGTTGTTTGATTGCTGCATGTGAAACGCAATCAGGTTGGAAATCATCTGGCCTTCTGTGCCACCAACCAATGCAGGGGTGATGTAGTAGCCCACGGAGATAATGAACACCAAAAGCGCCCCGGCCGACAGCCCAGGCAGACTCATGGGCAGATAGATTCGTACAAACGCGGGAATCGGTCGCGCACCCATTGAAAGGGCAGCACGAAAGTAACTAGGGTCAATGCCACGCATAACGCTATAGAGCGGCAGGATCATGAAGGGCAACAAAATGTGGGTCATCGCAATGACCGTCGCAAATTCGGTATAGAGCATTTCCATGGGTTCATTAATGATCCCGATGGACATGAGAAATGTGTTCACCACGCCATTGGTTTGAAGCAATGCGATCCAGGCTGTGGTGCGCACCAAAAGCGATGTCCAAAATGGCAGCAGCACAAACACAATCAGCAGGTTCGCTGTTTTGTCGGGCAGCCCGGCCAGAAAATAGGACAGTGGGTAGCCCAGCGCTATGGTCAGCAACGTGATGAACAGGGCGATACGCAGGGTTTTTGTGTAGAGATCGACATAGATCTTCGGGCCGTCACGCGCCTCAATGGAGCTGTCAATCGGGCTCTTTTGTAAGTCGAGCGCGGTCAGGTACTGATCGATTCTGTAAGCCTGGCCGACACGTTCAATGCTGCGCCAGATGTCAACATTGTTCCAACGCGGGTTTGAGTTCAATAGCGCTTGCGAGCCAGAGGTCGCCAGCACCGCGTCATCGACTTGCCTAAGCTGGCGGGCAGTGGACTGAATCACGCTGCTGGAGCCTGGCAGTGAGCGGTTGACTTCACCGGCGAGTCGCCCGGAAGTTTTTTCGTTGGCTAGCCGTTTTAGGTCTAGCGCCATCTGGTTCATGACTTCGGGCGGCGCAAGACGCTGACCATCCCAGTTAGAAAGCTTGTCCAGTGTTTCCGGAATCAGGTCGGCAACCGTTGGCTCATAGACGCTACGAAACAACATGGAGGCAATCGGTGCCACAAAAGCAAACAGCAAAAACGCAAGCAACGGTGCCACAAAAAGAAACGCCACGAGCTTGCGGCGCCTTAATTCGGCGTGTGCGCTGGCTCGATCTTGGCGAGATAGTGTCGTGTCACTGATTGGATCGCTGGTAGTCGACATGGTCAGGTGGGTTGTCTGAGATCGGGTTTTGCAGTCATGTTGCCTGCCCGGTCAATGCCGGCAGCGCCGGCATTGACCCATGACCTTTACTTCAAGAGCCACTCGTTAAATTTCTCACCAAGTGATTCACCAAAGTCAGCCCAGAAAACACCGTTGGCTTTCACACCTTTTTCCATGTGCGAAGTTGGCAGGTCCGGGGTGACCGACCGGTCCACATAAGCTGTCGATGACTTACGGGTTGGACCGTAGGCAACGTCAGCCATACCAGCCAAAGGTTTGGATTGGGTTGCAAAAGCGATGAACTCAAGGCCAAGCTGCTTCTTCTTGCTGCCTTTGACAATCGACCAGACATCGAGGTCATACACATGGTTGTCCCAGACAATGGTGAAGGGCTTTTTGTCTTCTTTGATGGCGCTAAAGATTCGACCATTGGCCGATTGCACCATGGCAGCACTACCATCGTTCAAGAGCTGAGGCGCCTGCGACCAGCTGTCAAACCAAACAATGTCGTTCTTGATGGTGTCGAGTTTGGCAAAAGCACGCTTTTGACCTTCGTCGGTCGCAAGAACTTCATAGACTTTGGAAGGTTCAACGCCATCCGCAATCAGTGCCCACTCCAGGTTGACCTGTGGGCGCTTGCGAAACGCGCGCTTGCCCGGGAATTTTTTGGTGTCAAACAAGTCAACAATGGTCTGTGGCTTGTTCGCACCGATGGTGTCGTTGTTATAAGCGTAGATGATGGTCCAGACAATCACACCGACACCGCACTCGTTGGCCAAGGCAGCCGGCACAAAGTCCTGCAATGCTGGCGTGCCATCGTCACCGGCTGGCAGAATGTTGCGGGGGATCTCTTCGAGCAGCCCTTCTGAGCAAGCGCGCTCGAGATCGATGACCTCAATGTCGACCACATCCCACTGAATGTTGCCTGATTCAACCTGCGCTTTGAGCTCGGCGATGCCGCCAGAGTAGTCTTCAAACAGGATTTGGTTGCCTGTTTTTTGAACGAATGGTGCGATCATGTGTTTCTCTTGCGCTGCGCCATAGGCACCGCCAAATGACACCACGGTAAGTGATTCGGCTTGGGCTTGGCCAAGCAGCGCCAGGCTTAGCGCCGCACTCGTTAGTACAGTAGACAGCTTTTTCATGATTACCCTCCAGTCAAAAACGGGATCAATGGATATGACCTTCGAAAGAAAATCCCGGGTTGATTGATATCCAGTACTAGGCTGGATACGCAAAACAGTCACTTCGTTGCCAAACAATTTCAGCTGCATCACCCTCAGTAAATAATGGTGCCGAGTGGTCGTTCAGTACCTTGATGTTGATTTCACTGCCGTCAGTCAAGACGAAGTAATAGCGAATGAAGTCGCCCACGTAATGACGGGTGACAAACGTCGCCTTCATGTGATTGTCGTAGCTGTGACTCGTGGGCAAGATAAACAGCTTCTCGGGGCGAACGGAAAGTTTTGCTGCTTGCCCGGCTTGCACACCGTCTGCTGCTTGAGCCTTCACCTGTTCGCCGCTAGGGACGGTCACTAGCGCCGTATCGCCAACAACACGATCGACGGCGCCGCCAATGAAGTTGTTCTCACCGATGAAGTCTGCGACAAAAGCATTGGCAGGCCGCTCATATAGCTCTGCGGGTGTTGCGCACTGTTGCACCACGCCGGCATTGAACACCGCGATGCGGTCTGACATTGAAAGCGCTTCTGTCTGGTCGTGGGTGACATATATCACGGTAAAGCCAATGGACTGATGCAGTCGCGCGATCTCGTACTGCATCTGTTCGCGCAATTTTTTGTCCAGCGCGCCTAGCGGCTCATCCATGAGCACCAGTGACGGCTCAAATATCAAGGCGCGCGCCAGTGCGACGCGCTGACGCTGGCCACCAGACAACTGCCCGGGGTAACGCCCCCCAAAATCCTGCATTTCGATCAGCGCCAGATACTCCTTTACGCGTTCCTTGATCTCGGCCTTGGTTTTCTTTCGGATAGAAAGCGGGTAGGCGAGATTCTCCGCGATGGTCATGTGTGGAAACAGCGCATAACTCTGAAACACCATGCCAATATTGCGGCTGTAGGGGGCGGTGCGTGTGATTGACACGCCATCGATCGAGATGTCGCCACTCGTGACGCTTTCAAAACCAGCGAGCATCATGAGCACTGTGCTTTTGCCCGATCCCGAAGGGCCAAGCAAAGTAATGAACTCACCCTTGGCAACATGTAAGCTGAAGTCTTTGACAACGAGCGTTTTTTGGTCGTAGGTTTTTTTCACCTGGTTAAACACCAGGTAGTTTTCAGCTGTGCCTTGATTGGTTGATTGCATGCAAAAGCCTAAACAATGATTTCAGACGATTTGTGTCTGAAATATGAAACACCTTCGTTTATACCGAAAATCGGTTAGTTTGAGTATTGTTGATCATGCTTGAGCATTCGATGCTGCGGGATTGCACTGAGTTGGTTTGCTGGTGCGCCGTCATGAGGCACTGTTTGAACAAATTTGATGCACGGCAAGGCGCGGGTGAGCGTCTTGTGATTGCAAAGAACTCCGCCTCGTAATGAAGCGTCTCTGGGCTGATCGCGACCATTACGCCATCTGTGACAAAGCCCCGTGCGTAGTGCGTTGGCAAAAACCCAATGAATTGCCCGGAAAGAATGAAGGTTGCCACACCCTCTTGGTCATACGCGTGTGCCACGCGCCGCAAGCCAGCCCGATGGCTCATTTGCATGTTCGGTGAGTGGTAGGCCAGTCCAGCCAACGGATATGTCGATAAATCATCCCACTGCAAGCGACCCGTTTGCGATTGGCTAAGGGGATGCGTGATGCTGCAATACATTTGCATGTGTTCAGTGAACAATGGCGTGTAGTCCAGGCAACTCGATTCCCGATGCGCGGCAATGATGCCCAAGTCATAGCTGCCGTCTATGACGCCACGCTCGATCTCGTTAATGGGCCGCACGTGCAGATTTAGCGAAACATCAGGGGCGTGCCCCACAAAACTGCCTATTGCTTGTGCAACCTTGGCGTTGGGGTTACTTGTGGTTTTTTCAAACACAGCGAGGGTGAGTTGACCACCCATGCGCCCATGGATGTCATCAATGCTGGCTCGAAACCCATCGAGCGAGTCAAACAGTCTAGTGGCCTCTGTATAGACGCGCTGACCTTGATCAGTCAGCGCAAAGCCGCTTCTGCCGCGTTGGCATAGCACCAGGCCTAGCCGTGTTTCTAAGTCTTTGACGTGTCGGCTAATGGTCGATACGCCGACATTGAGCTCAAGCTCCGCCGCAGAGAACCCACCGCAGTCCACCACGGCCGTGTAGACCTGCAACAAGCGCAGATCCATGTCACTGAGTTGACCTAATAGCGCTTTGTTCTTTACTTTCATAAATGCTCAAGCAAACCGTGCAAAGTGATCATGTTAATCCGACCAGGCTGCTGGCAATATGGCGCCACGTTTGCTTTCAAAGGAGACTTGCAATGCGAATTGGCGTACCCAAGGAAATTAAAAACCACGAGTACCGTGTTGGCCTGACACCGGCGAGTGTGCGGGAACTGGTGCTGGCTGGTCATGAGGTTCTGGTGCAGCGCGATGCCGGCACTGCCATTGGCATGCCAGATGCCGACTATGAGGCGGCTGGCGCTCAGATTCGGCCCGACGCTGCGTCAGTGTTTGGTCAAGCTGAAATGATCGTCAAGGTCAAGGAGCCTCAGTTAAGCGAGTGTGCCATGCTAAAGCCTGGTCAGGTGCTTTACACATACCTGCATTTGGCAGCTGATTTGCCACAGACCAAAGCCTTGATGCAGTCCGGGGCGATTTGCATCGCGTATGAGACCATCACAGCGCCCGGCGGTGGCTTGCCACTGCTCGCACCCATGAGCGAGGTTGCAGGACGCATGTCGATTCAGGCTGCGGCTACTCATCTAGAGAAAGTGCATGGCGGCAAAGGCGTCTTGCTCGGCGGCGTGCCTGGCGTTGCGGCTGGGCATGTGGTGATTTTGGGGGCCGGCGTGGTCGGCAGCAACGCGCTGCAAATGGCAGTGGGCTTGCAGGCGAGGGTGACGGTGCTCGACAAAAACCTCGCGCGCCTGCGTGAGCTTGACCAGATCTATGGCAACCGTATCACCACTTTGTATTCCACCACGCCCGCCATTGAAGAGTCTGTCAAGTCTGCTGATGCGGTGATTGGCGCTGTGTTGTTGCCAGGTGCTGCCGCACCCAAGCTAGTCACTCACTGCATGATCCGGCAAATGCAGCCAGGTAGTGTGGTCGTTGATGTAGCCATTGATCAGGGCGGCTGCTTTGAGACCTCGCACGCCACCACGCATGCGGATCCAACCTTTGTCGTGGATGGCGTGGTGCACTACTGCGTGGCCAACATGCCAGGTGCAGTGGCACGCACATCAACCTTGGCCCTAAATAACGCGACTTTGCCGCATGCTTTGGCACTGGCCAATCAAGGCTGGCGGGCAGCGCTGCAATCCAACCCGTATCTGCGCCAGGGTTTGAATGTCTGCGAGGGGAAGGTGACCTACAAAGCCGTGGCGCAAGCATTGGGGCTTACCTTTACAGATCCGCAGACCTTGCTTGCTTAAGCAAGCATCATTCATGGCGTGGTGAGGGGTCGGCTCAGTGCCCTTGTTTGAATCGAGGACACTGAGCGCATGGGAGTGGTTAATTGCTAGGATAAGAGCCTTGAATCAGTTCAGGACTAGACATGTCGATGGAGCCCAACCCCGCTCAGGCACTTTCCAACCACAGCCTTCCAGGCACTTCTGGCGCCCATAGCGTGCTTGGTCGTGGTCAATGGCACTTTGACAATACTTATCTGAATCTACCTGCAGTGTTTTACACCCAGCTTGATCCGGTGGCAGTGCGTGAGCCCAGACTTGTGGCGTTCAACCTAGCTTTGGCCAATGCGATCGGGCTAGGGTTTCTTGACGCTGACCCTGACGCAGTCAACTATTTCTCTGGCAATGCGGTTCCACCAGGCACGGTGTCGTTTGCGCAAGCTTACGCTGGTCACCAGTTCGGCGGCTTTAGCATGCTCGGTGATGGCAGGGCGGTGCTGCTGGGCGAGCACCTAACGCCAGATGGCCAGCGCATTGACTTGCAGCTCAAGGGGTCAGGCCCAACTCCTTATTCGCGGCGTGGTGATGGCAGGGCCGCTTTGGCACCGATGTTGCGCGAGTACCTCATGAGTGAAGCGATGCATCATCTGGGCATTCCCACTACACGCAGCCTTGCTGTGGTCTCTACGGGCGAGCCCGTTTTTCGTCAAGCCGCTCAACCGGGCGCGGTGCTTACCCGGGTGGCAGCCAGTCACTTGCGCGTCGGTACATTTCAGTTTGCCGCCGCCAAAGGTGACATTCAAGACCTACGCGCTTTGCTCACCTATGCGATTAAGCGCCACTATCCCGAATTGCTCGGTGCAGACAATGAGGCGCTTGCCTTGCTGCTCAAGGTCATCGATGTGCAGGCTAGTTTGATCGTTCAATGGATGCGGGTCGGCTTTATCCATGGCGTCATGAACACGGATAACATGACCATTTCCGGTGAAACCATCGACTACGGCCCCTGTGCTTTCATGAACCGTTACGATCGTGAAACTGTCTTTAGCTCGATTGACCATCAGGGGCGCTACGCCTTTGGCAATCAGCCCGGTATTGCGCAATGGAATTTGTTGCGCTTGGCCGAAGCGCTACTGCCTTTGCTCGACCCAGATGAAGGCAAAGCCATCGAAATCGCTAAAGATGCCATCGGGCAGTATGCCAAGCTTTATACCGAACGTTTTGAGCAGATGATGCTTAACAAGCTGGGTATTCAGACCAAACGTGATGAAGAGGATCAGCAGAATCAGCAGGATCAGCAATTGATCGCTGACCTACTCGATTGGATGACCGAGGCGCAAGCCGATTACACCAATACGTTTAGGGATTTGGCGCTGACCGATTTGCCCGATAGTCCTGCGTATGCAACGCCGAGGTTCAGGCAATGGCATGCCCGCTGGCGTTGCCGGGTCGTTGCCCAAGGCATTGAAACAGCGGTGATCCAGGATCTGATGAATCGAACCAACCCAGCGTATATCCCGCGTAATTATCTTGTTGAGGCGGCCTTGCAACAGGCTGAGCAGGCGTCTGACATGGCTCGGTTTGAAGAATTGCTCGGTGTTCTGAGGAATCCGTATCAAACGCAGCCCGGCAAGCAGTCGTTTGCCGATCCGGGGGAGCATAACCCCGCCTATGCAACATTTTGTGGGACGTAATGTGCTGGTGGTTGTGATGGTGGTGTGACAAACACGTTTAAAGCGGCCATGATGTCGTCATGTATCTTTCATCAACGCGCTGTAGGATTTCCTGGTCTTTTCGAATAGGTGCGTCGTCATGACTGATCTGTCTACCCACAAGCAGGGCTTGTTAACGCTTAATGTTGGTTCATCTTCGATCAAATTTGCGCTGTTTTTGGCTGATGACCTGAGCTTGTTGTTGAGTGGCCAATTGACAGCCATTGGTGGTCAAGCCAAATTTGATGCCAAGTCGCATCAGAGCCAACAGCGTTTTGCGCATGATTGGGCTGGTCAAGATGATTTGGCGAATCATGCAAGCGCCATTGACTGGCTCGTGCTATGGTTTGGTCAGCAGATGGCTGGCACGAGCGTCGTGGCAGTCGGTCACCGCGTGGTGCACGGCGGCATCTGGTTTGACAGCCCGGTGGTAGTTACGCCCGAGATCATGGCAAAGTTGCGTGAGATTGAGCCATTGGCACCATTGCATCAGCCCCATAATCTGGCGGGCATTGAAGCTGCGCAAGCGGCATTTAGCGACGCAGTTCACGTGGCGTGTTTTGATACGGCGTTTCATTGTCATCAGCCATTTGTCAAAGACTGCTTTGCGCTGCCGCGTCGCTACTACGAACAAGGCGTTCGACGTTACGGCTTTCACGGGCTGTCTTATGAATACATCGCACACCATTTGGAAACCGAGTTTCCATTGCAAGCAGTTGGACGCGTGGTGGTCGCGCATTTAGGCAACGGCGCCTCCATGTGCGCCATGCTCAACGGCCACTCGCTTGCGTCAACCATGGGCTTCTCGGCCCTCGATGGTTTGCCCATGGGCACTCGTTGCGGGCAGTTGGATCCGGGCGTGTTGCTGTATTTTCTGCAGCAAGGCATGACAGAGCGTCAGATTTCTGACTTGCTCTACAAAGAGTCTGGCTTAAAGGGCATTTCGGGCATATCCAATGACATGCGTGAACTTGAACAGTCTAGCGCGCCAGAAGCCAAGCAAGCGATTGACTACTTTGTGTATCGCATCAAGCGTGAATTGGGTGCCTTGACCGCGGCGCTCGAAGGGCTGGATGCGGTGGTGTTTACCGGTGGCATTGGTGAGCATTCGGCCAATGTGCGGGCGAGCGTGCTCTCAGGCATGGCGTGGTTGGGTGTCGAGATGGATGAACAGGCAAATCGGCGTCATGACACGATTATTTCGACGCGTCGCTCCCGGGTGCTGTGTTTACGTGTGTCAACCGATGAAGAAACCATGATTGCTCAGCACACAAAGAGGCTGATGGGCTAGGGTTGTTTTATCAAGGCGCTACCTGAGCTCGGCCAGAGCACCTTCAATTAGACGTCGGGCAATTGACACCTGGTCAGGCAAGACAGGTAACGCATCGATATCAAACCAGTCTGCTGCCTCGATTTCATCGGGTTCGGGTGTGATGTCGCCACGCACGTATTCCGCAAAAAACGCAATCATCAGTGAGTTCGGGAATGGCCAAGACTGGCTACTGAAATAGCGCAGGTGATCAATCTCCACGCCAACTTCCTCTTTGACTTCGCGCGCGGCACACTGCTCCAGCGTCTCGCCGGCCTCGACAAACCCCGCCAAGGCGCTAAACACCCCCGGTTTGAAATGAGGGCTGCGCGCCAGCAACAGCTTACGACCATGGCGCACCAACACCATCACAGCCGGTGAAATCCTGGGATAGGCGCTTAAGCCGCACTGGACGCATTGCATGGCGAAGTCTTTGTCATGCAGCTGCGTTAAATGGCCACAACGACCACAGTGCTGGTGGTTCAGTTGCCAATCGATGAGTTGCGAAGCACGGCCAGCCATCGCAAAGGCTTCTGCACCAGCGACGCCAAACACCTGGCGCAAGGGCACGAGCTCTGCGGCAAAGCCCTCGGGCGGTGATCGGGTGTCGGTGGCGTAGCAAGGCAGTCCGTGCCAATGGCCAACCATGATGGGCTCGCTGTGGTCGCCATCGAGGCAATCCGCATGCGGCATGAAATTGGGTCCCAACACGTGGTTGGTATCGATCAGAATCTGTTGCTTGTGCCGAATGATCCAGTAACTGGTGTGCTGCATGGCTGGGCTGCTGTTGGGTTTTGATGGTTAATCTTAATGGCTCGCGGCACTTGGTGAAAGGTTCATCACAATCACCCCGGCAATGATCAGGCCAATGCCGATGAGCGCATGGGTGCTCAGTTGTTGTTTGAACAAGAACCAACCCACCAGCGTGACTAGCGTGATGCCCAAACCTGACCAAATCGCGTAAATGATGCCAACAGGGAGGGTGCGCATGGTGAGTGCCAACGCATAAAACGAGATGCCATAGCCAATGACCACCACCACACTGGGCCATAAGCGGGTGAAGCCGTCGCTCACTTTGAGTGAAGAGGTGGCGATCACTTCTGTGACGATGGCGATGGCGAGCAAGATCCACGGGTTGGTTGGCATGCGGTCCTCTGGATCACTGTTTATTGGCTTCTATCTGCGCATCGCGCTTGGTCAGCATTTTGGCCTGGCGGCTGATGAGGAAATCAAAGATGATTTTCATCCAGAGGGTTGAGCCAGAGACCGCCACCCAGTTCTGAAAATCCGGATTCATCATGATGACGCCAAATGCGATCCACACGATCACCGAGACAATCACATATACCAGCACCAGGCCTGCAATCAGATTCACGGCCGCGGTGAATGGGGCGTAACGCTTGGGGTTTGGCGGTGGCTCGCCACGAATTAGGGCAACCTCGCTGTAATCCTTGTTGCGGATGATCCGATAAGCACGTCTTAGCCAAACAAACGAGATTGGAAACAGCGCGAGAAACAACATCCAGAAAATAACGGTGGCAATATCCGGCACCATATCAATGACTCCAATAAAAAAGCCCTGCAGGGCAGACCCTCAGGGCTTTGAGTTGCCCTGCTGGCTGCGCGGTTTGCTCAGAGAGCTTTGGGCACAGACCAGCCAGAGCATCTTACAGCTTAGTGATAGTGATCACCACTAACAGCCTTGGACCCACGTGGGATACGAACAGACTCCACCATCGCCTGGATGTGTGCTGGCGGCTCCTTGGTTACCTTGTCGATTGCGAAGGCCACGATGAAGTTGATCGCCGCACCGACTGCACCGAAGGCTTCAGGCGTGATGCCAAAGAAGCTGTTGGCGCCGCCGATCAGACCCAGGTACTCCGTGCCTTTGATGAAGAAGATGCCCTTGTGTGCAAACACATAGAACAACGTCACCAGCAAACCGACAACCATACCTGCCATCGCACCGCTCTTGTTCATCTTCTTAGAGAAGATGCCCATCATGATGGCGGGGAACAGCGTGGAGGCCGCAATACCGAAGGCCAAGGCCACTGTACCTGCCGCAAACCCTGGCGGATTCAATCCGAGGTAGCCCGCGAGCACGATTGACAGTGCCATGGCCACCTTACCGACCATGAGTTCGCCTTTTTCGCTGATATCCGGTTTGAACACGTTTTTGACCAGATCGTGCGAGACTGCAGACGAAATGGCCATTAGCAAACCTGCCGCCGTTGACAAAGCTGCTGCCAGACCGCCAGCCGCCACCAGTGCAATCACCCAGTTGGGCAACATGGCGATTTCCGGGTTGGCCATCACGATAATATCGTTGTTAACCGTGAGTTCGTTGCCTTTCCAGCCAGCTTGCTCGGCTTTCTGCAAAAACTCTTTGTTAGCCGACTTGTCGTTGTAGTACTGAATACGGCCGTCACCATTCTTGTCCTGCCACTTCAGCAGACCCGTCACTTCCCAGCGCTTCATCCAGTCAGGACGATCTGTGTTCAGGATGGCGCCATCGGGTTTAAAGATGCCGGCTGGATCCTGAATAATCGTTGGGTTCATGGTGGTGTGCAAGTTCAAGCGAGCCATCGCAGCGACAGCCGGAGCGGTCGTGTAGAGCAACGCAATGAACACCAGTGACCAACCAGCCGATGAGCGAGCGTCGGCGACGGTCTTCACCGTAAAGAAGCGAATGATCACGTGCGGCAAGCCAGCGGTACCGATCATCAGTGACAGGGTGTAGACAAACATGTTCAGTTTGCTGCCTGGCAGTTGAGTCGTGTACTCGTTAAAGCCGAGTTCCTGAATCACTTCATTCAAAGTCACCAGCAATGATTTTCCACTTGTCACATTGTCAGCACCCAAGCCCAACTGCGGAATCGGGTTGCCCGTGAGTGAGAGCGAGATAAAGACAGCTGGGATGATGTAGGCCGTGATCAGCACCAGATACTGTGCTACCTGGGTGTAGGTGATGCCCTTCATGCCGCCGAACACGGCGTATGAGAACACAATCGCCATACCAATGTAGATACCTGTGTCGTTTGAGACACCCAGGAATCGCGAGAACGCGATGCCCACGCCTGTCATTTGGCCGATGATGTATGTAATAGAAGCGACCAGCAGACAGATCACAGCAATCGTAGAAGCACTCTTGGAGTAATAGCGATCCCCAATGAACTGAGGCACGGTGAATTTGCCGAACTTACGCAGGTAAGGCGCAAGCAAGCAGGCGAGCAAGACATAGCCACCCGTCCAACCCATCAGAAAGAGGCTGCCGCCGTATCCCATGTAGGCGATCAAGCCAGCCATGGAGATGAACGATGCCGCTGACATCCAGTCGGCCGCGGTTGCCATGCCGTTCATTACTGGACCCACGCCGCTGCCTGCAACGTAGAACTCGCTGGTGCTGCCAGCCCGGGCCCAGATCGCGATGCCGATGTACAGCGCGAAGGTCAAGCCCACGATGATATAGATAGTAGTTTGAAGTTCCATGAGTGGCCCCTTTACTTTTCGTCAACGTCAAACTTACGGTCAATCTCGTTCATCTTCTTGCCATACCAGAAGATCAATGCGATAAACACATAAATGGCGCCTTGTTGGGCGAACCAGAAACCAAGCGGGATGCCGCCTAGCATCACACTGTCCAGCGCATCGGCGAACACGATGCCTGCACCGTAAGAGACCAATGCCCAGATGATCAGCACTTTGGTCAGTAAAGACAAGGTTGCCCGCCAATAGGCATGGGCGTCATAGTTTTCAGACATAACATCTCCTCACGGATTTAAATCAAAACCTGGAAAGGTTTATTTTTTGACGTACCGTAGTGAATTACAGCAGAAACTCGCAATAATCCTATTAGGGAAAATAAGTAGTCATTTTCGTGCTGCAATATACCTGACAAAGGGCTTACTAAATATCTGACAAACGGCTTACTTAATATCTGACGACAGGCTTACGGAACTTGCTTGAACCTGACCAAAATACGTTAAGCTCGATTAAAAAAAAAGAGCACTTTTGGGTGCTGAGGAGGACACAATGAATCACGAGATAAATATCCCGGATATGAAATCGGATAGTCTGATTTCGGGCTTGGCTGAACAGTTAATGAAGGTTTTGCCTTTCTCGGAAATGGATATTAAGGACGTGAACTATTTTATTGAGTCATGTTCTGAACAATACTATGCACCCAAAGAAATAATCCTCTCGCCTGGTTTTAGTGCGCCCGATTTTTTGTATTTCGTCAGACAAGGCAAGGTGGTGGGTGAACGGCGTGAAGGCAATGAGGAGTACAGGTTTGAGCTCGATCCCGGGGAGATGTTTTCGGTCGGTTCCGTGCTGACAGGACGACCTGTTAGTACCTATTATCGAGCACTGGGTGATTGTTTCTTATTACTATTTCCCGTGTCGAAAGTGCCGGAACTTGGCGTACGTTCACCGGTATTTATTGATTATTTAAAAAATAGTTTTCGACTGGTTTTACAAAAGTCACAGGAAAATTTGCGGCAGCATTTCGCCGCCAAATCGGCCGAGGCGCAATTACACCAGAACACACTCGGTAGCCTCTGTCGCCGCACGCCGGTATCGGTGACACCAGACACGCCGCTTCGCCAAGCCCTTGAAATGATGGATGAAATTCGGGTTGGCTCGATCCTGGTGATCGAAGCATCGGGTCAGTTATCCGGGATTTTGACCCGCTATGACTTACTAAAACGAGTGATCTTGTCAGGGATTGATTTAAATGTACCAATTTCTGATGTCATGACAAAGAATCTAAAAACGCTGAATGAAGATGATACGGTAGAGGCTGCTTCCAGTTTAATGATGCATGCAGCCATTCGGCACATCCCAATTTTAAAGAATAATGCTGTGGTTGGATTAGTTTCCGAGCGCGATCTATTTACCTTTCAGCGTTTTTCGGTGGGTAATATTAGCGCGGAGATACGCGCCGCACATTGCCTGGACGAATTGATGCTCGCTTCAGCCCACATTCGACAATACGCAAGAAACCTCCTCAGCCAAGGGGTTACTGGTCACCGGCTGACGGGGCTAGTAAGCTACTTGAATGATGCATTGACTCAACAGTTGATCCAGATCACAGCCCCCAAACATAATATTGATATCAATCAATTTTGCTGGTTGGCATTGGGCTCTGAGGGTCGCGAAGAGCAGACCATCGCGACAGATCAGGACAACGCCTTGGTCCTGCCCGACGACACAACAGATGCTGCTATGCAGCAGCATTTGCTCTTTGCACGCGAGGTCAACGAAGGTTTGGATGCTTGTGGCTACCCGTTGTGTAAAGGCAACGTCATGGCCAGTAACCCGGACTACTGCAGACGCCAGCGTGACTGGATCAAGCGCTGCGCCAATTGGATTGATGCGGGGTCCCCCCAGGATTTGCTTGACTCAAGCATCTTTTTTGATTTTCGGCCGATATCGGGTAACGCCGCCTTGGCTGAGCCCATGCAGAAGTTTGTGACGCAGGCCGCGCAAAAGACCCCGCGCTTTATTGCCTTGCTTGCCACCAACGCCATGAAGTGGAAAGTACCCTTGAACATGTTTGGCGGCATTGACACGGATAAGATTGGTGGCGTGCCAGCCATTGATGTCAAACTCAATGGCACGGCGCTGATCACCGACTTTGCCCGGATATATGCCTTGGCCAATGGGATCACGCAGCGCAACACTAAAATACGGCTTGAAGAAGTCGCCAAGGCATTGGGCTATGACGAAAACAAAGCGGCCGACTGGGTGGCGACGTTCGAGTTCCTTCAAACCTTGCGTCTGAAAGCGCAGATCGACGATGATGCGCTCGGTGGCAATCCCAATGCGGTGGCCATGTCAACCTTGAGCAAGGTCGACAAGGTTATTCTGAAAGCCGCACTCAATGTGACGCAGACCATGCAGCAGCGCTTGAGGCTTGACTATGTTCGATAAGCTGTTTGGACGCTCGCCAGAGCAGAAACAGGATCCGCACGCAGGCGCTTATGAACTGGTTGGGACGTGCCGCTGGGTCGTGCTAGACACGGAAACCACGGGCTTGAACATGCGGCACGACCGCGTCATCTCGATTGCGGCAGTCGCCTTGCACATTGAGTCGGATCTAACGGATGGTCACATTCCATTGGTCGACACATTTGAGGCAGTGATTCATCAGGATCACCCCAAGCCCAAGAAAGATAACATCCTGATTCACCATATCGGCTTAGATGCGCAAGGCAAGGGGTATCCTGCGATTGAGGTGCTGACTTGGTTCATGAACTGGGTGGGTGACTCGCCTATCTTTGCTTACCATGCGCCGTTTGATAAGGCCATGCTAGCCAATGAGTGCAAACACGCAGGCTTACCGGAATTGATCAATCCCTGGGTCGATGTGCAGCCACTGGCCAACTGGGTGACACGCCAGACGCATCCCTTGGGGTTGGATGAGTGCGTGACCCGATTTGAGCTGGAAAGCATCGCGCGCCACTCGGCCGCATCAGACACCTTTGTGACGGCAGAGTTATTAATGAAGCTATTGCCGCTGATTCGACAGAAAGCGACTGATTTCACACAGTTACAGCAGTTGGCTTCGCAAAACACGGTCAGGGTGGGCATATAGAGCCTGCGCCTGTTCTTGCCCAACAAAACATCCGGCTGTCAGGCGCGGACCTATACTAACTCGACCCCAGTAACTGAATAGTCAGGTTTTGTTGGTTGCACCTTGTGACAGAGTCATCATCAAATCTTAATTCTGCTTCTTCTCGACGCAAGCGTGACTTGTTTGCGGCGATGTCTGGCGTGGCCCTCACGGTGTCGATTGCTGCGTTGATCGGAATGCGCGGCAAACCTCGTCCAAGTGATTTGGTTGCGCAGCAACCTTTAGGCGAAGCCGACGAACTTGGTCGGGGAAGGATAGCGCGCACGCCATCGGCGTCCTTTGTTGGCTAGTGTGGTGTCTGTTGCTGTTCGATGTACTGGCGAGCGATGCCGATAGGTGCTGCGCCGCAAGACGCGGCGAAGTAGGAAGGCGACCAAAGCATGTTTTTCCAATACCGGCCTTTCATGTCGGGCCGCTCGCTACGCAGCCGCCGACTAGACGCACCCTTGAGGCTATTGACCAGCGCCGATACCGACACTTTCGGCGGATACTCCACCAGCAAGTGCACATGGTTGCTCTGGCCGTCCATTTCGACCAGCGAAGCCTCGAATATAATCTAGGCATGAAGCGCCTTCAAGCCTACAAATACGAGCTACAGCCCAACGGCCAACAGCAGCGCCTCCTGCGCCGCTTCGCGGGATCGTGCCGGTTCGTGTTTAACAAGGGGTTGGCGATGCAAATAGCCAATCACGAAGCAGGCGAGAAATTCATCGACTATGTGGCGATGGCAAAGCACCTCACCGCTTGGCGCCATAGTGCCGAGACAGACTGGCTCTGCGATGCGCCGGTTCATCCCTTGCAGCACGCCCTGAAAGACTTGGAACGGGCTTACAAGAATTTCTTTGCCAAACGCGCCGACTTCCCACGCTTGAAGAAGAAAGGCCAGTCGGACAGCTTGCGCTACCCCGACGCCAAGCAATTCAAGATCGACGCCGGCAACAGCCGCATGTTTCTGCCGAAACTGGGCTGGCTGCGTTACCGCAACAGCCGGGACATGCTCGGCACGGCCAGGAACATCACCGTATCCAGCAACGGCGGCAAGTGGTTTGTGTCGATCCAGACCGAACGGGAAGAAGCCGAGCCGGTTCATCCCTCAGCCTCCATCGTTGGTGTCGACCTGGGCATTGCCCGCTTTGCCACCCTCTCCGATGGCACCGTCTTTGAGCCAATCAACAGTTTCAACAAGCAGCAAGCGCGGCTTGCCCGTGATCAACGGGCGATGAGTCGCAAGGTGAAGTTCAGCAACAACTGGAAGAAGGCGAAAGCC
>CAMCOS010000040.1 GCA_945876565.1 Lautropia mirabilis | reverse complement strand
AGGGCGCAGCACCCCGAATCGGGGTGCTAAACGGGCAGAAATGCCTGAATATCTGTCCAAATTGACCAAAAAAGTAAACATTGCTTAAGCAAAAAATTGAGAGCGCGGAAAATTCCGCTTTAACCTGACTTATTCAGACCTTCCCTAGAAGCCTGAGTAGATATGAATTTCATAATCAAGTTAGGTAGACCCTGTCATCAAGACAGAATCTGTCTGGGTTTAAGCAGTCCATTTCTCCAACCGCAGCGGAACAGCGCTGCCCTGTTTGCCCTTGGGGTGTATCCCCCATGACGCGTAGCGACATCGGGGATACACCCCGCGCGTCGCTGAAATGATCCCGGATGCTGGCACCATCGCCTTGGCGGGTTGGGTAGACCTCAGCAGGATTCTTGTAACCCAGCCTTCGATTGGGTCGCTCGTTCTTATGGAAGGCGAGGTATTCAGCTAACTCAACGGTGATCTCTGTCATGCTACTGTCCTCCAGAACAGTAGCATGAACCTCTGTCTAAAATTTAGGGTCCACTTTATTTCCCGCAAAATCAAGCTTTCCCAGCGGAAGTAAGTTTTTGCGCAGAAGGTCCAAAAAGCTCAAAATAGCTCAAGATCATATTACCTAAACTAGCGACGTGCGCGCCATTTGCTGGAGCTTTTGATGCCAGACCGGGCGTAAAAAATGCAAACCCCTCTTCTTGGTGCATACCATTCTTAATTGCAACAAAGTCAACCTCTGATAACAGCGGGAATTTCCGGCTACCCACGCGATATTGCGTCGAAGTCATAATTTCGTGTGGATAGGTTAGTGTCACAAACAAACTTTTTCCACGATTGTCAATCTCGCCAAAGAGAGGGACCTCACCATCATCGATCTGGACGCTCTCCAATACTGTCTGCGCTGCCAGGGCTTGCTGTGTATTTTCAAACTCTATTAAAAAGTCCCTTGTCATGCGCGGGAACACATCAGTAAAAGCAATACCAAGTCCACGCAAAAATTTTCCATGCGTCTTCAGACGGTAATAGAATTTGACGCGGTCATATGGCTTTTGCGCGAGGCCAGTGGCCAGGACTATATCTGTGTCGGTACGTCCAAAATACTCACCTACGATCGAGTCATACAAACCAAGTACGTCGGCCAAAGGATCTTGATCGTCAGCCACATACCAAACCGGATTTTTAGCATTTGAATTTCTGCGAATCGGCTCCGCATTGAAGAAATAGTGATGCTGAATATGTGCACCGGCATTGAGGAACAAGGTAGAAAAATTAGGCTTCTTAGTGTTAAACATAGTCCAGTGCACGTCATGCAATAATAGATCGAGAAATAAAGCCTTAAGCCACGGCTTGTCACGACTGCCAGCGACTAACTCGAGATATTTTTTGTAGTGCTTCACCCTAGCAAATCGTAAGAAACCCAATACCACTTGCACGGCAGATTTCGCGGTTATGCGCGCTTTCGCATTGTCATTCACAGTTTGCGACACTGCCTGACCCAATGACTGACTCCACCATGACGAATCTGCTGGCGTCTGTGTCCAAGGATCAGGAATAAAGTATGCAGGATGTTTGAGTCTATTTTCGGCATTCATGGCGGATATAGCACCTACCTTGTAACCTGACTGCTCTAGCTGCTCAAAAATTTGTGGCACGCCGGATCCCACCATATCTCCCAGACGAAAAACACCATGTTCGGCATAAGTCTTGCCTGTATGCACTGAGGCCCATTGAATCCAAGGCTCTAACTCCTCGTAATGCTTCTCGCAACTTGTGCGAATCTGATCGTGCTCGAGCAGCTTTTTGAGAGAGGGAAACCGAGCCTCATCCGCCGCCAGGTACTGCCGGACAACATCGAAGTTTATCTCGTTAAGCTCCAATAGGATGAGCCGCTTGGTTTGGTTATTCATAACTCAATAATTCCTCATAAATTTCCATTGTCTGGCTGACAACAGAATTAACTGAGAACAGTGCCTTTGCCCGCTCCTGACCCTTGTCACCGTAACTCAGACGCCGCTGCTCGTCTTTGATCAAGGACAAAATAGCATCAGCCAAAGCGTCACTATCACCTACCGGAACCAAATCACCTGTGACACCCGGCTCGACCGCCTCACGGCAACCGATGGCATCTGTCGTTACCACGGCACACCCTGCCGCTGCCGCCTCCAGCAGCACTTTGGGCATACCTTCCCGGTACGAGGGCAGGCAAACAATCGCTGACTCTCTAAATAAGGGAATCATCTCTGCTACGTGGCCCAACCACTCAACGTAACCATCGGACTGCCAACGATGCAATCGATCACAGTTAATGGCTGAAGGATTGTCATACCCAGCTGCGCCAGCCAATACAAATCGCCAATCGGGTGCAACAGATTTCACTCGGCGCGCGGCATTAACGAATTCCTCCACACCCTTATCCTTGATCATACGACTTGGCAACAACACAATATTCGACTTTTTAGCCGCAGAGCAACCTTCGAACAAAGACAAATCTACACCCGAGCCAGGAATCAATCTAACTGAAAGTTCCTGCGCCAGGCCTTTTTCAGTTAATGATTTGCGGTCGTCATGGTTTTGTACGATTACACGCACATTGGGATGGTGAAACGCGAATCGAGCGAGTACACCGTACACTCGTCTTATCAGAGTACGTAAGTTAATTCGTTCATTACCTGCCGTATACGCATAGCCCATGCCTGAAATGGCCAACACCAAACCTGGAACCCTACAAATCCTCGCCGCCAAACCACCATAGAGCACCCCCTTGGGCGACGCGCAATGCACAATATCAGGCCTGAATCGAAGAATGAACCATACCAACTGTAATATCCCAAAACCCTCAGTCAATGGATTCATGCCAGAACTAGTAAACACCGCTCTGCTGTGCGAAATATCAGCCAACTGCAATTGCATGACTGCAGTCCGCTCCATCTCGTCACTACCCGATTTCCCTGTCAACAAAGAAACTTCAAGACCCGCTTGACGTGCTGCAGCTGCTAAGGGCAACCTATGGGAAACGAAAAAAGCTACATGATTGACCACATAGACAACACGTCCCTTACGCACGCTGTTCCTCAAGCCATGCCTGAAACATCAAAACATCCCACAACTGGTACTGCCAATTGCGCTTACCCGAAACGTGCTCGACCCACTTCTGGCGAATAGGCACGGGATCAAAGAAACCCTCATGGCGCAAACGCGTCTCCGTCAATAACGTTTCTGCCCAGTCACGTAATGGACCACGTAGCCAACTGTCAATTGGAACACCAAAGCCCATCTTAGGTCTCTCTATCAGTTCGCGCGGCACATGGCGGTATAACACCTGTCGCAACGGCCACTTGGTAAGGCCATCGCGAAGCTTATAAGATAGTGGTAGTGACCAGGCAAACTCCACCACTCGATGGTCTAGCATTGGTACACGCGTTTCCAAGCTCACTCCCATGGCCGCCCGATCTACCTTAACCAAAATGTCATCGGGAAGATAACTAAGCATGTCCATTGCCATCATGCGCTCGACGTCGTCCAAGCCCTGTAGCGCAGGGATGAAACTTGTTAACACTGTGGCAGGCTCAGTAGCGCCTAACACCACTCTTTCGGGGTCGGACCAGTGTGACACCATCCCTCGGTACAAATCGGCCACCGAACGGCTACCAAGCAAAGCTGCGCCCTTGTGCAGCTTGTCACCCACACGTGATATCGGCAACAGACCACCCAGCTTGTCCCACACACCAGGCGGCAATGCGGTGACTGCAGCGGCTGCCAACTGCCGCAGTGGACGAGGCAAGCGCGACACTCTACCCCACAGGCCTGCTGTCATCTGGTAGCGGTTGTAACCGCAAAAAAGCTCATCCCCCGCATCACCCGACAAGGATACCGTGACATGCTCACGCGCCAACTGGCTCACCAGAAACGTGGGGATTTGCGATGAATCGGCAAATGGCTCTGAATAAAGGGTCGGCAACTTGGGAATAACCGCTAATGCCTGCTCAGCTGTCACATAAAGCTCAGTGTGATGAGTGCCCAAGTGTTTGGCAACGGCTTTAGCATGTTCGGCTTCGTTGTAACCTTCTTCATGAAAGCCAATAGAAAACGTGCGCACCGGTCGTGAAGACTGCGCCTGCATCAAGGCAACCACGGTGGAGGAATCGATACCACCTGACAAAAACGCACCTAGCGGCACATCAGCCAACATCTGCTGACCCACTGCATCCATTAGTAACGACTCAAGCGCAGTCACAGCCTCATCAGGCGAACCCACAAACGGTTGCTCCAGTCCTTTTGCAATCACATCCGCCGCAGACCACCAGGCATGCAAAAGCGGTTCCGGGGTGTCTCGTGACACCGTGAGCAAGTGTCCCGGTGGCAACTTGTGGATACGCGAGTAAATACTCCTGCTCCCACCGATGCAGTTATGGCGCAAATACAGGGCCAACGCATCGCGATCAATATCAGCCGCAAAAGCCGGGTGTCGGCGTAGCGCCGATAACTCTGAGCCGAATAAAAAGGAAGCTGTTTGCCCTTGACCTTGCCAGCCGTAGTAAAGCGGCTTTTCGCCCAGACGGTCTCTCGCCAACGTGAGCGTACGCAAATCACGGTCCCACAGAGCCATGGCAAACATACCAATGGCCCGCTGCAGGGTGGCTACTAGACCCCAGGCATCAAAGCCCGCTAGCAATGTTTCGGTATCAGAATGGCTACGCCACGGTGCGATCAAATTACCCTCGCGTTCCAGAGCCTTACGAATAAGGTGATGGTTATAAATTTCGCCATTGAAAGCCAGCACGTAGCGCCCGCTCGCTGAAACCATCGGTTGTGACCCGGCGGGGCTAAGGTCCACGATTGCTAAGCGACGATGCGCCAAGCCAATGCCAGCAGCCGGATCAACCCAATAGCCTTCACTGTCAGGACCTCGATGTACGATCTCGTTGGCCATGTGGTGCAACAAGTCTTGTGCATGGTTGGAATCAATTCCACCAGAGGCGCTTAGAAAACCAGTAAATCCACACATCGAATCATTAATCTCAAAAAATTCTTCAGCGCTTTTTGGCCAAAGTCGAATACAAATCATCGAAACGACAGGCTGCCGTTTCGATAGAGAAAACTCTCTCTAAACGCTCGCACCCTCTTTTGCCAAGTGCCTTACGCTCAACCAATGGCTTAACCAGTAAGCGGTCAACCGCCCCAGCCAAGGCCGCCGCATTACGTGACGGTACCAACTCACCAGTGTCACCTAATAGGACGGCTGCATCACCGACATCAGTGCTCACACAAGGCACACCCATGGCCATAGCCTCACCCAGCACGTTTGGAAAGCCCTCGGTGCATGAAGAGAGTACGAAAACATCCATCGCGTCCAGACAGGCAGCAGGGTCTGGACGCTCCCCCAACAGCACAAACCGTTCAGCAAATCCTGTGGCATTGATATGAAACATCAACTCTGCATTGCTACGAGTCAGACCACTTCCTACCATCAAGAAATGACAAGTGGGGTATTTCGCAGCCACCAGACCAGCCGCTCGCACAAAATTTACGTGATCTTTTGCTGGGTTATAGCGTCCTAGACAGCCGATCACCAATATTTCGGATTGCGTGGCTATCTGCTCCCGTATTACCTCACCTTTGCCTCGGTAGCTTTGCAGCGCGGCTACGTCAAACCCATTGTGAATGACCATCAATTTTTCGGCGCTATACCCGGCTTGCTTGCTTGATTCGAGCGAAGCCTGTGCGGCCGACACAATTTTGCTGGGAATAAATCCAGAAAGCCGGGCGCACAGCCATCGCACCGCCCGTGTGCTGCGCGACTCTACGCTGTAGTCTGTTGTCCGCACTCCCCAAACGACACTTCGTACCCCCGCCAAACGTGCCGCAAGGCCACCAATCAAATCTGAATGAACCATCCAAGTTTGAACAACATCAGGGTTTAATTTCCGCAACAAAAGTGTTAGGCGCAAGCCCACAGCCAGTAAGCCCCTCGTCGAGCTCAAGCCCATGGCATATACAGGCACGCCTCGCTCTTGCAAAAGCGGACCATGAAAGCCAAGATCGGTTAACGAAATTACGCAATGTTCGTTTTTAGAGCCTGAAGATAGATCGGCTTCAATCAAGCGACGAAGCATCATTTCTGCGCCGCCACGATTCAGGCCAACGATAACGTGTGTAATCACCACATTGGTTATCTCACTCGATTAGCGAGAGGATTTGCGATAATCTTCACAGTCAAATCCCACTACGCCGCTGAAGCCCGAGTACTTCGAGGTATGAATTGACCGCCGTCTCTTTGTTAAAGTCTGCGGACCTGGCCTTCACATTTGGACGCTCTGATGGGGCAGCATCAAGAGCTGCGTTGATGGCTTCAGCTAACGCCTGTGCGTCGCCGACGGGCACCAGTTGGCCGAATTTTCCGTCGGCCAAAATCTCATTGGGCCCGCTCTCGCAGTCGGTGCTGACGATCGCCGCTCCACAGGCCATGGCCTCAATCAAAACTCCAGGCAAAGCCTCCCTGCGAGATGAAAGAACAAAAACCGAACAGCGCGCCATCAAGGCATATGGATTGGAGGCGAAACCTGGCATCTGAAAATCGGCTGGGCCGATATTAAGGCGGGTTGCCAATCGTTCCAGATCAGCCCGCAGCTCCCCTTCGCCAAGTATCACAAGACGCGCAGGCCTTCTTATTCTTAGGCTGTAGAATGCCTCGAGCAGTACATCAAAGCTCTTTGCTTCATTCAATCGACCCACCCCGAGTATTAAGGGTATTTCTTTAGAGGTGAACCAAGGATGGGAAACGGGCTCGGCAGCCTGCTCTGCAATTCGCTGTAAGTCAAATGGGTTATAGATAGTTTGCACACTGCCATGTTTGAGACTAGCAAATCTTTCAAGGTCACGCGAAGCCCCTTCCGAAACTGAGCAAACCGCGTCAGCAATACCGTATAAAAGCCTGACCAACAAAAAGGCAGCCCTAGTACCAAATCCTTTGGCGACACGGTGCTCGCCACTTATAAATGAATGTTCGGACACAACAACACGTATACCGGTTGCTGAAAGCTTGCCGGCCAATATCGCAATAACATTGGCATGCCCCATGAATGACATCAACGCCCGAGGACGGTAGCGCCTCAGGTACCTAATTAGTGGAAATAGTGATGCGGCTACCCTTGACGCCCCAAGATCGTGAATAGTTACCGCAGGCGCCACAGCAGATAAATATGGTCCTGCAGCAGCGGCAAGAACGAGATCAACCAAAAATCCACGACGTGCAAACTCATTGGCGAGCGTAACCATCACCCGCTCTGCGCCCCCGCCCTGTAGTGAGGGCAGAAACAGGGCAATGCGCTTCTTATCCGCACCCGTGCCAATCGTTGTGGGAAGCATATGATGCGTTTAGTCGGTGACAAGAACTTTTATTGCCTGATAGGCAATGAACAGAATAACCAAGGATCCGCATGCCACCCTTGGCTCCTTGAATTTTGTCGGATTCAATGCTCCAGACTCTGCAAGCAATGGCAGGGCAAAAAGCATCAGAAAATAGCCGACTCGCGAGGTCCCTATAGGAAAGATATAAAACGAAGCGGTAACAAACATCGAAACCCCAAAACCGGCCAGCGAAAATATGCGTGCAGCCACGTTCTTTTGGCTGTAGTGATGTGCGTATGATGATAAATAGAATGCGGCAAAGAGCAGTGCTGACATCACATAATTTATCGAATCCGCACCATCACCGATACTGTATGAGTAGAGACGACGTCCCCCAAAGATTTCAAAAACATACCCTCCGATTGCCGCCATTACCCATGAAAGTACGGCCGTGAATGCGGCTGGGACAAGCCAGCTTTTTACGCGACAAAAAACCAATTCAACCAAGTAAAATATGTACGGTATTGCTAGTGTCGTGTGAATCCCGCAAGACAACAGTCCAAACTTGCCTGGCTTGAGGTAATAGGTTCCGTAAAAGAACAACGAATATGCAAGCCCCTGGCGCAACTGAAACAGCCCGATCGTAGTAAAGCCTACCGGTATAACCACCCACAAAATTGCAGCAACAATTGGTTTGTCGGTTTTTATGCAACCAAGGAATACGAAAAAATTAACCAGCAATGCCAAAATATAGGTAGCTGTTTCGGGTAAAAAAAATTCGGAAAGCAGTTTTGTAAATGCCAGCCAAATGAATTCCTCGGAAAAAAATACAAGCACAAGACTTTCGATCGTTAAGTTTTCGCAAAGTAGATTCCATATATCTAACAACCTATCCCCTCGAAAATATTCGATGTAATTATCGTTGTCCAACAAAGTAGATCGGTCCATAGCAATTAACATTGCGGCTATGGTCAAGAACAGGAGTGTGGCAGCAATTAGTGATAGTTTATTAGGATTATTATTAGATAAAAAATACATACGCACACTACTGTCCGGTGGTTTGAGTAATCAACATGCGCGAATCCTTTCCTGAAATGGTTTTCCGGCTGTTCGGCGATTCCGGCGATTTCAAATCGCGGAGTGCCGATCTGCCGTATAGTCGCCAGCTTTTCCGGCAGACGAGGCGGGATCATGAACCACGGCAGGACAGTTTTTGCGCAGTTGCTGGAGTTTGTGCCGTTCAGCCACTTCGAGCACCTGGTCGACGTTTATCAGGCCAACAAAAGGGGGACGATTTTCTCGGGCGGGAGTCACTTCATCTGCTTGGCCTACTAGTTGCTCGGGACTGCGCGATCTGGTGGACTGCCTGAATGCCCAGCGCTCGAGGCTATATCCCATTGGGATTGGCGGCACGCTTTCTCGCTCGACGCTGGCGGATGCCGCCGAACTGTAATGACCCAGCTGTTTCTGCACAGGTTATGCCACTAATTTAAAAGTTTCTGCGGGCGTTTTCATGCCGAGTGCCTGATGCGGCCGTTTGTGATTGTAGAAGGCGATCCAGTCGCTAATGACACGACTGGCATGTTGGATCGTCTCAAAGCGATGGCGATGTGCGCATTGCTCCTTTAAGGTTCTGATGACTCGTTCGATCATGCCGTTTTGCTCCGGACTGTAGGGCGTGATGAATTCCTGTCGCAATCCATAGCTTCGAACCAGGGCGGTGTACTTTCTACTGGAGAACACCAAACCATTGTCAGACCGTAAAAGAAAGGGTTCGGCAACGCGACCGAGGCAGCCGTAACGGCTGATCAAAGCTTGCTCCAAGGCTGACTCCGCTGTAGACGAACGACCACTGCGACTCAAATGCCATCCCAGCAGTTCCCGGGTGTAACAGTCGATCACCAAGGCAAGCGTTGCCCAACCATCCTTGCCTGTCCAAATACGGCACAAATCCGTGGCCCAACGCTCATCCGGACGGGCAGCCACCGAGGGTAGCGCCTGAACCCGGGGTCGAAACCCGACAGGTCTTTTCTTGACCTGCCAGCCTTTGAGCTGAAAGATGCGTTGCACCGTGTTTTTGTTCATATTCAACAAATACGCCACCGTACGGTAACCAAACGAAGGATTCTCTTCGATCATGGCTTTGACTGGCTCAATCAACTGGGGCTGCAGTCTCGGTTGTGCCTTCACGGGTTTGTAGTAAAGGGTACGCCTAGGCACATTGAACCAACGGCACAGCTTACTGATACTGACCTCAAAGCCCTCGGCCTGCAGTCCCTGCTGGAGCTGAAGGATCATTTCTCGTCCTCCTCGCCCAGCAGGGACGAAAGCTTTTTTCTGGCACGCAGCTCCAGCATCGCTTCCCCGTAGGCCTCCTGCAGATCTTTGAGTTGGCGCTCGTATTGCTCTTTGACTTCAACCGGATTGGCCTTGAGCGCATTCTCCATGCCCCGCTTGGCCTCGTCGATCCAGGTTTCCACCTCTGAAGGTGATAAATCAAAGCTTCGGCTCGCCTCAGCCGTGGTGGTCTTACCTTGAATGATGTCCAGCACCAAAGCCATCTTGCGCTTGGCTGTCCAACGTTTGACGTTCTCGTTCATCTCTGTACTCATCGGTGATATCTCCTTGATTATCACCTGAGCAGATTTTTACTGGGTCATTACAGACCTGCGTAGTTCCATCGCAGTATTCATCAGCATTACGACCGGCAAGGTTCACGATGTCCGGCTGCTCGATTCCGGTCATCGCACTGGGCTATCTGGATTTCGCTCGGCTGTTCGCCCTGCACCAGCAGAAGATCGGCTTTGTCATTCGCGCGAAGAACAATCTGCGTTCCACCTAGATGGCTTCCCGAAAGATCGACACCACGACAGGGCTGCGTGCCGACCAAACGATTTTTCTGGGCACGCCGAAGTCGAAAGTCGGCAATCCCGAGCATCTTCGCCGGGTGTCGTTTCGAGTTCCGGAAACGGGCAAGCAGCTCGTGTTCCTCACCAATCTGTTCGACGTGCCTGAGCTGACAATTGCTGCGATCTACAAGAATCGCCGGCAGATCGAGTTGATCTTCAAGTGGCTCAAGCAGAATCCGACAGTGAAGCATTTCTTCGGCAATTCGATCAACGCCGTCAAGGCGCAAATCCAGATCGCCGTATGTGCGTACCTGTTGGTGATGGTCGCCATCAAGCATCATCACCTACCGGTCTCGCCACAGATTTTTCTGCATCTCATCGAAACCAATATTTTCGAGAAAATCACGTTGGATCAACTGGTTGCAAACGCCGTGCTGAACGAAGAAAATCAACTCTCCGGCAACCAATTGATTCTGTTATGAAAGCGACCGGACAGTAGAGACATACGCAAATTAAATTAAAGGCCGTATCACGCAAGTTCTTCTAAGCAAATGACAGCTTCGGCACGAGGGGTCCTAAACATAAAAGCAGCCGCTACATTGACAGAAAGGCGATTCAAGTCACTAGGCGATCCTTGGTGAATTGATTCATTATGTGATAACTCGCTGGCAACACGAACAACAGCGTTACCGTGGCGTATGCGAATGCGATACCTGCGTTTCCAAAATATTCGCACAATGCTGCGGACAGGCTACCGTATCCAAGGCCAGCACACATTCCAATCACAGTAAACTTTTCAACCTTGTGCGCGCGTGTAATAGCGGCAACCCCGGATATGTAGGTGGTTGCAAGCAATCCCGCGAAAAATATAAAAGTCTCTCTTGCTCCGAGAACTCGAATATAGTACGTCTCAAAGTTCCAGGCTATCACTGCAAGTCCCGCCATGTAAAACAGAAAACAGGCGAACATGAAGGTAAGCGACTGGGTGAGTTGGATCGTCCACTCGCGCTTCAAACGTGCGACCTCTCCGCGCGCTGCCAGCATGGACAGGTGGGGAACTTTGGCATTTATGAATACCAAGGACAAGCCCTGCATCCCCAAGGCTATTTGCAAAGTTAATCCAAGCTTACCCGACTCAGTGGGGCCAAGCATCTTAAACGACAGAAATTGAAAGAAAGGGAATGCGAGCAGGTTAGATATCGACTGCACCGCCAGACGCCATTGATATGGAAGGAAGTCTTTCTTCCAGGATAGATCATTTATCAAACTTCCACGATAGATGGAGCTAAAGAATTTTCTCTTGAATGCAATAATGTAAACCACTGCACACAGCAGTACTGATGAGGCTTGGAATACCAATGAATCAATTCCATCACCAAGTTGCAATGACAACCACAGTGTAGCTGCCCCAATAATTGATTGTATGAGCCGAAATATTGCCACGCCGCCCACGTTATTGCAGCCCTCGACGACGTAAATCAAGGAGTTGAGGATCATAATGCCTGTAATCAGCACCATATATTTTATATATGCATCTAGCTGATCACCGCTGCTGGTATCTTCGATGTTGGCAAGTTGAGTGCCGACGATAATGCAAATCGCTAAGAATGCTAGTGCAACGGTAAGCGTAAATTTTAATGATATGAGGCAAAGCTTTCTGAGTCTGGCTCGCGCCAGTTCGTCGCCCTCCACAGATCCGTCAGAGGCAATTCGAAGGTGAATCCACTCATGACTTGCGCGGATTGTTGTGATCAAACCCAAGCCCATTTCAAAAAATGCCTGGGTTGAGGCTATTGCTAGGAAGAGGTAATAAACGCCTTGGCTTTCGCCATCAAGGTTGCTGAGCAACAACGGTATTGTTACAAATATGGATACCCCTTGCCATGCTCGTAGCCACAGCGAATACGGAACCGCGCCTCGGTCGGTATTTGAATGCGGTACAGTTTTTGAGTCGGTTGTCAAAATATGGCGTATCTATTGCGGTTCGGCATTTGAGCGATGTGCTGAATCGGAAACCAGAACGGCGACCCGTAGCAGTTTTTTTTGTGTTTTAAGCGGTCAAGGTTGGGGCAGCATTACGAGGGCAGGACTCAATTCAAATGCCTCGTCGCATGCCATCATAGGACCTATATTTTCTTTTTTGGTCAATGTACAGGCGACGCAAATAAGTTTTGTTGAGAGCTTGAAATAATTTATCGTAGTTGTTGCTGCTTATTTTATTTAGAAAAACCACAAGCATATGGTGCGGCCAGGTCAAGAGCTTTAGCTTGCCAAGTTCATGGTAGTTCTCGCGAAAGTCCGCGAGAGCGTTGGATTTGAAGTCTCTATGCTCGCAGAGTTTCCATAGCAGCAGCAATTTCAGCTTTCTTGGTGCGTAGAGTTCGCTTAGCATAAGTGCATGTAAAAATAAATAGTTGCTTCGTGTCGCAGCATATGTTCGCCTCAATAGGCGCAGCTTTGATAGGTGTAGGCGGGCTAGGTCGCCGGCTGTCCAGAATAGTTTTACTCCGCCTTTAGCTTGACCCGTGGCCGCTTTGTGCAGTACGTACACCCGAACATCGGGCGTTGTAAGGTACCGTAGCAGTCCGACCATATGCGGCCAAGGTCGGGCATCTGCAAGCTGAAGGGATTCAATCATTGGCACAGCGGATCTTGGGAATACATGCACGCCCATGAAGCCCAACGGATCAAGGCCGCTGCAAAGCAATGCGCGTCGGAAAGCTGCGGACGTATGCTCGCCAACCGCAAAGTTGCTCATGTATTGCCCACTCCCTTGGCCGTCAGTAGAGTCAACGAGCATCCAAGTTTCTGGAGAAAACGTCTGTAGCAAGGACAAGATTTGTTCGATAACATCCGTATCTATATCATCGTCATCCCCGCACCACATGCCCCAGCGAGCCCGCATCTGCCCAGCGACAGCGATGATATTTAGGGTTCCACCAATGTTGGTTGACTGATGCTGGACTTGAACGGGCCACTGGCGCTCGAACGCCTCAATGACAGAGCGTGTTTCGTCGGTGGATCCGTTATTTGATATACAGAATTCCAACTGATCGCCATATCGCCCCTTCAGCGCCGCCAACTGTGAGAGCAATTTGGTTAAGCTCGGTGCACGGTTGTAGGTTGGTACGCAAATCGCCAGGAGTGGGTTGTTGGGTGCACTGCGTATCTCGTTCACCGCAGGCCTCCGAGGGCGTTCAGCGTGGCCTGGCTTCCGACCAGCCCACACACCACAGGCGACAGCGCCATGCCACGCAGCCGGCTGCGCAGCGCCGGTTCGCAGCCGAGCGACTCTGACAGCCACGAACCGAAGCCGCCGTCCTCGAGGTGGTCCTCGAGTGTCGTGACTGCGTCGTGTCGTGCCACCTGCTCGGCTTGTGTCATCTTGGCCGCCATACCCCACAGCGGCAGCGTGCAGACCTCGCAGCCGAGATACTCCGGCCGCTCGCGCATCGACATCGCCAATTCGAGCGTGGCGCCGGTGCTCAGCAGAACAGCGCGCGATCCAGCCTCGGCCGCCCGGATGCGGTTCCAGCGACCCGGCAGTAGCTCGGGGACTGCGCGCTCGTGGAAGTCGCGTTCGCCGGCCTTGCCCAGGCGCAGGTACGAGGGCTGCGGATGGGCCACCAAGTAGCGCAGACATGCGCGTACCTCCGACGGATCCCCAGGCGCTGCGATCATCAGGTTGGGCATCGAGCGCAGCAGTGCATAGTCCTGCACCGCGTGGTGCGAATAGCCCAGTGCGCCGTAGGCCAGCCCGCCGCCGACCGCGACCACCGTCACCGGAAGCTTTTGGTAGTCGACGTCGTTGCGGATCTGCTCGGCGCAGCGGAAGGTCGGGAAGTTGGCGATCGAGTAGGTGAAGACATGGTAACCCTCGGAGGCCATGCCGGCGGCCAGACCGGTCATGTTCTGCTCGGCCACGCCGGCGTTGATGAAGCGCTCGGGGAAGCGGTCGGCGAAAGGCTCGACCACCGAGTAGCCCAGGTCGCCGACGACCAGAGCGATCTGCGGGTGGCGGTCGGCTAGGGCAACGAGTTCGTCGATGAAAGCGTTACGCATGGTGGTGCAGCAGTTCCGCGCGGGCGGCCGCGAGTTGTTCGTCGTTCGGGCTCTTATAGTGCCACTCGACGCGGTTCTCCATGAAGCTCACGCCCTTACCCTTTGTGGTGTGCATGACCAGCACCGAGGGACGACCGGGCGACCAAGGCGCCCCGCCGAGCGCTGCCTCGAGGGCGGCATGGTCGTGGCCGTCGACTTCGCGTACCGCCCAGCCGAAGGCGCGCAGCTTGTCGGTCAGCGGCTCGAGGGCCAGCGTATCGGCGATCGTCGCCAGGCTCTGCAGCTTGTTGTAGTCGATAATCGAAACTAGGTTGTCCAGCTGGTGGTGCGCGGCGAACATCAGCGCCTCCCAGTTAGAGCCTTCGTCCATCTCGCCGTCGCTGAGCATTACGAAGACGCGCCAGGCCCGGCCCCGACGCTTCGCGGCGAGCGCCTTGCCGGTGCCGAACGGCAGGCCATGACCAAGCGAGCCGGAGGAGAACTCCACGCCGCGAATCTTGTGGCTGACGTGCGTCATGTACAGCGAGCTGTCGGCACCGTAGGTCTGCAGGTCCTCGCGTGACAGCACGCCGATGCGCGCCAGCGTGGCATAGACCGCCGCTGCCGCATGGCCCTTGCTGAGGATGAATCGGTCACGATCCTCCCAGGCGGGTTCATGCGGGCGCAGGCGCATCACTCGGCCATACAGCACGGCCAGCGCATCGACGATGGAGAAGCAGGCGCCGACGTGCGAGGCACGTGCGCGGTGGACCATCTCGAGGATGTCCAGGCGAATGTCGCGCGCAAGGCCGGCAGGCGTTGGCGCTTCGGGCGGAGTGGAAGTGGGCGTGTTCACGTCGGGCTAGCGGTTCGGCTGTCAGTCGGCGGTTGGGGGTTCGACCCGCTCGAGGCGGTGACCGAGCACGCTCACCTCGCCGCGGAAGCCGAGGTCCTCGCGAAGGGTGCGCAGGATCTCGTTCTTGTAGGCCATCGCGGTGACGATGACGGCGTCGATTCCGTGACGCGCCAGCGCTTGCGGCGACTCGACACGCAGGCGGGTCACCGGCGCCACCAGACCCTGCTTGACCGGGTCGCTGTCGACCAGCAGATCGACGTCGGCGATGCCGGCCGAGGCCATCACGCTGAGCCCCTTGCCGCCGGCGCCCCAGATGGCCACCTTTCGGCCCGCTACATGGCAGTCGGCGACGTAGCGGCGCAGGTCGTCGCCGAGTGTGTGCACGCTGGCCGCCATCTCGTCCAGCGACGGGGGCTCGCAGCGCCGCACGTAGGCGACGATGTACTCGTCGAACATGTCCTGGCGCACCTCCAGCACCTCGAAGCCGTTGACCTCCAGCGCGAGGCGCAGCGTGCGCGCGGAGAAGTAGTTTACGTGGTCCGGGAAGAAGTCGTAGAAGCGGCGATCGGCGAGCGCCTTCTCGAGGCTCGGCACTTCGACAAGGCCAGCGGCGCCAGGCTTCAGGTTGCGCCGGACGCCGGTCAGAAAGCCATGGATGTCGGGAACGTGCTCGAGCACCTGCCGCGTCACGAAGGCGTCGTAGGGCGCGCCCTCGAGCCGGCGACCCACCGTCACGTAGCCTTCCTCCACCCGGTGCCCGGCGGCGATCGCGATCGCGCGCGACTTGGCCGAGGGCTCGATGCCCGTGGCGTTGCAGCCCGCCGCGCGCAGGTGACCGAGGTAGCAGCCGTCGCCCGAGCCGATCTCCTTGACGTTCCGGCCGACCAGGCCGAAGTCGCGCACAAACTCGCTCGCCTGACGTTGCTGGTAGGCCTGCATCTGCGCCGAGTGAGGCGCTCCCATCAGGTAGTCCTCGTAGTACTCGTCCTCGAGCAGCGGATCGAGCTGCACGAAGCCGCACTTGCCGCATTGGCGCACGCGCAGTTCGACGCTGCGGTCCTGCGAGAGGGTCTCGGGGCTGAACAGGCGCTGGATGTTCCGCGGGGAATTCCCGAGCACGAGCGGCGTCGACAGCTCGGTGTGGGCGCACAGACGGCAGGCGTAGGTAGACATATTGGAAGGCCTCAGGACGCGGCAGCGGCGGCGCGTGCCGCCCGGTGCCATTCAATGGTGCCGGCCAGGCCCTGCTCGAGGGGCACGCGCGGTGCCCAGCCGGTGGCGGCGCGCAGAGCGCCGATGTCGGACTCCAAGTGCATGACCTGGTCCGGCCGGTATTCGACCTCGCCGAATCCGAGCGGCAAGGCCGGGTCGATCCCGTCGCGCAGCAGCTCGACGATCTCCCGCAGGGGTCGGGCCTGGCCCGAGCCGAGATTGAAGATGCCATGTGCGCCGCTCTGGAGCGCGGCCACGATTGCGTCGGCGACGTCGTCGACGTGGATGTAGTCCCAAATCTGCTCGGCCTTCGTCAGGCGCGGGCATTCGCCGGCGAGCAGCGTGCGGATCATGTACGGGATCAGCCAGCTCGGATCGTCGTCGAAGCCGTAAGACGAGAACAGGCGCAGCCAGGCGAATGGACGGCCGGCCGCTGCGGCCGCGCGCTCGAGCACGCAGCCTGTGGCGAGCTTGGCGGCACCATAGGTCGTGGTCGGCCGTGTCGGAGCGCGCTCGTCGATACGACCCGACAGCAGCCCGTACTCCGCCTGGGAGCCGAGCCCGACGAAACTGGCACACCCGATCTCCCCGGTGAGCCGGAACAGGTCGATTGAGGTCGAGACGTTCGACAACTGCATCGGGTGGTTGCGATCGGCACCCTTGACGCCTTCCCACGCCAGGTGCAGCACACCGTCCGGCGCAAAGCTCTGCAGCGGCGCGCGCAGCACCTCGATGCGCGACAGGTCCCCGCGCAGCACGGTGCAGCGTTCGATCACGCCTTGCAGGCGGCGCGTGTTGCTCGCCTCGCGCAGCAGCAGCGCGACCGCGCAGCCCTGCTCGACCAATCGGTGCACGACACGCGCGCCGACGAAGCCGGCGCCACCGGTGACCAGCACGCGCTTCATCCTGGCGTGCCCTCGAAGCGGGCGATCTGCGCCAGCGTGACCTCGCGCATCTCTTCGCCGCGCTGGTATGCGCGTTGCCAGTCGACGATCGCGCCCAATGCGTCGGCCAGGGCCCAGCGCGGCCGCCAGGCCAGGCGGGCATGGGCCTTGGAGCAATCTAGCTTCAGGTAGGTTGCCTCATGCGGCTGAGGTTGGGCCTCGATCGTCCAACTGCCGCTGCCCCAGCATTCGAGCATCTGCTCGACGATCCAGCGCACCGGCCGTACGTCGTCGTTGGCGGGACCGAAGTTCCAAGCCTCGGCGTAGGCCCTGCCGTCGTCGGCGCATAGGCGCTCGGCCAGCGCCAGGTAGCCTGACAGCGGCTCGAGCACATGCTGCCAGGGGCGGATGGCGTCAGGGTAGCGGATGCGCACCGCCTGTCCGGCCTCAATGGCGGCGAGGATGTCGGGAATCAGCCGGTCGCGCGACCAATCGCCGCCGCCGATCACGTTACCAGCGCGCGCCGAGGCCACGGCCGGCTCCGACGCCGCGAAGAACGAGGAACGGTAGGCGGCGGTGACGAGTTCGGCACCGGCCTTGCTGCTGCTGTACGGGTCGTGCCCGCCAAGCCGGTCGGTCTCACGGTAGCCCCAGTGCCATTCGCGGTTCTCGTAGCACTTATCGGTGGTCACGCTGACCACGGCCCGCACCGACGGGCAGGCCCGCACGCCGTCGAGGACCTGTGCCGTGCCGACCACGTTGACGGAGTAGGTCTCCACCGGAGCCGCGTAAGACTCGCGAACCAGCGCCTGCGCCGCCATGTGGATCACGATCTCGGGCCGTGCCGTCCCCATCGCACGGTGCAGCGCGTCGGCATCACGGATGTCGCCGATGATCGAGCGCATGCCCCGGGCTACCGATGCGGCCTCGAACAGGCCGGGCTGCGTCGCGGGCGCGAGTGCATAGCCGGTCACCTCGGCGCCCAGGCGTTGCAGCCACAGGCACAGCCAACTGCCCTTGAAGCCGGTGTGCCCAGTGACGAAGACGCGGCGGCCGCGCCAGAAATCGCGGTTCACGTTCACGCCCACACCTTCCACAGTGCCCGTTGCTGGTTCCACAGTTCCTCCAGGAGCGTCTTGTCCCTGAGGGTGTCCATCGGCTGCCAGAAGCCGTCGTGCGGGAAGGCCTTCAGTTGCCGGCTGCTCGCCAGCGACTCCAGCGGTTCGCGCTCCCAGATGGTCTGGTCGTCCCGGATCAGGTCGATGACCTTGGGCGACAGCACGAAGAATCCCCCGTTGATCATGCCGCCGTCCCCCTTGGGCTTCTCGGTGAACGATGCGACGGTGTGCCGCTCCCGAATGTCGAGCGCGCCGAAGCGGCCGGGCGGATGCACCGCCGTGAGCGTGGCCTGGCAGCCGTGCTGGCGATGGAAGGCGATCAGCTTCGTGATGTCGACGTCGCTCACGCCGTCGCCGTAGGTGAAGCAGAAGGCATCGTCGCCCGCCACGTAGCCAGCCACGCGCTTGAGCCGGCCACCGGTCATGGTCGTCTCTCCGGTATCGACCAGCGTGACACGCCATGGCTCCGCGAACTGCTGGTGCACCTCCATGCGGTTGTGTTCCATGTGGAAGGTCACGTCCGACATGTGGAGGAAATAGTTGGCGAAGTACTCTTTGATCAGGTAGCCTTTGTAGCCGCAGCAGATCACGAAATCATGAATGCCATGGGCAGAGTAGATCTTCATGATGTGCCAAAGAATCGGTTTGCCTCCGATTTCGATCATCGGTTTCGGCTTGAGATTCGTTTCTTCAGAAATGCGGGTGCCCAAGCCCCCAGCAAGAATAACTGCCTTCATGTCATCTTCCAAATAAAACATACCAAGGCACTGACAAACCAATGCCTTTCTGAATATCGTGCGTCGGCATATAACCCAACAAACGCTGCGCCTTACCGATGTCAGCCCGGCTGTGGCGCACATCGCCCACCCGAAAGTCTCGGTAGCTGGGTTGTGTGGCGGAGCTGACGCCTTCGGTCTGCAACGCGTCGCGTAGAGAGGCAAAGAGCTGATTGAGCGTGGTGCGGTCGCCCACGGCAATATTATAGACTTGGTCTTTGGCTTCGTCTGCAGCAGTGGCGGCCAGCAGGTTGGCTTGCACCGCGTTGGCCACAAAGCAGAAGTCGCGGCTGGTTTCGCCGTCACCGTTGATGAACACTGTTTCGCCCTTCAGCAAGGCGTCCGTCCATTTGGGGATGACGGCGGCATAAGCCCCGTTGGGGTCTTGCCGCGGGCCAAACACATTGAAGTAGCGCAGGCCCACGGCCTTAAAGTCGTAGCTGCGGGCAAACACGCTGGCGTACAGCTCGTTCACGTATTTGGTTACGGCGTAGGGGCTGAGCGGGTTGCCAATGTTTTCCTCGACCTTGGGCAAGGCCGGATGGTCGCCATAGGTACTGCTGCTGGCGGCGTAGGTGAAGCTATGCGCCTTGGCGTCGCGGGCTGCGACCAGCATGTTTAAAAAGCCGCTGATGTTGGCTTCGTTGGTGGCGATGGGGTCAGTCAGGCTGCGAGGAACGCTGCCCAAGGCGGCTTGGTGGAGGACGTGGTCAACGGGGATGGGGGATGGATTTCGGATCGGGTCTGGGATGACGGCAGTCGGATGCCAGGTCATGGCGGCCTGGCAGTCTTGCAGCTTGCGGATGTCGCCGTTGATGAAATGGAAGTTGGCCCATTGGTCGGGGGTGACCAGGGCTTGCACTTCGTCAAGGTTGCGCTGATGGCCAGTGGCAAAATTGTCTAGGCCGACCACGCGTTGGTCGAGTTTGAGCAGGGTCTCTAACAAGTTGCTGCCGATGAATCCTGCCACGCCAGTAACAAGCCAGGTTTTTGGCGCTTGGCGCACTTGGGTTTGCAGTTGTTCGTAGCGGGTCATAATCAAAGCCTCCCGTCCGCCGAGCCGAGGGGCAGGATGCTTTTGACGTCAAACAGCACCGCACCGCGCTGGCCCCAGGCTTTGATGCCTTGTTCGCCCAGTTCGGTGAATTGTTTGTGACCCACGGCCAGCACGATCGCGCTATATTGGCCTGCCGCAGGGGCTTGCACCAGACACTTGAGGCCGTATTCGTGTTCTGCCTCACTCACGTTAATCCAAGGATCGTAGACGTCCACCTCGGTGTTATAGGCTCGAAAAGCCTTCACAATGTCCACGACCTTGGTGTTACGCACATCGGGGCAGTTCTCCTTGAAGGTGAGGCCTAGCACTAACACTTTGCTCCCCAGCACGGGGTGGCCCTTGCGCAGCATAAGCTTGACTGTTTGGTCAGCCACATGGGTGGCCATGCTGTCGTTAATGCGACGACCAGCCAAGATGACCTCGGGGTGGTAACCCACCTCTTGCGCTTTGTGCGTAAGGTAGTACGGGTCAACGCCAATGCAGTGGCCACCCACCAGACCGGGGCGGAAGGGCAAAAAGTTCCATTTGGTACCTGCGGCCTGTAGAACTTCCAGCGTGTCAATGTCCAGCTTGTGGAAGATCAGGCTGAGCTCGTTCATCAGGGCGATGTTGACGTCGCGTTGGGTGTTTTCAATCACCTTGGCGGCTTCGGCCACTTTGATGCTGCTCGCCTTGTGCGTACCTGCCGTGATAATTTGGCGGTAAATATCGTCCACCTCTTTGGCCACAGCCGGGGTGCTTCCACTGGTCACCTTTTTGATGGTTGGCAGGCGATGTTCCTTGTCACCGGGGTTAATGCGCTCCGGGCTGTAGCCGCAGTAAAAGTCTTGGTTGAACTTGAGCCGGCTGAACTTTTCCAGCACAGGTACGCACACTTCTTCGGTTGCGCCGGGGTACACGGTCGACTCGTAAATGACGATATCGCCGACCTTGAGCACGTTGCCCACGGTTTCGCTGGCTCTTACCAGCGGGGTCATGTCCGGGCGATTAGCCCGGTCCACAGGCGTCGGCACGGTTACGATAAAAACATTTGCCTGTTTAAGGTCTTGCGCGTTGCAGCTGAAACGCAACTGACCGGCCAGCGTCAGTTCTTCGGGGCTGCATTCAAGGGTGTGGTCTTGCCCGCTTTGAAGTTCCTCGACCCGTTTGGCGTTGATGTCAAAGCCGATGACGGGGCGAACCTTACCAAATTCAACAGCAAGCGGCAGGCCGACGTAGCCAAGGCCAATGATGGCGATGATTGCGCTCTTATCCATGAGTTTTATATTGTTTCAGTACAGTCTCTGCCTTCAATCCCTCAACCTCGGCCTTGAGCGCTCGATACTCATCCAACTTGCGCTGCAGGAACCTGTGCGTAATGGCCGCCTTTTCTGCCATGCCAGCTGGAGTAAACACATAGACGTAACCAAACTTATTCTTTGAGTTGGCAAAGTTTTTCATCTTCACCAAGCCCGCTTCCATCAGCGCTTTCAAGCAGTAATTCAGACCACCCACACTGATACCCAGTTTCTCAGCCAGTTCGCGCTGGGTAAGATCTGAGTTTTCTTGCAGGATGCGCATCACCCTGAAATAAGTGTCCTCTTGGAGTTTGGCTTGGCGCCTTGTCATAAAGTTGACGAGTTTTCTTTCTACGCTTTGCATTTGAAGTGTTTGGAAAAAACTACCGCACGGCCGTATCACTCAGAGGAGCGCAGCCGCAGGGAGTAGCAAAATAAAGGTCTATATGAACTTAAATATTGTACCCGATGCTCAGCCGTAAAGTCCACTCCGTCATCAAGAATAGTTTTCAGGCGTAGAAGGGTTCAGACCTCTGTAACTTGCTGCTGCTGGACAGCCTCCTCCATGCTGACGGTATTCACCACCAGTTCCAGGTGGGTCAGGATCTCCGGCTCGTGGCGCCCGATGTAGCTCTTGACCGCCCCGTTGGCCAGCAGTTTGGTCAGGTAACCCTTGGTCACCACCAGGTTGAGCAGGTCTGAACCGTAGGAGCTTTCGGCCTCCTGGTACTTCTCCTGAACCTGGTTCATCTCCTTTTCCAGCTTTTCGATCTGCTCGATGGGCGCGGTCTTATTTTCACGCTCAGCGGGCTTGCCGTCGATGCGCTGCTCGGGTGGCGTGGCCTTGAGCAAGGTCTCGGCATGTGCCACGGTGATGGTGTTGCTGGCGATCATCAGTTCCACCGCCTCCACCTGGCGGGCGGCCTTCATGTTGCGCAGGATCCGAGTCACGTCTGGGGTGAACTGCTTTTCTTGCAGCAGGGTGATGGCTTCGGGGCAGATGCCTTCGAGCAGGTTGCGGGTTTAAAGCCGCTGACCGGTTGATGGAACTCAAGTTGACGTTGAACGCCCGGGTCAGGCGCTACCCAACGCGCGCCCGTTGAATTGACCATAAACCCATCTCGACCAGCGTTTTCCAGCAGCTTTTCCCATCGAAACGTCGGCGGGTAGTTCTTGCTTGGAGCGCTAACATGCATCTCCAAAGCTACAGCCTCGATCAACTTGTGCCAACTGGACAATGGCGTGCCGATGTCTCCGACCACCCATCGGTGAAATCCACTTCCGATCACCAGACAGGGCTTAAGAGTTGGTTTCCTTTGCGATGGCATGTGCTCTCTCCGAGTTCAATATCATTCATCACTACTACAGCTTACGTGATCGGCTTCGATAGACTGATGAACGAACCAGAAAATAGAGGTTAATAGGCCACCGCAACTTACACAAATTTATTTACAGCCTCGTCTAGCCCTTCAAAAAAACTGCGGGGACGATAACCACACATCATCGCCGAACCCAAAATCACCGATTAGGCGTCTTTTTTTGTCTTAAATCCAACTCAGCCAACCTCTCTTCAGCCTTATCCCATGGCAACCATCTGCCGTTGGCTCGCATCTTATGAAGCGCGGCTCTTGCCACGGATACCGTAATTCGGTTCTCACAAACCATTTTTTCGATCAACCAAACCGTGCCCTTGACATCAACCTTCTCAGCTTCAGCAGCCTTACGTAAAGCAGCATCACCAGTCAACAACGAGCACCGCTCCTGCATGGCCAAAGCCAGTGCAAATAGATCATGCCGGCTTGTCCTGCGGTACATCTTGCGTATTTCACGGAACGTGACCGCTGATTTCACCTGAAGATGACCGATTTGTTTTTTGTAGTTTCGGGTCATCAGTTTTGAATTCTAACCGGTCACGTTCAATTTGAAACGTCGGTCATGTTCACCGTGTAATCGCGGTCACGTTCAC
>CAMCOS010000039.1 GCA_945876565.1 Lautropia mirabilis | reverse complement strand
GCGACATGCTTAGTGCCGACGCAATCTCAGTGGCCTTCATGCCCTGGCGGTGCAAGCGTACCGCTTGCTTTCTGCGCTCGTGTTGCGCCTCTCGGGATAGGCGCCTTCCGTCTTCTTTGGTATCCATGCGCCATTGTAGGAAAACATTACCAAAATTTCAACCCTTATTTGCTGAGTCTATAATTAGCTATCGTTGGCAGCAAATCCAAGGTTAAATTGCAGCCCGCCGCCCTCCCCCTCGTCTTGTCGGGGTCGAGCGAGCCACTTGAGGTAGTCCGGCGTGATGTCACCAGTGACATACTCACCAGTAAAGCACGAGCAGTCGAAATTGGTCAGCTCAGGATTTAGATCCGTTACCGACTTTTTCATGTCTTCAATGTCCTGGTAAATCAAAGCATCTGCACCAATGAGCTCGGCAATTTCGACCTCGTTACGGCCATTGGCAATCAATTCATCCTGTGTGGGCATGTCAATGCCATAGACGTTCTGATAGCGCACGGGCGGCGCCGCCGACGCCATAAACACTTTATTTGCACCAGCGGCTCTGGCCATTTCAACAATTTCACGGCTAGTGGTACCGCGCACAATTGAATCGTCTACCAAGAGAACATTCTTGCCTTTGAACTCTAGTCCAATGGTGTTTAGCTTTTGGCGCACCGATTTCTTGCGGACTGCTTGACCTGGCATGATAAAGGTTCGGCCAACATACCGATTTTTGATCAAACCCTCACGGTACTCAAGATTCAGTCTTGAGGCCAGTTGCATGGCCGCGGGCCTAGATGAATCGGGTATCGGCATGACCACATCAATTTCACTTAATGGCATCGTGCGCGCAAGTTTATCAGCAAGATACTCACCCATTTTCAGGCGGGCGTTATAGACTGACACGCCTTGAATGACCGAGTCTGGTCGGGCAAAATACACGTACTCAAAAATGCAAGGGGCATGCTGAGCCGGCGCACCACAATGCTGCTGGCTTACCTGTCCATCCAATGAGATAAACACAGCCTCACCAGGCTCAATATCACGCACCAGTTCAAACCCTGACCCCTCTAGGGCAACCGACTCAGAAGCCACCATCCACTCAGGCCCGTTGTGCGACTCCAAGCGGCCCAAACACAATGGCCGAATACCGTGCGGGTCCCTAAACGCCAGCAACCCGTGGCCAGCAATCTGAGCCACGACAGCGTAAGCGCCTTTGACACGTGCGTGCAGACCGGCAACAGCCCTGAAGATGGCTGCCTCGTCCAGCGAAATGCCATTGGCCGATCGTTGCAACTCGTGGGCCAAGACATTTAGCAGCACCTCAGAGTCAGAGTTGGTGTTGATATGCCGTTGGTCTATGCGAAACAGCGACTCCCGCAATTCGTTCCAGTTGGTCAGATTGCCGTTGTGGGCAAAGGTAATGCCAAATGGAGCATTCACATAAAAAGGCTGTGCCTCTTCAGCGCTATCGCTTGATCCCGCGGTTGGATAACGCACTTGCCCAACACCGCTAAAGCCAGGCAGTGATCGCATGCTACGAGTACGAAACACGTCCCGCACCAAACCGTGGCCTTTGAACATGTTGAAATGATTGCCTTCAGACGTTGCAATGCCTGCTGCGTCTTGACCACGATGCTGCAACAGCAACAAGCTGTCATAAAGCAACTGATTAACCGGGCCGCGCCCGACTACCCCCACAATTCCGCACATGATTTTTTTCCAGTTGACAGACTGTTGCGCTTTACTACTCGTATCTTAGTACGGTAGCCACTGATCCATAGGCATAGGCAGACGCGCCTTTAGCTGCTGAATCACACCAACCACTTGCTCAGCGAACATCGCTTGCTTCCACCACGCTTCTTCAGGCAGCGGCGTGTAACCCGCGATCACCACTAAAACCAATACCAACAGCACACCCCGAGTCAACCCGAACATGGCACCAAGGCCACGATCGGCGGGCGACAGACCCGTGCTTTTAATCATGGCGGCCAGCGCCATGTTCAGCAACCCCACCGCCAGCAAGGTGACCACAAACAACGCCGCGTACGAAATCCCGAGTCGCAGATACTCATTGCTAGCCCAGTTCAACAAGCTGATATCCGCCAAGCTCGGGCCCCACCAAATCGCCGCCAGAAATGCCAGACCAAAGGCCACTAACGATAGCAACTCCTTGATTAGGCCGCGAATAATACCCAGTAGGGTTGATACCCCCAGTATGCCCAAGAGCGCAAAATCAAAACCCGTCACTTGGTCGTGATAAAGCCGTTGTCATAGCCCAGGGTGCGCAGGCGAGCCTGAGCAGCCTGCGCAGCGGAGCGGGAATCAAAAGGACCAACCCGCAATCGATAGGTGGGTTTGCCGCTGACAGTGGCAATTTCCAAAAACACGTTGCTGATGCCTTGACTTTTAAGCTTGTCGACGCGTGACTTGGCCTCTATCTCGCTGCCATAAGACGCAACCTGTACAACAAATGCTTCTGTGGTGGCACTCGCCGATCGCGTTGCACTCGATGCAGCGGGTGGGGCACGCCCTTCCAAGATGGCCAAGGCTTCAGCTGTCCTGTCAGGCTTGGTCGCCGGTGCGGGTGCTGGTGTGGGTGCTGGTGTGGCGGCAGCCGCTGCAGCCTTCGGATCGGGCTTGGCCGTTGGTGTTGAAGCAGGTGCCTCCTCTGACTGGGTCGCGACACTAGCCGATTTCTCAGTTTGATTGACTTGAGCCGCTGTGCCAACTGACAAATCTGTGGTGGGCACATTCGTGGAAGAAGAAATTGGCCCAATGCTCGAGGAAGCTTTCCCTGAGGCTGCCATTGCACTGGCATCAGTCACGCCAGCCACTGGCGGCGGACTTAATTGCGGGTTGAAAGGTGCATTGCGCTCTGGCACTGCGATGTCGATGCCAGTGGGCACCGGACGCGGCTCACCGTCGAGCAAGACCGGCAAAATAATAACAGCAGCCAGCACCAATGCGACAGCGCCAGCCAAGCGGCGCCTGGCTCGCACACGCAGACTGGCTGCCTGAGCTTCACTTGAGACCGATGGACGAGGACGGTGCGCTGCGTGGCGCGAGGACTTGGCTTCTTTTCTGCTAAACAAACCCATGACCTAACCTTGTGCGGGAAGGGACATTGCTGACTCTTATGCTAGTACGACGCGTTGCTTAATGCCGTTGCTTAATGCCGTTGCTTAATGCCGTCGCTTAATGCCGTTGCTTAATGCCGTTGCAAATGTTGCAACACGCCAGCAACCGTCAAAAATGACCCAAACACCACGATTCTATCATCCGGCTTGGCGATCCGGCACACCGCATCATAGGCTTGCGCAACATCGGCCCAAATTTCAACGTCCACCGCGCCATCATCGGGCGTTCGGGTCTGATCGGTAACCAGTCGAACTTTCTGTGCAAGCTCGGCTGCCGAGATGGCTCGCGAGCCGGGCAATGTCACACAGTACCAGCGGTCAATACGTTTGGCCAAGTGGGCGATCACGCTTTCGATGTCTTTATCTGCCATCATGCCAAACACAGCATAGGTGTATGGATGAAACCCCATGTTTCCTAAGTTTTTCTCGAGCACGGCAGCAGCATGTGGATTGTGTGCCACATCGAGAATCACCACAGGCTGACCAGGCAGAATCTGAAACCGACCGGGCAGGCTGGCCTGCAGGAGCCCTTGCCGCACGGCTTGCTGTGTCACTGGGATGCGGTCGCGTGTACTTTCGAGCGCCGCGAGTGCACCCGAGGCATTCAATAACTGGTTCGCCCCGCGAAGCGCCGGATAGGCCAAAGCATTGCGGCGTGCGTTGCGTCCGGCAAATCCCCATTGCTGACGATCACCAGCGTAGTTGTAGTCTCGCCCAAACAACCAAAGGTCAGCATCGATCTCTTTGGCGTAGTCCAGTAAGGACTGCGGTGGCTGCGGGTCAGAACAGATAGCTGGCTTGCCGGCCCGAAAGACGTGTGCTTTCTCCCAGCCGATCAATTCACGGGTGTCCCCAAGCCAATCTTGGTGATCAAGGTCAATGCTTGTCACAATCGCGCAATCGGCATCCACGATATTGACTGCGTCTAGCCTGCCACCTAGACCAACCTCGAGCACCCAGGCATCTAGCGGTTGCTGCGCAAAAAGCAACAAAACCGCCAGGGTTGTGAACTCAAAATATGTCAGTGAAACGTTGCCGCGGGCACTTTCAACCACTTCGAATGCCCTGATGAAATCAGCGTCGTCAACAACCTGTCCATTGATGCGGGCACGCTCGTTGAAATCAATCAAGTGCGGCGAGGTATACATACCGACCCGCCAGCCTGAGGCCAGCAAGATCGCTTCCAGCATGGCGCAGGTTGACCCCTTGCCATTGGTGCCTGCCACCACGAATTTGACCGCCGTGCTGTCAAGCTTGAGTTTGACTGCAACCGAGCGAATGCGGTCTAGCCCCATTTCAATGGCCTTGGGGTGTAGGCCTTCTAAGTAAGCGAGCCACTGAGCAAGTGTGGCAGGCGAACCAGGCGCTTGGCTTGGGCAATGCTTCAGTGACGGCTCGGAGTTGGACATGGGTCAGGGCCAAATAATTTAATCGGTGAGCATTGGAGTTTAGCGTTTGCAACCAAGCTTGGTGGCAGGCATCCCCTGTGTGACAATGGTCAGACACTAATTATTCCCAGAAAATGAACGACATACGCCAACCTCTCGATGCCCGGGCCGTCTTGCTCATGCTTTTACTGTGCATCCTGTGGGGTGGACAACAGCCAGTCATCAAGCTAGTGGCTGAGGATATGGCCCCTACTTTGCAGATTTCGCTGCGCTCGGGCATTGGCGTGGTCTTAATTGCACTTTTTATGGCATTTCGTGGGATTTCGTTCGCCTTGCATAAGGGTCCCTGGCGTGCGGGCGTGATTGCAGGATTGTTGTTTGGCTTTGAGTTTCTTTTCATTGGTGAGGGCTTGCGCTACACCACCGCGTCTCACATGGCTGTATTTCTCTACACCGCGCCGATTTTTACCGCACTAGGCTTACACGTTTTCTTGCCGCAAGAGCGGCTTTCACGTATCCAGTGGATTGGCATTGCGCTGTGTTTTGTCGGCATTGCCTTGGCGTTTCTAGGTGGCTTTGCACACCCCAGTGTCAGCAGCGCCATTCTTTGGGGGGATTTGTTGGGCTTGACCGCCGGTTTTTTATGGGGATCAACCACCGTTGTGATCAGAGTCACTGGCCTGAATCGGATACCGGCTGCTCAAACCACACTGTATCAATTGATCGCCGCGTTTGTTGTGTTGCTACTTGCCGCGGCGGTTTCGGAGCAGATGACAGTGAACTGGACGCCTGAACTGGTGTTGGCACTCACAGCACAAGGGATTGTGATTGCGTTTTTTTCATTGCTGGTTTGGTTTTGGCTGCTCACGCACTACCTTGCCTCACGTCTAGCCACGTTTACTTTTCTGACTCCTCTGTTTGGCGTGGCCTTTGGTGTGCTATTGCTAAACGACCCACTGGACCTGGCTTTCGTGGTGGGTGCTGCGCTGGTCATTGTGGGCGTCTCGATTGTCAATCACCCAAAGTCAAGATAGAGCGCCCGAATGTGTTTAGCCGTATTTGCGTTTGATATGCATAGACAGTGGCCGTTGGTGGTCGCTGCCAATCGCGATGAGTACCATGCGCGGGCTGCCTTGCCCATGCAACCTTGGCCAGAAGCGCCACAAGTCTTAGCGGGGCGTGATCTTCAGGCAGGCGGCATATGGCTTGGGATTGACAACCATTCACGCTTGGCGCTGCTCACCAATGTGCGCGACCCCAAACACACCAAACCCGACGCACCATCGCGTGGACGGCTTGCACAAGATTTTTTGACCGGTGAGCTCACCGCTGAGCAATATCTCGCCAGCCTTGCCAACCAAGCGAGTCAATACAACGGCTTTAACCTGGTCGTGGTTGATCCCGTCAACGCAAGCAATCGAGGCCGTGATCGTCACCCTAATGATCCGGAATTTGCTGCCTGGCACGCATCAAACTATCAGCAGCCATTTGCATCTACCGTCAAACCAGGGATACACGCCATATCCAATGCACTGCTTGATACCCAATGGCCCAAGACCGAGCGAACCACTGAAGCCCTTGCTGCTTACTTGTCCGGCGCTCAATCAATCAATCCTCAGGCACTGACCGAGATCATGCTCGACACCCGCTCGGTCGAAGACGCCCTATTGCCATCAACGGGCGTGACATTGGAACGCGAACGCTTATTGGCAACACCATTCATTATTGATCCAGACTACGGCACACGGTGCACAACGATTGTTTTGCGTCATCGCACCGGCTTGTGTTGGGTCCAAGAAGACAGTTACGACCAAACTGGCACATGCACTCAAAGCATTAAGTGGTGGCATGCGCCAGCTCAGGCCTGGCAGCAAACTCAGCTGGGCCCTGAAAGCTTCATCACCGTCTGATCCGCAATCACGTAAATCGATTCGTCCGGTGTCGGCTTGTGCACATGGCCACCGGTAAATGCACCGTACGCCGGCAAAATGACCCGATTGGGACTCACCACAAAGCATGCCAGTCTAAAGCGCTCCCGTGCCCGACCGTGCACAACCACAACCGGATGAGTGTGACCTGAGAGCACTAGCGAATGCGGGCTCAGACCAGGTGCCTGGTCATCATGGCAGCAGAGCATGGATTCGAACTCAAATGGTTGATCCACCACTCGAATATTCAGGCTTTGGGGTGGATCGCCTGCTTTGTCATCATGGTTTCCACGAATTAAGGTGATCGCACATTGCGCATACTGCGCCCGCCACGTTGAAATGGCTTCAAGCGTTGATTGGGAACCATGCACCAGTGGGCCGTGTAAAAAGTCACCCAGTACGATCACTTGCTTGGCCTGACATTGCTCAATATCGCTGGCCAGCTGATTGAGGGTCGCCGTCGTTGTCCCTTTGGGCACTGGTTGACCGAGTTGACGATAAGTGGCCGCTTTACCTAAGTGCAGATCAGCCACCCAGAGCGTTTGGTGCGCAACACTAAAGATCGCACCCGAGGGCAACAGTCTGAAGCAATGCCCGGCAAGTTTGATTATCGCAACCTCAGCTTGCAATGGCTTTCTCCAAATCCCGAACCAGTCTGGCAACACGCTCGCTGAGCTTCTCAGAGCTTAGACGTTCACGCAAGCGCTCAACGACCAAGGGAAACGCAAATGGTGTGGGCCGCTTAAGTGACTTAATCAACAGGGGCATCGATTGAATGCGCTGCAGCGTCTGCGCGAGGCGCTCATGCTCAAGTTCTTGACTTAAAACCTCATCGTGGGCTTGTTTAAGCAGCGCATTACTTGGATCATATTGACGAAACACCTCAAAGAACAAACCGGACGAGGCTTGGATTTGTTTGGCCGTTTTTTTTGCGCCGGGATAGCCCTGAAACACAAGTCCGGCAACCCTGGCAATCTCACGAAACCGTCTTTGTGACAACTCAGCCGCATTCAAACTCGCCAAAATCTCAGGCTGCAAATTGTCAATGGTGAAAAGCGCAGGCGATAAAGCCTCTTGTGCCACGATGGGCTGGGCGCAAAGCAACTCAAACCCATAGTCGTTCACGGCCATGGTGAAGGTTCGTGCAGACTCCCGCGACAAACGCCAGGCCAATAACATGGCCAATCCCATGTGCACGTGACGACCTGCAAAGGGATAAAGAAAGAGATGGCTGCCTTCACGTGATTGCCACTGCTCAACAAGCAAGTAGTTTGAGCTTGGCAAGGCCGACCAGCGTGACTGCGTGCTCAACAAGGGCGCCATGGCCTGCCAGGCAGGGTCTGAGTCTGACTCCGGATCTTGGTCTTGGACCGTGCCATCAAGTCGCGCCAACATCGCGCTGGCAAGTTCAGACGACAAAGGCATGTTGCCACCCATCCAACGCGGCACCACGGCGCGCTTTTGATCCGTGCGTTTGACGTAGGCTGTCATGTCTTGCACCCTGACAAGCTCAAGCAAGTGCCCGGCAAAGTAAAACCCGTCCCCGACTTTGATCCGGGCGATAAAGCTCTCTTCCACTTGCCCGAGTCGAGCTCCCGCACCACCCTTGCGCCAAAACCGTACCTGCATCATCGCATCGCTAACAATCGTGCCGATGCTCATGCGATGACGCCTAGCCATCTGTCTATCAGGCACACGCCAGATGCCATCCTCACCTGCCACCACCCGTCGGTAATCCGGATAGGCAGCCAGTGCTTTGCCACCGCCACTGACAAAATCCAGCGCCCATTGCCAATCCGAATCGCTTAGGTCTCGATAGGCATGGGTCAGTTGCACTTCAGCCCGCAGTTCGGCGGGCCTAAAACCACCACCCAATGCGATCGTGACCAAATGCTGTGTCAACACATCCATGGGCGCCACCGGACTCGATCTAGACTCAATAGAGAGTTTGAGCACAGCGTCTTTGGCTGCCACCGCTTCCAAGATTTCCAGACTGTGGGTTGGCACCAGCACGAGTTTAGCGGCTCTGCCAGGCGCGTGTCCTGCTCGTCCGGCACGCTGCATCAGGCGCGCCACGCCTTTGGCGGACCCTATCTGCATCACTTGCTCCACCGGCAAAAAATCCACCCCCAAATCCAGGCTCGAGGTACACACCACGGCCCTCAAACTGCCTTGCTTCAAACCAGCTTCAACCCAATGCCGCACGGACTGGTCAAGCGAGCCGTGATGCAACGCCAACAAACCCGCAAGCATCGAATCATGTTCTAACAATGCCTGGTACCAACGCTCCGCTTGCGCCCGTGTATTAACAAACACCAGCGTGGTTTGAGCCTGCCAGATGCGATTGGCCACCTCAGCAACCAGCGACAGCCCCATGTGACCAGCCCACGGGAACTGCTCGACCTGCGGTGGCAACACCACTTCCATTGACATCGCTTTGGGCATGTCATCGCACACCAGCAAGCCTGGCTCACCAGAAGGTTGCGCCAGCGTCAGAAGCGCTTGCTCCAAATTACCCAGCGTGGCTGACATGCCCCAACAAACCAACGAGGGTTGCCAACGCGCGAGCCGTGCCAGTGCCAGCTGCAATTGCACGCCACGCTTGCTGGCAATCAACTCATGCCATTCATCGACCACCACCACTTGCACGCTTTGCAGGCGCGCTTGCGCATCCGTGGACGCTAGCAACAAGCTCAAGCTCTCTGGTGTGGTCACCATGACCTCTGGCAAGTGTTTGCCTTGACGCGCTTTGACTGAGGCTGAGGTATCGGCCGTGCGCATCTCGATGCGCCAATGTGAGACCAGATCCTTGGCGCTCTCAGCCAGGGTGACGGTCGTATCCGCCGCCAAGGCGCGCATGGGCGTAACCCATAGAACCTTCAAGCCCCCTGCTTTGAGTTCGTCGGTCGACTCGCAAAGCTGCAAAGCACCGAGCCAGCATGCCAACGTTTTACCTGAGCCAGTGCCGGCATGCAGCAAGCCCCACTGCTGCTGGCGCATCGCTTGCCAGACACGCCGCTGAAACGCAAACGGCTGCCACCCCTGCTGCTTAAACCAATTGTGAATGCGCGACTCAATCATAAGAACGACTTCAGTTGGTCCAGCGTATTGGCTTGCTCAATCGGCTTGTCGGTGCGCCAGCGCAGCATGCGTGGAAACCGCAACGCGACGCCGCTCTTATGACGAGTGCTTAACATGACCCCCTCAAAACCGATTTCAAAGACAAGCTTGGGCTCAACCCGCCGAACGGGTCCAAATGACTCAACCACAGACTTCTTGATGATCGCATCAACCTGACGAAACTCCTCATCCGTGAGTCCCGAGTAGGCCTTAGCCACGGGTACCAAGACGGGCGCTGCTTCAGCACTTGGCTGGTGCCACAACGCAAACGTGTAGTCGGTATAGAGATTGGCCCGTCTGCCATGGCCCTTTTGCGCGTAGATCAGCACCGCATCAATCGAGCGTGGTTCAAGCTTGTACTTAAACCATAAGCCCGATGCGCGTGTTCGTCCGACACCATAACGCGAATCAAGCGCTTTGATCATGAGCCCTTCTGTGCGATATTCACACGCTGATTGCTGCAATTGAACCGCATCATGCCAGCTAGCAGCGCGTTGCACGGGCGAAACCCGCCAACGCGGGCTTAAAACCGCACCGAGCTCACGTTCAAGGCGCTCACGCCGCCTGGCAAGCGGCCAATCACGGCAGTCTTGGCCTTGACACTCAAGCAAGTCATACACCATAAAAATAACCGGATACTGCGCCAGCAGGCGGGCACTGACTTGATTGCGTCCCAAGCGCTTCTGTAATTCAGCAAATGGCGCTGGCTGATCAGCCTGATCGTGCCAGACCAAGATTTCACCATCAAGCACCAAGCCATCAGGCAGTGCCTGGGCCGCTTCAATCAAGTCGGGAAATTGATCGCCAATGAGCTCCTCGCCGCGCGACCACAGCCAAACTTGTGCAGCGCGCTTGACCACCTGCGCCCTGATTCCGTCATACTTGAATTCAAGTTGCCAATTGGACACCTCACCAAGCGTTGCCTGCAAAACATTGGCATCGCCTTGCACCGACTGGGCTAAAAAGAAAGGAAAGGGTTGGCCAGGCAGCATGGTCGCTTGCTCGCTGGCGTTAATCAGGGCGAGATACCGCGTTGCCTGGGGCTCGTGCTGGCCTGCGAGGTAGCCAACCAACCGTTGCGCCATCACCGTCGCTGGCAAACTCGTGACTTGCGCCAAAGCCCGGGTAACCAATAGACGTGATACCCCTACCCTAAAGCCACCGGTCATCAACTTCAGGCACACAAACCTCGTCAGAGCGTCCCAGCCCGCCAGGGCGTGCTGCAAACGAATCAAACGCTCATCGGGCGATTGCGTTCTTAAGGGTAATAACTCGTTTTCGACCCACTCGTGCAAGCTGTCCGTGCGAGTGCACTCCGTAGGCGGCAATACCAGGGTGATGGTTTCAGCCAGATCACCGACGTTTTGATAGCTCGCCTCAAATAGCCATTCAGGCATTTGTGTCTGTTCTTGCGCATAAGCACGCAGCTGTGCGGCAGCGATCAGCCGCTTTAGCTTGCCACCCGCCAAAAAATAAACAGCCCAGGCAGCATCTGCCGCATCGGCCTGGCTGAAATACGCGGCCATGATTGCTGTCTTTGATCGACTTGAAGTCGTGTCATCGAGCGCCTGATAAAGCTGCGCAAAACGGTTCATTTTTGCTCAGCCCTGCACTTATTCGTCATGCGCATCACCTTCATGGCCATAGTCGGTCTCAAACGCCTGAGCATTCAGACCTTGCTCTTGTAACCAGCGTATGAGCACCGCGGTGCTGCCATGCGTGACAATGACGCGATCAGCACCGGTGGCTTGAATCGCACTTAACAAGCCTGGCCAGTCAGCATGGTCTGACATCACAAACCCTCGATCAACGCTGCGGCGACGGCGAGCACCACGAACACGCATCCAACCACTGGCCATGGCATCCGAGGCCTGCCCAAACCGGCGCATCCAAATACTGCCAGCCACCGCAGGCGGTGCCAGCACCAAGGCGCGCTGACAGTCAGCAGCATTGATTTGCGTGACACTTTGCGTGGCCGGTAAGGCGACTCCAGCTGCACGATAAACATCGTTTAAAGCATTGAACGAACTGTGCGTCACCACTGGGCCGATGGATTCATCAATGCCTGCTAAGACCCGCTGGCCCTTGCCCAGCGAGTAGGCATACAGCACACTGGTCCGTTGGTTGGCAGCGTTCTGAGCCCACCAGTCATTGATCTGTTGCATCACGGTGGCCGGATCTGGCCAGCGATAGACGGGCAATCCAAATGTCGATTCCGTAATGAAGGTATGGCACACAACCGGCTCAAAGGGGGTACAGGTAGGATCGGCATCAAGCTTATAGTCACCCGAAACCACCCAGACCTCGTCACGCCACTGCAGTCGCACCTGAGCCGAGCCAAGCACGTGACCGGCGGGGTGCAAACTGATCTTCACGCCGTTATGTTCGAGCGTCTGACCATAAGCCAGCGTTTGCAGATTAATGTCGCCTAGCCTTGTGCGTAGCACCTGTTCGCCCTGCGCGCTCGCGAGGTACTGACCATGCCCGGTGCGCGCGTGATCCGCATGCGCATGCGTAATGATGGCACGATCAACCGGGCGCCAAGGGTCGATATAGAAATCACCTTGCGGACAATACAACCCTTGCGGGCGCCTGATCACTAAATCCTGAGGCATGGTGGTCTTTGATTCGCTGTGATTCGCTGTGATTCGCTGTCATTCAGATTGCGAGTGAGTTATTGATGTGTTGACCGGATAGTTACTGTATATTTATACAGTATTTTAATAAATGCTATCAAAAAACTTTAATTCCCCATTGTCTGAAGTTTGATCGCTTTGATGTAGCACATGGCTCGCAACCCTTTGACTATCCCGACAAATATGGCGCTCGCACGCCCACACCTGCCTGCAGGCGTCTGGCGTGCCAGTGAGCACGCGCCAGCACCCATGAACACCTGCCCAACACACCACCGCGCACTCGATGCCCGCTTGCCCGGTGGTGGCTGGCCCTTGGCTAGCTTAATTGAAATTCTCGCTGACTCGCCGGGCTGCGGTGAACTGGCGTTGGTCACGCCCGCACTGGCTGCTTTGTCTAGTCATCGCCCCATCGTGCTGCTTAACCCACCTGAAATCCCCAATGCGCTGGCCTGGCAACAGTGGAATGTGGCAAGCCAAAGGCTGTGGTGGCTGCGCCCCAAGAGTTTGTCCGATGCCTGGTGGAGTGCACAGACGGTGCTGCGCGGCAAAGCGTTTGCAGCCTTGCTTGCCTGGGTTGACCCCGTTGATGACAAGGCACTGCGTCGTCTACACGCTTGCGTGCAAGAAGCCAATACCTTGATGTTCTTGTTTCGCCCTAAAACCGTGGCGAGGCAATTCTCGCCCTCACCTTTGCGCTTGCTGCTCACCCCAATGGCTGCTGGCTGCTTGAAGATTGAAATCCTCAAGTGCAAGGGCCCCAGGCCCGCTGAGCCCATCACACTGTCACTGGCGCCAGCAGCACAATCCCTATCCGGAGACATCCATGTGGGTGGCCATCGCACCACTGCACTGGCGTGCTGAATGGCAAGCGCCCGTGCAAGAAATTGCATCGGCCATCACGCCCACCATGTTCTGGCGCGAACAGGTTCTATTGCTTGACGTTCAGGCCAGCTTACGCTGGCTCGGTGGCATTCGGGGATTAAGGCGCCGGGTTTACGCAGAGCTTTCGGCCTTGAACATGACTGCTGCAGTGGCCATCACCCCCACAGCGCTAGGTGCTTGGCTTTTGACCATCAGTAGCCCTCATCCCCGTCGCTTACTCGCCTGGCACTACGCCTTATCAAATAAACGTCTATCACAACGCCTTGACACGATATTGATTGAGCGCTTACCCACGGCCAAGCCTTATGCGGCATGGTTACATCGCGTGGGTTGCCAGTGTCTGGGACAGTTACGCCAACTTGACCGCGCCGAACTGACTGCGCGCACCAGCCCCGCACTGCTGAAGTCACTCGATCAGGCATATGGCCAGATGCTATTTGAGTACGAGCCGCTTAAGCTCCCACCAAAATTTTACGTGCGGCGCGAACTGCCTCGTTTAATTGAACAGGTCAGTGGCCTTGAGCCTGCGTTCAAGAAACTGTTTGATGATCTCTGCGCATGGCTTAAAGCGCACCATCTGGCCGTTTCTCGACTGGAGTGCCGCCTGCACCATCGTGACCGTCGTCGTGCCTGGTCGCCAAGCACCTTAGTTCTGGCGGTCAGTGAACCGACAGATTCGTTTGCCGTGCTGTGGCGCTGGTGGCAGGTCAGGCTTGAGCGAACACGTTTGCCTGCCCCAGTCTCAGACATAACGCTTTTAACGCGCGTGCTGGCACCGCGACCCGAACACACTGGGTCATTATTTGCTGATGACTACGTCACCCCGGAATCCGTTTCTGAAACACTGGATCTGCTGCGCGCTCGACTCGGCCAAGCGGGCGTTCAACAGGCTGCCCCGACAGTGGACTATCGCATCGAGGCCGCCAATCAGTGGTCTACACAAGACGCACGACAGCCATCCCATGTGTTATTAGACCGAGGCTCACACTGCCCAGCCTGGCTGGTCGCCGAACCAAAAGCATTGGCAATACGCCATGACCAGCCTTACCTGCATGGCCCTTTGCAGCTGCTGCAGGGTCCTTACCGCATCGAAACCGGCTGGTGGGACCAAACCTTTACGCAGCGCGACTACTTTATAGCCACCGATCAGTCACAACGGCGCTATTGGATCTATCGCGAGCGTGATCAGGCGCAAGCACACTGGTTTTTACATGGCTTGTTTGGGTGAGCCATGACATCATGACGTTACCTGACTATGCCGAGCTTTGTTGTCAAAGCGAACTGTCGTTTTTACAAGGAACAAGTTCGCCTGAAACCCTGCTAGAAAAAGCCGCTGAGCTAGGCTATCAGGCCCTGGCCATCACAGACGAATGCTCGGTTGCTGGCGTCGTACGAGCTTGGCGCCAAGCTCGTGAAACCCCCGTTAAATTGATCATCGGTAGTTTGTTTCGGGTTCACGATACTGAACACGCACCATGGTCGATCGTGGTGCTGGCAAGATCGCGCCATGGATACGGATCACTGTGCCAAGTCATCACTGACGCATGCGCCCGATCCCCCAAGGGTAGCTATCAGTTTGAACCTGAGGACCTGAATCGTCTTCAAGCGTGCCTGGCCATTGTGCTGCCACCGCCAGCAAGCTCGTTAGCGGGTGTCGAGTGCGGCATCCATGCACTTGAGCAGTACTTCGATGGGCCATGGTGGATTGGCGATACCGCCCTCTTGCACGCCAATGAGCCTACGGTGCGCCAACGCATCCGTGCACTTTGTCTACAGCACACGGCCAAGCGTGTCGCCATTGGCCAAGTGCACATGGCCAACCGTTCAGACAAGCCTTTGCAAGATGTCATCACAGCGATTGGCAAACGACGGCCCGTGCGTGAATGTGGTCAGCTGCTCGCGCCGAATGCGGAGCAGCATCTGCGCAGTCGCTTGCGACTGGCACAGCTTTATGATGCCCAAAGCCTGGCTGAAACGCTTGAAATTGCCAACCTGTGTCAGTTTGACTTAGGTAGCCTGCGCTATGAATACCCCACCGAGATCGTGCCCGCTGGCTACACCGAACAGGCGTATTTGCGAGAGCAAACCTGGCTAGGCGCGCAGTCGCGTTACCCCGATCACATCCCAATCGTCGTCACCAGACAACTCGAACATGAGCTCGACTTAATCAGCGAGCTTGGTTATGCCGCCTATTTCTTAACGGTTTACGACATGGTGCGCTTTGCCCGCAGCCGCGGGATTCTGTGTCAAGGACGAGGCTCCGCCGCCAATTCAGCCGTTTGCTATTGCCTGGGCATCACCGAGGTTGATCCTCAGCATGGCAACAGCTTGTTTGAACGGTTTATTAGTCGCGAACGCAATGAGCCGCCTGACATTGATGTGGACTTTGAGCATCAACGTCGTGAAGAAGTGATTCAGTACCTTTACCAGCGTTACGGACATGACCGGGCTGCACTGACAGCCGTGCAAATCACGTATCGGCCTCGCAGCGCCTTGCGTGATGTTGGCAAGGCCTTGGGGATTGACGCCCGCGTGATCGATCGGTTGGCCAAGTCACAAGCCTGGTGGGACGGCTCACCAAATTGGTCAGATGATATGTTTACAAGCGAGCCCGCGCTTGAACGACGATTAGTCGAACAATGGATTTACCTGGCCCGCGCATTGATTGGCAAACCACGCCACCGCTCTCAGCACCCAGGTGGCTTTGTGCTATCTAGGGGGGTGCTCAGCCAACTCGTACCCATTGAGCCTGCCAGCATGCCGAATCGCTATGTTGTGCAGTGGGACAAAGACGACCTCGATGCCTTGGGTTTGCTGAAAGTCGATGTGCTGGCGCTGGGCATGCTCACGGTCATTCGGCGTGCACTGGCACTCACCGCCTGGCGGCGCGACTTGCCAGTGTTTCGGATGCAGGATATTCCCCGACAGGATGTTGCCACATTTGAAATGATCAGCCAGGCCGATACCGTGGGTGTGTTTCAAATTGAGTCACGCGCACAGATGAACATGCTGCCGCGCCTAAAGCCTCGCGAATTCTATGACCTGGTCATTGAGGTGGCGATTGTGCGGCCTGGCCCGATCCAGGGCGGCATGGTGCACCCCTACCTCAGACGACGCCAGGGATTAGAGCCCATTACCTATCCGAGTGATGCGGTCAGGGCGGTACTAGAACGCACGCTGGGTGTCCCCATTTTTCAGGAGCAAGTGATGAAGCTTGCCATGGTCGCTGCTGGTTTTACCGCGGGAGAAGCCGATAGCTTGCGCCGGGCCATGGCAGCTTGGCGCCGCCGCGGCGGCTTGGAGAAGTTCCAGCAACGACTCATCGATGGTTTGCTTGCCAATGGTTATGCCCCTGAGTTTGCACAGGCTGTCTTTAAACAAATCGAAGGTTTTGGTGAGTACGGTTTCCCGGAAAGCCATGCGGCCAGCTTTGCCTGGCTCGCCTATGTCAGTGCGTGGCTCAAACGTCATGAACCAGAAGGCTTCCTGGCAGCATTGTTAAACGCTCAGCCCATGGGGTTTTACAGCCCGTCGCAGCTGATTCAGGATGCCAGAAGACACGGCGTTCAAGTTCGACCCGTCGATGTGCAAACGAGCCTTTGGGAATGCATCCTCGAACCAGTCCACGGCCTGCGCCCTTGCGTGCGCCTTGGCCTTAATCAAGTCAAAGGCTTATCATCAGCGGTCGCCATGCGCATTGTGCATGCCCGCGAGCAATCTGTATTTATTGACATGGATGATCTTGCACGGCGCGCGCAACTGATGCGCAACTGCCTGTCATTATTAGCCAATGCCGGTGCGCTGAGCTCCTTGACCAGCCACCGACGAGAAGCGTTGTGGCAAGCCGCAGTGCCAAGACGCCATGACCTGCTGGCACCTCTACCAGCAAGCCGAACCAGTCACAGCCAATTGCCAGTGGCCTCACCCGCCGAAGATCTGGTGCTGGACTACCAAAGCTTGGGCTACACCCTGGAGAGACATCCACTGAGCCTGATTCGAACGAACCTGCAAGCGCAACGCTATCGGCCAAGCGATGCCTTACAGGCATGTCGTCACGGACAGTTAGTGCGTGCTTGCGGACTCATCACACTCAGGCAAAGGCCCCATACGGCTCGAGGTGTGATGTTTGTGACCTTGGAAGACGAAGCAGGCTGGCTTAATGTCATCGTTCATCCCGGATTGGTTGAACGCGAGAAAACCGTCTTGCTACAGGCTGTGCTGCTCGGCGTGATTGGCACTTGGCAAACGGATGGCAACACGCACCACTTACTGGCGGGCCGCTTGGTAGATGAGACAGCGCAACTACGCCGATTGGGGCTCGTGCCAAGCCCAGCGGTCTGCCAGCCGGGGTGAGCCCTGACCCTAAACCACTACCCCGAAACCGCCCGAGCCAAACGCCATCAGGAGTTCAACGCCTGCTTGAGTTGCTGGGAGACTTGACTCATCTCGGCGCGGCCAGCCAGAGATTGTTTGAGTGTGGCCATCGCGCGGCCCATGATGGCGGGGCCTTGTGCGCCATCGGCTTTGGCCTGATCAATTGCCTGAGCGATCGCGGCCGCCACCTCTTCGGGCGTTGCCGCTTTCGGCAAAAACGCCTGCAACACCAAGATCTCAGCTTTTTCTTGTTCCGCTGTCTCGGTGCGCCCTGCCTGCTCATAAGCAGCAATCGACTCACGCCGCTGTTTGACTTGCTTTTCTAAAATCGCGGTGACTTCGGCGTCAGATAGATCCTTGCGCTCGTCAACCTCGCGCTGCTTGATCGCAGCCTGCAAAAACCGCAGCGTCGACAGTCTGGCACTGTCCTTGGCGCGCATGGCGTTTTTAACTTCATCGGAAATAGTTTGTTTTAAAGACATCTTATCGGTTCACTTTAAGCATTTTGAAAGAAGCGGTGGCTTTGGCCACCAGTTTATTGTCAGTATCGCGCACCTCACCCTCACAAAAACAAATCGACCCGCCGCGATGCGTACAGGTCGCTGTAATGGTCAGGTCAGTGGATCCGGGTGACATAAAGCTTGTCGACATATCAATCGTTGCCATGCTAATGCCAGTCAGATCATGTGCGCGACCAGCCGCCGATAGCGTGAAATCCAGCACACTCATCAAAGCCCCACCGTGAATATGACCGCGGCTGTTGACCAGGTGCGGTCTAATCGCCATACGGGTGATGGCCATGTCGTTCTCACACATCACGGGCTCAACACCGAGGTGCTCAAGATAGGGAATACGGTATCCAAAGTAGCTGATCTGGTCAGTGGTCGCTAGCATGGTCATGGCAAATCACTGCTAAAGAGTAACCGGCAATTGATCGCCGTATAGGGGTCGTTAGATTCATGCAAAGCGAATTGAGTTAGCGCTTATTTCTTGTCTGTGTTGGGAAATAATTGATGCAACTCGGTACACCAAACTCGATGGCGGCCTGCATTGCATCGATCGCAGTCATGTCCCAGACATTGACGCCCCACATTTGAACACTGACGCGAGACTTTGTGGGTGACTCAGCCACAATACGCACGTTTGACACCAAAGCATCGGTCGCAATCATGTTCACGCGAACGACAGCGAATTTTTCATCCGGATCAATTTGAGATGTCAGAGGAAATCGATCTTCAGTTACCAAACACATCTTGCTTTGTGCAATCGCTCGTTCGTAGGCTGTCTTGACGGACACATCCACTTCAAACGTTTTGCTGGGCGACTTGCCTGGGTCAATACCTTGGCACGCAGCCAGCAAGGATACGAGACCGGTGAAGACAACAGCACGACCAAGCGGTCCCGGGCAAAACAACTGTGTAAGTCTCATCAGATATCCTTCAACTCGTGAAATGCTGCCATCTGAATCAAGCCAGATCCATGACTTTTGGTCAAATGGCCTGGGATTAGCACATGCTAAGCTCGCGATCATACTTACCAAACTGGCATTGGGATTGGCATTGGCATGAACTGTAACGCTAAATCTCCTTGGTTGCTCGTGTGCGGCCTGCTTGGTGCATCGGGCGTCGCACTTGGCGCTGTCGCGTCACACGCGTTGGCTGACCCTCAAGCGGCCATCGCTGTTGAACGCGCATCAAGCTACCAACTTCTACATACCATTGCCATTTTAGTCTTGCTCGGGTTTCGCAGCCATACCATAATGGTCGCTCGGTTCTTGATGCTGGCTGGCATCGCTGGCTTTAGCGGTGCCATTTATGCCAAATATCTGCTTGGTTTACCTGCCTTAGGGCCACTCGCACCGGTAGGCGGCAGTCTGCTAATACTGTCCTGGCTAGTGGTCGCAATCGGCTGGTTCATGCAACAGGAAGTTGCGCCACCGAAATCGGATAAAAAAAGCTGATCCATCGACCAAGCGGAATATCAGCGCCACCGACAAGCTAAATAATGCCTTCGTCTCTCAAGCCTTGAATTTGCTCGTCTGTCAGAAACAGAGGCCCCAGGCACGGGTGTCATCGCCACGCCCTGGGCGCTCGACCTTGATGACGTGAGCGCCCAGATCGACCAGGTTTTGTGTGGCACAGGGATCAGCAAAAATTCGGGACAAATCAAGGACGTGCAGATATTCTGGTGCTTTAGCCATGATGAGAGTTTCAAACGCCGTGCGAAGGGTCTATTGACTGATTGCGTTTTAACAAATCCGGAGTGACGCCGCCGGTGGTCAGCGGCAACATAGCCCCTAGCAAATCAGACCACCACATGGTGCGCCAAAGTGATAAAAACAAGCGAATGCGGTCAGCTTGGCCGACTTGCTGAGCTTGGCAGTTTTTCAACCACCACCCTACTTGGCCGAATCGATGACAATACGAGACAAAGCCTATATCGTGGGTGCCTACGAGCATCCAATACGCAAAGCTCCCGAGAGTTCGGTGGCGCAGCTACACGCCGAGTGCGCCAAAGGCGCTCTAGAAGACGCTGGGCTGTCGATCAATGATGTAGACGGCTACTTTTGCGCCGGTGACGCCCCAGGCCTTGGCATGCTCAACATGGTTGACTACATGGGTTTACGCAATCTGCGTCACGTCGACTCGACTGACACGGGCGGCTCGTCTTATCTAGCCCATGTCTCGCACGCCGCGCAAGCGATCGCCATGGGCAAATGCGACATCGCACTCATTACCCTGGCCGGGCGACCCCGCTCAGCAGGGGCTTCTGGGCTCAAGCCGCGCAACTGGGGCAGCGATGTGCCAGATGCGCCGTTTGAGGCCCCATTTGGATCCGTGACCGTCAATAGCTACGCCATGGTGGCACAACGTCACATGTACGAATTCGGCACCACACTTGAGCAGCTGGCCTGGGTCAAAGTCGCTGCCTCGCATCATGCTCAGCACAACCCACACGCGATGCTAAGAGACGTAGTCTCTATCGAAGACGTCATGAACTCACCGGTTGTCGCTTCCCCACTCAGAAAGTTTGATTGTTGTGTGGTCAGCGATGGTGGCGGTGCCCTGATTGTGGCGCGCCCTGAGATTGCAGGCCAACTGAAACGACCGCTCGTGAGCATCCGGGGTGCTGGTGAAGCGATCAAAGGGCAGCTCGGTGGCGAGGTGGATTTGACTTATTCTGCGGCTCGATTCTCGGGGCCACGCGCATTCGAAGAGGCTGGTGTCACGCACCAAGACATCAAGTATGCGTCTATCTACGACAGCTTCACCATTACAGTCATCATGCAACTAGAAGACTTGGGGTTTTGCAAGAAAGGCGAAGGCGGCAAGTTTGTGGCTGACGGCAATTTGATCTCCGGGGTTGGCAAATTGCCCTTTAACACCGACGGTGGTGGCCTTTGCAACAACCACCCAGCCAATCGGGGCGGCATCACCAAGGTTATCGAAGCTGTACGCCAATTGCGCGGTGAAGCGCACCCCGCCGTGCAAGTGCCCAACTGCGACATCGCCTTGGCCCACGGCACGGGCGGCTTCTTAGGCACGCGCCACGGCAGCGCCACCCTGGTTCTGGAGAGACTCTGATCATGAGCAAAATCTATCAACCCAATGTCATTGCCGCACCAACCATTGAACCAGGCACGCAGTATTTCTGGCAGCAGACCAAAGCAGGAAAACTAACCATCAAAGCCTGCCATTCGTGTGGCAAAGTGCATTGGTATCCACGCACGCTTTGCCCGTTTTGTATGGGTGACACTGAATGGAAGCAAGCCAGCGGCAAAGGCGAGGTCTACAGTTATAGCGTCATGCAGCGCGGTGACCCCAACCCGTACTGTATCGCCTATGTCACGCTTGAAGAAGGCATCACCATGATGACTCAGATTGTGGATTGTGATCTTGATGAGGTCAGGATCGGACAAAAAGTTGAAGTTGTGTTTAAGCCTACGCAAGGCGAGGATGCACCTGTGATTCCAATGTTTAGACCCATCTAAAGCCCTACCGCGCGATGTCTGATTTAAATCGTTGCAGCCATTGCGCCAGCACGCACTCGCAATCTTACAAACTGGCACCGCGCGCAGCAATTGGCCACTGATCAACCACCTTGCCCGCACTCACCACCACCAGATCGTCGTAAAGATTGACCGTCGGATCACAATGGCCTGGAATTAGCCGCAGAACATCGCCAAGCGATGGTCGCGGGCCTTCGCTTACCTCAATCACGCCGTGTTCATCCGAGGCGCGCACGTATCTCAGATCATCTCTACCGTGTACGCGAGGCATACCGCTGTCAACGCTCATGGATTTCAGGCCTGCATCAACCACCACGAAACCCTCGTGCGAAACACTCGTCACCATCGTTTGGATGAACAACGCATGCTCAAAGCGCACATCTTGGGCGCCGACAACATTGTCTGCATAATCGCGGTCCATAAAAACATAGGAGCCTGGCTGGATCTCCGTGTAGACACCCGAGTCACGTTCAAGCCAGAAGGTGCCAGTGCCAGCACCAGTAACACAGGGCACATCAATGCCCGCCTCTTTCAAAAGGCTCACCGTCTGACCCGCGATTTGGGCTGCCTGAGCAATTGCAGTGCTTCTCTGCTCACTCTGGCGAAAGTGCTGAGCCGGGCCGTGATAACAATGCAGACCCGCAAAACGAAGCTGGCTCGACGTCTGGATCGTGCGGGCTAGTTCGAGTGCTGCTTCTGGTGATGCACCGCAGCGCCGCCCACCCACCTCAATCTCAATGTAAACATCGAGCGCTTGGGCTTGGCCCGCCATGGCGGTTGCCAACGCCTTGAGCTGAACAGCGTCATCCACCAACACCCCAAGCCGAATTGCCTGTGACAGTTCGGCCAATTGGGCGAGCTTGGCTGCGCCAAACACTTGATTGGTTAACAGAATGTCCTGGATGCCTGCTTTGGCAAACACCATGGCTTCGCTGAGCTTTTGGCAGCAAATCCCAACCGCACCAAGCGCGATCTGTCGATGAGCAATGTCAGGGCACTTGTGACTTTTAGCGTGAGGCCGCACCCGAACATTAGGGGCTTGCTGCATCAACCGCTCAAGATTTCGGTTAAAGGCATCCAAGTCCAGGACCAACGATGGGGTCAGAATGCTCTCAGCTGCATCACCAATTTCACAAGCTTTAAAAGGCAGCAAGATCATCTCCGTTCGAATTGTCGTTCGAGTAAATTACAAACTTGACGGCTATGCATCCGAGTATAAGTTGGATGACCACCAGTACGTGCGGCAATCGACAGCATAAGACCATAAGAAGGAGATTCACGATGGGCGATTTATGGCGTGTACGTGCCCTACTGTTTGACGTTTTTGGGTCAGTGGTCGATTGGCGCGGCAGCATTCATCGTGACCTTAGTGCTTGGGGCAGCGCCCGGGGCATAGACGCTGACTGGGATGCTTTCGCAAGAGCCTGGCGCAGCCGATATCAGCCAAAGCTTCAAGAAGTCCGTAGCGGGCAGCGGCCATTTGCCTTGCTTGACGACCTGCATCGAGAGGCACTGGAAACCTTACTGCCCCAATTTGGCATGAGTAACCTGTCTGAACCGGAGAAGAATCACATCAACCAGGTTTGGCACCGGCTGGATGCCTGGCCAGATAGCATCGCTGGTCTTTCTCGTCTTAAAGCAAAGTTCACGATTGCACCCTTATCAAATGGCAACGTGGCACTCTTAAACAACATGGCCAAACACGCTGGTTTGCCGTGGGACTTAAACCTGTCCACCCAATGGTTTAATGCCTACAAGCCGCAACCTGAAAGCTACCTCGGGGCGGTACGTGTTTTAGGGCTTGCGCCAGATGAAGTCATGATGTGCGCCGCACACAATGACGACTTAAGCGCTGCTAGACAGTGCGGACTCAAAACCGCTTTTTGGCCAAGACCAACCGAATATGGCCCGGATCAAACAAAGGATTTCACCGCTCAAGAGGCCTGGGATATTGTGGTCAAAGATATTCGAGACTTAGCCGCACGGCTGCTCGATTAAAACGAGCGCCAGCGCTCTTAGCCCGAATGTTGCACAAACACAGCCTGCCACCCCACGCCCGACCGGTATTGCCTATATTTTAGGCAGACCAACGGCTTTCAAAGCGTCCCTCGCGTAAGACGAGGCGTTTACGTAGTCCGTTGACGACTGATTTTTGCCCATTTTT
>CAMCOS010000038.1 GCA_945876565.1 Lautropia mirabilis | reverse complement strand
TTCTTGATGCCATGGAACAAATTATAGGCCAAAATAAAAACTTGTCAATACAATTTAGTGACTACAAAAGTAGACTTAAAAAAGGCCACTAAAAGCGGCCTTCCCCAGCTACAAGGGCAGAAAAAATGCGAATTAATCGCTCAAAAATACGAGGAACTTCAGTTTAAATCCATGCCAAACCATCCAAGCAAAACCGCCGGCTTCTGGCCGGCGGTTTTGCTTGATCATATTAACGTCAACTTACAGGAACATTAGACATTGACCGAGTCGGCAACATCCTTGTAGTCCTCGATTTGATCAAAGTTCAAGTAGCGATAGATCTGATCGCCGTTCTCGTTAATCACCCCGATGTCAGTCATGTATTCCTGACGGGTCGGGATTTTGCCCAGGCGAGAGCAAATGGCAGCCAGTTCAGCTGAACCCAGATACACGTTGGCATTCTTGCCCAGACGATTGGGGAAGTTGCGCGTGCTGGTTGACATCACGGTTGCGCCTTCACGCACCTGTGCCTGGTTACCCATGCAAAGTGAGCAGCCCGGCATTTCGGTGCGTGCCCCAGCTGTACCAAAAACGCCATAATGGCCTTCCTCAGTCAATTGTTGGGCATCCATCTTGGTCGGTGGTGCGACCCAGAGCTTGACTGGAATGTCCCGTTTGCCCTCAAGCAGCTTGGAAGCAGCCCGGAAGTGTCCGATGTTGGTCATGCAGCTGCCGATGAAGACCTCATCAATCTTTGCACCGGCGACATCTGACAGCGTCTTGACGTCGTCTGGATCGTTCGGGCAGGCCACAATGGGCTCAACGATTTCGCTTAGGTCAATCTCAATGACCGCAGCGTAGTCAGCGTCCGGATCAGCCTTCATGAGCTTGGGATCGGCAAGCCAGGCTTGCATGGCTTTGATTCGACGCGCCATGCTGCGCTCGTCTTCGTAGCCATTGGCGATCATCCACTTGAGCATGACGATGTTACTTTGCAGATACTCGATGATCGGTTCTTTGTTCAGGTGAACCGTGCAGCCAGCCGCTGAGCGTTCGGCCGATGCATCAGAGAGTTCAAATGCCTGTTCGACTTTGAGATCTGGCAGGCCTTCAATTTCCAGAATGCGACCAGAAAAGATGTTTTTCTTACCCTGCTTTTCAACAGTGAGCAAGCCTTTCTTGATGGCATACAGCGGGATGGCGTTGACCAGGTCACGCAAGGTCACACCGGGTTGCATTTTGCCTTTAAAGCGCACCAGCACCGATTCAGGCATGTCAAGGGGCATCACGCCGGTGGCTGCTGCAAACGCCACCAAGCCGGAACCAGCCGGGAAGCTGATGCCAATGGGGAACCGGGTGTGGGAATCACCGCCCGTGCCGACGGTGTCGGGCAACAGCATGCGGTTTAGCCATGAGTGAATCACGCCGTCGCCGGGGCGCAGTGAAATGCCACCGCGTGTGCTGATGAACTGCGGTAGCGTGTGGTGGGTTTTGACATCGACTGGTTTGGGATAGGCAGCCGTGTGACAAAAGGACTGCATCACCAGGTCAGCGGAAAAGCCAAGGCAAGCCAAGTCTTTGAGCTCATCGCGTGTCATGGGGCCAGTGGTGTCCTGGCTGCCCACTGAGGTCATGGCCGGTTCGCAGTAGGTGCCTGGACGTACGCCCTTGCCTTCGGGCAAGCCACAGGCACGACCGACCATCTTTTGAGCCAGCGTGTAGCCTTTACCGGTCTCAGCCGGGCTATGTGGCAAGCGGAAAATCTTTGATGGTTCTAGGCCTAGCGCCTCACGTGCTTTGGCTGTCAAGCCACGACCAATAATTAATGGAATACGGCCACCAGCACGCACTTCATCGAGCAAGACGTCGGACTTGAGCTGGAACTCAGCGATAACTTCGCCGTTCTTGAGTGCTTTGCCTTCATAGGGGCGCAACTCGATTTCATCACCCATCTCCATTTTCGAGACATCGAGCTCGATTGGCAGCGCACCCGCATCCTCCATGGTGTTGTAGAAAATGGGCGCAATCTTGCTGCCCAAGCACACGCCGCCAAAGCGTTTGTTTGGAACAAAGGGAATGTCTTCTCCTGTGAACCAGAGCACTGAGTTTGTCGCAGATTTGCGCGAGGATCCTGTGCCAACCACATCACCCACATAGGCAACGAGGTTGCCCTTGTCCTTTAGTTCGTTAATTAGCTTGATGGGGCCGGTCTTGCCAGGCTCATCGGGCTCAATGCCAGGACGGGGGTTCTTCAGCATGGCCAGAGCGTGCAGCGGGATGTCAGGCCGTGTCCACGCATCCGGGGCCGGTGATAAATCATCGGTATTGGTTTCACCAGACACCTTGAACACCGTGAGCTTTAAGCTTTGAGGCACCTCGGGGCGGCTGGTAAACCATTCGGCGTCGGCCCAGCTTTGCAATACCTCCTTTGCATTGGCGCTGCCTTTCCCGGCTTTTTCTTTGACGTCGTGAAAAGCGTCAAACATGAGCAAGGTTTTCTTCAAAGCTTGGGCAGCGGTCTGGCCTACTTCAGCATCATCAAGCACTTCAATCAGTGCTGAAATGTTGTAGCCTCCCAGCATGGTGCCCAGCAGCTCGGTTGCGCGCACACGCGAAATCAGCGGACACTTTTCTTTGCCCAGTGAAATGGCTGCCAGGTAGGAAGCTTTGACCTTGGCGGCGCCGTCCACGCCAGCTGGGACGCGCTCGGTAAAGAGTTCAAGCAAGAACGCTTCTTCACCCTTGGGCGGGTTTTTCAGTAGCTCGATCAGATCGGCGGTTTGCTCGGCAGTCAGCGGCAGGGCAGGGATGCCAAGCTTGGCTCGCTCAGCGGCATATTCACGGTAGGCTTCTAGCATGGTTTTGACCTTATGAAGGTAAAAAAATCGGAAAGGGTGAATAACAACTATTTTAAGCGTTTGATCTATTGACCGTTGTCGTCTGATTTCAGGCAGTGCTCGGGCTTTTCACGTCTGAGGGTGTTAAGTCGGCGTACTCTGGGCGGCGTTTGATATAGACCGCGGCGTATGAGCATTGCGGCATAACTTGCCATCCGTTGTGACGGGCGGTTTGGAGTGCGACACGCGTTAATTCAGCGGCGATGCCCTTGCCGCTCACGGCTTGCGGCACTCGGGTATGGGTGATGGTCATGACCGAATCGGCAAGGTCATACTCGAGCACACACAGATGATTCTCCACCGTGGTGGAGAATCGATGCAGCGCTGTCTCATGTTGGATATCGTGTGTCATGACTGTTCCCTAGTGATAATCTTTTGCAGGTACTCGCTTCTCAGGGCCCATATCAAAAAGTGTCACTGGGCACACGAACCCAGCCTTCCATCAGCACGCGCGCGCTTCGGCTCATGATTGCCTTCTTGACCTGCCATTCACCATCCATCTGTTTTGCTTGTGCACCGACACGCAGGGTTCCCGATGGGTGGCCAAAGCGCACTGCATCAAGCTCGCCGCCACCGGCTGCCAAATTCACCAGCGTGCCTGGAATGGCGGCGGCGGTGCCAATGGCCACTGCTGCAGTGCCCATCATGGCGTGATGCAGCTTACCCATTGATAGGGCACGCACCAGCAGATCGATGTCTTGTGCTTTGACTGCTTTGCCGCTGGAGGACACGTACTCAAGCGGTTTGGCGACAAACGCGACCTTGGGCGTATGCTGGCGTTTGGCTGCTTCTTCAAGATTCTCAATCAAGCGCATGCGTTTGGCGCCGTGGGCCCGAATCGTTTCAAACATCGCTAGAGCTTTGGCGTCGCTGTTGATGTCGTCTTGTAGTTCGGTGCCTTTGTAGCCAATCTCTTCGGCATTCAAAAAGATCGTGGGGATGCCGGCATTGATCATGGTTGCTTTGAGTGTGCCGATACCAGGCACCTCTAAATTGTCGACCAGATTGCCAGTGGGGAACATGGCGCCAGCAGCACCTTCCTCTTCGGCTGCGGGATCCATGAATTCAAGTTGAATTTCTGCGGCAGGAAAAGTGACGCCATCGAGTTCGAAGTCGCCTGTTTCTTGCACCTGACTGTTCGTGATGGGGACATGGGCGATGATGGTTTTGCCGATGTTGGCCTGCCAGATGCGCACGGTCGCCATGCCATTTTCGGGTATTCGGCCGGCATCAACCAAACCACTGGCAATGCCAAATGGGCCGACGGCCGCCGACAAATTGCCGCAGTTCCCACTCCAGTCCACATAGGCCTTGTCAATTGAAACCTGGCCAAAGAGATAGTCCAAATCATGATCTGGCTGGCTGCTTTTGGAGACGATAACGGTTTTGCTGGTGCTTGATGTTGCACCACCCATGCCATCAATTTGCTTTGCATACGGGTCCGGGCTGCCAATGACGCGCATCAACAGCGCATCCCTGGCAGCACCCGGCATCTGTGCCAGTTGTGGCAGATCCTCAAGCTTAAAAAAAACACCTTTGCTGGTGCCGCCGCGGATGTAGGTGGCGGGGACTTTAATTTGTGGTGCATGGGCCATGTTGATCTCTCGTCAGAATTCTATTCAATTCGTGATGTTTAGGCTGCCTCTGAATCCAGAAAATCCTGGGCAAAGCGCTGCAACACACCGCCAGCCTTGTATATCGAGACTTCTTCAGCGGTGTCCAAACGGCAAGTCATCGGTACCTCGAGGGTTTCGCCGTTTTTGCGGTGAATCACCAAAGTCAGCGTGGCGCGCGGCGTGCGCTCGCCGATCACGTCAAACGTCTCAGTGCCATCGATGTTTAGAGTCTTGCGCGTGGTGCCAGGCTTGAATTCGAGCGGCAATACCCCCATGCCCACCAAATTGGTGCGATGAATTCGCTCAAAGCCTTCAGCGGCAATCGCCTCAACACCTGCTAGGCGAACGCCCTTGGCTGCCCAGTCACGTGAAGAGCCTTGTCCGTAATCGGCGCCTGCAATGATAATCAAAGGCTGCTTGCGGTTCATGTAGGTCTCAATCGCCTCCCACATGCGCGTGACTTTGCCTTCGGGCTCAACACGGGCCAGTGATCCTTGTTTGATGTCACCGTTTTCAGTGACCATCTCATTGAGCAGTTTTGGGTTGGCAAACGTGGCGCGCTGTGCAGTTAAGTGGTCACCTCTGTGTGTGGCGTATGAGTTGAAGTCTTCTTGCGGCAAACCCATCTTGGCCAAGTATTCGCCGGCAGCGCTGTTGGCCATAATCGCATTAGAAGGCGAGAGGTGATCGGTGGTGATGTTGTCACCGAGCACAGCCAAAGGCCTCATGCCCGCGAGTGAGCGCTCACCCGCTAGCGCACCTTCCCAATAGGGGGGGCGGCGAATGTAGGTGCTCTGGGCACGCCAATCATAGAGCGGGCTAATCTGCTGGCCACTTTGCACGCTCGCGGCAAACATGGGTTCATATACTTTACGGAACTGCTCCGGCTTGACGCTCGATGCAACGATGGCGTCGATCTCCTCATCCGTTGGCCAAATGTCTTTGAGCGTGACCGACTTTCCATCTTTGTCGATGCCGAGCACGTCTTTTTCTATGTCAAATCGGATTGTGCCGGCAATCGCGTAGGCCACGACTAGAGGCGGCGAGGCAAGAAATGCTTGTTTGGCATGGGGGTGGATGCGACCATCGAAATTGCGGTTGCCTGAAAGCACAGCAGTCGCGTATAGATCACGGTCAATAATTTCCTGTTGAATCTTGGGGTCGAGCGCACCGCTCATGCCATTACAGGTCGTGCACGCAAACGCAACAATTCCAAAGCCAAGCTTTTCTAATTCGGGCAACAAATTGGCTTGCTGCAGATATAACTCGACAGTCTTGGATCCAGGGGCCAAAGAGCTTTTGACCCAAGGCTTGCGGGTGAGCCCACGCGCGTTGGCGTTGCGAGCCAGTAGGCCAGCCGCAATGACATTGCGAGGATTGCTGGTGTTGGTGCAGCTGGTAATGGCTGCGATGATCACTGCACCGTCTGGCATCAAGCCAGGTTCATTCTCAACCTTGCCCGAGATGCCTTTGGCAGCCAGTTCAGTCGTGGCAACACGGCGATGTGGGTTCGATGGCCCCGCAATGTTTCTGACAACCGAAGACAAATCAAATTCGAGCACACGCTCGTATTCGGCGGTCTCCAGATCGTCAGCCCAAAGCCCTGTTTTTTTGGCATACGTTTGAACGAGTTGCACTTGCGCTTCGTCGCGGCCTGTCAAGCGCAGGTAATCAATGGTCTGCTGATCAATCGCGAACATTGCCGCGGTTGCGCCATACTCAGGCGTCATGTTCGAAATGGTCGCCCGGTCACCCAGTGTCAGGTTCGACGCACCTTCACCAAAAAACTCGAGGTAAGAGGAGACTACTTTTTGGTTGCGAAGGAATTCTGTTAATGCCAGTACCAGATCGGTTGCGGTAATGCTCGGTTGCAGCTTGCCAGTGAGCTTTACGCCAATGATGTCGGGTAGGCGCATCCATGATGCGCGCCCTAGCATGACACTCTCAGCTTCTAAGCCACCGACACCGATGGCAATCACACCCAGGGCATCGACGTGCGGCGTGTGACTGTCGGTGCCAACCAGCGTGTCCGGAAATGCCACACCGTCAAGGCTGTGAATCACTGGCGACATGCGCTCCAAATTGATCTGGTGCATGATGCCGTTTCCTGGCGGGATGACATCGACGTTTTTAAACGCTTTTTTGGTCCAGTTGATGAAGTGAAAACGATCCTCGTTGCGGCGGTCTTCGATGGCACGATTCTTCTCAAACGCATCAGGGTCATCGCCACCACACTCCACCGCCAAGGAATGGTCAACGATCAGTTGCGTGGGTACGACCGGATTGACTTTGGCTGGATCGCCACCCCTTGCCGCGATGGCGTCACGCAGGCCAGCCAAGTCAACGAGTGCGGTCTGTCCGAGAATGTCGTGGCACACCACGCGCGCAGGAAACCATGGGAAGTCGAGGTCACGCTTGCGCTCAATGAGTTGTTTGAGGGCGTCGGTCAGTAGTGCCGGATCACAGCGGCGCACTAGGTTCTCGGCATGCACGCGCGATGTATAAGGCAATTTGTCATACGCGCCTGCTTCGATTGCATTGATTGCTTCGCGGGCATCAAAATAATCAAGCTTGGTTCCGGGTAGTGGCTTGCGGTGTGCAGTGTTCATGGCAGTCTCGCGAAGTAATGAGGCGAATGTGGCAAGTAGAGACGATGGTTGTGTTTGCGAGTTCCTGAAGACAGGGTTATCAGGAACTCGCCGTCATTACTTGCGACGATTGATCGGCACAAACTTCACGTTCTCTGGCCCCACATAATTTGCCGTCGGACGGATGATCTTGTTGTCGATACGTTGCTCGATGATGTGAGCTGACCAACCGGCTGTGCGGGAAATCACGAACAGTGGCGTGAACATGGCTGTTGGTACACCCATCATGTGGTACGACACCGCGGAGAACCAGTCGAGGTTGGGGAACATTTTTTTGATGTCCCACATCACGCTCTCTAATCGATCAGCAATGTCATACATCTTCATGTTATTTGCTTTCTTGGACAGCCGGTGAGCCACTGCCTTGATGACTTTGTTACGCGGGTCCGATAGGGTGTAAACAGGGTGGCCAAAGCCAATCACGACTTCCTTGTTTTCCACTCGGCGACGTATATCAGCCTCTGCCTCATCGGGTGTTTCATAGCGTTTCTGAATTTCGAACGCCACTTCGTTTGCACCCCCGTGCTTGGGACCGCGCAAGGCACCGATCCCGCCCGTGATTGCTGAGTACATGTCGGCGCCAGTGCCGGCTACGACGCGAGCCGTAAAGGTTGATGCGTTGAACTCATGCTCAGCGTAAAGGATCAAAGAAGTGTGCATCGCACGCACCCAGTCTTCGTCTGGCTTCTTGCCATGCAGCAGGTGCAGGAAATGACCGCCAATGCTGTCGTCATCGGTTTGCACATCAATGATGCGACCGTTGTGGCTGTAGTGGTACCAGTAAAGCAGCGCTGAGCCTAGGCTTGCCATCAGGCGGTCGGCGATGTCCTTTGCGCCAGGGATGTTGTGATCATCTCTCTCTGGCAGTACGCAACCCAGCACCGATGCGGCCGTGCGCATGACATCCATTGGGTGGCTGGACGCTGGCAACGCTTCAAGCGCGGCTTGCACCTGAGCTGGCAGGCCACGCAGTGCCTTGAGTTTTTCTTTGTAGGCCGTCAGTTCAGATTTGTTCGGCAGCTTGCCGTGAATTAAAAGGTGAGCGATTTCTTCAAATTCGCAAACATCGGCAAAATCCAGAATATCGTAGCCGCGATAGTGTAGATCGTTGCCGGTGCGACCGACTGTGCACAACGCGGTGTTGCCAGCAATCACGCCAGACAGGGCGACGGATTTTTTGGGCTTTGGGGTGGCTGCTGGCTGCTCAGGGGCTTTTTGGGTGGCTGGTTTGCGAGTGGTAGCCATGATTAACTCCTTAGTACTAGATCAGAATCAAGATTTTGTTTGAGCAAACAGTGCGTCAAGTTTTTGCTCGTAATCGTGGTAGCCAATACGTTCGTACAGTTCATCGCGTGTTTGCATCAAGTCGACCACGTTCTTTTGATGTCCATCACGGCGGATTGCTTCATAGACCGTTTCAGCGGCTTTGTTCATTGCACGGAATGCCGACAACGGATACAGCACCATGGCCACGTTGACCGAGCGCAATTCGTCAACCGTAAAGAGAGGCGTTTTGCCAAACTCCGTGATGTTCGCAAGTACTGGCACACCAACTGCCTTGACGAACTTGTCGTAAGTCGGCAAGTCGTAAGCTGCCTCAGCGAAGATGGCGTCAGCCCCAGCATTAACGCAAGCGAGCGCGCGCTCAATGGCTGCGTCCACGCCTTGCACGGCAATCGCATCGGTGCGTGCAATCAGGTAAAAGTTTTCATCAGTGCGCGCATCAGCCGCTGCCTTGACGCGGTCACGCATCTCTTCGGTTGTGACAATTTCTTTGCCTGGGCGATGTCCGCAGCGCTTTGCGCCCACTTGGTCTTCAATGTGGCAAGCTGCCGCACCAAACTTGATCAGGCTCTTGACTGTGCGAGCGATATTGAAAGCTGATGGACCAAAGCCTGTGTCGATGTCGACAACGAGTGGCACATCGCAAACGTCTGTAATACGGCGTACGTCGGTCAAAACGTCGTCAAGCGTGTTGATGCCGAGGTCTGGCAGGCCTAAAGAGCCCGCCGCCACGCCGCCACCTGAGAGATAAATGGCACGATAGCCCGCGCGTTTAGCCAGCAATGCGTGGTTGGCGTTGATGGCACCAATGATTTGGAGTGGCGACTCTTCTTTCAAAGCGGTACGAAAGCGCGCGCCGGCTGATTGTTGCAGTGTCATTTTGATCTCCTAGGTGGAGCAGAGAATAAAAAAGGCCTGCTTTCGCAGGCCTGCATCAGTGTCTACTTCAAGAGATCGGCTACGCCGTCACGCTCTTCAAGCAGTTCCTGAAGGGTCAAATCCATGCGTTCGCGTGAGAACGGATCGATCTCCAGGCCAGTGATGCGGTGATACTTGCCGCCTTCGCAGGTAACCGGCACGCCGTACATGATGCCCTCAGGAATGCCATAGGTGCCATCCGATGGGATACCCATGGTGACCCATTTGCCGTTGGTTCCCATCACCCAATCATGAATGTGGTCAATTGCTGCGTTTGCTGCCGAAGCGGCTGAGGACAGACCGCGCGCTTGAATGATGGCCGCACCGCGTTTGCCAACTGTTGGGATGAACACGTCACGATTCCAAGCATCGTCGTTGATGATTTTGGCAACGCTTTGACCACCAACGGTGGCGAAGCGGTAGTCCGGATACATGGTGGGTGAGTGGTTGCCCCAGACGGCCAGTTTCTGAATCTCAGCAACTGGGCGCCCCAGCTTGGCCGCAAGTTGTGACAGCGCACGGTTGTGGTCCAAGCGCAGCATGGCAGTGAAATTCTCTGGCTTTAAATCCGGTGCCGACTTCATGGCGATGTAAGCGTTCGTGTTGGCGGGGTTGCCCACCACAAGCACGCGCACATTGCGGCTGGCCGCTTCGTTCAGTGCCTTGCCTTGTACGGTAAAAATTTGCGCATTGACCGTCAAGAGGTCTTTGCGCTCCATGCCGGGACCACGCGGACGCGAGCCAACGAGCAATGCCACATCAACATCTTTGAATGCTTCGTTCGGATCGCTGTGGGCAGACATTGACTGCAACAGTGGAAAGGCGCAGTCATCGAGTTCCATCATCACGCCTTTCAGGGCGTTTTGGGCTTTTTCGTCTGGGATTTCGAGCAGCTGAAGAATAACGGGCTGGTCCTTGCCCAGCATTTCTCCGGAAGCAATTCTGAAAAGCAGGGCGTAGCCAATTTGGCCTGCGGCACCTGTGACTGCAACACGCATTGCAGGTTTGGTCATAATCCGATCTCCGTCGTGGTGACTGTTGAAACTGTACGACTTCATTGGTGAGTCGATACTGCTCCAAGTTTAGCCCTTTTGAACGCATGGAATTAGGGGCATCTAGGGGATATTAATGGGACACTCCTGTTTCGTCAATAGTCTTATATCTTATATAAGACATAAGAATGTTGGCGTTTAGCTGCGGTCTGTGGGACAATCTCCTTTGGACAAAATACACTCGGCTCGCCATGGATTTAAAGGACTCTCCTGTGCAGTTCCAGGCACCTGTCAGGCGGGAGCAAACCGCTGCATTTAGCCCTCTATATCAGCAAATTCGGCGTTTGCTCTTGCAAGCGTTGGAAAATGGCGAATGGAAGCCTGGCGAGATGATCCCAAGTGAATTTGATCTAGCCAAACGCTTTCATGTCAGCCAGGGCACCGTGCGCAAAGCAATCGACGAGCTTGCGGGTGAGCACATCCTGATTCGCCGACAAGGCAAAGGCACTTTCGTGGCCACTCACCGGGAACCCGTGGTGCGTTTTAGGTTTTTGCGGCTTGCACCTAGCGATGGCGAGGCGGTGCCGGCAGAAAGCGAGATTCTTTGGTGCCGTAAGATCAGGGCCAACGCCGAGGCAGCGGCCGCTCTTGACCTGCGAAGTGGGGATGGCCTTGTCTACATTAGACGCCTACTGCGGTTTCGTGGTAAGCCCACTGTTGTGGACGATATCTACCTCACGGCTGCTTTATTCAAAGGCTTGAGTATGTCGCTTTTGACTGAGAATCAGGGCCCGCTCTATGGTTTTTTCGAAGCGAGGTTCGGCATTAGCATGGTTCGAGCCGATGAGCGCTTGCGCGCCGTGCCTGCTGCACAAGACATCGCCACGCTATTACAAATTCAAGTTGATCAACCTTTGCTTAGGGTTGACCGGGTCTCATACACCTACGGTGACCGTGCGGTAGAATTACGATATGGTCATTATCTGACTGATCAGTATTTTTATCGCAACACTTTGATGTAGAAAGAGAAAAAGTTGATTTGAGTCAAGCTCGCCAATCAGCGAAAATACGGTGTTAGTACGCTTGGATGAAGCACAATAAAATTTACCGGTTGTTTTAAGGATGAAAGAGGCCAGCATGTCAGATAGCAAAACCAAGCCGCGCCCGCAATATAGAAATATCAGCGTTGGGCAAATTCTCAAATACCGCCTGCCTCTGGCAGGTCGACTCTCGATTCTTCACCGAGTCAGTGGCGCGTTGTTATTCCTGCTGCTGCCAGTGTTGATCTTGCCGTTGTTTGCCATGAGCATGTCGCCGGCAGGTTTTGAGGCGTTTGCCGTGGTTGCGGGCTTTCCGATTGTGAAAATCATTTTCCTGGTGCTCATTTGGGCCTATCTGCACCACTTCTGTGCGGGCATTCGGTATCTCGCGCTTGACTCTCATCACGGTCTTGACAAGTACGCAGCCCAGAAAAGCGCTGGCGTTGTTTTTGGGGTCAGCCTTGGTCTGACATTTGTGTTTGCACTCAAATTGTTCGGAGTTTGGTAACCATGGCTACACCTGAAAAAATTGGCGCAAAGCGCCTAGTCGTTGGTGCGCACTATGGCGTTGGCGATTTCATGGTCCAGCGGATCACCGCCATCATTCTGGCTGTCTACACGCTCATTTTGTTGGTCGGTATTCTGATGATGCCGGGCTTCACGTATGAGGCTTGGGTCGGTTTATTTACGTTCAGTTTCGGTGGCTTGCCGCTTGGTCAAGTGCTCGCAACTTTGGCGTTTTTGTCTTTGTCTTGGCACGCATGGATCGGCATTCGCGACATCTGGATGGATTACGTCAAGCCGGTTGGTATTCGGTTAGCCTTGCAGGTACTCACGCTTTTGTGGCTGGCTGGATCGTTCATTTATTTCGTCGTCATTATCTGGGGGGCTTAAATCGTGGTGGCTTTAGCTAAATCCTTGCCTCGCCGTCAGTTCGATGTGGTGGTGGTAGGCGCCGGTGGATCCGGCATGCGCTGTTCGTTGCAGCTCGCTCAGGCGGGTCTCTCGGTAGCAGTATTGTCCAAAGTTTTTCCGACTCGTTCGCACACCGTTGCAGCGCAGGGTGGCATTGGTGCGTCACTTGGCAACATGAGCGAAGACAGTTGGTACTGGCATATGTATGACACCGTCAAAGGGTCAGACTGGCTCGGTGACCAAGATGCCATCGAGTTTATGTGTCGTGAAGCGCCCAATGCTGTGTACGAGCTTGAGCACTTCGGCATGCCGTTTGACCGCAACCCCGACGGCACCATCTACCAGCGTCCATTTGGAGGCCACACCGCTAACTTTGGCGAGAAACCAGTGCAGCGAGCTTGTGCAGCGGCAGACCGCACGGGTCACGCACTCTTGCACACACTCTATCAGCGCAACGTTGCCGCCCGCACACAGTTCTTCGTTGAGTGGATGGCGCTGGACCTGATCCGCAATGACGATGGCGACGTGCTTGGCGTAACGGCACTCGAGATGGAGACCGGCGACATCTACATTCTGGAGGCCAAGACGACTGTGTTGGCCACCGGTGGTGCAGGTCGTATCTGGGCCGCTTCTACCAATGCCTTCATCAATACGGGTGACGGCATGGGCATGGCAGCCCGTGCTGGTATTGCATTGCAGGACATGGAGTTCTGGCAGTTCCACCCCACCGGTGTGGCCGGCGCGGGCGTCTTGGTGACTGAAGGCGTGCGCGGTGAGGGCGGCATTTTGCTTAACAAAGACGGTGAGCGTTTCATGGAGCGCTATGCACCGACTTTGAAGGACTTGGCACCGAGGGATTTCGTCTCGCGTTGCATGGACCAAGAAATCAAAGAGGGTCGTGGGTGCGGTCCTGATGGCAGCTACGTGGTTCTGAAGCTCGACCATCTTGGCGCCGATACCATCAATAAGCGTTTGCCATCGATTCGTGAGATTGCCATCAAGTTTGCCAACGTCGATCCGATCCGCGAGCCCATTCCGGTCGTCCCGACCATTCACTATCAGATGGGTGGTGTACCTGCCAACTATCACGGTCAGGTCGTGTCTTGGGAAAATGGCAGCTCCAAAGTGGTCAATGGCCTATACGCCATCGGTGAAGTTGCGGCGGTATCCGTACACGGCGCCAATCGTCTGGGCACTAACTCGCTACTTGACCTCATTGTCTTTGGCCGTGCTGCGGGTAACCACATTGTTGAGTCTCATCCTGAGCGGCAACATGCCCATCAGACCTTGTCGCAAGAGTCTGTTGACAGGTCGTTGGCGCGATTTGATGAATTAGAGTCTCGCACCGCTGGTGAGAACACACAGGATGTCGGCAACGCCATTCGTCAGACCATGCAAAAGCATTGTGGTGTGTTCCGCACATTGGACATGCTCAATGAGGGCTGCGATTTGATCGATGATCTTGCGCATCAAGTGGCCAATGTTGCATACAAGGACAAGTCAAAGGTCTTTAATACAGCACGCATCGAGGCACTTGAGTTGCAAAATATGATTGATGTGGCTCGCGCCACGATCCACTCGGCTGCTGCCCGCAAAGAAAGCCGTGGCGCACATGCGCTGGACGACTTCCCAGATCGCAACGACCAAGACTGGATGAAGCACACGCTTTGGTATTCGAAAGGCAATCAACTCGACTACAAGCCGGTTCAGTTAAAGCCACTGACCGTTGACTCCTTCCCACCCAAAGTCCGTACCTTCTGATTGAATCAGGGATGACATCATGAGCACAAAACGCATCGTGAAATTTGAAATCTATCGCTACGATCCTGATAAAGACGATCGCCCTTACATGCAGAAACTCGAGGTTGAGCTTCAGCCAACTGACAAGATGTTGCTTGATGCATTAATCCGCATCAAGAGCGACGTTGACGACAGCCTGGCTTTGCGGCGCTCCTGCCGTGAAGGTGTTTGTGGCTCTGATGCCATGAACATCAATGGCAAAAATGGTTTGGCGTGTACAACCAATTTGCGCGAGCTTAAAGAGCCTATCGTCTTGCGTCCATTGCCTGGCTTGCCGGTGATCCGTGACCTGATCGTCGACATGACGCACTTCTTTAACCAGTATCACTCGATCAAGCCTTATCTGATCAACGACACGCCGCCACCTGAGAAAGAGCGTTTGCAATCGCCTGAGGCGCGTGAAGAGTTGAACGGTCTGTACGAGTGCATCTTGTGTGCCTGCTGTTCAACATCGTGCCCGTCGTTTTGGTGGAATCCGGACAAGTTTGTCGGTCCGGCCGGTTTGCTGCAGGCGTATCGCTTTATCGCCGACAGCCGCGACATGGCCACTGCGCAGCGTTTGGACAACCTTGAGGATCCATATCGACTGTTTCGTTGCCACACCATCATGAATTGTGTGGACGTCTGTCCCAAGGGCTTAAATCCAACCAAGGCAATTGGCAAGATTAAAGAGATGCTCGTTCGTCGTACGGTATAGTTGAGAGCGTCAAACAATGACTAGCCTAACCGAACTTGAAAGAACCCGGCTGCGCTGGCGCGCCCGCCGGGGGCTGCTAGAAAACGATCTCATCATTACGCGTTTTCTGGACGCTCATGAAACCAAGCTTACCGATGCGGACGTGCAAGGCTTGGCCCTCTTGTTCGAGTTGGGAGACAATGATCTGTTGGACATTTTGTTATCGCGCAAGGAGCCCGAAGGCTCACTTGACTGCCCAGAGGTTTGCGATGTGCTGATTCGACTGCGTGCAGCGTGAACTGCGAGTGAAACGAGGATAAATGAATGAAACTTTCTGATAACAAGGCCACGCTATCGTTTTCGAATGGCACACCCTCGATCGATCTACCCGTTTACCGTGGCTCAGTCGGGCCAGATGTGATCGACATCCGTAAGCTCTACGGGCAAACGGGCATGTTCACGTATGACCCAGGTTTTATGGCCACGGCGTCATGTCAGTCTTCCATTACCTATATCGACGGTGATAAGGGCGAGCTGCTCTATCGTGGCTACCCCATTGAGCAGCTTGCTGTCAATTGCGACTTTATGGAGGTTTCTTACCTGATATTGAATGGTGAGTTGCCAACGCCGGAGCAAAAGGCTGACTTTGACCGTCAAGTGACTTTGCACACGATGGTTAATGAGCAAATGCAGTTCTTTATGCGAGGCTTTCGCCGAGATGCGCACCCAATGGCGGTGTTGACCGGCTTGGTTGGCGGGATGTCAGCGTTCTATCATGATTCGACTGACATTACCAACGAACGTCATCGTCATATCTCCGCGATTCGCCTGATTGCCAAGATGCCGACCTTGGTCGCCATGGCATACAAGTACACCATTGGTCAGCCTTACATCTACCCGCAAAATGATTTGAGCTACACCGGCAATTTCCTGCGCATGATGTTCGCCACACCTTGTGAGTCTTATGTGGTCAATGATGTGGTTGAACGTGCTCTGGATCGTATTTTTATCTTGCACGCTGATCATGAGCAAAATGCATCGACTTCCACTGTGCGTTTGTGTGGCTCTTCAGGCACCAACCCCTTTGCGGCCATCGCTGCTGGTGTGGCTTGCCTGTGGGGTCCGGCACATGGCGGCGCCAATGAGGCTTGCTTGAACATGCTCGAAGAGTTGCAAGCCAATGGTGGCGTTGCCAAGGTTGGTGAGTTCATGGAGAAGGTCAAGGATAAGGACTCAGGTGTTCGCCTGATGGGCTTTGGCCATCGGGTCTACAAAAACTATGATCCGCGCGCCAAGCTGATGCAGCAAACCTGCAAGGAAGTGCTGGCAGCGCTGGGTTTAGAAAATGATCCTTTGTTTAAGCTCGCCATGGAACTCGAGCGCATCGCACTCGAAGATCCGTATTTTGTTGAGCGCAAGCTATATCCCAATGTGGACTTTTACTCGGGTATTGTGCAGCGGGCCATTGGCATACCAACAGCCTTGTTCACGGCCATTTTTGCTTTGGCGCGCACGGTTGGCTGGATCGCCCAGTGGAACGAGATGTTGTCTGACCCGGAATACAAGATTGGCCGTCCACGCCAGCTTTATACGGGCCATGAGGCACGTAAGTACAAATAGTCTTGTGATGTCCATTTGCCGAACCCCGATGTGGTGTTTGGCCTGGTGCAAAAAACAAACGCCGCTGACTGCGGCGTTTGTTTTTAAGTCTGAGCAGTGTCATGGATTGCCAGCATAACTGGGCTATCCCATGCGTTATCCAGCTGGGTTTTCTTGGTTGCGTGACTCGATCTGGGCATTAACCACTGCGAGCGCAGTCATGTTAATGATTCGTCGCACGGTTGAGCTGTTGGTGAGAATGTGAACGGGCCGGGCCGCGCCAAGCAAAATCGGACCAATGGCGACACCGTTGCTTCCCGTCATCTTTAAGAGGTTGTAAGTGACGTTACCCGTGTCGATATTGGGCATGATCAACAGATTGGCCGGTCCGGATAGGGTTGAGTCAGGATAGTTGGACTTCAGAATGGACTCGGAAAGAGCAGAGTCAGCTTGCATTTCGCCATCCACATTGAGCGCTGGCGCGCGCTCGTGTAGGATCTGACGCGCTTTTGCCATCTTGCGGGCTGAAGCCGTTGTGCGGCTGCCAAAGTTCGAGTGTGAAAGCAAGGCTACTCTAGGCTCAATTCCAAAGCGTTGTAACTCCGCTGCTGCCTCAATAGCCATGTCTGCAACTTGTTCCGCGTCCGGGTCTTCGTTGACGTGTGTGTCGCAAATGAACAGCGTCTGCTCAGGCAGCATCAAAACGTTCATGGCAGCGTATGTTTTTACGCCTGGCTTAAGCCCGATGACCTCATCGATGTATTTGAGTTGGTTATCAAACCGGCTGCCGATACCGCAAATCATGGCATCGGCATCGCCGCGTTGCATCAACAGCACACCGATGAGCGTATTGTGTTTGCGCACCATGGCTTTGGCAATGGTGGGGGTAACTCCGTGGCGTGCTCGCAATTGGTAGTAAGCGTTCCAGCTTTCATGGAAACGATTATCGTCTTCGGGGTTCACGATCTCAAATGTTTCACCAGATTTCATGCGCAAGCCAAGTTTTTGAATGCGCATTTCAATCACCGCAGGTCGACCGATGAGGATAGGTTGCGCAATTTTTTCATCGATGGCCGTTTGCGCTGCACGCAGTACGCGCTCGTCTTCACCATCCGCGTACAGAACCCGCTTGGGGGCCTGGCGGGCCTGATGAAACAGCGGGCGCATGATTTGTCCTGAGTGGTACACCTGAGATTGCAGTTTCTGTTTATAGGCCTCGATATCCTCGATGGGCCTGAGCGCCACGCCCGATTCAGCAGCTGCCTGAGCGACCGCAGGCGCGATCGTGACAATCAGTCTCGGGTCAAACGGTTTGGGAATGATGTATTCCGGGCCAAAGCTTAACTCTTGGCCTTGGTAGGCTTGGGCGACTTCGTCGGTTTGCTCAGCCTGGGCTAAATCGGCGATGGCCTTGACGCAGGCAAGCTTCATCTCTTCAGTGACACGAGTCGCACCGCAATCCAGTGCGCCTCGGAAGATGAACGGAAAGCAGAGTACGTTGTTGACCTGGTTTGGGAAGTCCGATCGCCCTGTGGCAATGATGCAGTCAGGTCGGGCTTCTTTTGCAATTTCAGGACGGATTTCAGGGTCGGGGTTGGCCAATGCCAGAATTAGGGGTTGAGTGCCCATGCTTTTGACCATATCGGCTGTCAAAACGTCTTTGGTTGAGCAGCCAAGGAACACGTCCGCGGATTTGCAAGCGTCCGCTAGGGTTCTCATGTCGGTCTTGCGGGCATAGCGGGCTTTGTTGGGCTCCATGTTCTGTTCGCGACCTTCCCAGATGACGCCGCGTGAGTCACACACGATGATGTGCTCTTTCTTCATGCCAAGGTGGACCAGCAGATCCAGGCAGGCGATGGCCGCGGCGCCTGCGCCCGAGCAAACCAACTTGACCGAGTCCATGGGCTTGCCCACAAGTTGCAGTCCATTCATGATGGCTGCAGATGAAATAATGGCGGTTCCGTGTTGATCGTCGTGAAAGACAGGGATTTTTAGGCGATCGCGCAGCTTTTGTTCTATGTAAAAGCACTCAGGGGCCTTGATGTCTTCAAGATTGATGCCGCCAAGCGTGGGCTCGAGCGCCGCGATGATGTCTACGAGCTTGTCTGGGTCGGTTTCATTGAGTTCAATATCAAAGACGTCAATATTGGCAAACTTTTTAAATAGGCACCCTTTGCCCTCCATCACGGGCTTGGAGGCCAATGGCCCAATGTTGCCTAAACCCAACACGGCCGTGCCGTTTGTGATGACGCCAACCAGGTTGGCGCGAGAGGTGTATTTGGCCGCTGCATCATCGCCCTCTCCAAAGATGGCCATGCACGCAGCCGCAACCCCTGGAGAGTAGGCCAGCGAAAGATCGAACTGGTTTGAAAGCGGCTTGGTTGGTGTAACGGAAATCTTTCCTGGCCGAGGGTTTGCGTGGTAGTCGAGGGCAAGCTGGGTTAAGTCTTGGTTCATGGCGGTGCTCTTTCGTCTGGTTGCAGTTGTTTGCTCTGACTCTCGTGAGCTTCACGTTCAGGCATTGAAATTATAAAGAGAGCTTACAGAAGCTTACCGTTTATGAGGGGGTTGAGGGAGGAAAGAATGGACTTTTTATGTCGCGATGCAGCATCATTTTGGTCGTTTTTTCTGAAAAATGTTCAATATTTATGCGCCTTCACGGGATGTGTGCGTTACACTTCGCCATGGCTTTCAAGGCTATAAAGCTGCCTTTCGCCCTGCTATCCGCCAATCGGTAAGGCCGAGTAAGCGGAAGGTTTTCTGCATCGTTTTCGGGTGAAGCACCCGGTTAGGTGAAGCGTTCATGTCCTCGCAAATTGAAGCGTTACAAAACTCGTACCTGTTTGGCGGTAATGCGCCGTACGTCGAAGAACTTTACGAGTCCTATCTAAATAATCCCACAGCGGTTCCTGAAAATTGGCGAGCGTATTTCGACCAGTTACAAAACCTGCCGGCCACCGATGGCCAGATGCAGACGCGTGATTTGCCGCATGCACCAATCGTCGAGTCATTTGCCCAACGAGCCCGTCAGGGCTCGTCGTCCATGGGTGCTCAGAAAGTCGATCTGACAGTTGCTTCCAAGCAGTTGCACGTTCAGTCGTTGATTGCCGCATATCGCACGCTGGGCTCTCGCTGGGCAGATCTAGATCCCTTGAAGCTTCATGATCGCGATGATATTCCAGAGCTCGACCCAGCCTTTTACGGACTGACCGATCTGGACATGGACCAGGAATTCTCTGCGACCAATACTTATTTCACCTCTGACAGCACCATGACGTTGCGTCAGATTATTCATGCCTTGAAAGAAACGTATTGCCGCTCCATCGGTGCGGAATTCATGCATTGTTCTGATCCCGTGGTCAAACGTTGGATTCAAGAGCGGCTGGAGTCAACCCGCAGCGCGCCCGTTTTCTCTAACGAGTCCAAGCGCAACGTTTTGCAGCAGTTGACGGAGTCAGAGGGTCTGGAGCGTTTCTTGCACACCAAGTACGTCGGTCAGAAGCGCTTCTCGCTCGAGGGTGGTGAGAGCTTTATTGCCTCTATGGATGAATTGGTCAACCACGCGGGTGATTGCGGTATTCAAGAAATTGTGGTCGGCATGGCTCACCGCGGACGGCTCAACGTGCTGGTCAATATCATGGGCAAAATGCCTGCTGATTTGTTCGCTGAGTTTGAGGGCAAGCATGCCGAGGGCCTGAGCGATGGTGACGTCAAGTACCACAACGGTTTTTCGAGCGACCTGTCCACGCGTGGTGGTCCGGTTCATTTGTCCTTGGCGTTTAACCCATCGCACCTCGAGATTGTGAACCCAGTGGTTGAGGGAAGTGTGCGTGCGCGTCAAGAGCGTCGCGGTGACGAGCATGGCAAGCAGGTGCTCGGTGTCTTGGTGCACGGCGACGCCGCATTTGCGGGCCAAGGCGTGGTGATGGAGACGCTGAACTTAGCGATGACCCGTGGCTATGGTACGGGTGGTACCATGCATTTGGTGATCAACAACCAGATCGGCTTTACGACATCAGATCCACGGGACAAGGGTTCGACGATTTATTGTACCGATGTGGTCAAGATGATCGAAGCGCCGGTGTTTCACGTCAATGGCGACGATCCAGAGGCGGTGGTGTTTGCCACGCGTCTGGCGCTGGACTTCAGGATGACGTTTGGTCGCGATGTTGTGGTTGATATCGTGTGTTTCCGTAAGCTCGGTCACAACGAGCAGGACACGCCTTCGTTGACTCAACCGCTGATGTACAAGCGCATCGGTCAACACTCGGGAACCCGCAAGCTCTACGCTGACAAGCTCACCACGCAGGGCGTCTTGGCTGAAGGCGAGGGTGATGAAATGGTCAAGACCTATCGTCAGTACATGGAAGATGGCCAGCGCACCATTGAGCCGGTGCTGACAGACTACAAGAGCAAGTACGCAATCGATTGGACACCGTATCTCGGCGCCAAATGGACTGATCAGGCAGACACTGGTGTGCCGATAGCTGAGCTCAAGCGAATCGGTGAGCGCATCACGACCGTACCTGAGGGTTTTACACCCCACCCATTGGTTAACAAGCTCCTCAATGATCGGCGTGCAATGGCTGCCGGTGATTTGAACCTGGATTGGGGCATGGGCGAGCATTTGGCGTTTGCCACGCTAGTGGCATCGGGTTACGCCGTTCGTATCACGGGTCAAGACTCTGGTCGAGGCACCTTTACACACCGACATGCGGTTCTGCACGATCAGAACCGCGCGCGCTGGAATGACGGCACTTATATTCCGCTGCAAAACGTGGTTGATGGCCAGGCACCCTTTACGGTGATTGACTCGGTTTTGTCGGAAGAAGCTGTGTTGGGCTTTGAGTACGGCTACTCATGTGCTGACCCCAATACCTTGACCATTTGGGAAGCGCAGTTTGGCGACTTCGTCAACGGCGCGCAGGTTGTGATCGATCAGTTTATCGTGTCGGGCGAGGCTAAATGGGGCCGACAGTCAGGGCTGACCCTGATGTTGCCGCATGGCTACGAAGGTCAAGGTCCGGAGCACTCATCAGCCCGTATCGAGCGTTTCCTCCAGCTATGTGCCGACAATAACATTCAGGTGGTTCAGCCAACCAACGCCGCGCAGATTTTTCATCTGTTGCGTCGCCAAATGATCCGTCAGTTCCGCAAGCCTTTGGTCATCCTGACACCTAAGTCATTGTTGCGTAACAAGGATGCAGGTTCGCCGCTGAAGGACTTGGCTTCATCACGGTTCAAGCCCATCATCGGCGAGGTGGATGCCTCGATTGATCCAGCGTCTGTCAAGCGTGTTTTGGTGTGTTCCGGCAAGGTTTACTACGATCTCGTCAATGCTAGAACTGAGCGTCAGGCCAACAATGTTGCCATCGTGCGTGTGGAGCAGCTCTATCCTTTTGCGCACAAGATGTTCGACACTGAGCTGCGTAAGTACAGTAAAGCCACTGAGGTGGTTTGGGTGCAGGATGAGCCGCAGAACCAAGGCCCTTGGTTCTATGTTGAGCATCACTTGTACGAGAATCTAGTCAAAGGACAAAAGCTCGCATATGCAGGCCGAGCCGCATCGGCTTCACCAGCGGTGGGTTATATGGCCAAGCACCTTGAGCAGCAAAAGGGACTTATCGACCAGGCATTTGGCCGAATCAAGGCGTTTGTGCTGAGCAAGTAGTGTGACGTCCATGCGGTCAAGCGATTTATTTTTGAATTGATACTTACGGAAATCAGACATGTCTATATCAGAGGTAGTAGTGCCCCAACTGTCCGAGTCGGTTTCAGAGGCCACCTTGCTGACCTGGAAGAAGCAGCCAGGCGAAGCCATACAGGCCGATGAAATCTTGATTGAAGTTGAAACTGACAAAGTTGTGCTTGAAGTGCCAGCGCCAGCATCAGGCGTTCTGACGGAGATTGTCAAGCCTGACGGCAGCACCGTGCATTCGGGTGAGTTGCTAGCCAAGATCGACACTGCAGCGCAAGCCACTGCCCCAGCAGCCAAGCCTGCGACCCAAGCCGCTGCAGCCCCTGCACCGGCTTTGGCGCCAGTGGCGGCAGCCCCGCTAGCGGCGGCCCCGGCTGCAGCCAGCTCGGCCGGTGTTGCATCGCCAGCCGCCAGCAAGATTCTGGCTGAAAAGGGTATGTCTGCGCATGGCGTCTCCGGTACAGGTCGGGATGGTCGCGTGACCAAAGCTGATGCGATGGCTGCACAGCCACAAGCCGTTGCTGCTTCTGCTGCGCCGGTGCCCGCCATGACGGCATCCTTGGACGGTCGTCCGGAGCAGCGTGTGCCAATGAGCCGCCTGCGCGCACGTGTGGCTGAGCGCCTGTTGCAGTCGCAGCAAGAAAACGCCATTCTCACTACATTTAATGAAGTCAACATGCAAGGCGTGATTGACTTGCGCAATCGCTACAAAGACAAGTTTGAGAAAGAACACGGCGTCAAGCTCGGCTTTATGTCATTCTTTGTCAAGGCGGCTGTGGCTGCGCTAAAGCGTTACCCGGTTGTCAATGCCTCGGTCGATGGCAAGGACATCATCTACCACGGTTACTTTGACATCGGCATTGCGGTCGGTAGCCCCCGCGGTCTGGTGGTGCCTATCCTGCGCAACGCAGACCAGATGTCAATTGCCGAGGTTGAAAAAACGATCGCTGATTTTGGTAAGCGGGCAGCCGATGGCAAGCTCGGTATCGAAGAGATGACTGGCGGTACGTTCTCAATCTCGAATGGCGGTGTTTTTGGATCCATGCTGTCAACGCCCATTATTAACCCACCACAGTCTGCCATCCTGGGCGTTCACGCGACGAAAGAGCGCGCTGTTGTTGAGAACGGTCAGATCGTGATCCGACCCATGAATTACCTCGCACTTTCTTATGATCACCGAATCATTGATGGCCGGGAAGCGGTACTGGCGCTCGTGGCCATGAAGGAAGCGCTTGAAGATCCGCAGCGTTTGTTGCTTGATATTTAAACGGAAGATCAATGTCTAAACAGTTTGATGTGGTTGTGATCGGGGCGGGCCCTGGTGGTTATATTGCTGCGATTCGTGCGGCCCAGCTTGGAATGAAAGTGGCTTGTATCGACGCTTGGCAAAACGGCAATGGTGGTCCCGCACCGGGCGGCACGTGCACCAACGTCGGTTGTATTCCTTCGAAGGCGCTGTTGCAATCGTCGGAACATTTTGAGCAAGTCAATCGTCATCTGCAAGACCATGGCATCGAGGTCAAAGGCGTGTCTTTGAAGCTTGACAAAATGCTTGGCCGCAAGAACGATGTTGTTAAGCAAAACAACGATGGCATTTTGTATCTCTTCAAGAAAAACAAGGTCGAGTTTTTCCACGGTAAAGGCTCGTTCGTGGGGCAGGCCGATGGCATGTATCAGATCAAGGTTGATGGTTCTTCA